>NZ_JBBWFK010000011.1:0-149300 GCF_052353105.1 Vibrio sp. YIC-376
CTGTCTCTTGATCACAAGTCCTGTTCAAGAGACAGAGCGAGTTCGTAGCCTTCAAGGATGGCTTGTAGTTTTAGCCATCCTTCCCAGAGCGTTTTAACTGACGCTCTTCCATTTCTTTTACTGTCTTTCCAACCGCCAAGTCGTGCGAGATGTTCATAAGCCCATTTTGCAGTTGGTATTTCCTCTGGAAGTCGCGTCTTTATTCTTTTCACCCAAAGTAACTTCCAGGCTCTTGGGGACAAGATTTTTTCACAACTAATATCTTCAACTTGCTCATTGGCAAATTTCAACTGGAAGATCCTTACGGCTAAAAAAGCATAAATGGTCGCTAATCTATCTAAGTTATCTTTACTCTGTACTCGAAGCTCTTCAACTCCGGTCCCTTCACTTTTCCAGACCTTGTGATATTCCTCAATGAGCCAACGCTTCTCGTAGTAGGAGATGATTTTTAACGCCTCTTCCGCACTGTTTACGGGTTCATTCGTCAGAATGTGCCAGTTCAGTTTCTTGTCTTCATCTCCGGCCTCAGAGCAACCCACATAATTCAGGGAAATAGATTCACCTGTTTTATTCGAGGGGGGCGTCAATGTCACCGCCGCATATTTCACATCCAGTATGACTTCACGAGATTTACGACCACCTCTTTGAGCTATCTGGATTTGTCGTTGTTTAACACTTTTAAGTTCAGAGGCAAATTGATAAAGCTTATCTGGCCCTTCTTCTATGTGGCGACTCATCATTGACCGCACAACAAAACGTTGCTGGTTTGCCATTTTATAAATGAGATAGTCGTAGATGTCAGCTTCACGATCGCAAACCGATATCACGTTGGTCATGGCATCTCCTAAACGAGCTGCCATATTACGAGAAGCTCTTTCCCACTTATAACCTTCTTTTTCTTCATAAGGTCGCTTGAGGTGCTGGGAACGGATACCGCGAGTCTTGATGTCTCTCGTCCATCTCTGTTGTTCAATCAGACCAACAACGTCAAGAGTTTCAGGAGCAAACAACAAAATACTATGAGCAAGCAGACCACGATAACGGTTACCTTGGTTCACATGCCCTAAATCAGCTCGAATAGAGCGATGCTTGTAGCTTAAGGTGGTTGTATCTTCTATAGCGAGAAGGAGGGGGTAATGGTGAACTTGATTAGCTGTTGCATTAAAACCGGCTTCGGCAATATCGCCTGACGAAACATTATCGTTGCGAATAAATCGATAAGCTCCTTCCATGCTTGCTGGTGAGGGGGATGATTTTACTACCGATTTACCTGGATGTTGCGCTAAGTCTGAAGCCATTTTTACGAGTCTAGCCGTTCTTCTTGGGTCTCCCAGTTTAGCATGCCCAAATTGTTCTTCAGCCCAATCATTATTGCTTTTTATCATCTCAGGAATCCTCAACTAAGTCCGTTAAAGATCTGATCGTGAAGTAAGAATTTAGTTCAAAAAAATCCCTCACATCATGTGAGGGACTTCTGTATAAAAGACAGGGCAACTTGCCTGGCTTTTACTCGATGATTTAATAACCGACTTCATTTCAAGTTATTTCAAGCTACATGAAATAACGAGCGGTTAAGTAAAGCAAGATAGCGAGAGAGAAGTATGGGCTGAACAACAGTTGCCAGTACCAGCTTCTCGGTTTGAATCCAACGCCAAAGACCATACTCGAGCATACTGCCCAAATAAGTGCTGGCGCGATCACTGCGTTAAAACCACCAATAGCTTGGTGATACGCTTCCGGATCCCACATCACCAATCCTACATGCATAAAGCCGAGGATGAGAGATAAGACTCTCAACAGAGTCTTATCGGTTGGTTCGTGTAACTTCGCTACCTTATCAGCGAGATCACTCACTGTCTTTATCCATCATTTCTGTGTGCTCTAACCAAAGAGCATTAATGATACCGAATGCACACGCAAGTAGTACACCTAGAATCCATGCGAAATACCACATAGTAATAGCTCCTTAGTAAAGTGAGTTTTTGTTGTCTTCAATGTACTTATCATCCAAGCGACCGAACATCTTGTAGTAGGTCCAAGACGTGTAACCAAGGATGATTGGAACCATAACAAATGCCACACCTGTCATTAGGTTCAGAGTCAGTTCAGATGAAGTCGCATCCCACATCGTCAAGCTGTGGTTAGGCATTAGGTCTGATGGCATGATGAATGGGAACATCGCAAAGCCAGCAGTAAAGATAATACCTGCGACACCAAGACTTGAAGTGATGAATGAAGTCGCACACTTTTCAAGGCGTGAAGCCAATACAGTAAGAAGCGGCATCGCAACACCTAGTACTGGCGCAGCCCATAGCAGTGGGTAGTTTTCAAAGTTCTTCATCCACGCACCTGCTTCACGAATCACCTCTTTGTTTAGAGGGTTAGAAGCCGCATTAGTGTCAATGCCACCGACAATGACATAGCCTTCGATGTTCTGAACCCAGAAACCAGCAACTACAAAAGTAACCACGGTTAACAGACCAGTTAACTGTGCGATGTTACGCGCACGAGTATGTACTTCACCTGTGGTTTTCATCTGTAGCCAGCTTGAACCTTGCATAAGGATCATAAACAGGCTTACCAGACCACATAGCAGAGCAAATGGGTTTAGCAGACCAAAGAATGAACCATGGTACGTTGGCATAAGGAAATCGCTTAACTGGAATGGCACACCTTGCAGAAGGTTACCAAACGCTACACCAAAGATAATTGGCGGAACAAAGCCACTGATTGAGATACAAATGTCCCAATTTTTGCGCCATTTTGGATCTTCAATCTTTGAACGGTAATCCAGACCTAGTGGACGCAGCCATAGAGCAGCAAGCGTCAGAATCATCGCCAGGTAGAACCCAGAGAATGAAGTTGCGTAAACTAAAGGCCATGCCGCGAACAATGCACCACCAGCAGTGATAAGCCAAACTTGGTTACCATCCCAGTGAGGGGCAATTGAGTTAATCATTACACGACGTTGTGTGTCGCTTTTACCGATAATAGGTACAAGCGCGCCTACACCCATATCGAATCCATCTGTCACTGCAAAACCAACTAGTAGAACACCGATCAGTACCCACCAGATGAATCGCAAGATTTCGTAATCAAACATCTTGTTATCTCCTTGTCTTACGCTTCTACTTGGCGACTAACTTTGTCTGCAACAGAGTCAGCGTTTTGCTCAAAGTGGTAGCGGCCAGTTTTCAGGCTACTTGGACCCTTACGAGCGAATTTCACCATCAGGTAAACTTCTGCAATCAGGAATGCAGAGTAAAGCGCCAGAATTGCGAATAGTGAAGTTAAGATTTCGCCAGCGCTTAGAGCTGAAGCTGCTACATGTACTGGTAGGATTTCACCCACCGCCCATGGCTGGCGACCAAATTCCGCTACAAACCAACCTGCTTCGATAGCGATCCAAGGAAGTGGAATGCTGAATAGCGCCGCTTTAAGCAACCATCGTTTTTGAGTAATTTTCTGACGACATGTTTGGATGAAAGACAAGCCAAAGACCAATAGCATGATGAAGCCACAAGCAACCATGATACGGAATGACAAGAATAGAGGCCAAACCGTTGGGATAGAGTCATCTGCTGCAGCTTGAATCTGTTCTTCTGTTGCATCAACAACGTTGTCTGTGTAGCGTTTTAGAAGTAGACCGTAACCAAGGTCACCTTTCACTTCATCGAACGCTGCCATATTCTCTTCAGATTTATCACCCGCACGAAGCTTCTCTAGAAGCTCGTACGCGTACATACCGGTACGGATACGTTCTAAGTGTTGTTCGTGCAGATCACGTAAACCCGTTACTTCCTTATCGATAGAGCGAGTTGCAATAATACCCATCACGTAAGGGATCTTAATCGCATAGTCAGTATGCATGTCATCCTGGTTAGGAATACCAAAAAGAGTAAATGCAGCTGGGGCAGGCTCTGTGTGCCATTCCGCTTCTACTGCTGCCAGTTTCACCTTTTGAACTTCACCAAGCTCATAGCCTGATTCGTCACCAAGAACGATAGTAGAAAGGATTGCCGCCATACCGAAAGAAGCAGCAATAGCAAATGAACGACGAGCGAACGCAACATCACGACCTTTCAATAGGTAGTATGAACTGATGCCTAGAACAAACATTGCGCCACAAGTGTAGCCAGAAGCTACTGTGTGAACGAATTTAACCTGAGCTACTGGGTTAAATACAACTTCAGCGAAGCTCACCATTTCCATTCGCATGGTTTCAAAGTTGAACTCTGCACCCACAGGGTTTTGCATCCAACCGTTGGCAATCAGAATCCACAGTGCTGAGAAGTTTGAACCCAAAGCCACCAACCAGGTTACTGCTAAGTGTTGGCGTTTAGATAGACGATCCCACCCGAAGAAGAATAGACCAACAAAAGTTGACTCCAGGAAGAACGCGACAAGTGCTTCTATCGCTAGTGGTGCACCAAAGATGTCACCGACATAGTGGGAGTAATACGACCAGTTCGTACCAAACTGGAATTCCATGGTAAGGCCGGTTGCCACACCAAGTGCAAAGTTAATACCAAACAGCTTACCCCAGAACTTGGTCATGTCCTTATAGATCTGCTTGTTCGTCATTACGTACAACGACTCCATAATGGCCAGTAAGAAGGCCATACCAAGGGTCAGTGGTACGAATAGGAAGTGATACATCGCTGTCAGTGCAAACTGCAACCGCGATAGATCAACTACGTCAATCATGATAACTCCTATGTGTCGGCTGAATGACACTCTCTACATATTGCAATCCATAATCATGTGTTATTCACACATGAAATATGTTGAATTGTCACAACTTTTTGTTGCGAAAATGTACTTCGTTGGTTAGTTAATTGTTAAGCATCAGCTAATATAGCTGCGGCTAATATTACTTGTAAAAACACGTTGTTTCAAAAGATTTATAGCCAGAATGCGCTTTGATACACATCAATATTTATGCACAGAACCTGGACAAAAATCCATCACCTTGACGCAAATCAAACAATAGCTGACGTAAATGTTAATACTGGGTAATCGCAGACGAATTTATCGGGCCACAGGCAAACATTGATGCAACAAATAGCGCATTTCTATTAACTAAAAAGAAATTGAAGAAATTAAATAAATGAGATTTAGATCACACAATAAAAATGCTTCGCGTTTTTGCCCTAATGTTATTCGCCTAAAGATACTTACAGAATGAGTGTGATCTGTTTTTTACCCAACGCCGTCATTCCAGAGAGCCTAAGCGAGACTAGGAATCTACGACAAAAGTACTGAGAGGTATAAGGTACGAATATGGCAGCAAAGTGCCCGGTGAGTAGATTCTGAATCACGCTCGAACCTCGCGGTCCAGAATGACGGGGATGAGTTGAAGATGCTACTCGCTGTTAAGCGAGCAGCATTAAAGCTTCTTTTGCTTTCTACTTTTCAATACCAAAGTGGAGATAAGCACGATCTGTTGCAATTCGACCGCGCGGGGTACGCTGTAAATACCCCTGCTGAATGAGGTAAGGCTCTAGCACATCTTCAATGGTGTCTTTTTCTTCACCAATCGCCGCGGCCATATTGTCTAAACCAACCGGACCACCTCCAAACTTCTCCATAATTGCCAGAAGAAGCTTACGGTCCATGTAGTCGAAGCCCTGTGCATCAACATCAAGCATGTTAAGAGCCTTATCTGCGACTTCAGCACAGATATGGCCATTGCCTTTCACTTCAGCGTAATCACGCACACGACGCAGTAAACGGTTTGCTATACGCGGAGTACCACGAGCACGACGTGCAATTTCTAACGCACCTTCAGGCTCCATAGAGAGGCCTAAACAATTCGCACTACGCTGGACGATGTCCTGCAAGTCTTTCACTTTATAAAACTCAAGACGCTGCGTAATACCAAAACGGTCACGCAACGGTGACGTCAAGGAACCTGCACGTGTTGTCGCACCAATCAATGTAAACGGCGGCAAATCGATTTTAATTGAACGAGCGGCAGGGCCTTCACCAATCATGATATCCAGTTGGTAATCTTCCATCGCTGGATAAAGCACTTCTTCCACCATTGGGCTTAAACGGTGAATCTCATCGATAAAGAGAACGTCGTTTTCTTCCAGATTTGTCAGTAGCGCCGCTAAGTCACCCGCTTTTTCCAGCACCGGGCCAGAGGTGGTGCGAATATTCACTTCCATTTCGTTAGCAACGATGTTGGCGAGCGTGGTTTTACCCAAGCCTGGCGGTCCAAAGATAAGGAGGTGATCTAGCGCTTCATTACGTAACTGCGCAGCTTTAATGAAGATTTCCATCTGATCACGCACGTGATCCTGACCTTGGTAATCTTCCAGCTTTTTAGGACGAATTGCTCGGTCAATGACCTCTTCGTCACGAAACGCCGGATTTTCTGGAGCGATTAGGCGATCGGCTTCAATCATGTTGTTACCTTGAGAAAATAGTTACCTTGGGTTAAGCGTTATACCATTGATTTTAGAGCTTCACGGATCAGTTGCTCACTGCTCATATCCGGTTTAGCAATTTGAGAAACCACTTTGGAGGCTTGCGTAGGCTTGTAACCCAGAGCAAGTAGCGCACTGATTGCTTCTTCTTCTGCGTTACTAGAAGCAGCAGAACCTGAATCTACCGGCGCTGCATCTGTAAATGGAGTAAATAGGTCGCCAGCACCCCACCCTTTCAAACGGTCTTTCATTTCCACAACCAAGCGTTCCGCAGTTTTTTTACCAACGCCCGGTAACTTAACGAGAGTAGAAACATCTTCGCGCTCTACACAAGTGACAAACTGACTTGCTGTCATGCCAGAGAGAATGCCCAAACCCAATTTAGGGCCGACACCGTTCGCTTTGATCACTTCACGGAACAGCGCACGCTCTTTTACGGTGTTAAAACCATAAAGCAGTTGAGCATCTTCGCGGACAACAAAATGAGTATAAATGATGGCTTCTTCGCCGAGGTTTGGCAGCTCGTAAAAACAGCTCATTGGCATCTGAACTTCATAGCCAATGCCATTAACTTCTATTAAAACTTCAGGTGGTTGCTTTTCAAGCAAGATGCCGCGAAGACGTCCAATCACGATAAATACTCTTTGGAAATGAATTTGCGACAGGATAATAAAGAACTGGATAGACATCCAGTTAATTTTAGCGGTAGCGCCCTTTTCGTGCGCTGGTCGCCTTTCCGGCCAAAGCGACTAGAGTTTTGTTGGTATTGGCATGACAAATTGCCACACCCAATGCATCTGCCGCATCGGCTTGCGGTTTTGCTGGCAGCTTTAACATATGTTGAACCATATGCTGAACCTGAGTTTTATCTGCACCGCCAGTCCCAACGACCGCCTGCTTAATAAGACGTGCAGCGTATTCATAAACCGGTAAGTCCGCGTTCACAGCAGCCACGATAGCACTGCCGCGTGCCTGACCGAGTTTCAGCGCGGAATCGGCATTCTTCGCCATAAAAACTTGTTCTATTGCGAATACGTCTGGCTGAAACTGAGTAATGATTTCAGTGACACCTGCATAAATTTGTCTGAGTCGCCCCGGCAGCTCTTTTTCTGAAGTTCGGATACAGCCACTACCAAGATATTGTAAATGGCGACCTTGTTGGCGAATGACACCGTAACCAGTAATACGAGAGCCTGGGTCAATGCCCAAAATAATTGACATTAAGTTTCCTAATCAACAGCTCATTAAACTTATTAGAATATATTTCATTAAAACAAAAACTCCCGCATGTGCGGGAGTTTTCTTCAATTGTTGTGCGCTTATTCAGCGTCTTTTTGTTTCGCCGCAGTCACTGCAATCGCCAGCTCTTCTAGAGCAGCTGGGTTTGCAAGGCTTGGTGCATCAGTCAGTAGACACGCTGCTGCTGTTGTTTTAGGGAACGCGATAACATCACGGATATTCTCTGTACCACATAGCAGCATAACCAGACGGTCAAGACCGAACGCAAGACCAGCGTGTGGAGGCGTACCGAATTTCAAAGCGTCCAATAGGAAGCCGAATTTTAGTCGTTGCTCGTCTGCATCGATACCTAGGATATCGAATACTGCTGCTTGCATATCTGCGTTGTGGATACGAACAGAACCGCCACCTACTTCGTAGCCGTTTAGAACCATATCGTAAGCGTTAGAGTTAGCTGCTGCTGGGTTCACTTTTAGCTCTTCAGCATTCACACCAAGAGGTGCCGTGAATGGGTGATGCATTGCGTGCAGGTTGCCTTCGTCATCTTCTTCGAACATTGGGAAGTCAACAACCCACAGAGGAGCCCATGCAGATTCGTCCGTTAGCTCTAGGTCTTTACCTAGCTTCAGACGCAGTGCGCCTAGTGCTTCTGCAACAATACCCGCTTTATCAGCACCAAATAGGATGATATCGCCAGATTCAGCTTGTGTACGGTCAAGGATGCCGTTGATCACGTCTTCGTTCAGGAACTTAGCAACAGGAGACTGGATACCTTCCACGCCTGCAGCACGGTCGTTAACCTTCATCCAAGCCAGACCTTTCGCACCGTAGATACCTACGAACTCAGCGTACGCATCGATTTGCTTACGAGTCAGAGATGCGCCACCTGGTACACGGATAACTGCAACACGGCCTTTCTCATCGTTTGCCGGACCAGAGAAAACTTTAAAGTCTACGTCTTTTACCAGGTCAGCAACATCGACTAGCTCTAGTGGGTTACGTAGGTCTGGCTTGTCTGAACCGAAACGACGGATTGCTTCGCTAAATGGCATTACTGGGAACTGGCCTAGGTCTACGCTTAGTAGCTCTTGCCACATATCGCGAACCATGTTCTCAGTTACTTCACGTACTTGATCAGCCGTCATGAATGACGTTTCGATATCGATCTGAGTGAATTCAGGCTGACGGTCAGCACGTAAGTCTTCGTCACGGAAACACTTAACGATTTGGTAGTAACGGTCAAAACCAGACATCATCAGCAGCTGTTTGAATAGCTGCGGAGACTGAGGTAGTGCGTAGAAGCTGCCTTTGTGTACACGGCTTGGTACCAGGTAGTCACGTGCACCTTCTGGCGTCGCTTTCGTTAGTACTGGCGTTTCGATGTCCAGGAAGCCGTTATTGTCTAAGAAGCGACGAACGAAGCTAGACGCTTTAGCACGTAGCTTGATGCGGTCGCTCATTTCTGGACGACGTAGGTCAAGGTAACGGTACTTCAGACGTTGCTCTTCCGTGTTCTTTTGGTTGAAGTCTAGAGGCAGAACGTCAGAACGGTTGATGATCTCAAGACCTTTTGCAAGGATCTCAACTTCACCAGTCGCCATGTCTTTGTTGATTTGGCTTTCTGGACGAGCGCGAACTTCACCAGTTAGCTTGATACAGAATTCATTACGAAGTGTGTTAGCCACTTCATACGCATCTGCCATATCTGGATCTACAACTACCTGAACGATGCCTTCACGATCTCGCATATCGATAAAAATAAGACCGCCTAAATCACGGCGACGGTTAACCCAGCCGCAAAGTTCTACAGTTTGTCCTGCAAGGGACTTGTTCAGGTGACCACAGTAATGGGTACGCATAATGAAATTCCCAATCTCTCAAAAATTATTGACTACGCTCTGTCAGCTTCATTGCTAAGCAGAGTAAAGATTCCGTTATACGCTGAAAGTCTATTAAAATCGACTACTCAACGTACAATTA
The DNA here is from genome assembly GCF_052353105.1 of Vibrio sp. YIC-376. Taxonomy (NCBI): domain Bacteria; kingdom Pseudomonadati; phylum Pseudomonadota; class Gammaproteobacteria; order Vibrionales; family Vibrionaceae; genus Vibrio; species Vibrio sp. YIC-376. The sequence goes on from NZ_JBBWFK010000011.1 coordinate 9,654, forward strand.
AGTGTGTTTTATCATTCCTTGGTGCTTTTTAGTACAACAACTGTGCAAAAGCGCACCAAAGCGAAAAATTGGCGCTGATTATAACTTGAAATTACCTATTTCAGCAAAACTCTCGTAAAGTGAACGCAGGAATAAATGTAAAGAAGAATAATGGATAAGTTACCCCTTCGACTTGGATTAACGATGTGGTCACATAACCCGTGGCAACAAAGCTTTTATGGTAGTGGCACAAAGCCAGCAGAGCGTTTAGAGAAGTACGCTCAGGTGTTCCATACCGTAGAAGGCAACACCACTTTTTATGCGACGCCTTCGCTCAATACGGTGCAAAACTGGAAAGCAGCGACACACGATAATTTTAAGTTTACCTTTAAGCTACCTAAAGCCATCACTCATGAGCAAATGCTAAGAGGCTGTGACGAGCAACTGCGTGATTTTATGAAGGTCATGGAGCCTCTTCATGAACGAGTAGGCCTATGGACCATTCAGTTACCTGCCGCTTTTGGCCCAGAATACCTTGAACGTTTGAAGAAGTTTTGTGCCAGCTTTCCGCCAAATTTCCCACTTGGTGTGGAAGTACGCCATATGGCTTTTTTCTCAAAAGGAGAAGAAGAGCGAGCGCTAAACCAGTGGTTAATTGAAAATAGTATCGACCGGATCATTATGGACAGCCGACCCCTGTTCTCAGCTAAGACGAGCGCCGCCAAACCGGATAATGAAGCGATCATCGATGCGCAAATGAAAAAGCCGAAAGTCCCGGTACACGCCATTGCCACCGCCTCTCATCCTATGGTCCGTTTTATTGGGCATCCAGAAGAGCAGCAAAACTATGACTTTTTTACGCCTTGGCTGAGTAAACTGCCACAATGGATTGCAGAAGGTAAACAGCCTTATGTGATGATCCATACTGCTGACAATATTATTGCGCCGGAACTGGCAGCAAACCTGTACAAGAACTTGCAAAAGCGTGTTCCACTCCCGGGTTTGGCTTCCTTCCCTGCCAATGATGGCAACGCCCAGTTGCAGATGTTCTGATGCAATATAAAGCAATGCATGACAGAAGCGCTAATTTCTCATAAAATACGCGCCTTTTTTGATGCCTGACGTTTTGAGTCAGCTTGTATGCAGAGATTTGGTTATGAACCCTAAGAGCAATCCAGATACTATTTTTTCGGCTCCAATCGATAAAATTGGGGATTTCACGTTTGATGAACGCGTAGCGGAAGTTTTTCCTGACATGATTCAGCGTTCAGTGCCGGGTTACAGCAATATCATTTCTGCGATTGGCATGCTGGCCGAACGCTTTGTTAAGCCTCATACCAATATTTATGACCTCGGCTGTTCTTTGGGTGCGGCTACGCTGTCGATGCGCCGCCATATCAAGTATGAAGGCTGCAAAATTATTGCTGTCGATAACTCACCAGCGATGGTTGAACGCTGTAAGTTGCATGTAAATGCTTATCGCAGCGATACGCCTGTGGATGTTGTTGAAGCGGACATTCGTGATATCGAAATTAACAACGCATCCGTTGTCGTACTGAACTTCACCTTGCAGTTCCTTTCTCCTGAAGATCGTTACGCGTTATTAGAGAAGATCTACGCAGGCCTGCGTCCGGGTGGCATCCTGATTCTTTCAGAAAAATTCGTGTTTGAAGATGAAGTGTCTAACGAGCTACTGATTGACCTCCACCACGACTTCAAAAGAGCGAATGGCTACAGCGAGCTTGAAATCAGTCAGAAACGCAGTGCCATTGAAAATGTGATGCGCCCAGATTCCAAGAAAGACCATAAAGAGCGCTTCGCAAAAATTGGTTTCTCGAGCTACGACGTCTGGTTCCAGTGCTTCAACTTTGGCTCTATGTTCGCAATCAAATAAGGTTTGCGATTCAGCAGCCATTCGAGCTCAGATAAATTTTACTTTTACACCATCAACTCAGCGATTAACTAACTATTCAGTGATTAACTAATTATGTTTAACTTTGCAAATTTCTATCAATTAATTGCCCAAGACACCCGTCTACAACCGTGGCTCAACGTGTTACCACAACAGCTAACGGACTGGCAAAATGCAGAGCACGGTGACTTTGGTCGCTGGTTGAAAGCACTGAATAAAATTCCGGAAGGGTCTCCGAATCAGGTAGATATTAAGAACTCTGTCACCATCAGCAATGACACTCCATTCCATGAAGGTGAGCTGAAAAAGTTAGAGAACTTGCTGCGCACTTTCCATCCTTGGCGAAAAGGTCCATATACGGTTCACGGTATTCACATTGATACCGAGTGGCGAAGTGACTGGAAGTGGGATCGCGTACTTCCGCATATTTCACCATTAAAAAACCGCAGTGTGCTAGATGTTGGCTGCGGTAATGGCTACCACATGTGGCGTATGTTAGGTGAAGGGGCGCGTCTTTGTGTCGGTATAGATCCTTCTCACCTGTTCCTGATTCAGTTTGAAGCCATTCGTAAACTGATGGGTGGCGACCAACGTGCGCACCTATTGCCATTGGGTATTGAACAGCTTCCAAAACTAGAAGCGTTCGATACGGTATTCAGCATGGGAGTACTGTATCACCGTCGTTCTCCGCTGGATCACCTGATTCAACTGAAAGACCAGTTGGTTTCGGGTGGTGAGCTTTTGTTAGAAACTTTGGTGATCGAAGGCGATGAAAATGCCGTACTGGTGCCGACATCTCGCTATGCTCAGATGCGTAACGTGTATTTCTTCCCATCAGCGAAGGCACTAAAAGTGTGGCTGGAATTGGTTGGATTTGAAGATGTCCGTATCGTTGATGAGAACGTCACTTCAGTCGGTGAGCAGCGCTCAACAGATTGGATGACGCACAATTCATTGCCTGACTATTTAGACCCGAACGACCCAAGTAAAACCGTTGAAGGTTATCCAGCACCACGCCGTGCCGTACTCGTTGCTCGCAAACCTTAATTAACTGAGATTTCTGACATTGTCTTAACTTACTGCCTCTCTTAAGACATTACCCTTTCTTCTGTTCTCATCAAGGGTGCGTGTGCTTCGCATCCTTGATTCTAAGCTTTTCGTCACTATTCCTCACTCTATAAGAGATAGAGAAAGATTCTTACTTGTGAGGGTTTGTCGATCTAAGCTAAACTCTTAAAAAATCAAACAACTTAATCCATTCCAAGGTCTTCAATGTTATTACGATTGACTCCGGTTGTGGCTATCGTCTTGTTATCTGGATGTACACTTACCAAAGGCGAACAGTACCACCAAGAAACGTTAGCTGCTATCCACTCATCAGAAGCGAATGTCAATAATCGAATCGCCACTCTGGAACAGCAGCTTAATAATCAATCAAACCATATTGATAACCTTGAAGGCCAGGTCGATAAACTAAAGGGTGAACTGCTCATTTTTCGTGATGAAGTGATGGCCGAAGTGCAAAAACCAAAAGAGCCTATTATTGTTCAGGCGCCACCTCCTGTTGAACCTACACCCACTCATGACATCGTTCTGGGCTCAATTGAGAAAGTCACTATCGATTCCATCAAACAAAGCTTTGATGCCCGTGTCGATACTGGCGCAGCCACCTCTTCTTTAAATGCCATCGACATCAAAGAGTTTGAGCGAAACGGTAAGGACTGGGTTCGCTTCCACCTTGCGGACAACACCAAGTCCGAAGAAGAGAAAAATATATGGATTGAAGCTCCGGTACTACGTTACGTGAAAATTCGTCAAACAGCGAATGAAGAACTTGATCGTCGTGCAGTCGTTGAGCTTTGGGTCAAAGTTGGGAAAATCCATGAAAAAGCGCAATTTACGTTGGCAGATCGTTCCCACATGAACCATCCTATTTTACTAGGTAGAGAATTTATGCGCGACATCGCGTTAGTTGATGTTAGCCGTACATATATCCAAACAGAAGAAAATTAAAAATAATAAGGTAGATTATGACGTCAAAAATACCGTTTTACCTTTCAGTCATCTTGTTAGTGGTTGCGGGCATTGCTTTGAGTGTTTTTCGACACCAAAATTATGGCGTGTCATGGACACCAGGTGAGACACGTCAGGTATGGGATGTAGAAGCTCGTATTGAATTTAGTGCGAACGGTAATGAAGTCAAAGCTTCACTGGCAGCTCCCCATACTCAAAGCGGCTACACTCTTATCGGCGAATCCGCTTCTTCTTCAGGTTACGGCGTCTCTTACATCAATACAGACTCTGGACGTCGCGCAGAGTGGTCAATCCGCCAAGCTCGCGGACCGCAAACCATCTACTACAAAGCACAATTCCTGGTGGACCCTCACGCACAGGTAACGCCTACCCCACCAACTGATGAAATCACGCCTCCGACACTGTCTGCTCCACAACAAGCTGCGGCAAACGCATTGATCGAGCACGCAATGAGTCGTTCAGCGGATAACGAGACCTTTGCACGAGAACTGATCAAGGCATTAAACGATCCAGACAGCCAAAACTCTGCGCTGTTATTGAACGACTTTGATCGCACCGATGCATTACACAACATTCTCCTGACAGCTAATGTACAAAGCAAAATCGTAGGTGTTATCGAACTTGAAGACGGACGTCGACGTCAAGCGATTCAGCCCATGGTACAAGTTTGGTCGGGTAAAGATTGGGTTCTGTTCTCACCGAATTCTGAACGACAAGCGGTGCAGCCTAACCTTCTGGTATGGGATGAATCTAACGTATCGCTGCTAGATTTGGTCGGTGGTAAAAATAGCCAGGTTCATTTCTCGATGATCAAACAAGAGATGACGCCTCAGCAAGCAACCAACAATAAAATAGAAGCGGATGGTCTGATGAATATTTCTATTCATAGTTTGCCACTTGAAGAGCAAGCTATGTTTAAGACCATCATGCTGATCCCAATTGGTGCACTGATTGTTGTGTTCCTGCGTGTGATCATCGGTCTTAAAACGTCAGGTACCTTCATGCCAGTCCTGATTGCGGTAGCTTTCGTACAAACACAACTCGTCACGGGTATTATCGGCTTCTTGCTTATTGTCGGTACCGGATTGATTATCAGAAGCTATCTATCGCGACTTAACTTACTACTGATTGCGAGGATATCCGCGGTAATTATCACTGTAATTATGATTATCTCGGTATTTACCGTTGTTGCATTCAAGATCGGTCTGACGGAAGGCCTGACAATCACCTTCTTCCCGATGATCATCTTGTCATGGACCATCGAACGTATGTCGATTCTATGGGAAGAAGAAGGTGCAAAAGAAGTGGCGCTTCAAGGTGGCGGCTCGCTACTAACAGCAGTGTTGGTTTATCTGGCAATGACCAACTCGTACATCCAGCACCTGACGTTTAATTTTATCGGTCTGCAGTTAATCGTACTGGCAGGGATTCTCCTACTCGGTACTTACACTGGCTACCGCTTGACAGAGCTTCGTCGTTTCAAACCGCTAGCGGAGGATTAAACGATGTTCGAACGTTATACTACGCCAGCAAAACTTCGCCATAAAGGCATTATGGGAATGAACAAACGTAACCACAGCTATATTGGTCGTTACAATGATCGTTCTAAATACCCGTTGGTTGATGACAAGCTGAAAACAAAAATCATCGCACAAGCTGCAGGGGCAACCGTTCCTGCCCTAATCGGTGTTATTCATAACCAAGCTGAAGTTAAAACTATCCACGATATGGTCATTGACTGGCCTGGCTTTGTGATAAAGCCAGCTCAAGGCAGTGGTGGCAAGGGTATCTTGGTTATCACCTCTCACAAAAATGGGGTATACACCAAACCTTCGGGCGCAACCATAGGCAAAGAAGAAGTCGAACGTCATATCAGTAACGCACTTGCCGGCCTGTTTTCTTTGGGTGGGAAAAACGATGTGGCTGTTGTTGAGAACCTTATTAAGTTTGATGATTGCTTCGATGGCTTTAGCTACGAAGGTGTGCCAGATGTCCGTATCATCGTGTTCAAAGGCTACCCTGTTATGGCGATGATGCGTTGTTCAACGGCCGCTTCTGATGGTAAAGCGAACCTTCACCAAGGTGCGGTGGGAGTAGGCATTGATATTGCCACGGGTAAAGCGATTCGCGCTGTGCAATTCGACCAGCCTGTCACTCATCATCCAGATACAGGAAAAGACCTTTCAACGCTACAGGTTCCCCATTGGCAACGCCTGCTGGAACTGGCTTCCAGTGCATGGGAAATGACTGGGTTAGGCTATATGGGTACAGACATGGTGCTGGATAAAGATGAAGGCCCAATGGTATTGGAGCTCAATGCTCGTCCGGGTCTGGCAATCCAAATTGCCAATGGCGCGGGTCTGCTTCCTCGCTTAAAACATATCGAGAGTCTTGGCACTCCGGCAGAATACCCTAAACCACATGAACGAGTTGCTTACGCAGCAGAGAAATTCGGCGTTAAACCTCTGTTCTAAATATGCCCAAATAACCTCTAGCTAGCATTCATTCCCGTGATTGCTAGCTTAGTTTTCATATTTGGGGACAATCCCACATTTGCTAAGTAAACCTGCCCTAATCTTGTCGAATTCGATGATCTGCCTAACAATTAAGCACCAATGGTTTTATTTATACTCAATCTTTTGAGTATCATTAGGGCTCCCCTTACTCAACTTATGAGGTTGAGAAATGTTAACAAAAGAAATAAAAAATAAAGAACCATCGCTTGTAGATAACGAGACCCTAGATCAGCATTTACAGCGTCTGTCTGAGATCTCTATCCAAGCACTTGAAGAGCTAGCTGAAATGATCGAAGTTACAAAAGACGTTTCAGAGGAATAGCACTTTAGCTTCATCTTAGCGCGCAAAAGCCGAGGCTGTCGTCCTACAGTCTCGGCTTTTTCTTGGGGGAAGAATTCGCGATACGGGAGATACGTTGATTACACAACTGAAGAGGCTACAGATTCCGGTTCAGCATAAACATAAAGTGCGTACTCCGATTTAATGCGGTCAGCGATTTTTTCCGCAATCATAATGGTTGGTGCATTGGTATTCCCGCCTATCAACATCGGCATTATCGACGCGTCAACCACTCTGAGCCCTTCTAAGCCGTGGACAGCCAAATCGCTGTCCACCACAGCAAACGGATCATCTGCAGTCCCCATTTTACATGTGCCTACAGGATGGTATTGGGTATCGGCGCGGTTACGAATGTCCTGCTCTATTGCCTTATCATCGCTCGCATCGACCGGATAGAAGTTTTCACCGCGAATATCATCGAATGCCTGACTTTCCATCATTTGATGTTGTTTCTTCCACGCTTTGATCATGACTCCCATATCGTCTGGATGACTAAAGAATGCGGGGTCAATACGCGGACAATCGTACGGATCAGCACTGTTGAGTTTTACTGTACCAACACTCTTTGGTCTTAGTAACGTGACATGAGAGCTATAACCATGACTGACGTGAAGCTTGCGGGCGTGGTCATCAACAGCAGCAACCACAAAGACAAATTCAAGGTCAGGTACATCGACATTATCATCAGAGCATAGAAAGCCGATGCCCTCGGCGAAGTTACTGCTTATTTTACCGCTACGATCCTTCATCCACTGGGGCAGTGCTTTACCGATTTCGGCAACCATCTGTAACGACACACCAAAGGTCTCTCTCTTATCCATGCATTTATAGCTGTGTACCAAATCAATATGGTCTTGCAAATTTTCACCAACACCTGGCAACTCATGCACTTGCTTAATCCCATGCTTATCCAAGTCTTGTTTCGCTCCGACTCCGGACAAAAGCAAGATTTGAGGTGAACCAAAGGCTCCCGCGGAGAGAATCACTTCCCGATTACATCTGATCTGGAAACGCTTTCCTTTAAAACCGTATTCGACCCCAATGGCACGTTTCCCTTCAAACAAAATTTTGTGCGTGGTGGCTTTAGTCAACACGGTCAGGTTTGCCCGGCTCAAATGTGGTGTCAGATAGGCTTTCGCAGCACTGTATCTCTCCCCGTCACGTTGAGTCACTTGAGTGTAAGTCGCTCCCAACTGCTGTGCGCCATTGATATCATCACTACGCGGCACGCCGATAGATTCACAAGCTGATAGATATCGTTCGAGAAGCTTACTCGGAGAGCGCAAGTCCGCAACATTCAAAGGCCCACCCTGACCGTGATATTCATTGTAGTGAACCTCGTTATTTTCCGCTTTTTTGAAGTAAGGCAAGCATTCGTCATAGCTCCATCCGGTATTGCCAAGACTTGCCCATAAATCATAGTCAAAGCGGTGCCCTCTTGAGTACATCATGGCGTTTATAGAACTCGACCCGCCTAACGTCTTACCTCTTGGCTGATAGCCTTTTCGACCATTTAATCCGGGCTGGGGTACCGTTTCGAATCCCCAGTTATGTAATTTGGTCGGCATCATTGCAACGGTGCCGATAGGTGTATGAATGAAGGCACTATTGTCCTTACCACCAGCTTCGAGCAAACAAACGGAAACATTCGGATCTTCTGATAAACGGGAGGCTAGAACACAACCTGCAGAGCCACCACCCACGACAATATAATCATAGCTTTCCATCAACGTCTCCCCAAGATAACGCTCTATTCTTTATCTCATTCCACTTGCACCCGCCCGTAGCGCCATTCGAAAAAACATATGACGTGTGAATGCGTGTTCCTTTCGCTGACTTCGTCATTTTTCATCCTTTGAATCAATATGGTAAGCATTAGTACGACGCGACAACATGCGCCGTGGCGACAATCAAAGGGAAGAAGGCCTCAGCTCCAGATGTAATGAGCAGACGTCTTCCCTGGCAACAAAGATGCGTTGCGTAATTAGTTTTGATTTTTTAATTGAGGATCTGGCTTACCGACAAAAAATCGTAAGATCAGTTTTTGCACCAAACTTCCGTAAGGAGGGGCGAAAAGCCGAGTTGGGAACCAGTTACGTACTTTCAGGACAGTGCGAGCGTGGCTCAATTCTCTGAAACCTTCTTCACCGTGGTAGTTGCCTATTCCTGAATTCCCCACACCGCCAAAAGGCGCAGAGTGATTCAGAACATGCCACCCCCAGTCATTGATTGTGACTCCGCCGCTATGAGTTTGCGTAAGCACGGTCTCACGTTGAACGTCGTTGTTGCTATACAGGTAGCAAGCGAGCGGACGAGGCCTGTCATTGATATATCCGATCACCTCATCCACTGAGCAGTAGGTATGAACTGGCAACAAAGGACCAAAAATCTCTTCTCGGCAAATTCGCATATCAGGTGTCAGTTTGGTGGCAATATAGAGCGGTGTTTTACGCCCTTCCCCCGCATCCAGACATTGAGTAATGACAGCGCCCTTATTACGTGCGTCATCAAGCAAAGCATGAAAACGCTTGTGCTGCGCCTCATCCACCAAAGCAGTGTAATCCTTGTTCAAAACGATTTTCTTATACATAGCTTGATGGGCTTTCTGCAATGCATCCACAAAAGCCTGCTGCTTACTTTCTGGCACAAAGGCGTAATCCGGTGCGATGCATATCTGGCCTGAGTTCATCCCCTTACCATGTGCGATACTCTCCGCAGCTTTATTAATGTCGTAGTCTTCAAACACAATAGCCGGAGATTTACCACCAAGCTCAAGCGTCACGGGGGTTAAGTTTGCCGCAGCATTCGCCATGATGGTTCTGCCACTTTTGGGCGAACCAGTAAAGATCAGATGATCAAATGGGAGATGGGATATTTCCATCGCTTCAGGGTGACAACCATCAACCACACGAACCAGATTCTCCGAGTAGATCTCCGCTAACATTTGGCGCAGTTGAATTGTCGTAGCGGGACAATTAGGTGGCATTTTTATCATGCAGCGATTCCCTGCGGCCAAAGATGTGATCAGAGGGCCAATGGAAAGGTAGACTGGGAAATTCCAGGGACAGATGATGCCAACCACCCCTTTCGGTTGGTACCTTACTTCCAGTTTGTTGCCTTTGAATAACCACTCGGTTGGTCTTTTGCTCGGTTTCATCCAACCCTTTAAATGGCGCAAGACGTGATTGATATCGAGAATCGGGGCGAGTACGTCTGCCATTAGCGACTCAGTATGGCTGCGACCACCGAAGTCCGCACTCATCGCTTCCGCTAACCGATCCTGATAGCGAGAAAGCTGTTTTTTAAGTGCCAGCAAACGTTGCTTTCGAACTTCCAGCGTTGCTAATGGTTCCGCCTGATAGGCTGATTGCAGCTCAGCAAACCAAGTAGCAAGTTCACTCGTTGCCGGAACGGATTCCGCCTCTATGTTTTGGTTGCACACGATTTCATCTGCGTGCGATTCCAATACACTCATATCTGTCTCCCAATGTACAATTTATTAAATTACAACATATTGATAACATTAAACACAGGTTACAAACTGACAAAAACCGGTGATATTCGGACAACTTTGAGAAGGTAGTGACAGAACATCGCTCTAATAAGCGTTAGGATGATGCAGAATGTGAGAGGGGAACACGATGGAATACACCGCAGTGTACGAGCCAGACAAACAGGCTTTTGGCATTTTAGATTTACAACTGCTTAAACGATATTTAGAGCCTAATGTAAGTGTTGAGGCATTACTCGATAGTAGTGGCATCAATGCCTCTCAGCTCTACGCACCGGATACCCATATCACCCTCACTCAAAAGCTGGTCATTTTTAATAACGCGCTTGCCCACGCAAAAGAGCCTGGATTAGGGCTTAAGGTAGGGCAACAGGCAAAATTCAGTGATTTCGGCGTACTTGGCTATGCGGTTTTAAGTAGCAACACCTTACTTGATGCCTTAGTGATGGGATTTAAGTATCTGCGTCTCGCAGGCCCTGTTCTGAAAAAGAAAATGTGGGTTGAGGATAACTTGGGATATTTCCGTGCTGAGCAGTTAATTGACCTTCAGTCTCTGTTGCCTTTTTGCTGTGAATACTGGTTTTCTGTCATTCAGAACTTGTGTGAAGAAGTGATGCAGCATCCCTTCCCTTCGACGGTCATTCGTTTCCCTTATCCCGAGCCGGAATACGGTGACTTGTATAAAGAGGTGTTTCACTGTGAGATTGAATTCAATAGTGAGCGTCTTGAGTGGCAATTTGACGCAAAAAGCATATACGAGCCACTACCGGCAGCGAATCCTATTACGTTACAACTGTGCCTGAAATCTTGTGATGAGATGCTGGCGAAAGTCAGTGGCAGCGTCAGCTTAAAAGACAAGATAACTCAGATACTTGTCGAACGTCTGGGGTGCTACCCGTCTATTGAATCTTTATCGGCAGAGCTGGGAATGTCCTCGAGAACGTTAAGCCGTCACCTCAAGTCAGAAGGTACCAGCTATCAGCAGATTCTCGATCAGGTACGTTTTCGCTTAGCGCGCCATTATCTTGCTTCAACCCAGATTAGTATTGAGGAAATTTCCGAACGGGTTGGCTTTTCGGACAGTGCAAACTTTCGTCACGCATTTCGCAAGTGGAGTGGCTGTTCACCAAGGCAATACCGCCAAACAAAATCGACAGAAAGCTCTATGATTTAAACTGAAGGTAAATCCAACACTAAAAAAACGCCCACTAAAGTTAGTGGGCGTTTGTCTGTTTTAGAAATTAGGATTCCAGCTCTTCAACCATTTCCTGAGCTTCGCTCTTTGCTTTCTTGCTTTGGCCAAAACCACGCAGGCCTACAACATGTACGTGTTCGTGATCTTTAAACACCTTACGTACCAGTTTGTAGGTTGTACCTTTCTCTGGGCTGATGTTCTCTGGTGCGGCAATCAGAAGTTGCATGTCCAGACGGTCACACAATTCGAATAGCGTCGAGATAGATTTCGCATCCAAACGTGCCGCTTCATCAAGGAACAACAGACGACATGGAATAATGTCTTTACTACGCAGACGACGCGACTCTTCTTCCCAGCTTTGAACGACCATCAGTAGGATTGACTGACCAGTACCGATCGCCTCACCTGTTGATAGCGCGCCGGATTCCGCTTGCAACCAACCATCAGAACCACGATTTACTTCTACGCTCAGTTCTAAGTAGTTACGGTAATCCAGTAGCTCTTCACCCAGAACCTGAGGAGAACGTTGGCCCATGTCGATATGTGGGTTCACACGCTGGAACAGCTTCGCCATCGCTTCTGAGAAGGTAAAGCGTGTAGACTCAAACAAGTCTTTGTGTTGTTCCTGCTGAGCAGACAAACCGTGCAGTAGCACTTCATGGCTTTCACGGATTTTCACATTCAGACGCACACCTTTAACCTGACCAAACGAAATGTTCGACAAACCTTGGTTCAGCATACGAATACGGTTTTGTTCACGTTGAATCGTTTTCTTGATGATGCTTGCAGCCGACTCAGAACTGATTGCCAGACGGTTTTCGCGTTGAGTCAGCTCTTCTGTCAGACGCGCCAGCTCCACTTCCATCTCTTCGATCGCTTCCACCGGGTCATCAGTACGGATAATGTCCTGACGAATACGCTCACGCAGGTGCTGGTAAACAGCAATGTAGAACAGAACCTTACGCTCAGGACGAGAGTTATCTTCCGACAGGCGCAGTGCGTCACGCAGATCATCATTGTTCGCAACCGCTAAACGCAGCGCACCCAATGATTTATCCGACATCGAACGCAGTTCATCTGCAGACATGTACGCCAGCTCACGCTTATGAAGACGACGCTCAACATCGTTTTCACGTGCAAGACGAAGTACTGAGCACCAGCCTGCTTTTGCAGCGACCACAAAGGTACGAAGCTCTACGTAGTCTTTCTGAACTTTCTTCAGACGTTTCGCTAAGCCTTTCATCTCCAGGTCAGTAGCAGTGATCGTACGTTCGTATTCGCTCTTACGGCTGCGAGACGTGTGCAGACGTTCGTGCAGTTCATCACGGCGACGCATTGCGCGTTCTTCTGCACCTTCATCCGCGTTAACACCGAACTCTTGCAGCTCTTGTTTGAACTCCTGAACCGTTTCCAGTTTCGCTTGGTGTGAACTTTTCAGAGACGCCAATACCTGGTTGTATTGGTTCATCTGACCTTGCGCTTGTTTCAGTTCTTCACGAGAGCGAGAACGCATTTGCTCCGCCTGAACCAACTTAGATTTAAGCTGCTCACTTAATTCACTGCTCTGGTTCAGCAGATCCACCGAATCTGAGTACGTAAAGTAGTGTCGACGTTCCACCAGGTCAGCCAAAGCAAAAATTTGCTTCTTAAGCTCTTGCAGTTGCTCATCTGCTGCTTTGTACTCGGCTTCTAGTGCGTCGAACTGCTCTGGATCCGCATCCAGTGCTGAAGCAATCTTTTCAAGTTCCGCCACAGCTTTCGCATGATTGGTCAGAAACGCTTTCGCTTCTGACAGTTGGGCGATTTTCTCTTCCAACTCATCAAAACGCGCTTGCAGTGTATCATCTTCAATCAATGCCATGTTTGGAGCAAGCTTGTCGAGTGACGATAAAGCTTGCTTGCTGGCTTGCAGCTGTGAACGATGTTGCTGTTCTTTCGCTTCCAAATCAGCCAGTACACGCGCAGTTTGGTTGCGTTTTTCACGCACGTTTGCCAGCGCCTGTTCTGGATCTGCTTCAAACGCCACTTGAATGTGGTGAGCTACAAACTGGTTAAACGCCTGGTACAGACGCTGCATTTTTTGTGAGTCAAATGCCGCTTTCGCGTGCTTCTCAACCACTTCTTCACGCTCATTGCGTAGCAGTTCTAAACGTTGTTCTCTCGCCGCACGGCCAAACAATGGAATTTCTGGCAAGCGCGAGTAACGCATTTGACGATCATTCATGCGAACGCATACTGCGCCTTCCAGTTCTTCCGCATTGAATGAGCTGTCATCAAAGGCATCAATGTCACCTTCAATGATGTACAAATCTTCAGGACAGTCATCCAGCTCAACCAACTTTTCTTCGATGCCAGTCAGATCAGAAACCACGATCGCATGTCGAGCCGGCCCGTACATCGCACTGAAGTATGGCGCGTCATCGATGGTGATATCGTCGTAGATTTCTGATAGCAATACACCGCCCAGCGTGTCCGCAAGGCCTTTCAGACGTGGATCATTTGAACCACCCGGCGATGCCAGACGTTCAATTTCGCTTTCCAGTTGGGTGCGACGTTCTGCCAGTTTGTCTTTAGCCAGAGACAGTTCTTTCTCTTGCTCAAGAACCACTTGCATGTGGCTCATCACAGCATGGCGATCTTCTAATTCTGCGCCGCTTTGCTCACGCAGTTTTTCTAACGCATCGTTTGCCGCAATCCAGCTTGGGGCAATCGCTTCAAGTTTGTTAATTTCCGCTGCTGCATCTTGCTCTAAACGACGCTGTTCGCTGCGTTGTTCACGCACTTCTTCCTGCGTCATTTCCAGCGATTCAATCTGCATCGCGTGACGTTCACGTTCCTGCTCGAAAGTGATTTCGTCCGTTAGCTCAACATGGAACTGCTTTTGGTATTCGTTTACCTGTTCGCGAGCCTGACGCTGTTGGTTTAGGCTGCGCTCAAGATCACGATGCTGTGCTCGCCACTGCTGCTCATTCTGAGCAATTTGCTGTGACTCGCGCGCTTTAGTCATCGCCGTTTTCGCCTGTTCAGAAGCGTCTTTACGCTCAACCTGTCCGACGATGCTTTGAACCAGCTTCAATGCCGTTTCAAATTGCTCAGCCGCCGCAGACGACATGTCCAGCTTATGCTTAACAGACAACAGTGCGTTGGTACTTTCAGACTCTTTGTTCTTCAGTTCAGACACCAGCGCTTGCGCGGATTCTGCTGTCAGAGTGTCATCACCGAGTAACTGTTTCGCTTTATCAAGTGCCTGAACCGCTTGCTGGTACTGAAGGGCTCGAGTTTGCTGAACATCCAGCGCCTGCTGGTAATCGGCAAGCTGCGTCTTAAGGCTGTCGACCTCTTCTTCAGAAACCGTCGCCTGTTCTTCGGCCGTCATCACGCGTTCTTGCGCTTCTTCAACGACCATCATTTGTTCTTCAAGACGCTCGCTGAGTTCTTCAAGATCTTCTTGGTAACGTTCAATCTTCTCTTGTTGGCGCAGTGCGTTTTGCACCAGTTGCAAGTGATCCGAAGCCGCTTGGTAGTCTTGCTCTAACGCTGATTCAGATTCAATCAGCAGCTCAAGCTCTTCTTGTACTCTGTTGAGCAGATTGTTTTGCTCAATCAAGGTCTCGCGAGAGCCAAATAGCTCAGAACGCAGCGACAGCGTTTGCTCTAGCTTGTTACGGCGATCGTTCGCGTGACGCATGTAGTCGGCTGCCACGTAGTTGGTTGACTCGGTGATCAAGTGTTTGAACAAATCACGGTCTGCCTGCGTGGTTTTGATGGCTTCCAGCGTCATACGGTTTTCGCGCAGTGCGGATTCCATATCCTGGAAGGCTTTCTTCACGCCACCGTTTTGTGGCAGAAGGTAGTCACGTAGAGAGCGGGTAATCGCACTTGAGATACCACCGTAAAGTGATGCTTCAATCAAACGGTAGAATTTAGAACGGTCACCTGAATTACGCAGTTTCTTCGGAATCATACCGAACTCAAACATTTGTGCGTGATAATCGACGATCGATGGGAAGGCTTTAAATTGTACGCCTTCCAATTCAGAGATAACGTCTTTAACTTCGTTGATCTGACGCACGCGGGCTTGTGTCGCAGAGACGCTTTCAACAAGCACATCCGTTGGTTTTACATGACTTGGAAGACCTTGGATAACGAACGGTTTGATATCGACTTTTTTATCACGGCCAGCAACCTGCTGCAGTTTTACCACAAACAGCAGACGTTGGTTACGAGAGTTCACCACATCCAGCGCAGCGTAACACGCGCCCGGTTGCAACTTACCGTAAAGACCTTTGTCGCGAGACGATTGGCTACTGCCCGCTTCTGTGGTGTTACGGAAATGAAGTAGTGTTTGGTCAGGAATCAGAGCGGTGATAAATGCCGCCATTGTGGTTGATTTACCTGCACCGTTACCACCAGAAAGCGTGGTAACCAGACCATCGATATCAAACGTACGGGCAAAGAAGCCGTTCCAGTTGACCATGGTCAGCGATTGATATTTACCGCGTTCAATCATGCTCATGCTTCGCCCTCTTCTGTCATTTCTTCTTCAGTTTGATCTTCTTGGTCTTCTTCAGACAGCAGGCTACCCTGACTTGGCTCTTTGGTATGAACCACAGCTTCACCATCACGGATCAGACGCAACTGCGCTTCACGCATATCATCACCAACACGGACGTCAGCACCGAAACGAAATACGGCTTCACTGATACTAAATTTACCGGTTTCACCAATATTGATGATCATGCCAAGGCGGCGCAGACGGCGCAGCGAGGTACGAACTTTTTCGAATAACTTCTCTTTATCTAGATCTGAGCCTGTTGCCCGGTTGGTCACCAGCTTCATCAGCTTCTTCTCATCCGCGAGTGCAAGCATCTCGTCGTAAAGTTCCTGATTGGTGAAGATGCCTTCATGCGCCAGGCGTTCCGGACTGAGGTATAGGAAACACAATACCTTACCCACCAGCATGTCCAGCTCAGACAGGACACTACGGCCAATCAGAGAAGTGGAACGTGGACGAAGGTAGAAGAAACCTTCAGGCGCTTTCACCAGTTCGGTGTTGTAACGCTGATAGAAAGAAGACAACTCAACTTCGAAATCACACAGCAATGCGTGGTTGTCTAGATCTTCACTTGAGATATGACGCCCTGCTCGAAGCATGCTGTCTAGCGCTGGGAACAGAGGGTTAGAAATTGCTTTTGCCAGTTTATCTGGCATGTATTCATTAGTATCGGTCGATGACATTCGCTTGTACCTTTGCCCCAAATTCGTTGATTGATTTCCAGTCTGGTTGAATCGCTTGATAATCCGATTCTGAATAGCCAAGACGTACAGCCTGATCAACAATAATTCGAGCCAAATCAAAGTGATGAGTAAATGGATGTTGTGCTAGGTAATCTCTCAGCACCACGCTCAAGTCGATTGGTGTGCCCTGCTCTTTATGAGCCTTTAGCATCTCACCAATACGTTCTGATAACTCATCATTGACTTGTTGAAACTCTTCGTATTCCACTTCCATCGGAACTTGGCCGGTTACTTCGTCATCACGTAGTACCAAGGCTTCATCACGAAGGTCGGATAATCGCTCAGCATCTGCATAAGTCAGATACCAAGGCATATCAAAGTAATCTTTGATGGATTGACGCAAACGAGAACTGAACGCACGGTTCTTATCCATATCGATAGCGGTACGGATAAACTTGTGTACGTGTCGGTCGTAGCCAATCCAGAGGTCGATCGCTTGCTGGCCCCAGCTCGTGATTCGGTCCAGCTTCATTTGCAGACCAAACAGTGCTTCTTCAATAAACTCAAGCTCAGGATCGCCATAGACAATCTCCTGAATGTCTAAGATCTGAGTTTGCAGCTCATCACTGGCCGCTTGCAGTGTATCTTGAAGTTCACGCAACGTACTGGACGTTTCGGACAATAACGCTTCACAGTTATTAATCGCTTCACGCCAGTCCTTGTTGAGCAGATCGGCAATTTGCTGTTTCACAGATTGCTGCTGCTCATCCATAACACGTTGGTTAAGGTCAATCTGGTCGAAGATTTCGCCGACAGAATACTTAAGTACCCCATACACGTTTTTCTTCCAGTGACCCGGCGTGCCACCTTTTTGTGCCGCTTCAATCGCTTTTGCCATTTCGTCAGCAACCATCGATAGCTGAATAGAAAGGCGCAGCTTAGAAAACTCACGGTGACGTACGTAATAATCAGTAATGCCTATCGCTAAAGGAGACAAACGATAGATACTCGCGCCGTCGGTCACTTCGCTGACAAAACGGCTGATAAGACGCTGCTTAACCATCTCGTTAATAGCATTGTTTGCACGAAAAGCAGAGGCTTCGCCCGTCTCATCAAAAAATCGAGTGACGATAGTGAATGCATCGTGCAATTCACCTTCACCCAATTCATCGTCAAACCTTTCATTACTTAATACCGCGATGGCAATCAAAAACGCCAGTCGCTCTGTGGTCAGGTTCAACGAGAAATCTTGCTGCTTTACCCAGCCAACCAATTCATCAATAGGTTGTTCTGCAGCATTGAGAGTCATCTCACTCATTGTTATTCCTGTTGTTCTTTCTTTTTGGCCCACACGTGAATATAGCGGCCTAATGAGAGGTATGGCTCTTGTCTACAAAGTTGTTTTTCTAGCGCCAACACATCTTCAAACTGATAATCACCCATATTTTGCACATTCCCGATGTAATCACTGAATGAGCGAATACCAGACTTTCCACAAATACTGAAACCAGCATCTTCTATCCATTGATAGACTTCTTCTGGCTTCAATCCTTTTTGCGGCTGTAGTTTAAATCTTTTTCGGTGAGGCATGCCGTCCAAAATATGAGGAATGTTGCCACACACCACGTTTTTATAGACTAAACCATGGTGGTTGTAGAACATCACTGATGCAATACCCCCCGGTTTAACTTGTTCCAATACCGTTTCGAGTGCGATCTTAGGATCGACCAGCCACTCCATCACGGCATGAAACATAACAAGATCCACCTGTCTTTCCATGTGCTCGCCAATGGACTGTACAGGTGAATGAATCAGGCGATACTGCTCAAGCAAACCATTATTTTCAATATCCTGTTTGGCTAGTTGCAGCATTTCCGAAGATAGATCACATAAAGCTACACGATGTCCGAGCTTAGCAAGCTTTTGAGACATTTGTGCTAAACCACCACCCGCATCCAATACTTCAAGGGGTTGCTGCTCAGCGTCTAATTCACTTAGAATCTGTAGAAAATCTTCCCACACAATGATTTGGCGGATCTCTCCTTTATCGGAGCCGTATATATTTTTTGCAAATTTGTGGGCGATATCGTCGAAATTGCGGTCTTCTGTCACTTCTGCTGAGTTATCATAACGGATTGTGCCGCTATTCTGGCACAAGGAAAGCAGGAATAAAGAGGGGTACCCTCATTTTTATTATCAATTGATGTTTTTTCGGACTATTTGTGTATGTTTGAGCTGAAAAAAGTAATGTCAGCCTTGCTGATGCCCCTACCAGCACTGTTGCTGATAGGCTTCTTGGGCCTTGCTCTCATTAGTTTTACCACTAAACGTAAAACTGGCTGCTTCGTTGTATTATTCTCTCTAGTTGGCATTTTCCTTGTTGCCTTCCAACCCGTTTCAACCAAGCTTCTTATGCCATTAGAGCGTGAGCACAAAGCATTTCTGCCAGTTTCTGGCACAATCGATTACGTCATGGTATTGGGAAATGGCCACGTTATCGATGACGAAATTCCACCGACTTCTCAGTTAAGTCGTGCCGCACTGATGCGTCTAAGCGAAGGTATTCGTATCTTACGAATGTACCCTGGCGCAAAGTTGATTTTATCTGGCTATGACGGTGGTTCCGAAATCAGTCATGCGCGTATGATGGCGAACGTTGCTCTGGCGCTTGGTGTTGCGAAATCCGACATTATTTTATTGGAAGATGCGAAAGATACCTGGGAAGAGGCACGTCAGGCTGCGGCGTTTGTCCAGCAAAAGGAAATCGTTTTGGTTACCTCTGCCAGCCATATGAGCCGCGCACTGTATGAATTTAATGCAGCAGGTATTAGACCGATCCCAGCCCCTACAAACTTCCTGGCGATTGAAGAAGTGAATCAAGCTTGGGAAAAATACTCACCAAAGGCTCGTTACTTAGAGCAAACCGAGCTCTTCTGGCATGAGTATCTTGGCAGTATCTGGCAACGCCTGAGAGACACGGTTGGCGAGACACCAATGGTAGAGCCTCAATAACTAAATGCGCAGAGTGCATTACTTAAGGTAATTTAACGGAACAAAAAAGGAGAGCAACTGCTCTCCTTTTTCTTGAGTCTGTTTTTTGGGTTTTAATCACCAGCAAACATGTAGCCTTCACCGTGAACCGTGACAAAAATTTGTGGGTTCTTGGGATCAAACTCCATCTTGGCGCGCATACGTCGAATCAAGACATCAATGGTACGGTCGTTAGGCGCATCCACTCGATGACTAATCATATTCAAAATACGTTCACGACTTAGGACCTGATTCGGGTAAGAGGACAACGCAACCAAGAGTTCATACTCAGCTTTGGTTAGTTTGACTGGCTCACCATTGCGGCTTAGGGCGCGACGTTGAATATCAAATGTCCACTCACCAAAACGAACAATGTGTTGTTGATTCGTC
Organism: Vibrio sp. YIC-376; assembly: GCF_052353105.1. NCBI lineage: Bacteria > Pseudomonadati > Pseudomonadota > Gammaproteobacteria > Vibrionales > Vibrionaceae > Vibrio > Vibrio sp. YIC-376. The sequence continues at coordinate 29,799 of NZ_JBBWFK010000011.1, forward strand.
TCGCTTGTCGATTTACTCGAACCATTGCGCGCGGTTGAAATACGCCACAGCAGGTTTTTAACGCGAACCAATAACTCTCTGAGCTCAAAAGGTTTCGTGACATAATCGTCCGCCCCCATTTCCAGGCCAACAATTTTGTCGATGCTATCCGTGCGTCCTGTGACTAATATGATGCCAATATCCGATTGGCTACGTAATTCACGTGTAAGCATCAGGCCATCTTCACCCGGCAAGTTAATATCCAGCATGATAAGGTCAACATCACCAGCTTGCAGCACTTCACGCATTTCTGCGCCACTCTCTGCTTCACTCACTGTGTAACCTTCGTTTTGGAAATATCCCGCAAGCTTACTACGCGTTACAACATCATCTTCTACGACTAATACGTGATAGCTCATTTACGCCACTTTCTGTCATTTTATTATCCGAGATGTATTCTATTCATAACTATTAACATTTCTAGTCACTGGCACATTAAAAAGCAAGATTTCACGCTTTTGTTGATTCAAAACAAGCTTGCTGAACACTGTTAATAAACAGACACATTTGGCCATAAAACATAATAGTTGTAGTTATTGCTGTTCATTTTAATTGATTACACTTAAAGGACATCCGTTATTGATTTTATGATGCTATACATAAAGCATCATTCAGGAGCCTAAAATGCAAGAAGTGAAAGCTTTTAATGAAAAACGCGCCGAAATTTACTGGTGGTTTTCTAGCTTGTTCGCCAAAGAACTGACAGACAAAGAACTGGAAGCTTACCACAGTGTTGAAATTCGTAGCTTTTTAGCTGGCTTAGGTGAAAATGAATCGCTAAAACCTTCCGTTGATGCCCTGGTAGATGCACTGAACCGCTTGCAAGATCGTGAAGACGCTCAGCTCGAACTCGCTGCTGACTTTTGTGAACTGTTCTTAAAAACAGAAAAGTATGGCGCTCTGCCTTACGCTTCTATGTACATTGGTGAAACCGGTTTGCTTAATGATAAGCCAGCGGAGGAAATGGAGAAGTTGATGGCTGAGTTCGGTGTACAAGTGGACGACAAACTCAACGAACCTGCCGATCACTTAGCAGTAGAACTCGATTTTTTAGGAAACATGATCATCCGTTCCAACGAGTTTGAACAGGAAAAGCATATGGAAGAAGCTTTCTCAAAACAAAATGACTTCATTGTGCATCAACTCTTATCGTGGCTGCCACAATTCGCAGCGAAATGTAAGCAGCTGGATGATTTCGGCTTCTACGCGAACGTCGCGCAACTATTAATTGCATTTTGTAAACTGGACAGTACTTACCTTCTTGGTGAATAATTGCCGCCAATTATTGGGAGCCTGTTTTTAGGCTCCCCATTTTTATTCGTTTGCCCCTAATCTAGTTCCAATCGCTTGCTTTTTTTTGCAATCAAAATGTGACTTCAAAGACACAAAACTGCTGCTGAAATTATTGCCAGCCAGTCTACATAGGGCTAAAATGTGAACGCAAACGATTAAATATGATTTTTATGTAAACCGCTGAAATAAAGCGGTTTTTGTGTTTTCTTAATAGGTTGACGATCTCTTCTTCGTGCAGTCGAAAAAGGTAGGACAACTCAACCGTATTGCTACAAACCTTCTACCGATTTCGGAGCTATCACTGCTAATCATACTCAGCATCAACGTTTTAGTTGCGCTAAGTTTACAAAAAGCATTCAGCAAAAGGTTTTATACTCCACGGTATATTAGTAGCTCGATACAGGACACCATTTATGGCCACTATAAAAGACGTTGCTCGATTAGCCGGCGTTTCTACTACTACAGTCTCGCACGTTATCAACAAAACACGTTTTGTTGCAGAAGCAACTCAAGAAAAAGTAATGAAAGCTGTTGATGAGCTTAATTACGCGCCGAGTGCAGTTGCTCGTAGTTTGAAATGTAACTCAACTCGTACCATCGGTATGTTGGTAACTCAATCTACTAACCTATTCTTCTCAGAAGTCATCGATGGTGTTGAAAGCTACTGTTATCGTCAAGGTTACACTCTTATTTTATGTAATACCGGCGGTATCTACGAAAAGCAAAGAGATTACATTCGCATGCTGGCTGAAAAGCGTGTTGATGGCATCCTGGTTATGTGTTCAGACCTAACGGAAGAGCTAAAAGAGATGCTTGACCGTCACGCTGACATTCCAAAAGTAGTCATGGATTGGGGTCCAGAAAGCTCTCAAGCAGACAAAATCATGGATAACTCAGAAGAAGGTGGCTATATCGCAACCAAGTATCTGATTGACAACGGTCATACTGATATTGCCTGCTTAAGTGGTCACTTTGAAAAGCTAGCGTGCCAAGAACGTATTATGGGCTTCCGCCGTGCAATGGCAGAAGCGAACATACCTGTAAACGAAGATTGGATTCTTGAAGGTAACTTTGAGTGCGATACGGCTGTTCTCGTTGCAGACAAAATTACAGCAATGGAACAACGTCCAACAGCAGTATTCTGTTTCAATGACACAATGGCATTGGGCTTAATGAGCCGATTACAACAAAATGGCATTAAGATCCCCGACGATGTTTCCGTGATTGGTTACGACAATATCGAGTTGGCCGAATACTTTTCTCCACCACTCACGACGATTCACCAACCGAAACGTCGTGTCGGTAAAAATGCATTCGAAATTCTACTGGAACGAATTAAAGACAAAGAACACGAAAAACGCATTTTTGAAATGCAGCCAGAACTGGTCGTTCGAAATACAGTGAAGAAACTCAATTAATTGACATTAAGCGCTCTCCGGAGCGCTTATTTTTCGTCTCAACATAAGCCTTATACTCAATATCATCAGCGATCAAAAAGTTAAATATTAGGTAAGTTGCTGTTTTATTTGTGCGTAATACTTTTCTTACAACCATACCTTTCATTAAAAAACCCTTGCCTCACAAATGCATCACGACGCATAATTTTAATGAATTTTCCTGAACCAATATCACACTTTATTAGCTAAAATGTGATGTTAATTCAAGAGACGAAGTATTCTCGACATGTCACGCACAGGGCAAACCATCCGAAAGGGTGGGACGCAAAGCTTCCGGCCTGAACCATTTGATTAAATGGAAGGTAGCGGGGTTACCGATGGCAAATATGCATATGATGAGTTTACCCTATAATGACATTGTTTCTGCATGTATTTGCTATTCTCTCGGACCTGACTTTTGGTGGCGTAATGTTAATTACACCGAGATAACACATCATGGATAAACCGATACTCAAAGATTCTATGAAGCTATTTGAGGCACTTGGTACAATCAAGTCGCGCTCAATGTTTGGTGGCTTTGGACTTTTCGCTGATGAGACGATGTTTGCACTAGTTGTGAATGATCAACTTCATATACGAGCAGACCAACAAACTTCATCTAATTTCGAGACGCAAGGACTCAAACCCTACGTTTATAAAAAGCGAGGGTTTCCGGTCGTTACTAAATACTACGCGATTTCCAACGATTTATGGGAATCAAACGAGCGTTTGATAGAAGTAGCAAAGCAGTCGTTAGCACAAGCCAAATTAGAAAAAAAGCAACAAGCCAGTAGTAAACCTAACAGATTGAAAGATTTGCCTAACCTAAGGCTGGCTACTGAACGAATGCTAAAAAAAGCTGGTATTGAATCAGTAGAACAGCTAGAAGAGGAAGGAGCACTAAGCGCTTATAAAGCGATACGTGATTCCCACTCAGCTAAGGTAAGTATTGAGCTTCTTTGGGCCTTAGAGGGCGCAATTAACGGCACTCACTGGAGCGTCGTACCTCAATCTCGAAGAGAAGAACTGAAAAACGCGCTTTCTTAACAAGTATTCAAATATTATTCTAAAAACCGCAAGCCTAGCCTGCGGTTTTTTTTTGAAATATTTTTAGGTCATAGCCTGTCTATTAGTCTGAACAACAACCATTAACTACAAATTAAAAACCACATTTTCCTGAACATCTGTTAAGACTTTTAACTAGGGGTAGCCCAACTGGAGTGCGCACATGAACAAAAAGCTAATTTTTGGGTTAATACTGCTCTTAACGGTAACTCTATTAGCCGTTAATTTTAGCCAGCACCTAACGTTGGAGAACGCTAAAGCTCAACAAGAGGCACTGAATGCCTATATCGAACAAAATTTTATTATTGCAACGACCCTCTATTTCTTCGCTTACATCGCTGTCGCAGCGTTCTCTATTCCCGGTGCAGCAGTCGTTACTCTATTAGGTGCTGCCCTATTCGGTTTTTGGACAAGCTTAGTTTTGGTCTCTTTTGCCAGTACAATCGGAGCTACCCTTGCTTTCCTGAGTAGCCGATACCTATTAAGAGACTGGGTACAAACCAAGTTCGGAAAAAAGCTCACTGCGATCAACGAAGGTGTCGAAAAAGATGGCTCGTCCTATCTGCTCTCATTACGTTTGATTCCCGTCTTTCCTTTTTTCCTGATCAATTTATTGATGGGATTAACTCCGATGACCGTTGGCCGTTTTTATCTCACTAGCCAAATTGGTATGCTCCCTGGGACAGCCGTTTATCTCAATGCAGGTACACAATTGGCAAACATTGAAAGTGTATCAGATATCGTCTCTCCTAGTGTTTTAGCTTCATTTGCTTTGCTGGGTCTGTTTCCTATCATTGCCAAATGGGTGATGAAGAAAGTAAGACCCACAGACACTCAACATAATGGAAGTTCTTGATGAAAATATTTATCGCGAACAACCCTGCTGAAGCGCATATCGTTTGTGAGCTACTTAAAATGGAGCAAATACATTGCGAAGTTAGGGGAGAAGGCATTTTCGGTCTAAAAGGAGAACTGCCATTTAGTGATGATACTGACCCGTATGTCTGGCTATTCGACTCAGAGCAACAAATCAAAGCAATGGCTATTGTTGCGGCTTACCAAACACAGGCTCAGCCAAATACTTACCAAGATTGGCAGTGTCCTGAATGTTCAGAGATGAATGAGGGGCAATTTGGCGCTTGCTGGCAATGTGGGTATCGAATAGACGAAAGGTCCTAAGTAATTAAGGGGTTAGGTCCTAGGTCCTAGAACCTTATAAATTACACCACTAAACTTTGTTGCTTGATGAACTCAATCGAATGCTGATTGAAGTCTTCCGGACGCTCGACATTACAAACGTGACCGCAGTTTGGGATTTCATGCAATACACTAAGTTTATGTGCCGCTACCATCTCTTTAACTGGCTGGATGAACATATAATCCCTGTCCCCCATCAGGTAGAGCGTTGGAATATCTAATTCCCGGTCTTTAAAGTACTTCATCAACGGGTTTACATCTGCCGCCAAAATAAACCAGCGCTTAAATTCCTTTTGACAAAGCTTTTTAGCTTCTCGAATAAACAAGTGACGAGACTCACGCTGATTACGCTGTGGCATCACGATATAGGCGAACAGTTTATACAACCACATGTACGGCAAGATATGTTTGCCAAAGTTACCCAGCTTTACCAGTATTTGTGAGCGAGTGTTGAGACGAGTCACCGCCCCACCCAATACCATTGAATTAACCCGCTCCGATGCCAACTCTGCAATATTTCGGACGATGATCGTGCCTAACGACATCCCGACAAAGTGAGCCGATTGAATTTTCAGATGATCCAATACTTTTAAAATGTCTTGTGTGACTTCAGTAAACGTATAACGACTCGTCATCAGCTCTTTTAACAACTGGTTTGATTTACCGTGCCCTCTTAAATCAATCAACAACAAATTAAAGTGCTGCTTATAAGCTTTAATTTGCTTAAACCAAATCGAAGAGCTGCCACCAGCACCATGCACGAAAACGACCCACTCATTACTGGTAGGGTGCAAATAGGTTTTATGGAAAAGTAGTGGCTGAGTCATATACCAAAGTAAAAAACAAGTTTATCAATTGAGGGAGACAATCCTACCACACTCCGCCCACTCTAGATAACTAAGGCACCTGAACTGGTGCCTTTTGTTACATTTTTAGGTTAGCTTATATGGCATCAATGCGGAATAAAAAGCTTTAACGCTGAGTGGTAAAGCTGCAAATATTCTTCAGCTGCCTTTCGCCAGCAGAAGTCTTGTTGCATCGCATGTAACTGCACTCGCTTCAACTCGGCATTTTCTTGAACATAAAGCAGTAGAGCCCTTAGCATGGCTAACAGCAGTGCTTGAGGTGTTGGTTCATAGAACACAAACCCCGTAGCATTAGATGGGTCGGCATCATAGTCATTCACACTGTCTTTCAGGCCACCCACACCTCGTACGATAGGTAAGGTACCATAAGCCATGCTATAAATTTGATTTAAACCACACGGCTCAAATTCAGAAGGCATCAAAAAGAAATCTGACCCAGCTTCAACTAAATGAGCAAGCTCATTATCATAGGCTTCGACAAATACAAACTTGTTAGGAAACTCAGCAGCAACGTCATGCACCTGAGCCGCCAGAGAAGGATCCCCCGTGCCGACCAACACCAATTGCACGTCATGTTTAAGGAAATCCGCCAATGCAGGCAGCAAATAGTGAAGCCCTTTTTGCATAGTAAGGCGACAAACCATACCAAACATCGCACAATCTGATTCTGCTAGATTTAACCGTTGTTGCAGTGCTTTTTTACAAGCTGCTTTTCCTTCCACCATGCTGTCATAATTTGCTTGGTAGTTTGCAGGCAGATAAGTATCTGTGTCAGGATGCCACGCCGAGTAATCACAACCATTGAGAATACCGACTAAGTCGTGCGCTCGCTGTTGGAACTCCCAAGACATCCCGTGACTACCTAACTCTGTTTTCAACTCTTCAGCATAGGTAGGGCTAACGGCGTTTATTTTATCTGCATTCATCACACCGGCTTTCAACATTGAGATGTGAGTTTCACTTACTGCTGCGTCATGAACCCTTCGGCTCTGGAACTCTGGGAGGCATTGCACATCGTCATAGCTGAATACGCCTTTGAATACTGCGTTATGGATAGAAATCACACTGTGTGTATTCACGAAATACGGATCTGAACCATATCGGTGTTTCAACAAAAACGGAACGAGCCCCGTATGCCAGTCGTTGGCATGCACGATATCTGGCCTAAAATCCAGTTTTGGTAACATATCCAAGCACGCAGCACTAAAGAAAGCAAAACGCTCTCCGTTGTCTGGATAGGCTTGATTATTTTCCGCATACATAGATGGACGGTTAAAATATGGCTGGCAATCTATCAAATAAACCGGCACATCACCCAGAAAAAGCCTCAATACTCGATATTCTGTATGCGGCCACGATGTTAGTTGCGTCTCTAACATGACCTCAGCATCAGCCAAATTTTTAATACCATTGTAAGCTGGAATGGTAATTCGTACATCTTGCTGAAGTTTGTGAAGAGCTTCAGGCAGTGCCTTGGCAACGTCTGCCAAGCCACCACTTTTGATCAATCCTTCGACTTCAGACGCTACAAACAGAATAGATAAGTTGTTAGTAGCCAACTCTTGCTCCTTTAGGAATGACGACAATACCGTCATCTGACACATGGAATAACTTCTTATCCTCTTGAAGATTCACCCCAATCTGTGTGCCAGGTGCAATATCAGCGTTTTTGTCCACGATTACTCGACGTAAAACACAGCCTTCACCGATTTTAACGTCACCAAGGAGTACACATTCGCTGATATCGCAAGCAGATGCAATATTACTTCTGAAACCAAGCACAGATTTTTCTATTCTAGAGCCTCGAACATAGCTGCCACTGCACACCAAGCTATTGATAATCTGCACTCGCCCGTTGTCGGAATCTGTGAACGTTGCAGGTGGCAACGGTGGGTAATAGGTATGTAGCGGCCATTTACGGTTATATAGCGAGAACGGAGCATCTTTTGCTAATAAGTCCATATGGGCTTGCCAGTACGAGTCAATTGTACCGACATCACGCCAATAAACTTCTTCTTTCTCACCAGTAATGTGGTTTGTGCTGAAGTCATAAACAAACACATCTCCGCGAGGGAACATTTTAGGGATAATATCTTTGCCGAAATCATGAGAAGAGTCTTCATTATCCGCATCTTCTATCAGCTCAGAAAACAGAATCTGGGCTTCAAATACATAGTTCCCCATAGACACCAGCGCGAAGTCAGGTTCTCCTGGTATCGATTTTGGGTTGGCCGGCTTCTCCTCGAATCCGATCATGCGACCTTCACTGTCGACCTCAATAACACCAAACTGAGATGCTTCACTCAACGGCATACGCAAAGCAGAAACCGTAAGAGAGGCGCCCTTCTCCGTATGGAAGTTCAGCATCTGTTTTATGTCCATTTTGTAAATGTGATCAGAACCGAATATACATACCTGGTCTGGTTCAGATAATTCCATAAAACGTAGATTTTGATAAATGGCATCCGCTGTACCTTCATACCAGCGCTTACCAGTGCGCATTTGCGCCGGGATTGGATCAATGAAGCGATCCGTAATCCCACTAATATTCCAACCTTTTTTTAAGTGGTAAAACAGAGATTGAGATTTAAATTGAGTGAGCACATAAATGCGCATCAAATCCGCATTCACGAAGTTGTTCAGCGCAAAGTCAATCAGTCGGTAGCTACCGCCAAACGGTACCGCAGGTTTACTACGTGATTCAGTTAAAGGTCTCAAACGAGAGCCTTCACCGCCAGCAAGAATCATTCCCAAAACACCAGCCATTGTTGTTCTCCATGTCGTTATAGCTTGGAATGGATGTCCACCTGATTGAATGTAACCTGGGGTATCAAGTGGACATCATTTTAATCCGCAACCAGCTTCTTTGAGCGTTTGTCGTGCGGATATAATAGATATGGCATTTCTCTCTATGCCCAACATCTAGGGTGTGCTTACTTTTGTAATTCGCAGTCAACGTGTTTCTGACGTGGGTAATACAGGCAAAGGCTTTTTTCGGTGAAGGGAAAACCTTGTACTCTCTGACTTACCCTACTATCAAAGTAGTGAACACATTTTCAGTATATGTACTCAGCGAGCTTCCTTTGAGCCATACATAGTTGATGATTCTAAATCGTGATCGGCTTATCAGTTAATTGAATGACAGATCAACACACCCTAAAATCGTTCTTAATTTTCGCCGCTAAAAAATGCATATGGTTGCATTTATCATGTAGTAAATTATCTAACCAGAATCTTAATTACAATTTTAAATACGCCATTCTGTGTACAAGACAGGTACCAGTTACCCAATACGGTATATAGATCACACAAGGCCAAGTAATGGATTACATTCTGAAAACAATTTACGAACTGAATAACTACACAATAGCGTCTAATTTATTTAGCTCTGTATGCCGTCTCTAAACTTGCTCAGCGAGATAGACTGCTTGTCTAAAGATGGAATCGCGCAGCGTTTAAGACTACGACATACATGTGACTATAAAATGAAATCGGGACACTTAAAGAAATGAGATTCAAAAAAACCGAAATTAAGTTACCGAAAATTTGAAGTGAAAGTGGTACAGGGGCGAAACTGAATAAAAAAATAGGGCAGCGAATACGCTGCCCTAATACCCATTACAAATTAGCTTTCTGCTTTCGCTTTTTTGCGTTTGTCGGTGACTTCCCATTTACCATCGACATACAGTGCTGTCCAACCGCTAGGCTTGCCGTCATCTTCCGTGCGAACGTAGTTCTCTTTCGTTTTACGGCTGAAACGTACCACTGCCGGACGACCATCAGGGTCTTCCTGTGGTGCGGTTGTTAGGTACTTGAACTTCTCTGGCAAACGCTCTACGAAACGGGCTAACTCAGCAACAAGCGGTGCTCGGGTTTCACGAGATTTCGGGAAGTTACTCGCGGCCATAAACAGACCAGACGCTCCGTCACGCAGTACAAAATAAGCATCCGAGTTTTCACAAGGTAACTCAGGGAAGTGTACCGGTTCTTCTTTTGGTGGAGCCACTTCACCATTTTTAAGAATCTTACGGGTGTTTTTACAACTTTCACTCGTACAGTCCATGTATTTACCGAAGCGGCCATTCTTAAGCACCATGTCAGAACCACACTTGTCACACTCAACAACCGGGCCATCGTAGCCTTTAACTTTAAACTCGCCGTATTCAACGATGTAGCCTTCACAGTTCGGGTTATTACCACAAACATGCATCTTGCGCTTATCGTCAATAAGGTAAGCATCCATGGCCGTTTCGCAAATCGGACAACGCTTCTTGGCACGAAGAGCTGCGGTTTCAACGTCTTCTTCTAAGACATTGATGATGCCCTCTTCATCACCCAGGTTAATCGTAGTTTTGCAACGCTCTTTCGGTGGAAGCGCGTAGCCAGAACATCCCAGGAACACGCCGGTAGATGCCGTGCGGATCCCCATTGGTCGACCACAAGTCGGACACGCGATGTCGGTCATCACGATGTGGTTCAGTTTCATACCACCTTCTGACTCATCAAGATCCGCTTTTTCCAGATCGCCGGTGAAGTCAGCGAAGAAGTTATCTAGTACCGATTTCCAGTTCACTTCACCTTCTGCGATTTGGTCCAGTTTCTGTTCCATGCGAGCAGTAAAGTCGTAGTTCATCAAATCGTTGAAACTGTCATCTAAACGGTCTGTAACGATTTCGCCCATTTTTTCGGCGTAGAAGCGACGCTGATCAACCTTTACGTAACCACGATCTTGAATCGTAGAAATGATGGATGCGTACGTAGACGGACGACCAATACCACGCTTCTCCAGCTCTTTAACCAATGCTGCTTCCGTGAAACGTGCTGGCGGCTTGGTAAAGTGTTGCTTTGGATCAAGAGATTCAAGATCGAGTTTGTCACCAAGTTGAACTGCAGGAAGAATCGTGTCTTCGTTTTTGCCCATTGGACGTTGTACGCGAGTCCAGCCGTCAAACTTAAGAATACGACCTTTCGCTTTAAGCGTGTATTCAGCCGCCTTAACGCTGATGGTCGTAGAATCATACTCTGCTGGCGTCATTTGACACGCAACGAACTGATTCCAGATCAACGAATAAAGTTTGTGAGCGTCAGCATCAACACCTTGTAGATCTTCTGCCTTCACAGACACATCTGAAGGACGAATCGCCTCGTGAGCTTCTTGCGCGCCTTCTTTACTGCCGTACGTCAATGGTTTCGAAGGTAGGTACTTGTCACCAAATTCAGAACCGATGTAGTCGCGAACGGCATCAACCGCTTCTGTACTCAAGTTAGTCGAGTCAGTACGCATGTAAGTGATGTAACCTGCTTCATACAAACGCTGCGCTAGCATCATGGTTTTCTTAACGCCATAGCCTAGACGCGTACTCGCCGCCTGCTGCAGTGTTGACGTAATGAAAGGCGCTGACGGTTTACTTTTCGTCGGACGGTCTTCGCGTTTACACACTTCGTAGCTTGCATTTTCCAGCACAGAAACTGCCGCTTTCGCTTCTGTCTCATTGACCGGCTTAAACGCAACACCGTCTTTCTGTGCAACTAGCAGTTTGAAATCAGACTTGTCTTTGGTCTTAGTATTCGCGTGAATATCCCAAAACTCTTCCGGTACAAAGGCATTGATTTCACGTTCACGTTCTACCAGTAACTTAACCGCTACCGACTGAACACGACCTGCAGACAAACCACGTGCGACTTTCTTCCATAGCAGTGGAGAAACCATGAAACCAACCACGCGGTCCATGAATCGACGTGCTTGTTGCGCGTTTACACCATCCATATTCAGCTCACCAGGAGTCTGGAAAGCTTGCTGAATAGCATTTTTGGTAATTTCGTTAAAGACTACTCGTTTATATCGCTCTTCATCGCCGCCGATGATCTCACGAAGGTGCCATGCGATTGCTTCCCCCTCGCGGTCCAAATCGGTTGCGAGATAAACATAATCAGCGTCTTTAGCTAATTTTTGTAGTTCACTGACAACTTTTTCTTTGCCAGGAAGAATCTGATAGTTCGCTTCCCAGTCATGATATGGGTTAATCCCCATTTTTTTGATCAGCGCTTTGCGATCTTTCTCTTTTTTGATTTGTGCTTTTTCTTCAGCACTCATCCCTTTTGTAGAAATGGCAGCAGCTTTCTCACCAGTGCTTTGACCAGCCGTAGGCAGATCACGCACATGACCAACACTAGACTTCACAACAAAGTCTTTTCCAAGGTACTTATTTATTGTCTTTGCCTTGGCTGGTGACTCCACTATAACGAGTGATTTACCCATAACTGACTCTAACGTCCTTCATAATAATGCGGGTACAACCCCTACTTGAGGCCCACCCGCATAATGTTCTATTTCATTGCTTCTTTTTTTACTATTGTGCGAGATGAAAAGAAGATCAACTGCTTTTTTGAAATTCAGATCCGATTGGTTGACAATTCATCGTCTTTATACTTCAAAAAGACAGGTCTCTGAAAGGTCTTGAGCGGCATATCTAAGCAGGCAAACTTTACTACTGCTAATCGAATTCAGGAAATTTTGTTATCCATCACAAAATATTTTTTATATACAGAGCGTAACCTTAGGTTGCTCTCATGACGAAAGCGCATTCGCCAAGTAATCTCTACCTTCAGCCTACAAAACCAAGCTTGCCATTGAAAACCATAGTGGATTTGGTCTGTAAGACCATGTTGAATGTAGGTATACTTCTTAGTACTAAATTTGTAATGAATGACGGGAACGTTATGTCTGATAGAAAGTTTATTGAAGAGTTCGACCTTCTTTTAATCGCTAACCAAATCATCCAGGAACACGATGATTACATTGAGGGTATGCGCGCTACAAGCGTAGAAGAAAAAGACGACGTTCTAGTATTTAAAGGCGAGTATTTTCTTGATGAAAAAGGGATGCCAACAATGAACACAACGGCCGTTTTCAACATGTTTAAATATCTGGCACATCACCTTTCAAAAGAATTTACGCTAAACAAATAGCCAATACGTTGTGAAATAAAAAAACCAGAGCATGCCGCTCTGGTTTTTTTATTATTCGAAAAACAGTTAACAACTCAGTGACTTAAGCTTGTCGAAGTAATCTGGGAATGTCTTCGATGTACACTTAGGGTCATTAATTGTCACAGGTGTATCGCTCAAGGCAACCAATGAAAAACACATCGCCATTCGATGATCATCATAAGTATCAATCGCCGCATGTTTTAGGTGAGGAACCGGCTTAACGATGATGTAATCCTCACCCTCTTCGACTTCTGCGCCGACTTTACGAAGTTCAGTTGCCATCGCAGACAAGCGATCAGTTTCTTTTACGCGCCAGTTGTAAACATTGCGAATGGCTGTCGTGCCTTCAGCAAATAAAGCGGTGGTAGCAATCGTCATTGCTGCGTCAGGGATATGGTTGTAATCCATATCAATCCCTTTTAGCTTACCCGCACGTGCAATTACGTAATCTTCGCCCCACTCAATTTCTGCGCCCATTTTCTCTAACGCATCAGCAAATCGAATATCGCCCTGAATACTATTTTTACCAATCCCTGTTACTTTAACTTCGCCACCTTTAATTGCAGCAGCAGCAAGGAAGTAAGAAGCTGAAGAAGCGTCCCCTTCTACCAGGAAATCACCAGGCGCAACGTAATGCTGACCAGCAGGAATGACAAATTCTTGGTAGTCATTGTTTACGACATTTACACCAAACTGCTTCATTATATGAAGAGTAATATCAATGTATGGCTTGGATACCAATTCACCTTCGATCTTAATACGCACTTCACCTTCAGCAAGTGGAGCAGACATCAAGAAAGCGGTTAAAAATTGACTTGAAATGGAACCATCAATCGACACCGTACCCGATTTTAGGCCAGTGCCCACAATTTTTAATGGTGGGTAGTTTTCGTTTTCCAGATACTCGATGTTGGCACCAGCTTGCTGTAACGCGGTGACAAGGTGACCGATTGGACGCTCTTTCATGCGCGGCTCACCAGTCAATACGTATTCCCCCTCACCCAGGCAAAGCGCAGCAGCTAGAGGACGCATTGCCGTTCCGGCGTTGCCCAAAAACAGCTCTACAGGCTCAGACACAGAAAACGGATGGCCAAGCCCTTCAACAACACACTCAGTCTTGTCTTCAGACAACTGATACTGAACACCAAGCGTGGTAAGAGCATTAAGCATATGACGAATATCGTCACTATCAAGAAGGTTGGTCAGGCGAGTGGTACCTTTGGCTAAAGCCGCAAGCAAAAGCGCTCGGTTAGAAACACTTTTTGAGCCAGGAAGGTTTACTTCCCCTTGGATTTTATTGATTGGTTGTAACGTTAGGCTTTCCATTGAAAGTTGATAATCCTTTGTGCTCTCATTTCACGATTTGATGAGAGCTGAACAATTCTTCGTGGATTCAGACTAACGAAAAAACCAATACAAAACCAGAGCAAATCTACGCTAATTTATGAATAATTAATCAGCTGGCCATTTTGTAAGAAAACATGGTTTCAATAGGCAATATCGACACGTACACCATCATCAAAATACAAGATTCGAACCTCATCACCACGGCTAAACAGCATGTTCTTATCTACGTCTTGAATCACATTGATAAGTTTGTCGTTGTCTACCTTAATTAAGAGCTCAACTAACTTCGATTCTACTGTGTATTGGTAGTTAGCTTGATTTTGTGCGACAGCCGCCCCTGTTAATGCACCGACCGCCGTTGCAACCTCCCTTCCCGTTCCACCCCCAAATTGATTCCCGATTAAACCTCCAATCGTCGCGCCAAGTAACGTTTTCCAACCATTACTTTTAGACTGAACAACTTCCTGTTGAGTGATGTAGCGAACGGAATCGACGGTTCCATAAATCACTTTATTAACTGGCTTTGCAACATTTCTTTCGTAAGCTGCATTGGCGAATAATGGCAAAAGCAGTATGATCCAAAGCCATGCTTTCACTGTATTTCGTGTTCGGGACATCACAATCTCCTCTGGTTCAAATGTAGGTAATGAATTCTGTATGGCAATCTATTTAACTGAACTTGATAACACCTTCACTTTTCCATCCCCATATAAGGCGCTTCGCGACCCTAATGGTTTACTGGCCTTTGGTGGCGACTTGGCTCCCATGAGAATACTTAAAGGTTATCACCTGGGAATTTTTCCATGGTACGGCCCCGGTGAACCTATACTCTGGTGGAGTCCTTCTCCAAGGGCTGTCTTTGATCCTCAAACTTTTAAGCCTTCAAAAAGCCTGAAAAAATTTCAACGCAAACATAACTACCAGGTTACCCTCAACTACGCGACGGAACTGGTAATCAGACTCTGTTCATCAACCCGTCCTGCAAGTGAAACCTGGTTAAACGAAGACATGCAAGCAGCATATGTAAAGCTTTCTAAACTCGGTCATTGCCATTCAATAGAAGTATGGGATGACGGTGAATTAATTGGCGGCTTATACGGTTTAAGTATTGGTCAACTTTTTTGCGGTGAATCTATGTTTAGCTTAAAGGATAACGCATCAAAGATTGCCTTGTGGTATTTATGTAATCATTTGAAAGCAAAGGAAGGCCAACTGATTGATTGTCAGGTGATGAACCCACACTTAGCATCACTCGGAGCATTTGAGCTTGATCGAGACGAGTTCATGCAAAAGCTACTATCTTTAAGAGAAAAACAAACAGCTTTAGGCACTTTTGAGCCACAAATTTTGCGGAATTCAATATCATGAGCTCGGATCTACAACACATTCGTATTGGCTTAACCAATAATCACCCGTGTAGTTATCTACCAGAGCGGCAAGAGCGCGTTGCCGTGGCACTTGATGACGAATTACATACGGAACAAAACTATCAAATCCTGATGGCGAATGGCTTTCGTCGCAGCGGAGATACAATATACAAACCGCATTGCGAGCATTGTAATTCGTGCCAGCCAATACGTATCGCAATTAACGATTTTGCCCCATCGAAAAGTCAGAAACGATTGCTCAAAAAAGCACAGCATTTCCGCTGGGAAATGAAACCTGAAATGGACTTTGAATGGTTTGACCTATACAGCAGGTATATTTCTAAAAGGCATCAGAGCGGGACAATGTATCCTCCGAAACGCGATGAGTTTGCTCGTTTTGCTCAGACAAACTGGCTCACTACCCTATTCTTACATGTCTATGATGAGTCAGAAAAATTGATTGCGGTTGGCGTGACTGACGTGATGAAACAGTGCTCCAGTGCGTTTTATACTTTCTTCGACCCAGACTATCCATTGTCCATCGGAACATTGGCAGTACTGTATCAAATCCAATATTGCCAAGAAAACCAACAACAATGGCTATACTTGGGTTATCAGATTGATGAATGTCCGGCAATGAACTATAAAACACGTTTTCAACGCCACCAAAGGCTAGTAAATCAGCGTTGGCAAGGGTAGAATACGCCCCAACTTTACATAATTACTATTTAGCGGCACAATAGCGCCCGCTAATATTTGCCTAATTTCTAAAGAGGATTAAATGGCTAAAGAAGACGTAATCGAGATGCAAGGCACTGTCCTTGACACTCTACCAAACACTATGTTCCGTGTTGAACTTGAAAACGGCCACGTTGTGACTGCTCATATCTCTGGCAAGATGCGTAAGAACTACATCCGTATCCTTACGGGTGACAAAGTAACTGTAGAGATGACTCCATACGACCTATCTAAAGGCCGCATCGTCTTCCGTGCTCGTTAATCTTTGATTTTCGAATGCAAATAAAAAGCGGAGCACATTGCTCCGTTTTTTATTTGTGATCGAAATATTGCTATTTGTCTTTTCAGAGCACGCCGTTTATCGCTTGGTTATCGTTACTGAACCATAAACTTTTGGTAGCTCAACAAAAAAGGATGCGAATAATCGCATCCTTTTTGTCGTATCAGTGAGCTTGAAACTAGTGCATCGCTGCTTCTTTTTCACTTAAGTATTCAAACTCAAGCGCATCGTTAACAAGTGTGACCTTCACGGTACCACCGTCAACTAAAGAACCAAACAATAGTTCGTTAGCCAAAGGTTTCTTAAGCTGTTCTTGGATTACACGGCTCATCGGACGAGCACCCATAGCCTTGTCGTAACCCTTGATAGCTAACCAATGGCGAGCATCTTGCGATACTTCCATTGAAACGCCACGAGCATCTAACTGTACTTGTAGTTCAACGATAAATTTATCGACGACTTGATGGATAACAGTCTCATCAAGGCTATTAAACCAAATAATATTATCAAGACGGTTTCGGAACTCAGGCGTAAAGACTTTTTTAATCTCCGCCATAGCATCGAAGCTATTGTCTTGCTGAATCAAACCAATCGATTTTCTTTCCGTTTCCGCAACACCAGCGTTAGTTGTCATCACTAATATCACATTACGAAAATCTGCTTTACGGCCGTTGTTATCTGTCAGCGTCCCGTTATCCATCACTTGTAATAACAAGTTAAAGATGTCTGGGTGCGCTTTTTCGATTTCATCCAACAAAACCACAGAGTGTGGATGTTTGATAACGGCATCAGTAAGCAAACCACCTTGGTCATAACCTACATAACCCGGAGGAGCACCGATTAATCGGCTGACCGAATGACGTTCACCATATTCAGACATATCAAAGCGTAGTAACTCGATTCCAAGTAGCTTAGACAACTGAACAGTAACTTCGGTTTTACCGACACCAGTAGGCCCTGCAAACAAGAAAGAGCCAACAGGTTTGTTATCTACACCTAAACCCGCTCTCGTGAGTTTAATTGCTTCGGACAGCGCATCTATTGCGTTGTTCTGACCGAATACCAGCATCTTCATTTTCTTGTCCAGATTCTTCAGGATATCTTTATCTGAAGAGGACACTGATTTCTCTGGAATTCGTGCCATTTTGGCGACCATGGCTTCGATCTCGGCAACGCCCACTGTCTTCTTACGACGACTAGCAGGAGCTAGACGACTACACGCACCCGCTTCATCAATAACATCGATCGCTTTATCTGGTAGGTGGCGTTCATTAATGTACTTGGCGGACAACTCAACTGCCGCTCGCAGAGCTTTGTTCGTGTAACGAACTTCGTGGTGCGCTTCATATTTGGGCTTCAGACCCATCAGAATCTTGGTTGTATCATCAAGAGATGGCTCAACAACATCAATCTTCTGGAAGCGACGAGAAAGCGCTCGTTCTTTCTCAAAGATATTGCTGTACTCTTGGTACGTAGTCGAACCTATACAGCGGAGTTTACCACTGCTCAACAGAGGTTTAATCAAATTCGCAGCATCGACTTGACCACCAGAAGCAGCGCCAGCACCGATGATGGTATGAATTTCATCAATGAAAAGAATCGCATCTTTTTCTTTCTCAAGTTGTCTCAAAATGGTTTTGAAACGCTTCTCGAAGTCACCGCGGTATTTGGTACCCGCAAGCAACGAACCGATATCAAGAGAGTAAATCACACTATTTTCAATAACTTCAGGAACTTGGCCTTCAACGATTCTCCAAGCAAGGCCCTCTGCAATTGCTGTTTTACCTACCCCAGCTTCACCCACTAATAACGGGTTATTTTTGCGACGACGGCATAGTACCTGGATAGTTCGCTCAAGTTCTTTATCTCGACCGATAAGCGGATCGATATTACCTTCTTTCGCGACTTGGTTGAGGTTTGTTGCGAAACTCTCTAAACGTTCGTCGGAATTAGAATCCTCAACACTGTCTGAGCTAAAAGAATCTGATGATGAAGAATCCTCGCTTGCGCCTGAGGCTTTAGTAATACCATGTGAGATGAAATTAACGATATCTAAACGTGAAATGTCATTTTTCTTAAGAAGATATGCTGCGTGAGATTCCTGCTCACTAAAAATTGCAACAAGTACGTTAGCACCCGTTACCTCATTTCTTCCGGACGATTGAACATGAAACACTGCTCGTTGCAGTACTCGTTGAAAACTTAAAGTTGGCTGGGTTTCGCGCGTCTCATCACTTTCAGGAATGAGCGGCGTAGTTTGGTCGATAAAAATATCGAGCTCGTTACGCAAAGCATCAAGATCTGCTTTGCAGGCGATAAGTGCTTCCTTAGCTGCGTCATTCTCCAACAATGCGAGTAGGAGGTGTTCGACAGTCATAAACTCGTGACGTTTGTCTCGCGCACGAGCAAATGCACTGTTAAGGCTTGACTCTAGTTCTTTGTTTAGCATAAGTACCTCCCGAAAAGACAACTTGGGTTGTTCGAGCAAGTCTTCTTTTACGCTTGCTCCATAGTGCAAAGTAACGGATGTTCATTTTCCCTTGCGTACATCGTAACTTGCGCTACTTTTGTCTCGGCAATTTCTGCGCTGTAAGTTCCGCAGACTGCCTTTCCTTCATAGTGTACCTTGAGCATTATTTGAGTCGCTTTATCAATATCGTGAGAAAAGAATCGCTCAAGTACCTCTATGACGAAATCCATAGGTGTATAATCATCATTGTTGAGTACAACGTTATACAGCTTAGGTGGCTGAATTTTTGTACTTTCTCGCTCCAGAAGATCAGAGTCCGGAGTGACCCATTCAAAATTTTTACTCATGGCACTTTTAAAGATATCGTATCAAAGGGTTGATGTTTTCGACCTATAAAAACAATCTACCACAAGCATGCCGAGCGGTGTAGTGAGAAGTGACACCGAAATAGAACTTTGATCGATAAAAGTTGCTACCTTATTATATAGAGACTAATGCACCTCTAGCGGCCGCGCAAATAAAAGATGCTTATCGTCATGTCATGAGCTTTTACTCAAATCATTTACACATTCTCTAAAACATTTTTACTCTCAAATCTGCTAGACCATTACAAAATTATTGCCCGTTTCAGATCGCATTTCGTTCCGCATAATCCGATATTTATCACGAAAACATCATTTTTTATTCAATTAGACGAATTCACTGTTACATGCAAAGCATGCAGTATAGCTTTTCTACAACCCCTGCCTTTTTTAGCCAAAATATCTAAACATCGGCGTACAGCAGCTAAAATGTTTGCAAAATTGTTAATCTCAAAAGTGATTTGTTTTCAATAATGTTTCTGTTTGTTGCAATGCACTATTGACTGTATGGATTCATTGACTACAGTGGAATGTGTTGATGCATAAATCCTCATCTTGGCTAACTCATGACACAGTAGCGCCGAGAGGAAGGTTTACATCGGCGAGACAAACATTGAGAAAGTCGTTTGTTAGCAGTCGTAAATAGTAGTACCAAGTTAAAGGTATAACTTGGTGATAGTAACAACATCAGTAAAAAATGCATGAGGGATGTAAAAGCATGGCTACAGGTACAGTTAAGTGGTTTAACAATGCCAAAGGATTTGGGTTTATCTGTTCAGACGAAGAAGAAGGAGATATCTTTGCCCACTACTCAACTATCCAGATGGACGGTTATCGTACACTGAAAGCAGGCCAACAAGTCTCATACGAGATCGAAAAAGGTCCGAAAGGCTGTCACGCAAGCAGCGTAGTGCCGATCGGAGACCAAGCGAAATAAATTAGAGCGCTGTAGAAAAAACCTTTACTCTCGTAATGGCTATTTGTCTTTGCGTAGAGAAAATTAAACCCGCCAAGTGAGCGGGTTTTTTATTATCTGAAAAACACACCACGAATGGTGTGTCTATCCGATATTACTTGTCGATGATTGAGTTCAGAATCGCACTTGGACGCATTAACTGAGATGTCAATGCATCGTCAAGTAGGTAGTAACCACCTAGCTCGCCTTTAACACCTTGTGCGTTGTTCAGTTCAGCAACAATCTCTTCTTCATTTTCTGACAGCGCTTTAGCAATCGGCGCAAACTCAGCAGCAAGATCAGCATCTGCTGTTTGCTCCGCCAATGCTTTCGCCCAGTATGAAGCCAGGTAGAAATGGCTGCCGCGGTTGTCCAGCTCACCTACTTTGCGAGAAGGAGACTTGTTTTTATCCAGGAATTCACCTGTCGCTTTATCCAGAGTATCAGCAAGAACCTGTGCTTTAGCGTTACCCGTAACTACACTTAGGTGCTCAAGTGATGCCGCCAGCGCCAGGAACTCACCTAGAGAGTCCCAACGAAGGTGGTTCTCTTTTTCAACTTGCTGAACGTGTTTCGGAGCCGAGCCACCTGCACCTGTTTCAAACAGGCCACCGCCATTCATCAGCGGTACAATCGATAGCATTTTCGCAGATGTACCTAGTTCTAGAATTGGGAACAAGTCCGTTAGGTAATCACGTAGTACGTTACCTGTTACAGAAATCGTATCTAGACCCGCCTTAATGCGCTCAAGCGAATACTTACAAGCGTCTACTGGAGATAGGATCTTGATTTCTAGACCGTCAGTGTCGTGCTCAGGCAGGTATGCATTCACCTTTTTGATCAGTTCAGCGTCGTGTGCACGGTTTTCATCTAGCCAGAACACTGCTGGAACACCAGTTGCACGAGCACGAGTCACTGCTAGTTTCACCCAATCTTGAATAGGCGCATCTTTCACCTGACACATACGGAAGATATCGCCTTCCTCTACCGCTTGCTCAAGAAGAACCTGACCCGCTGAATCAACAACACGCACCGTACCTGCTGCATCTAGGATGAATGTCTTATCGTGGGAGCCGTACTCTTCTGCTTTTTGAGCCATTAGACCAACGTTTGGCACACTGCCCATTGTTGTTGGATCAAATGCACCGTGCTCTTTGCAGAAATCGATTACTGCTTGGTAAATACCTGCGTAGCAACGATCAGGGATCAATGCTTTAGTATCTTTCTGTTTACCGTCTGGTCCCCACATTTGACCAGAAGAGCGAAGCATTGCTGGCATAGATGCGTCAACAATGATGTCACTTGGTACGTGTAGGTTAGTGATACCGCGGTCAGAGTCCACCATTGCTAGCTCAGGCTGAGTTTGGTAAACCGCTTGAATTGCCGCTTCGATCTCTTCTTTTTGCGCTGCAGGCAAGGATTCAATTTTTGCGTAAACGTCACCAAGACCGTTATTTACATCAACGCCAAGCTCTTCGAATAGCTTGCCGTACTTAGCAAATACGTCTTTATAGTAGACTTTTACTGCGTGACCGAAGATAACAGGGTCAGAAACCTTCATCATGGTCGCTTTCATATGTAGAGATAGCAATACATCTTGCGCTTTCGCTTCAGCGATCTCTTTTTCGAAGAATTCAACGAGTGCTTTCTTCTTCAGTACTGAGCTGTCGATCACTTCTTTGTCTAATAGTGGAAACGCTGCTTTTAGCACTTTAACTGCACCGTCAACGCCGACGAATTCGATTTTTACATCTGTTGCGCCTGAAATCGTAGTCGACTTTTCACTGCCAAAGAAGTCATCACCAGACATGCTTGCTACATGTGATTTAGAGTCTGCAGACCATGCACCCATTGAATGAGGGTTTTTCTTCGCATAGTTCTTAACAGAAAGCGGAGCACGGCGGTCTGAGTTACCTTCACGTAGAACTGGGTTTACCGCACTACCTTTAATCTTGTCATACGCAGCTTTAATCGCTTCTTCTTCGTAAGTTGCTGGTTCTTCTGGGTAGTTCGGTAGATCGTATCCTTTACCTTGAAGCTCTTTGATTGCTGCTTTCAACTGAGGGACAGAAGCCGAAATGTTTGGCAGTTTGATAATGTTAGCTTCTGGTGTCTGCGCTAGAGCGCCAAGCTCTGTCAACGCATCACCAATACGTTGGTCTTCTTTTAAATGCTCTGGGAAGTTAGCGATAATTCGACCTGCTAGCGAAATATCACGAGTATCTACATTGATGCCAGACGACGCAGTAAACGATTGGATGATTGGCAGTAATGAATAAGTTGCTAGCGCCGGTGCTTCATCAGTGATGGTGTAGATAATTGTTGGCTTTTCTGTAGGCATGAAATTTCCCTATTTTTTAATCAACTTGTTGGTTGATCAACTCAAGATCTGAGTTGGTTTATTTGACTCACAGCCACGTTTTAGAAGTTAGATTCTCCTCGTAACGCAACATGCGGTGTGCACTCTTTGTTATAGTTTGAAGCGCTTGGCTCTGAATCCATGAGTGCACTGATATAATTAAACAAATAACACGAAATAGTCTATCATTCTGTGCGCGTTTATTAAATTTAGGCGCGCAAATGATATCTGATCATAATAAAACTTAAAACTTTCAAACACAGTTCATTTACATTTTTGTAGGGTAGTTAACATGTCATCTCGTACAGGTTATGAAAAAGGTCGTCGTAGTAATCAATCTAAAGCGGGACATTTTAAACGTTCAGGAAAGCCAAACCCTACACAAGAGCAAGCTAAAAGACGCCGCCCTACCCGTGCAACACAAACTCAAAAGCCACGCATAGACCTTAAAGATCGTAAAGTCATCATCTTTAATAAGCCATATGACACACTAAGCCAGTTTACCGACGGTGAGGGACGTAAAACACTCGCCGATTATATTCCAGTGAAAGATGTTTATTCGGCAGGCCGCTTAGATCGTGACAGTGAAGGCCTCATGGTGCTTACCAATGACGGTATTTTGCAGGCAAAATTAACACAGCCTACGTCTAAATCTCCCAAGACTTACTGGGTACAAGTCGATGGCGAGCCTAAAGAAGAAGATCTGGATAAATTACGTAAAGGTGTTGAGCTAAAAGACGGTATGACACTGCCAGCAAAAGTTGAAGTCATGGCAGCACCAGAAATTTGGGAAAGAACACCACCAGTGCGTTTTCGCGCAAATATTCCGACCACATGGCTGGCAATTACCATTATAGAGGGTAGAAACCGCCAAGTTAGGCGTATGACCGCCCATATTGGCTTCCCTACTCTACGCTTAGTACGTTTTTCTATGGGGAGTATCGAGCTAAGTGATCTACAGCCGGGAGAGTGGAAAGAGATAGAGATTTAACCACTTTGATGAAAAAAGCCAGCGGCTCTAGCTACTGGCTTTCTAAAAGCAGTCATCTACGTTGAGTGAGTGCGATTACTGCTGGTCAACCAACCACTTACGGAAGGCTTTACGCTCGTTTGGCGACAATTTCAAATACTGCATTTTTGCTCTTTGCATTTCTAGGCTATCTTGGCCAGCAGACTTCGCTGCCTGCTGCGTACCGTTTACGAGACTCGCATCGGCAACTGGTGCGATTGCACTGCCCGCAAAAGTAATACCGTTGGCTGCATTATAAATAGCAAGTTGCTCGTCAAGGTTTGAATAAGGGAACGTGCCCTTTTTTCCCACCATTTTGACTTGGTCGTAGTCTATATCGCTGTCATTAAGGCTAACATTCCAATCAATCTTATCGCCATCAAACACTTTTTTTGCTTGAACTAGCTCGTTCAGTTGCGGGCCATCGATTTCCAATTCGCCACCATTGACATCCAAAGTAAGAATATAAGGCGCTGAAGTGAAGTTACCACGCTTTTCACCTCGGCCTAACATTGTATTCATACGCAATACGATTTGATTCGGCCCCGTCGCAAGCATAAACGGTTTATCCATCTGTTTTGCATCTTGGCTATTGATAAATAGCACCTCAATCCCCTGAGCCGCATCCAGTTCCGTCAATGAATTGGTATTAGCATACGCATTAGGGACACTCAACGCGGAAAGCGCCATTAAAATCGAAGTCCAAATTGTACGTTTCATGATTTAACCCTTTTTTATCATTAAGTTTTATACCCAAATAATCTCGAAGCTTTGATATCACCATGCAATTTAAGCTCAGTTGGGTATAACGCTTACAACTTCCCTATATAATCAAAAAGGCCGCATAAATGCGACCTTTGGATTACATTCAACTTGATGCCAAGTTATTAGAATGTGTAGTAGATACCTGCTACAGCACCGTCAGCTTCAACTTTGTTGTCGCTGTCTACTTTGTTTTCGTAATCAGAGTACTCGATGAACGCTGCGATGTTGCTAGAAACTGCGTAGTCTGCACCTACAGTGTAGTAAGTGATTTCTTCGTCGTTGTCACCGTCAGTGAAACCGAATGAAGTGTAAAGACGTGCTTTTTCGATTTGGTAGTCTAGAGCAGCAGAAACTGTTTCTAGGTCTGTAGCGCCATCGATGTCTTCGAATACGTAGTTCACTGCTGCACCGAAGTTAGCTACGTTCAAACGTGCTGCTGCACCCATGATTTGGTGGTCATCACCTAGACCGCGGTTGCCTTGATCTTGGTAAGTTGCGCCTACAGTGAACATTTCGTTGATTTCGTATTGAGCAGAAAAACCGTATGCTACATCTTCATCTTCATTAGAAGATAGGTAAGAGTCAGCAATTAACTTAAGACCGCCAGTTGTGTACTTCATTGAAACTGCGTGACCAGCAGACTCAAGAGAGTTAACAAAGTCATCCATGTAACCGAAGCCTTCGTTAGTGTTATCGATAGTGATTGCATCTAGAGAATCACCGAAATCACCCACTTCACCAACAGCAATACCAAAGTTTTCACCGATGTACGCACCGAAGTAAAGGTCGTCAGTTTTCATTGACTGATCGTCATCCAACTTGCCTTCCCAACCATTGAAACCGTTACCGTTTTCGATTTCGAAAGAGCCGAATGCAGTTACCGTTTCGTTCAACTTGTGTTGTGCATCAATCTGGATTTTTGCCCATAGGTCTACGTCAACATCAGCTTTAGATTTCGTCTTTACACCAGCGTCAGTTACTGTTGTTTCAGCAGCACTTAGGTAAGTATCGATTTCACCTTTAACGTTGAATGAAGTTGTGCCGTCATCGTAGATGTTGCCTGCTGCAAGCGCAGAAGTAGAAATAGTTGCTACTGCTAATGCTAAAAGAGTCTTTTTCATAGTTAATCCACTGCCTTTTCTTAGTTTGGGATATCCTTTTCCGATTCCCTTTTTTTATATTTTTTGGGAAAAAGCGATAACTAGCTGTTACGCAATGCATTCCCAAAATCTGTGCCTAAGAGTGCAAAAGATTATTCTGCCTGTCAAATTTTATAAATCCAAATGTAAAAAAATAAAAATATTCTTTAAATTCAATGTGTTGATTTGTTTAATTTCAATTATTCGATCAACTTCTAAGCAATCGCCTTGAATTTTTTCAATTTACATATTCCTTAACAACAAAAACAACTGGAATGATTTGATTAAAAAACAGACCAACATTCAAGATAAAACACTAAACATACAGCTATTTTGGAGTTTTATATTTTTCATATAATGAAATTAATTTCATTTGGTTTAGGTTCAATATTTTTTTGTGAAGAAGATCGATATTCAAAAGAAAAGCATTCCATTTTGTGAACTAACTTACAGGTAGTGATGTGTGCTACTATTCGCCTCCAACGCACTTGAGGCCCGTATGCTGACCAGTAACATTCAAAAATCGATTCGCAATAGCTATCAAAACCTGCAGACTCAGCTTGATAACTTTGTACCAAGACGAGCCCAAAACTATCTCGTTGCAGAAATAGCCAAGACGCTTTGTGGTCAATATCATAAGTCCAATCGAATGCTCGTAGCTGAAGCTGGCACCGGAATCGGGAAGTCCCTCTCCTACCTTATGGCAGTGATTCCAGTCGCCATTTTCAATAATAGAAAAGTGGTAATCTCTACTGCTACGGTGGCCTTACAAGAGCAGCTCATTAGCAAGGACTTACCACTGTTTCGTCGTATTACGGATAGAGAGTTTTCGTTTATTCTGGCGAAAGGTCGGCAGCGCTACTGCTGCGCAGAAAAGCTTGCAACGGCCAGCGGAGTCGATGGCGGCCAGTTGGCGATGTTTGAAACTAAGCCTAAAAAGAAAGATATTGAGTTATTAGAGACGATGTACCGCTCTCTTGCTCAAGGAAAGTGGGATGGTGACCGCGACTCATGGCCAAAGCCTATCGATGACCAACTGTGGCAATTGATCGTAAGCGATAAGCACAGTTGCAATAACAGTTTACCGGGACATCGCGGATGTCCATTTCAGAAAGCCCGTTCTGAGCTCGATAAGAACGACGTGATTATTGCTAACCACTCGCTGGTCATGGCCGATGCCGACTTAGGTGGTGGCGTGATCCTGCCTGAGCCGGAAAACACCATTTATGTCTTCGACGAGGCGCATCATCTTCCTCACGTTGCCCGCGATCATGCCTCAGCATCGGCTAGCTTGAAAGGTGCTGCGGCGTGGCTAGAGAAGTTAAATCAATCCATTAGTAAGTTCTCTTCGTTAGCTGATGAAAAGCGAGTGGCTAGATTCCGTAATGATCTACAGGAGTCAGTTCAAACGTTGATTCCAGAGCTTAGCCAGTTAACTAAGCAGTTCGACCCGGCGCACTTTGAAGAAGGGATATATCGTTTTGAACATGGCGAATTGCCATCCTGGTTAGAAAATCAATCTAAAGAGCTAAAACAAGCAAGCAAGAAAGCGAATCAAAGTGTTGCGAAAATAGCCGATCTTATCGCAGAGCGTGTGAAAGATGGCGAATTGGCAGCAAGATTAGCCGAACCAGCTTTAGCAGAGTTGGGGTTTTATATTCAGCGATTAGAAAATCTCGCTCAAGTCTGGAATCTAATGGCGGAACCAGCACGCGAAAAAGGAGCGCCACTTGCGAGATGGTTGGAAAAACATCCAGATCGTGAGGGAGACTTTATTGTAAGTGTCTCCCCTTTAGAAATTGGCTGGCAGCTTGATCAACAAATCTGGAGCCGCTGTATCGGTGCCGTGCTGGTTTCTGCGACGATTAGAGCTCTAAACTCTTTCCACTACTTTTGTCATCAAGCAGGCATAGACAGTAAACCAGAGTCAGGGACTCAGTTTCTTGCACTGGCTTCTCCATTTGATTATCAGAACCAAGCGGAACTACTCATTCCAGCAAT
Source organism: Vibrio sp. YIC-376 (assembly GCF_052353105.1). Lineage (NCBI taxonomy): Bacteria > Pseudomonadati > Pseudomonadota > Gammaproteobacteria > Vibrionales > Vibrionaceae > Vibrio > Vibrio sp. YIC-376. The sequence continues at coordinate 57,477 of NZ_JBBWFK010000011.1, forward strand.
GAAGTATGAGCCATCAGCTCCGCAGTTTACTGAATATCTTATTGAAATTTTGCCTAAGTACTTAGAAGACAATAAAGCCAATTTGGTATTATTCTCTTCTTACTGGCAAATGAACCAAGTCGCGGAAGCTTTATCTTCAGATTTCATCAAACGAGGTTGGGCTTTACAAATACAAGGTGAAAGCTCTCGTCAGGAAATTCTAAAGAAACATAAAAAGCTAATAGAATCAAACAAAACCAGCGTTTTATTTGGTACAGGCAGCTTTTCCGAAGGACTCGATTTACCAGGAGAACTTCTGGAAAATCTGGTTATTACCAAAATACCGTTTGGCGTACCTACCTCGCCGGTGGAGCAAGCGCATTCAGAGTACATAGAAAAGAAAGGCGGAAATCCGTTTATGCAAATCACTGTACCTGACGCAAGCAAAAAGCTGATCCAAAGCGTTGGTCGATTACTGCGTAAGGAACGTGATTCTGGTAGAGTAACGATTCTAGATAGACGCCTTGTCACGAAACGTTATGGACAAGCCTTAATCGACTCGCTGCCGCCATTTAAACGTAAAATAGAATATTAGAAGAATAACCATTTATGGAAATGATTGAGCCAGGCATGTTACTGGTGTTGGCGCTTGTCGCTTTTGTCGCAGGATTCATTGATGCGGTTGCCGGAGGCGGCGGCATGCTGACCGTACCTGCTTTGTTGTCATTGGGACTACCACCTCATATTGCTTTGGGTACGAATAAACTCGCTGCAACCTTTGCCTCTTCGACGGCTGCTTTTACTTATTACAAGAAGCGCTTATTCCGTCCACAGTGTTGGGGTAGAGCCTTTGTTGCTACTTTGATAGGTGCCGCATTAGGAACGCTGTTTGTCGATGCAATCAGTACTGAATGGCTAGAGAAAGTACTGCCACTGATTATTTTGGCCGCTGCACTTTATACCGTCTTTCATAAAACGCCTAAAACAACGCATCAAAGTCCAATCCCAGAGCCTTGCCCTCTTCTGCATAAAAAGCAATACGCGCAAGGTTTCTCAATTGGCTTTTACGATGGATTAGCGGGGCCTGGTACTGGAGCATTTTGGACGGTGAGTTCTATGGCACTGTATCGCCTTAATATCTTGCTGGCTTCTGGTTTAGCAAAAGCGATGAACTTTACCAGCAACTTTACTTCGCTCATAACCTTTGCAGTATTAGGTCACATCAACTGGGTCTTAGGCTTAACGATGGGTCTATGCTTAATGGCAGGCGCATTTGTTGGCGCTCACTCAGCGATTCACTTTGGAGCCAAGTTCATTCGTCCGGTTTTTGTGACCGTAGTGAGTATACTTGCTATCAAATTGGCTTATGACGCCTGGTTTGTAGGTTTAACATGAACATCGAGCAACTTTCAGCACATTTAGAGCAGATGGCAAAGCAAGCTGCCATTCTGGATCGTCAAAGAGGTGAGCATCATGTTCCGCTGTTTGATGAGCGGCTATTTAGTTGCCGTTCTCGATTATTAACCCCATGTGTTAAAGAAGCCAAAGCGACATTAGGGACTATCGTCCGCGAACAGAACGAAGGTAAGTTAACCGCTCTTCGCGCTGAATACATTACCGAACGATTAGTTGCACAAATTGCTGCTATTCAACGCGAAATATCGACAACGAAAATCCGCAAAAACGAAATTAAACACAGTAGCCATTTCCGCAAGCCTATCAATGTACTGTATCAAGAACTGGCTCAGCACCAAGAATGGGCTCGACGCTTACGAGAAATGGTGCTTGATAAAGAAAGAGCCGTAGAGGCAGCTCCAAGCTTTATGCGTGCGGAAGCCCAGAAAGCGCTGCTCGCGACGGAGCAAAGACTGGAACGCTGTGAAGCAGCATTAGTGAAGCTCGAAAACCAAATAACTCACAGGGAAAAACATCAGTAATGTCTGACCAATGTAAAACGCCTTTAGAGGACGCGCCAGAAGAAATAAAGTTAGCTGTCGACCTCATATACCTGCTTGAATCAAATGACATTGATCCTAAAACCGCGCTAAACGCGTTGAAAATCGTACAAGTAGATTTAGAGAACAAACTAAAAGAAAAACAGTAGCCTCTCATCTTCAAACTTCGTTTTCAGACCTGTTCTTACAATATTTTGAGAATCATTTTCATCACATTTCAGCAATGCTACCATCCACGACAAATACCTAGACATGGATTGTGAAAATACATTAATAAATGCTGAGTGGGATTAGCACATGAGGTTCATGACATGATTAGGTACAAACTGAAAAGCCTTGTTTACCATAACAGATGGCCAATAACTGGTGCCAATAACACAGTAATCATACCAGCGAGCATCATCGCAACGCTGGATATGACCCCTTCAGAACTTCCCAGTTGATATGCTTTTGCAGTACCAGCTCCGTGAGCGGAAGCACCCAGACTTGACCCCTTACCCAAGCGAGAACGAATTGATAAAACGGTAAGAATTACTTCTCCAACAGCCATTCCTATGACACCAGTCATCACAACAAATAATGCAGTTAAATCTTCTTGACCACCAATCAATTTACTAGCTTCAACCGCAAAAGGAGTCGTAACAGAACGCATTGCTAAGCTTTTCTGCAAAATCGCTGACAGACCAAAGATTTTAGCCAATAAAACAGAGCTTCCTATCGCTACAAAAATGGACGTAAGAACACCAATTGACATGGATAACCAATGTCGTTGAATAAGACGACGGTTGTCATACACGGGAATAGCAAAAGCAACAGTGGCAGGGCCAAGCATCCACAACAGCCAATGAGACTCTGACATATAAGATTGATAAGGAATGTGAAAAGCGAACACGACCACAATCAGCAACAAAGGCGCCAGCAACAAAGGCATCAAAAAAATTGTTTTTTTACGCTGATAAAGTATTTTGCTCAAATAATAAAAAACAACTGTCATCAATAAACAAAATAAACCCAATCCAAAATCTGTTTCGAACATAGTTATTGCTCCGTATGTTTTGTCAGTTTTTGGTAGTGTCTGTTGCTTTTTCTCCGGGACAACTGCAACTCAAAACGATAAACACGATCAACAACCGCAGCCGTAATTCCCAAAACTAAAACTGTACTAATCAGTAATACAACAAATATCCGTAATCCTTCCGTTTCCATCAGAGATTGGTATTTCACCACGGCAACCACAGCTGGCACAAAGAACAATAGCATTTCAGCTAACAGCCAAGTTGCACCTTTACGTAACCAGCTTGCTTTGATCACACCAAGAAACAGACACAACAGTAATATCAGCATCCCAGCCAAATTAGCTGGCACCGGAAAATTAAATTGTTTAACCAAATACTCGGCAATCAACCATATCGCAGATAACAAGCCAATTTGCAGCAAGGTAAGCAATCCACCAGTAAATACCTTCATGACTTCTCACTCCATTCTGAGATTTTGATCACATTATATCCAGAACAAAAATAGTCATATAGTGAATTTTTATTATCAAAAGTATGCCAAAATGGCATAATTTTGTAATGGTTAATTTAAGCAAAGCATGGACATTAAATCACTTCGTTATTTTGTCGAACTCATTGATCAAAAAAGTTTCACCCGTGCTTCAGAAAATTTATGCGTGACCCAACCAACAATCAGCAAAATGATACAAAGTCTCGAACAGTCTGTTGCACAACCACTTATACATCGTGAGGGGAGAAAGTTTTGGCTAACTGATGCAGGAGAAATCGTATATCTTCGGGCAAAACAAATATTAGAGACAATGGCACAATTGAACTCCGAACTCATTGATCTCAACAAATTAGAACGAGGTCATCTTCGCTTAGGCATCCCACCTATGGTTGGTCCCCTGTACGCTGGATTAATTCGCCAATATAAACAACTCTACCCGAATGTAGAACTAGCGATCGTCGAATACGGAGGCAAGAGGATTGAGCAAGCACTTATTGATGGCGATCTTGATGTTGCAATCACCATGTTAGCGACTCAGAATAGTGATTGCTTAACAAACCTTGCCCTTGATGAATATCCCATTCATGCCATTTTACCTGTCACAACTTCTTGGTCAGAAAAAAGCTCGATCTCATGGGAAGAGTTAAAAGAGGAACCTTTCTATATCTACACCGAAGAATTTACCTTGAGTGATTACATTAAGAGCCAATGCCAACAAGCAGGGTATTCTCCGCAAATTTCAGCCCGTAGTAGCCAGTGGGACTTTCTCGTTGCTCTTGTGAAAAGTGGCGTTGGTGTGACCTTTCTTCCTCAACCTTTATGTAATCGTATTTTTGACGAAGATGTGCTGATAATACCTATTCAGCCCTCCATCAATTGGCAACTTGGCGTGGTTTGGAATCAAGAGCGTTATATCTCTAAAGCTGCAGAGGCATGGATTAAACTTTGTCAGGAAAGTGGAAGGATCCATGCGTAGCCTAAAGCAAGTAATCCCTGAAATATAGGTGACCAAAGTGAATTGTGTATGGATATGAAACAGAGAAAGCAAGGGCTTTCATGCGCAATGGCGGCAACATCCTCTATTTGAAAGCGGCACTAGGCCATGTCAAAATTGAACAAACGATGGTTTACGCCCATTTTTCGCCAGATCACCTTTCGTCGGTAGTCAATTTCAACCCTATCAGCGGCCTCAAAGTATAACGACAAAATGGCGACGCTCGTCGTCTTTTATCGGTATTAGTCAGCTTTATACAGAATTATGAAAACTCACAACCCTAATAAATCAATGGTAAGCAAGATTTTACAATAGGAATAAAACTATATGAAAGTAATTAGCTTTAACATCAATGGACTCCGCGCGAGATTGCACCAGCTTCAAGCGCTGATCGATAAACATCAACCGGATGTCATCGGTCTTCAGGAAATCAAAGTTCACGATGAGGCGTTTCCAATTGAAGATGTCGAAGCCATGGGCTACAAAGTGTATTTTCATGGTCAAAAAGCGCATTACGGGGTAGCAATGCTTTGTAAACAAGAGCCAATCAGTGTGCAAAAGGGATTTCCAACCGATGATGATGATCACCAAAAACGCATGATCATGGCGACCTTTGAAGATGAAAAAGGCGAAAAAGTAACGGTACTCAATGGCTACTTCCCTCAAGGGGATAATATCAGTCACGAAACCAAATTCCCTTATAAGCGCCAGTTCTACAAAGATTTGATGACCTACCTCAATGGTCACCACAGTAATGACGAGCAGCTGATCGTCATGGGTGACATCAACATCAGTCCTATCGACGCCGACATTGGCATTGGTGAACCGAACCGTAAACGCTGGTTAAAAACGGGTAAATGTTCATTCCAGCCTGAAGAGCGTGAATGGCTGAAAACTCTGTTAGATTGGGGCTTTGAAGATACCTTCCGTAAGCTATATCCGGAGGTAAATGATCGTTTTTCGTGGTTTGACTACCGCTCTCGCGGATTTGATGACAACCGTGGTCTACGCATTGATGTGATTTTAGCGACACCTTCTCTGGCTCAAAAATGTACAGAGTCTGGTATCGACTATGAACTTCGTGGCATTGATAAGCCTTCTGACCATGCACCTATCTGGTCGACGTTCAAGTAATCTACTCAAACCTAAACAAAAAGAGCGCGTTAATGCGCTCTTTTTTATTGGGCGTCGATAGCGACATTAGCTTAATGGCCTTAAATACGCGAGGAGGCGTTTCTCCGCATGTTTAAAGCACCAAAGGATGATAAACGTCAGTGACATGTAGAATAAACCTGCCGTTAAGAACGACTCAAACGGTGCGTAGTAACGCGAGTTCACCAAACGTGCAGCACCTGTTAGATCCATAATCGTAACAATGCCAGCGACCGCGCTGCCGTGCAGCATGAAAATAACTTCGTTTGAATAGACAGGTAATGCTCTTCTCAATGCACTCGGTAAAATAATACGTTTATAAGTCTTAAACTTACTCATCCCATACGCTTTGGCCGCTTCAATTTCACCCTTTGGTAGTCCATTGATAGCACCACGAATAATCTCCGCCGTGTACGCAGAGGTATTCAAAACAAATGCAACCAGAGCACAGAACCAGGCATTTTCCCAAAGCGTATTTTTTACCGGGAAGAATTGGTCCATTCCGTAATAGATCAAATAAAGCTGAACCAGCAAAGGTGTTCCACGGAAAAAGTAGATAAAGCACCAAGCTGGTAAACTTATTGCGTAGTTCGTACTATTTCTGGCAATTGCCATTGGAATAGACACGCACAACCCAATAATCAGCGAAATACCCACCAGCCATACTGTGGTCCAAAGTCCGTTGAGGTAGATAGGAAAACTGTCAATAATCAGTGAAAAATCCATAAGTTACCTCGCATGAATACTGAACTTACGCTCAACAAGTTTAAGTAGACCTGTCGAAACACTGGTAAAGAACAGAAAGATGATGGCTACCGCCATGTAGAACGTAAATGGCATTTTGGTTGAACCCGCAGCCAAAGAGCTCATTCTCACCATATCATCAAGGCCAATGATCGACACCAGTGCCGTTGTTTTGAGCAGAACTAACCAGTTATTACCAAAACCCGGAAGTGCGTGACGAATCATTTGAGGTAAAAGGATTCTTCGAAACGACAAAGTAGAGCTCATACCATAGGCTTTTGCAGCCTCTAACTCACCTCTGTCGACTGCCATTATTGCTCCACGAAACGTTTCCGCCATGTACGCACCAAAGATAAATCCGATCGTCAGTACACCAGCGATGAATGGGCTGACATCGATATAATCCGGTAAATATGATGTCCACTCATGACTTGGGTCACTAGAAGTAAACCATCCGTTTAGCGTTTCATTGATAGAATAAAGGCTGTTATTCAAAAGTATTTGTCCACCAAAGAAAATCAGCATCATCAGAACCAAGTCCGGAATACCGCGAATAATGGTGGTGTAAAGAGTGGCAATGGATTTTGCCCATTTGTAAGGTGACAGCTTAGCCAAAGCACCAAGCATACCTAACATTACCGCAAGCAGCAGAGAGAGCACTGCTACTTGAATGGTTACTAAAGCTCCTGTGTAGATGGAAGCTTCATATCCTTGTAAATCCAGCATAGGTGAGTTCCTAATCCCTAAACTCAAAAACCGACCGTCGACTACTTCTAGGAACAAGCCAACGGTCGCTTAATTACGACTTATTCGCCGTAAACATCGTAGTTAAAGTATTTACCAGCAAGTTGTTGGTAAACGCCTTTATCACGCAATGACAAAATCGCTGCGTCAAGTTTTTGCGTTAGGTCTTTATCTTGCTTACGAACTGCGATACCGAAACCTTCGCCAAACCACTTAGGATCCGTTAGTGATGGACCAACAAACTCGTATGCATCACCACCAGCTTTGTTCAAAACACCTTCTTCCAACGCTGAGGCATCACCTAGTACTGCAGCAACACGACCATTAGCAAGATCCAGATAAGCTTCATCGAATGAGCCGTAACGAACGATCTCAACTTTGTCACCGTAGTTGTCAGTCAGGTATTTGTCGTGAGTAGTTGCACGCTGTACTGCGATTTTTTTGCCCGCCAGGTTATCGAAATCTAGGTTAGCGCCTTTCTTCGCGATAAATTTGTTTGGGATAAGTGCGTATTTACCAGTGAAATCAACTTTCTTCTTACGCTCTTCAGTAATAGACATAGCTGCAATGATCGCATCGTATTTACGTGCTAGTAGAGAAGGAATGATGCCATCCCAGTCTTGAGCAACGATTTGACACTTAACTTGCATCTCTTCACAAAGCGCATTTGCCATGTCTACGTCAAAACCCTTAAGAGAGCCGTCAGTTTCAGTCCAGCTAAACGGAGGGTAAGCGCCTTCAACACCGAAGCGAACTGTCGTCCATTCTTTCGCTTGAACGGCACCAGATACTGCCGTTGCAGCAAGTGTTGCTGCTAATAACCACTTTTTCATTTCCATACTCCTGTGATTTCTATTTTATTTAATTTTGATGTTGTGTTTGCGTAAGAGGCAAAAAGCTGCCGCCCCAAAATACTTAGTAAATCGACGAGATAAACTGCTTTAGTCGCGGTGAATCTGGATTTGTAAACAACTTAGCTGGATCACCTTGCTCTTCCACCAATCCCTGATGAAGGAACATGACGTGGTTCGATACGTCACGAGCAAATGCCATTTCGTGAGTAACAACTAACATCGTACGCCCTTCTTCTGCCAAATCTCTCATTACTCCCAGAACTTCACCAACCAGCTCAGGATCCAGTGCAGACGTAGGTTCATCAAACAACATTACTTCTGGGTCAACAGCTAGCGCGCGGGCAATCGCAGCGCGTTGTTGTTGACCACCAGATAAATGACCTGGGTAATAATCTTTACGCTCGTAGAGACCCACTTTTTTAAGCAGCATCTCTGCATTTTCAATCGCTTGAGCTTTAGGAACCCCCAAGACATGAACTGGCGCTTCAATGACATTTTCTAAAACAGTAAGATGAGACCAAAGGTTAAAACCCTGGAATACCATCGCCAAGCGTGAACGAATGCGCTGAACTTGTTTCTCGTTGGCAGGTACAGATTCACCAGCTCGGTTATTCTTCATCTGAATAAGCTCGCCATTAACCCAAATTTCGCCAGCAGTTGGTGTCTCTAATAAGTTGATACATCTAAGAAAGGTACTCTTACCGGAACCGGAAGAGCCAATAATAGAGATAACATCCCCTTTGTGTGCAGAAAGAGATATTCCCTTGAGGACTTCATTTTGTCCAAACGTTTTGTGCAGGTCTTTTATATCTAGCGCTGGTACATCATTCATGCGCTTTACTCCCTGTGTTTTTTCACTGCAATAAGGGACTCCGCCCTAACTAAGTCGAATCAAATTAGCACCACGGCCCAGAAGTTGCAACAAATGATTAACCTAAATAAATCGAATAGTTAGATATGATAGCTAAATTAATATGCACTATCTAGCACTATATTCTTCTTATGGTGAATATTATACATAAAAAAGCCCCTACAATGAGGGGCAAATAATATTATAAAAGTGTTAGTTAGTTCTCTCTAAGAGTAACGTTTTCGTTTGAGCAATTCGATTAGCAACGGCTCTCACTTGCTGCTCGTTCTTCACAATACCAAGCACATCTTCTGTCGTATCTATACCATCGCCATTTGCAAAAGCTGTCAGAAAATCAGCCACTTGTACATCACCTTCATCTTGCGTGAAAACATAGCTTTGTGAAATCAAAGAACTGTCAGAAATCACGAGAGCATCTTTCGCGCCAGACGGTACACTTGAATAATCCAGATCAGGTACAACAACGGTATCATTGATATAAGAATAAACAGAGTGGCGAACGATGTATGGCGTGGCCCCCACCTCAGTACCTTGCTGGTAACTTACACGCTGCAGGCCATTTTCATTACCCAGACCGATGCTGTCTGCCAAATAGACGGTGCGATTAGTAACGCCAGGTTTGGTGTTTTGCGTATTACTCACAGCAAATAGAGACGCATCATCCACAACAATGTCCCAAGCGTCAGAAACTTTATCTGTGTATTGCGCTTCCCACCCGGTAGTTGCGATAGTTCCTTCTACACTAAACGTCCAAACGTCACCATTGAGTGAATCTGGGTGATAAAACGTGCCCGCCTTAGCCACTTCAGCCAAACGGTAAGAAAAGTTTTTGTAAATGGTGTCAATATCAATAGTGGAGAACTCAATACCGGAACTACTCACCACTGGAGTAGATGTATTACCAGCAAATACCATGCGGTCATCCGTCCAATCCTCAAAACCATATTGGTAAAGAGCGGAACGCGATTCTGTACGGTACTGCGCAACCATCGTATTTTCGGTGCTTACTGCCGACAACGTTTCACCTTTCGTGAAGCGTGATTCGTTTGCAGTAACGGTTTCATATTGAGAATCGAAGTAGAACGTAGAATATGGGTTACCCACTGCATCTGCCGCTACTTTGTAATCCAGAACTGATTTGACGACTGTTTTATCGTTACTACCAGTTAAGCACGTAGTATTGCTCACGTTTGCGTCTACGGATAGATATACATTGCGCAGCGAAGAATCTGACTCTAGTAGCTGTTTTGAAAAAGTCAGCGCGTTGATAAGCGTTCCATTAACCTCTTGGATGGTAACGCTGCCATCATCAGGAATGGATTGTAGAGTGATGGTCAGCTTATCATTGCTTGCTGTTACTAAGTCTCCTACACGCTCGCCAGTTGCGTCTGAGTAGTATGCGGTCAGCTGACTGTCGAGTACGCCGCCTATCGTATGGTAATTCAGCACTTGTTCTACGCCATTCGTCGTAAATCTATCGTAAATCGTGCAAGAACCATTACTCGCCAGTGATTGAGTCTTAGGTGCAACAAAGGTGAATTTAAACAGCGTCTTAGGCGAACTACTACCACCGCCACCGCCGCCACAACCGATCATCAACCCTGAGATAATAGCCACTAACGGCAGTATTTTAAGCTGTTTCATGTTTTCTTCCTAAACTGAGCGGCAATAAGTAGCCATAAAAATTGTCTTTTGCCGTTTAAGCAAGAATAAAGCCAGCTTTATATACACTCTGTGAATATTGGCATGTCACGTGCTACTAGTGCGATATCTCCTCGCTATTTTCTAAATTTATGCAACTTGTGTAATGAAATTACAGGTAAAATTACCTCATCATTCTTAAGTTAATCATTTTCTGTAGTTTTATTTCACATCGATTCTTAAAGTGATCTAAATCAATCACGCTAAATGGCTATCTTGCTAGACTCCAACCACAATCTGAGGAAATTTTTGTGCCTCAACACAACAAGTTATTAGCTATGCTTAGGCACGAGGTATACGTGCAACAAATCTAATAATAGCTAGAGCATAGGATGTGCCGCTGATGCAGCACAGCAAAACTGAATCAAGAATTCATAACTTTTAAATATATGAGGAATCTATGTCAGACGCAGTTAATAAAGTGCACTCTGATTCGGATATCGAGACCAAAAGCTACAGTGAGCTTCATCGTCCAGCATCTGAGTTCGCAAGCCGTTCAGACTACCTAGACCACGAACTACAAATCATGAAGCCGCGTCGTTTCGGCTTAAACTTGCCAGGTCGTGACTTCCGCTTTGAGCTTGAAGACCTTGTTCCAGCACTTGCTGGCACTATCGGCATTATCGCGATGTATTCTGCGGTAATGATGTCTTGGGCTGATGGCCTTACTGCAGCATGGGACCATGTTAACTTGGGCAAAGATTTTGCTATCGAAGTTGCCCGTGTAGAAATGCTTATCCCTGCACTCCTTTTCTGTGTGCTTGCTTCTGGTTTTATTAACCCTAAAGCCAACCTCGCAGGTAACCACGGTCCAATGATCCCTCTTATTGGTACCATCGCGCTCGCTGGTGCTCACCCTCTTGCATTGGCAATTCTAATCGGTGTATTCGGTCTTTTGCTTAGCTTCCTAAAAGGCGGCTCCAAACTGGTGAACCTCACCTCGGAAGGTACGGCAGGTGGTTTGCTAATCTTCTTGGGCTTGACGGGTACTATGAGCCAAATCAACTCGATTCAAGAATGGGCAGTTGGCCTACAATCTTCGACGGTTGAAGCTGGCAGCATGGGTTACGTTGGTCTGATCGTACTCGCGGTGACGATTGCACTGTACGCATTCCTTGCGAAAGTGAACAAACGCTGGTTAGCAATCCCAGTGTGTGCATTCACTGGTCTTGCAATTGCACTTATACTAGGTGCAGGGTTTGACATTAAATTCGTGACTGAAACAGGTCTACCTAATCTAAACCCAGTTTACTGGTGGGGCAGCACTGAAGAAGGTTGGATGCTAGGTCTTCCAAATATGGAACACTTTATCGCGTCACTACCGTTCGCCATCCTGGCTGTTGCGATGTGGTCGCCAGACTTCCTTGGCCACCGTATTTTCCAGGAGTTGAACTACCCACGTAAGACTGAAAAAGTACTGATGGATGTGGATGACACAATGACTATGTGTTCTGTTCGTCAGATGGTTGGTACAGCTGTTGGTGGTGGTAACATCACTTCATCTTGGGGTACTTACATGATCCCAGCAGCAATCGCAAAACGTCCAATCCCTGGTGGCGCAATCCTTCTTGGTCTTTTAGTAATGATCATCGCGATTCTAGGTTTCCCAATGGATATCGCAGTATGGCCACCGGTGATGCGTGTTGCTCTTCTAGTAGGTGTATCTCTACCACTACTTGAAGCTGGTATGCAGATGATTAAAGACTCTAAAGACTCACAAGCAGCAGGTATCTGTATCTTTGGTTCTGCAGTAGTTAACCCTGTACTGGCTTGGGCACTAACAATGCTTCTGGACAACAACGGTCTGATTGGTGATAAAGAGCGTGCTGCTCGTCTATCATTTGTGGACAAGATTGTGATTCCTGTGGGTGTACTCGTTATCTGTTTGGTAGCTATGCTAGCAGTTGGTATGCTAGAAACCCAATATGGTTTGAAAGCTTGGCTATAAGACCAAAAAACTAAAAAATAATTGTGGGTAGCGCTAGTCGCTACCCCATTTTTATCTAGAAAGTTGATCATTTATTGATTTAGTTTAAGGTTTGCAAAAAAATTTTAGTTTAACCTGCAATTGTTGCTTCAAAAGGTAGACATCACATGCAGTGACAATATTTATAGTTTTGTAACCCAAATTTAGAAATTTAAGACTATAAATATTGTTATTCATAAGAGTGTACTGTTCCCCACGGAACTGATTAATCTGGGGGTAGCTGGCTCAACGGCGAAGCAGTACGTATTTTTTTCTACTAAAAAGGTAGGTATGTCATGGCAGAGCAATTTGCTAAAGCTTGGGAAGGTTTTGCTGCAGGTGATTGGCAAAACGAAGTAAACGTTCGTGATTTCATTCAAAAGAACTACACACCGTACGAAGGCGACGAATCTTTCCTAGTTTCTGAAGGTACTGAAGCTACTAACAAGCTTTGGGCTAAAGTAATGGAAGGCATCAAACAGGAGAACTCTACTCACGCTCCTGTAGATTTTGACACTTCTGTTATCTCTACCATCACTGCTCACGATGCAGGCTACATCGAAAAAGACTTAGAAACTATCGTTGGTCTACAAACTGACGCTCCACTTAAGCGTGCTATCATCCCTAACGGTGGTATCCGTATGGTTGAAGGTTCATGCAAAGCATACGATCGTGAACTTGATCCTATGGTTTCTAAAATCTACACAGAATACCGTAAAACTCACAACGCTGGTGTTTTCGATATCTATACTCCAGACATCCTTGCATGTCGTAAATCAGGTGTACTAACTGGTCTTCCAGATGCGTACGGCCGTGGTCGTATCATCGGTGACTACCGTCGTATTGCACTATACGGTATCGACTTCCTAATGAAGGATAAACTAGCTCAATTCACGTCTCTACAAGAGCGTTTTGAGAACGGTGAAGACCTTCACATGACTATGCAGCTTCGTGAAGAAATTGCCGAGCAACACCGCGCTCTTGGTCAAATCAAGAAGATGGCTTCGAAATACGGTTTCGACATTTCTCGTCCAGCTGAAACTGCACAAGAAGCTATCCAATGGACTTACTTCGGTTACCTAGCTGCTGTTAAGTCTCAAAACGGTGCTGCAATGTCTCTAGGCCGTACTTCTACGTTCCTAGACGTTTACATCGAGCGTGATATCGCTGCAGGTAAGATCACTGAAGCTCAAGCTCAAGAAATGATCGACCACTTCGTAATGAAACTACGTATGGTTCGTTTCCTACGTACTCCTGAGTACGATGAGCTATTCTCTGGCGACCCAATCTGGGCAACAGAATCTATGGGTGGTATGGGTCTTGACGGTCGTACGCTAGTTACGCGTTCTAACTTCCGTTTCCTAAACAGCCTATACACTATGGGTCCTTCTCCAGAGCCAAACATCACTGTTCTTTGGTCTGAAGCGCTTCCAGACGGTTTCAAACGTTTCTGTGCGAAAGTATCTATCGATACTTCTTCTATCCAGTACGAAAACGACGACCTAATGCGTCCAGACATGAACTCTGACGATTACGCTATCGCTTGTTGTGTATCTCCAATGGTTGTTGGTAAGCAAATGCAGTTCTTCGGTGCTCGCGCTAACCTTGCTAAAACTATGCTTTACACAATCAACGGCGGTATCGATGAGAAGCTGAAGATTCAAGTTGGTCCTAAGATGGACAAGATCACTGGTGAATACCTAGATTACAACGAACTTTGGGAAAAAATGGACCACTTCATGGATTGGCTAGCTAAGCAGTATGTGACTGCACTAAACGCTATCCACTTCATGCACGACAAGTACAGCTACGAAGCGTCTCTAATGGCTCTACACGACCGTGACGTTAAACGTACTATGGCATGTGGTATCGCAGGTCTATCTGTTGCAGCTGACTCTCTATCTGCAATCAAGTTCGCGAAAGTTAAACCAATTCGTGACGAAGATGGTCTAGCAATCGACTTCGAAATCGAAGGTGATTACCCTAAATTTGGTAACAACGACCCTCGTGTTGATGACATCGCTTGTGAACTTGTTTCTGTATTTATGAACAAGATCCGTGAGCTTAAGACTTACCGCAACGCGATTCCTACTCAGTCAATTCTTACTATCACTTCAAACGTGGTATACGGTAAGAAAACTGGTAACACGCCTGACGGTCGTCGCGCTGGTACTCCATTTGCTCCAGGTGCAAACCCAATGCACGGTCGCGATGAAAAAGGTGCAGTAGCATCACTGACTTCAGTAGCGAAACTACCGTTTGCTGATGCTCAAGATGGTATCTCTTACACCTTCTCTATCGTGCCAAACGCACTAGGTAAAGAAGAAGACAGTCAACGCGCTAACCTTGCTGGTCTAATGGATGGTTACTTCCACCACGAATCAGGCATCGAAGGTGGTCAACACCTAAACGTGAACGTGCTTAACCGTGAAACTCTAGAAGACGCAGTTAAACACCCAGAGAAATACCCTCAGCTAACTATCCGTGTTTCTGGATACGCTGTACGTTTCAACTCTCTGACTGCAGAACAGCAAGCTGACGTTATCGCTCGTACATTCACAGAGTCTCTATAAGACTTTAGCGCTATAACGTTTTACTAATACCACAAGAGCCGATGCTGAAAAGCATCGGCTTTTTTTATGTTCAACTGTAATCTTGTGACACTACAAAGGATTTCACTGCCAATCTTACGTATGATGCGAAGAAAAAGTTACCAAGCATTATATGAAGTTCAATAAATTATTTATTCTAGCCCTTTTGTCACCTGCTGCTTTTGCATCCACCAAATCCACTGTTGCGTTTACTCTCGATAACGACGGTATCTTCGGTGTTGATCACGATTACACAAACGGCATTTTTCTCTCTTACGCGACCGGTCAGCTAAGAAAAGAGAGTGAATGGAGTTGGCTGAGCCTAAGTGACTCGTCATCCTCAAGCATTGATAAGATAGAGCTGCTACTTGGCCATAAAATGTGGACACCAAGTGATATTGAGGCGGATTACCCACTGGCAAACGATCGACCATACGCTGGTTATCTTCATACTGAAATGAACTACCTTTCCCTGACGTCAGATAAAGCGGTGCGTTATAACTTTACAATCGGCACAACTGGCGAAAGCTCATTATCAGAGAAAGCACAGTCTCTGGTTCACCGCATTACCGGTTCCACAGACCCAAAAGGCTGGGATTACCAAATTGATGACTACTTGGCATTCAGCGTTGGCTACCGCGCATTCAATAAATTAATACGCAGCGAAGACAAAAGTACTCAGTGGGAAATAACCAACGTCAATGACATTAATGCCGGTAACTTCCGAAGCGATGTATCTCAAGGTGTCATGTTTCGTTGGGGAACAAACTTAGCAAATAGCCTGGGGGCAGCAAACATCAGCGTGGAAAACCCATTTTCTGCAAGTATGCTGGCCGCAAACACAAGCAGCTGGTTCTTATTTGCGGGATTTGAAGGCCGCTACCGTTTTAACGACATCACTATCGAAGGTGACCGTTCTGGAATCCCTGGCTCGTCCAAACCTTACGACGTCACATTAGAGCACTGGCAAAGCAGCGCAGTTGCTGGCACAGCCTGGTATAACCAAAATTATGGTGCGAGCATAACATTTACGGTTAAGACTCCCGAATATAAAGAGTCTCAAACCGACGTATACGGAACAGGTTCTTTTTCCGTCTTCGCTTTCTTTTAGTGAAACACTCGCAAATGGCCATTGAAAACTTCATTGGCCATTTTGTTTGCCTTCATTCCACAAGCTAAACACCTGCAAGACTGTTTTAACCCTGCTTTTTGTAATAAAATAACAGCAACAGTTTACTAGTCATGAGAGCAAAAGATGTCAACAACTGGTCGTATTCACTCATTTGAATCATGTGGTACCGTAGACGGACCTGGTATTCGTTTTATCGTCTTCTTGCAGGGTTGTTTGATGCGCTGTAAGTACTGCCATAACCGCGATACTTGGGATACGCATACAGGTAAAGAAGTTACCGTTGAAGAAATCATTGCTGAAGCGAAATCATACCGTCATTTCATGAATGCGTCTGGCGGTGGTGTGACTTGTTCAGGTGGAGAAGCGATACTTCAACCTGAGTTTGTTCGCGACTTTTTCAGAGCAGCTAAAGCAGAAGGTATTCATACCTGTCTTGACACAAATGGCTATGTTCGCAAACACACTGAAGTCATTGACGAAGTGCTGGATGCAACCGATCTAGTGATGTTGGATATCAAGCACATGAAAGATGAAGTCCATCAGGACTTAATCGGTGTATCGAACAAACGTACTCTGGATTTCGCTCGTTACTTACATAAAATTGGCCAAAAAACGTGGATTCGTTACGTTGTGGTTCCAGGTTATACCGACGATCCAGAAGCGGCGCACATGCTTGGTGAATTTATCAAAGACATGGATAACATTGAGAAAGTAGAGCTACTTCCTTACCACAAACTTGGTGCTCACAAATGGGAAGCACTGGGCTTCGAGTACCCTCTTGAGGGAGTAAACCCTCCGTCTAAAGAGACCATGGATGAAATCAAGTCGATTCTTTCTCAGTACCACCCAAATGTAAAATACTAAGCAAGAACGACTACGTATCATAAAAATGCCAGCTTTTAGCTGGTATTTTTTTATTTCGTGGCATCGGAGACCTTATTTCAATCACTCGTATGTGTAAAATAGCGCCCTACTCAATTGTTTAACGTAGAAATAACAAAACGTCGCTGTAGGGAAATATTCATGGATTGGTTTAACTTAGGAGCATTCGTTGTCATCATGTGGGTAATCATTGCCTTTTGCTTACCTGATTGGAAAAAGACAGTTTGGCCTAAGCTTGAACAAGAAAAATCTTTTCAGCACATTGTTTTTGCAACGCTTGTTCTGCTAATCATCTTGTGGTCTGCGCAAGCAGGGGTTAAGGAAGGGCTGAAAATCCACTTTCTCGCTTTAACAACGTTAACCATGATGTATGGATGGCGGATGGCGTTCTTAATTAGCATTCCCGCGATGATTGCCAACCATTGGATACAGGGTATTTCGCTAATATTGCTGCCTAGTTCTCTGATCTTGTCCGCCCTACTGCCTATTTTAGTCAGTTACTTAGTATTCCTACTTAGCTATCACTATCTACCGCGTAATATCTTTGTATTTATTTTCGTCGCTGGTTTCTTCAATGGGGCCATTACCGGAAGTTTGCACCTTCTGATTAATTCGTTTTACCACTTATCTGTCGGTCACTACGATTGGGAGACAATTCAACACAATTACTTTATTTTTGTGCCTCTCCTTGCCTTCCCAGAGGGTCTGTTAAACGGTATGTCACTTGCCGTACTTACCGTCTTCAAACCCGAGTGGTTGAGGGTATTCTCGGATAGAGATTATATATACAACCACTATCACAAAAAGTAGCGTTACTTCGAAAAATATAGTGCCGCAAGCTAGATGAAATCTGTAATTCTTGCCATTTTTTCATATTAAATATGTGTTGAGATCATGTTTCATTCATGTCTGAAGCGTTAACCTAAGCACATTAAAAATGTATTAGATTATTTAGTGAGGTCATCATGGAAATGTCAAACGCTCAACGTTTGATTCTATCAAACCAGTACAACCTAATGTCTCAACTTGATCCAAGTAATGCGGCGAAATACAAACGCCTACAGACGATCGTTGAACGTGGATACGGATTGCAAATGTGCGAGCTAAACAAAAATTTTGGCTGCATTACTGAAGCAGAATGTCGCGAAATTATCGACATCATGGAGATGTACCATGCGATGCAAGAGTCCAACAACTTACTCGAAACCGAAGAACGAAGCAAAGTCGATCAACGTCGCCTACAGTTCCTTGGTTTTGACATTGCGACAGAAGCTCAGCAAGTACACTACGTACGCTTTTTAGTGGATTCTGAAGGCTTATATCCGCAATTTGATAAAGCTGACCATCATTTTAACAGCCAGATGCCAATGCTAAACAAGTACCGTCGCATGCTACAAACGTGGCGTAACTGCCCTCGTCAGTACCACTTATGTCCAAACGAACTGGCACAAATCTTCAGCGCATAAATATGCAACTATTTACTAAGGAGAGCAAATGCTCTCCTTTTTTTGTTCTCCTATCGCCCCCTCTTTTATCCGTTAGCACGATTTTTTCAATCTTTGTTCTATCCCAAACATGAATCACTAATATTGGCACCAGTGCGCCAAATATTTGATTTATCAATGTGCAACACCCAATACAATTACACCAATTATGAAAGAGTGATGAAAATGTCACTTTTGCAATAAATTCATAATTGTTAAGCAAAATTGTAAATCCCAGACTAGTCTTAAGTAGAGAAAGGCTGAGATTGAATGATTCAAATCCACCTCTCACCGTTGTGATGATAAATCTGTCCACAAACATAAAGTCTTTGGTGTCGCCAATCTTGTGTTCTGTACGAACCAAATTAGATGGACGTACGTATACATTCAGACAACCAAGAGCATGACAACAGGTGGGTAAGCCTTAATCAACGTTCGTCGGTAGACTGACTATTAAAGGGGAAAGCGACATGAGTATTTTCGACCACTATCAATCCAGATATGAAGCTGCAAAAGATGAAGAGATGTCGTTACAGGAGTTTTTAGCCCTGTGCAAGGATGACAAAAGCGCATACGCCAATGCAGCAGAACGCCTACTGATGGCAATTGGTGAGCCTCAGGTAATCGATACAGCCAAAGATCCGAGGCTAAGCCGTATCTTCTCAAACCGTGTTATATCACGTTATCCAACGTTTAAAGATTTCTATGGCATGGAGGATGCGATAGAACAAATTGTTTCGTACCTAAAACACGCAGCCCAAGGTTTAGAAGAACGTAAACAGATTCTTTATTTACTAGGCCCTGTTGGTGGCGGTAAATCATCTCTTGCCGAAAAATTGAAAGCACTAATGGAGCAGATGCCGATCTATATTCTTAGTGCAAATGGTAAACGCAGCCCAGTCAATGACCATCCTTTCTGCTTATTTAAAGCAACCGAAGATGGCGAGATTCTTAAAAAAGAATACGGCATTGACCAACGTTACCTTCGTTCAATCATGTCGCCATGGGCAGCGAAACGCTTGCATGAATTCGGTGGAGACATCACCAAGTTCAAAGTCGTGAAAGTGCGTCCATCTATTCTCGACCAGATCGGGGTGGCGAAAACTGAACCAGGTGATGAAAACAACCAAGATATTTCATCGCTAGTTGGTAAAGTGGACATCCGTAAGCTTGAACACTTCTCTCAAGACGACCCAGATGCTTACAGCTACTCTGGTGCACTCTGTAAAGCCAACCAAGGCTTGATGGAGTTTGTTGAGATGTTCAAAGCGCCAATCAAAGTGCTTCACCCATTGCTGACCGCGACTCAGGAAGGCAACTTTAACGGTACTGAAGGTCTTTCTGCGATTCCATTCGATGGCATGATTTTAGCGCACTCGAATGAATCCGAATGGCAAACATTCCGCAACAATAAGAACAACGAAGCGTTCCTCGACCGTGTGTACATCGTTAAAGTACCGTACTGTCTACGCGTTTCAGAAGAAGTGAAGATTTATAAGAAACTGCTTGAAAACAGTGAATTGTCTCAAGCACCTTGCTCACCAAGTACCTTAGAGACTTTGGCTCAGTTCAGTATTCTTTCACGCCTGAAAGAGCCTGAGAATTCGTCCATCTTCTCAAAAATGCGTGTGTACGATGGTGAAACGTTGAAAGACACCGACCCGAAAGCGAAGAGTTACCAAGAGTATCGTGATTACGCGGGTGTTGATGAAGGTATGAATGGTCTATCCACTCGTTTCGCCTTCAAAATCTTGTCGCGTGTCTTTAACTTTGACCAAACCGAAGTGGCAGCGAACCCTGTCCACCTTTTCTATGTCATCGAGCAACAAGTCGAACGTGAACAGTTCCCAACAGAAACGGCTGAAAAATACCTCGAGTTTTTGAAAGGATACCTGGTTCCACGCTACGTCGAGTTTATTGGCAAAGAAATTCAGACCGCATACCTAGAGTCCTACTCTGAATATGGTCAGAATATCTTCGACCGTTACGTCACCTACGCTGACTTCTGGATCCAAGACCAAGAGTACCGTGATCCTGAAACCGGGCAGTTATTTGACCGAGGTTCTCTAAACTCCGAACTAGAGAAAATCGAGAAAACAGCGGGCATCTCAAACCCTAAAGATTTCCGTAACGAAATCGTCAACTTTGTGCTTCGTGCGAAAGCGACTAACAATGGTCTAAACCCTGTTTGGACCAGCTACGAAAAATTGCGCACAGTGATCGAGAAGAAAATGTTCTCTAACACCGAAGAACTACTTCCGGTTATCTCATTTAATGCGAAAACCTCTTCTGAAGATCAGAGGAAACATGACGACTTTGTCGCTCGCATGATGGAAAAAGGCTATACCGAGAAACAGGTTCGCCTACTTTCTGAGTGGTACCTACGAGTACGTAAGTCATCCTAACCCAGTGTTGAGTTAGGTCGCTTGTGAAACATGAAGAGGGCTATTTCATGGCGCAATTTATAGACCGCAGGCTCAATGGCAAGAACAAGAGCGCTGTTAACAGACAGCGCTTCTTGAAGCGCCATAAGGAGCAAATCAAAGAGTCGGTAGCAGACGCAGTGAATCGACGCTCGATCACGAATACGGAAACGGGCGAAGACGTCTCTATACCGCACAAAGACATAAACGAGCCGATTTTTCATCAGGGACGAGGTGGGCTACGCGAACGTGTACACCCAGGAAACGACCAATTCATCACTGGTGATAAAATCGAGCGTCCGAAATCCGGAGGACAAGGTAGCGGTTCTGGTGAAGGTAATGCAAGTGCAGACGGTGAAGGCCAGGACGAATTTGTATTCCAAATTTCGAAAGATGAATATCTCGATATTCTATTTGAAGATCTTGAACTACCAAATTTAGAAAAAAACCAAATCGCGAAGATTACCGAGTGGAAAACACATCGAGCAGGCTTCAAAACCGCCGGTATTCCTTCCAACATAGCCGTTGTGCGTTCACTCCAGCAATCACTGGCTCGTAGAACAGCAATGACGGCGGGTAAAAAACGCCTCCTTAAAGAGCTTGAGGAAGAGCTCGCACGTATTAAAAACACCGAACCTGCTCAGCCTTTTGAAGAAAATCGCCTCAAGAAGGAGATAGAGGAACTCCGTAAAAAGATCGAAAGTGTACCCTTCATTGATACATTCGATTTACGTTTCAAGAATTACGAAAAGCGTCCTGTACCATCCAGCCAGGCTGTCATGTTCTGTTTGATGGACGTATCAGGTTCTATGGATCAGGCGACTAAAGATATCGCTAAGCGATTCTACGTCTTGCTTTACCTGTTCCTGACTCGTACTTACGAAAACGTAGAAGTCGTATTTATTCGCCATCATACTCAAGCGAAGGAAGTCGACGAGCATGAATTTTTCTACTCACAGGAAACTGGTGGCACAATTGTATCCAGTGCATTAAAGCTCATGGATGAGATAGTGAAAGATCGTTACCCTGTTGGGCAATGGAATATTTATGCTGCCCAAGCATCCGATGGCGATAACTGGGCGGATGACTCACCGAGATGCCGCGACATATTAGTGAATAAATTACTACCTAACTGTCAGTACTACTCATATATTGAGATCACACGCCGTTCTCACCAGACATTGTGGCATGAGTATGAAAAACTCACTGACGAATTCCCGAACTTCGCTATGAAGAATATTCGCGCTGTGGAGGATATCTTCCCTGTCTTCAGAGAACTATTCCACAAAGAAACGGCGTAAGGAGGCTAGGATGAGTACTGCAACAAAAAACCTCTCTGAAGAGGCTCCAAAGAAGCGCAACAGTAAGAGCAAGATTCTGCCAGATGGCCCAGATTGGACATTTGAACTGCTGGAGCGATACCACAAAGAGATAAAGCGTGTCGCTGAACACTATCGTCTCGACACTTATCCAAATCAAATTGAAGTTATCACTTCAGAACAAATGATGGACGCGTACTCAAGTATTGGTATGCCTATCAACTACAATCACTGGTCGTTTGGTAAAAAATTCATTCAAACGGAGCAACATTATAAACACGGCCAAATGGGTTTGGCGTATGAGATAGTGATCAACTCCGATCCCTGTATCGCCTACTTAATGGAAGAAAACACCGTCACTATGCAAGCATTGGTTATGGCACATGCCTGCTACGGTCACAATTCATTCTTTAAAGGTAATTACCTGTTCCAGACATGGACAGACGCAAGCTCTATCATTGACTACTTGTTGTTTGCGAAAAAGTATCTGGCAGGGTGTGAAGAACGTTATGGCGTTCTGGAAGTTGAAAAACTACTCGATTCCTGTCATGCACTGATGAACTTTGGTGTCGATCGTTATAAACGACCAGAGAAAATTTCCATCACAGAGGAAAAAGCGCGCCAAGAAGAGCGTGAGGCTTACCTTCAGTCTCAAATTAACGACCTATGGCGAACCGTACCAAGAGCGAAAACAAAAGAGGAGGACATCGTAGCGCGCTTCCCGAGTGAACCTCAGGAAAACTTGCTGTACTTCTTTGAAAAACACGCGCCATTGCTTGAACCATGGCAACGTGAAGTCATACGTATTGTGCGTAAAATCAGCCAATACTTTTATCCACAAAAACAGACTCAGGTAATGAACGAAGGCTGGGCAACGTTCTGGCATTACACCATTCTCAATCATCTCTATGATGAAGGGTTGGTGTCTGAAAAATTCATTCTGGAATTCTTACACAGCCATACGAGCGTAGTGGCTCAGCCAGCCTACAATAGTCCATACTTTAGTGGCATAAACCCTTATGCACTTGGGTTCGCCATGTTCCGTGATATCAAACGCATCTGTGAAGAACCAACCGATGAAGATCGCGAATGGTTCCCTGATTTAGCGGGTACAGATTGGCTAGAAGCGGTGCACTTTGCAATGCACAACTTTAAAGATGAGAGTTTTATCAGCCAATACCTCTCACCGAAGATAATGCGTGATTTTAAACTGTTCGCCATCAAGGATGACGACCACAAGAACTTCATTGAAATATCGGCCATTCATGATGAGGTTGGCTATAAACGCATACGAGAAACACTCGCGGCGCAATATAACTTATCGAATCTTGAACCGAATATTCAGGTGTTCAACGTTGATGTCCGTGGTGACCGATCACTGACGCTTCAGTATGTTCCTCATAATCGCATCCCACTAGATGAGAGCTATGATGAGGTATTAAAACACGTGTACCGTATATGGGGCTTCGACGTTATTTTGCAAGAAGTCAAAGATACCGGTCATAGAGAAACGCTGGCAACCTGCCCTAAGCGTAATCAATATGACAACAATAACAATATTTGATACCCCTGAGCAGTCCCCTTAAATGCAAAAGGCTCCTGAATCGGAGCCTTTTTATCGTCAGGAAAACTCACTTTACGTTAGCTGCTACTATCGCTCGTACTGCTTCCAGATCTTCTGGAGTATCTACGCCCGCAGCAGGCGCTTCCTTAGCAACGGCAACGTGAATCTTCTCGCCATACCAGAGCACACGAAGCTGCTCCAGACATTCAATTTGCTCCAATGTGCTCGGAGCCCAATTGACATACGTATTGATGAAACCCGCTCGGTACGCGTAGATACCAATGTGGCGCATCAAAGGATTTACGATTGTTTTGTCTTGCTTGGCAAAATTATCTCTATCCCATGGAATCGTAGCTCGGCTAAAGTACATCGCATAACCACGAGAATCAGTCACCACTTTAACCGCATTTGGATTGAAGACTTCTTCTTCCGACTCAATTTCTACTGCCAGTGTGGCCATCGGAGCATCACAACCTGCAAGATTGTCCGCGACCTGACGAATAATTGAAGGAGGAATTAACGGCTCATCACCTTGGACATTCACAATAATGTGATCAGCAGGAATAGCCATTTTCTCGACCACTTCAGCCAAACGCTCAGTGCCAGATTCATGGTTTGGCGATGTCAAACAGACTTTGCCGCCAAACTTCGCAACCGCACCCGCAACACGATCATCATCCGTAGCGATGATCACATCTTCCGCACCAGCTTGCATCGCTTGTTCATACACCCACTGCACCATCGGCTTTCCGCCAATATCAGCCAGTGGTTTACCCGGTAAGCGAGTAGAGGAATAACGAGCGGGAATGACGACAGTAAAAGACATTAGCGTCCCTCGTCCATGCTCATTGTTCGTGCTTCTGGTTCAAGCAGAACAGGAATACCCTCTTTTATCGGGTAAGCAAGGCGATCAAATTTGCAGATCAACTCTTGATTATCTTTGTCGTACGTCAGCTTACCTTTGCATACAGGGCAAGCTACAATCTCAAGCAGACGGTGATCCATAAGTCGCTTTAACCTCTTTTATTCTATTTAAAATTCGCTCTGCGTCGTTTGAATTAAACTGCGCAGATACAGGCAGATACCACCAATTATCCTGTGCGTAATCGCGACACTTAACGGCATCTTTCTCTGTCATGATCACATTCGCTCCTTGTTGAGCCAATGCTTCTAATCCTTGCTGGTCAAAGTCTTGATGGTCGGCAAAGCCTTTGGTTACTTTGACATCAGCATTCATTACATTCAGTGTATTAAAAAATCTCGGCGGATGCCCAATGCCCGCGAATGCAACTAATTCTTTTAACTCTGACACATCAATATGCTGATTAGTCTTGAGGTTAATTGCTTTCTCAGGCGCAAGTGACATCGCAATTTCATCTTGTTGGGCATGACCACCGTTAGTGATCACGAAATCCACTTCACTCAGTCTTTCTATACCTTCGCGCAATGGCCCCAAAGGTATCAAGCTTTCATTACCAAAGCGTCGATTTCCGTCAACAATCACTAATTCGATGTCTCGTGCGAGTGCATAATGCTGCAGGCCATCATCAGTAATGACAATATCCACCCCGACTTCCAACAGCGCCTTGACTGCATTTACTCGTACAGGGTCAACCGCGACGGGCGCACCAGTACGACCGTAAATAAGCTTAGGCTCATCACCACAGTGTTTTGCTGGTGTTTGGTCATCCAGAACTAATGGATAATGCGGTGCCTTAGCGCCATAGCCGCGTGACACAACTCCCGGCTTATAACCAAGCTGCTGTAATTGTTCCACCAGCCATACCACCACTGGCGTTTTACCATTGCCGCCAGCAGTAATATTACCGACCACCACGACAGGTACAGGCGCTTTATAAGCGAGCTTTTTTCCTGTTTGGTATTGCTTACGTTTTGACTGACTGATTGCACCAAACAACAGACTCAGTGGCCACAACAGCGGCCACAAGAGATATTTGAGTGGATGGTTGTCGAACCAGATTTTTTCGATCACAACTTAACCGCCAAACTGAATACGGTGTAACTGAGCGTACGCACCATCTTTTGAAATCAGATCGGCATGAGTGCCACGTTCTACAATCGTGCCATCATCAACGACCAGAATTTCATCGGCTTTTTCGATTGTCGACAGACGGTGAGCGATAACCAGTACCGTCTTATCTTTTTGCAGCTCGTCCAGTGCGGCTTGAATAGCGCGTTCAGACTCAGTATCAAGCGCAGAAGTCGCTTCGTCCAAAATCAGTACTGGCGCATCACGAAGTAACGCTCGAGCAATAGCAATACGCTGACGCTGACCGCCAGAAAGACTTGCGCCATTCTCACCAATTGTCGTGTCGAGGCCATTTTCCATCTTGCTGACAAATTCCATCGCATGAGCCAACTCAGCCGCCTTTTCAATATCGCTACGTTGGAACTTATCTTCTGTCGCGTAAGAGATATTGTTAGCAATAGTATCGTTGAACAAGTGGACGTTTTGAGAAACAAGCGCAAATTGTTCACGCAAGTTTTTAAGCTCGTAGTCGCGAATATCGTGACCGTCTAACATGATTGAACCGCTATCCACATCGTAAAAGCGATTAAACAAGTTAGCGATGGTACTCTTACCAGAACCAGAACGCCCAACTAAGGCAACAGTCTTACCACGAGGAATATCAAAGCTGACATGCTCTAGGGCCGGTTTCTCTGATCCTTCGTACGTGAACGTGACATCTTTTACGGAGATATCACCGTTCGCACGTTCAACTTTATGTTTACCTTCATTTTTCTCTGGTTCAAGGTCGATAAGTGCGAATAGCGTTTGGCTTGCTGCCATACCACGCTGGAACTGAGACGTTACGTTAGTCAGCGCTTTCAGAGGGCGCATCAAACCAAACATCGCAGAGAACACAACGGTAAATGTACCCGGAGTGAGCTGTTCTTTAATTGAATCAATGCTCGCCAGGTACAACACAGCGACAATAGCGACAGATGCGATCATCTGGATGATAGGGTTCGCGGCTGCCTGTGCCGTTACCAACTTCATGCTTTGTTGGCGCATCTGGTTGCTGACTTTTTCGAACCGTTGACGTTCTATATCCTGACCGCCGTAGCTCAAAACAACTTTGTGCCCCTTCAGCATTTGTTCAGCAGAAGCCGTTACGTTACCCATCATGGTTTGCATGTTTTTGGACACTTTTCTAAAGCGCTTAGAAACAACTCCAATCCCCCACGCTACAACAGGCGCAACGGCAAACAAAACCAATGAAAGCTGCCAACTGTTATAAAACATCAATACCAGAAGACCAATGATACTGGCACCTTCACGTACGATACTTACTAAGGCACGGCTTGTCGCAGCAGAGACCTGTTCGGAGTCATAAGTGATACGAGATAGTAGGTTGCCTGTCTTTTCTTTATCAAAATAAGACACTGGCATGTGCATGAAGTGGTTAAATACCATACGGCGAATCCGCATGACTACGTTACCAGAAACCCAACTTAAGCAATAATCGGCGACAAACCCACTGGTACCACGTATAAACATCATGGCAAAAATGATCAGCGGAAGTGTGCGTAGGAAATCAGAATCTGCGCTTCCAAAACCTTCATCAAGCAAAGGTTTCAGCAAAGAGATCATATAGGTATCTGAGACAGCATTAATAACTAATGCAATGATAGCAACGATAAGACCAGCTTTATAAAGGCGGATATGTACCCATAGACGCTTAAACGTCTGCCAAGTCGTTTCATCAGTATTTATCGACATAGAAGTGCTTTATTTTCTTACATTAAGGCGCTCATTCTACCCGCTTACGCAGCATCTGCCTATACCAAGGCTCAAATGTATGACTTCGTTTAGTGCTAAAACGCCACTTACCTTCACTTACTTTAACGATTACCTGACCGCTGGTTGCGGTATCAAGCCAAATGGAACCGGCATTAATATAAGAAGCCACGACCGATTCTGCTGGCATTCCCCACTGATTATCTTTCGCTAACGATGCAACAGCTAATCTAGGAGCAACCGCATTAATAAAGCGAGGATTAGAAGAGCTTTTACTGCCGTGATGTGGCACAAGCATAATGTCACTGCGAAGTTTATCTGGCTCTCTTAATAGCATCCACTCACTGATGGCTTCGATATCTCCGGTAAACAATACCTTAAAGCCCGACGCTGGATCACGAATCCGGAATACGCAGGAATGAGGATTATAGGCTCTTTTCACTGGTTGAGGCGGCCATAACACCTCGACATTTAGCCCCTGCCAATCCCAGTTAGCACCACTATGGCACGTATGATAACCATCAAACTGCTGGCTACTGCGTTTAATGACAGGAGAAAAATGGGTTTCAATTACATGCCTCCCTCCTGCGTGATCATTATCGGAATGACTGAGCACCAAAGTATCGATAGTTACGTATCCCCTTTGATGAAGTACTGGCGTAATAACCTGTTCAGCAATGCTTCCGTTTGGCCAAGCTTTACCTGTGTCGTAAAGCAAGATTTTTCCATCCTTTTCGATGACAGCGGCTAAACCATGCCCAACATCGAGAATATCAATTCTCCACTCATTTTTGCTCCGCTCAGGCAATAGGGAGACGCAGACCACCACTGCTAACAATAGTAGCCATGCCTGACCGGACAAAAAGCGTTTGATGATAAAACAACAGCCGAGCAGGATAAGTAGCCACGTGAATTCAATAGACAAAGGCTGCCAACTGCCAAGCGCATACTTAATAGACTCGCTCAAAGGCCATAACGATATATCCAGCCATTGCCATATGTATTTCGAGAATGCAGGGCTGATTAAAGAGAAAAACAATGCGAGAAACATTAAGGGAACGACGACAAACCCAAACCACGGAATAAAAATCAGGTTATAGGCAATCGCTGACAAGCTAAATCCGGAAAAGAAATAACCGCTCAGAGGAATAACTAACAAACTTAACGCAAATTGTGTGAGGAGCAGAACCCTCAACTTGATTAACCAATTGCCATTTTGCTTTTGCACTAAGTTAATCGCAAAGAGCACCACACAAACCGACAAATATGACAACCAAAAGCTCATACTAAAGGATGCAAAAGGCCGCACGAATAACTGTATAGCAACTGCCAGCATAACCACCCGCCAAGCGCTCCAATGAACCAGAGTATATTTGAGTGCGGCATAGATGACACATACCGATACGGCACGTGTCGTTGGCAAGGTGAAATCAGCCAACCACGCATACGCCAATGCAACCGCCAATCCAAATATGGATGGAATAAACGGATAACCAGGGAAAACAATTCGAACGACTCTCCCAAGCAACAAGCCGAAACTAAAGGCCATACCGATGTGTAGTCCTGAAATGGAGACCAGATGCAGCAATCCACTGTCTCTGAGGGCTTGCCAATCGTCATCACTCAGGGTTGTGCGGTCTGCAAAGGCCAGTGCTTTAATGAGTCCTAAGTGATTCAGGTGGGACAGATCATCCATTACTCTGTCGATAATGGTCTGACGCCAAGAATGGTTGGTTCGGATAATCCAACGCGCGTCTTCAGGCACTACGGCTCGGGCCACAATGCCATTTCCTATCGCCTGCTTTTCAGCGTCGAAACCCGCTTCATTGCGAAGTCCAATAATCGGTTTAAACAAAACCGAAGTCGTAAATTCACTGTTAACAGATATAGGAAAGGTAGTTATTAAACGCACTTTAGGTTTGAGAAAAGGTAACAGAATTTGGTCGTTAACCTGTTTTATCGTTACGACACCTTCATATCCATGACTTATTTGTTTAAAAGAGCTGTCAACTTTGCCAATTATGGTAATATTCTCCCCAATTTCAAAAAGGGCTTGTCGCTGATACTCAATAGCATTGCCGTGGAAGATGACAACCATGCAGCCCCAAATTACGCCTATGCTAATTAAGCCACGACGTAACTTAATTATTGAGCCTGTGGTAATTATTCCCAGTAGCAGCCAACGCCAGTCTGGTATCGTCGGCCACCATGCTGATGACACGACGCTTGCTACAAATAACGCCAAGGTCAAACTTTTTTCTGAGAGAGTCATGCAGTCCTATGCCTAGAAAGCTGATAAAACGCTTCATGCCAGATCACGAAGTGATCAAGCGCCAAAAAGCATTAAAGGTCTTCGGCCATGTGTTATACAACCCGAACCTGTGGTGCTTAAATCGTCGCTCTGCGTCTGGCGCTTTTGCCGTTGGCCTATTTATGGCGTTTGTTCCGCTTCCCAGCCAAATGCTCATGGCAGCGGGTTTAGCTATTTTAATGGGCGTCAATCTACCGCTTTCCGTGGCATTAGTTTGGGTCAGTAACCCGATCACCATGCCAGTTTTGTTCTACTTTGCTTACAAGCTAGGAGCGCTTGTGATGCATGTTCCGCCGCAGCCTTTCACTTTTGAGCTGTCTTGGGAATTCATCATGCAACAGATGAGCACGATTGGACCTCCATTTCTTTTAGGATGTGCTATTTGTGGTGTTGCTTCAGCCATCATCGGATACTTTGGCATTCGTGGATTATGGCGCTATTCAGTAGTTCGCAGTTGGCAAAAACGAAACATAAGATAAATTGTCATCGCGTAAAAATCAGCGCCTTAGATATGCACTGAGGCGCAAATAACAGTTTGACTGAAAAGAAATGTCATTCACGAATGACAAATAGATTGGAAATACAAAAAAGGACCGGAATCGGTCCTTTTTCTGTTTTTTGTTCTGGTAAAGAAGCCTCTCTTTACTTGGAACTCAAAACCGCAGCTGGATTTAACTTGGCCGCTCGCGAAGCGGGATACCAGGTTGCCAACAAACTCAAAACAATCGCGGTTATCGACACCAAAGCCACATCTGGCCAGTGCAGTTGTGAAGGCAGGAAATCGACAAAATAGATGTCTCCCGACAGGAAGTGGTGCCCAACTAAACGCTCTAATCCTGTAATAAGTGTGGTTAAATTTAATGCGACAAAAACACCAACCACACTTCCCGCTACGCTGCCAAAGACACCAGAGAAAACACCCTGCCATACAAAGATGCGCTTAATCAGACTGTCTTTCGCTCCCATCGTTCTCAAAATAGCGATTTCAGCAGCGCGGTCTTTTACCGCCATCATTAATGTCGAAACGATATTGAAACATGCCACACCAATCACCAGCACCATAACCAAATACATGATAGTTCGTACAAGCTGAATGTCTCGGTACAAGAAACCGAATTGCTGCTGCCAACTTTTCAGATAAACGTACACATCGACTAGACCGCCGACTTCGCGAACAATTTCCGGAGCATTGAGGACATCATTAGTTTTTAACGAAATACCTGTGACACCATCATCCAATCGTGCGTATTGCTGTGCGTCAGCCAAAGGAACTAACGCGAGCGAATGATCGATCTGTCCATTCAAGGTTAAAAACCCGATGACCTGAACTCGAACACGCTTTGGTGCTTGAACGTTATTGCCAGTGCTCATTTGTGGGATCATCAAAGTGACATAGTCTCCAACATTGATACCCAATTCGTCAGCAACACCACGACCTAAAATGACTTGTTGTTGGCCTGAGTAGAAATTCTGCCATGCTGCTGGGTCAATAAAGTCAGACATGCTGGAGACCGCTTGCTCAAATGAAGGTTCAACGCCCCGCACTTCGACGGCTTTTAGTTTACTGCCCTTTTCTGCTAATCCAGTAAAACGTACGTAAGGAGCAGCAGCAACCACATTTTCATGTTTTAACGCTTGATTGATTGTTTTAGTGTAATTACGAAGAGGACCATCCACTCCCTCCAACTCACCATGCGGTATCACGGACAGTACTCGTGACTGCAGTTCCCGCTCAAAACCGTTCATTGCAGATAAACCAATGATGATGACGGCAACGCCAACAGCAATACCAATGGTAGAAGATAAAGAGATGAACGACACCATCTTGTTGCGCTTTTTAGCGCGACTGAAACGACCACCGATCATCAGTGCTAAAGATGAAAACAAAATTAGCCCTCCGCCACTGCAGATTCAATCGTCAAACGATCCACCAGCAAACCATCCTGCATATGCATTTGACGATCCATCTTTGCCGCCAACTCCTTATCGTGCGTCACAACCAAAAAAGCAATATTCGACTCCTGGTTTAGCTCACGCATAAGATCATAAATAGACAGCGCCGTGTTGTGATCCAGATTACCGGTCGGCTCATCCGCTAACACTAAGTCCGGTTTATTGACCAACGCACGCGCAATCGCAACGCGTTGACGTTCACCCCCAGAAAGCTCCGATGGTCTATGATCCACACGATGACCCAAACCCACTTTATCAAGCAACGCTTTTGCCGCTGCTTTTGCTTCCACAGCTTTAGTCCCGCCTATCAATAGCGGCATTGCCACATTCTCCAAAGCAGTAAAGTCAGCGAGCAGATGATGAAACTGATAAACAAAACCCAGATGCTTGTTACGCAGCGCAGCTTGTTTATTAGAACTCAAGGAAGTCAGATTTTGCCCTAAGAAGTCCACTTCACCATGCGTAGCATCATCGAGGGCACCAAGAATATGCAGCAGCGTACTTTTACCCGAGCCAGATGACCCGACGATAGAAACTAACTCACCTTTCTCTATGTCAAAACTGACACCTTTCAGCACTTCCGTATCTAACGAGCCTTCTCGGTAGACTTTACGAATATCACGACATTCTAATAGCTTATTCATAGCGGAGTGCCTCAGCAGGTTTAACAGAAGATGCTCGATAAGAAGGGTAAACAGTAGCAGCAAGGCTTAGAGCAATAGCCAATACCACCACTAATAAAATCTGAAATGAATCAATCAAAATTGGCAGATGCCCACCGAAGGTAAATAGAGCTACGCCCGCATATTCAAGGATGGCATTTAAATTAAGCGATACCGCTACCCCAACCAAGCCACCTACGATGGAGCCGATTACGCCACTGCTCGCACCTTGAACCATAAAGATTGTCATGACTTGAGCTTGGGTCATGCCCTGAGTCTTAAGAATGGCGACCTCGGATTGTTTTTCCATCACGACCATGATGAGTGCTGAGATGATATTAAACGCAGCAACACCGACGATGAGACCCAGCATTAAACCCATCATATTCTTTTCCATTTTCACTGCCTGGAAAAGCTCTCCACGCTGGGCACGCCAGTCACTCCATTGCCATCCTTCTGGCATTGGTTCATCAGCGAATTTAGTCACCATAAAAGGATCAGAGAAAAAGACACGCCAGCCAGACACTGTATTTTCTGGTAAGCGCATCAGTTTCGCGGCGTCCGTCATATTGACGATCATCAGCTGCCCATCAACGTCAGAACCGGTATTGAATATACCAGCAACCGTGAAGTTTCGCTGACTTGGAATACGTCCAATCGGTGTAAACTGTGTTGCATTCGTAACCATTAAACGAACTTTGTCGCCGATGGAGACTTTCAGAGAACGTGCCAAGCTGTGTCCAAGAAAGACTTGATACTCGCCCGCCTGCAGCGAAGACAATCGACCTGCAATTAAGTGGTTCGCGATTGGGTCGCCCTTTTTCGGCTCAATACCGATCAAATACCCTGCCGTTAACTGCGCAGGACTTTGTATCACAGCTTCACCACGAACAACTGGCTCAGGTTCCGCCACTTTAGAAATATTCTGGATGAATTCCGGTGCAGCTTCTGTCAATGGAGTTTCGCCATTTTGTTGGGAGATAACCGCATGAGGAAGTACGCCAAGAATACGTTCTTTAAGCTGGGCTTCAAAGCCATTCATCACCGACAATACAGTCACTAACGACATCACACCGATGGTGATACCTGCTGTCGACATATAAGAAACAAATCGGCTAAACCTATCTCCAGAGCGTCCCCGAAGATATCTCAAACCAATAAATAATGAGATAGGATGATACATATAAGACCAATCAACTGGCTGTTTTGATATAACACGTTGTCGGCTATCTTACCTTACTCTTCTGATGAAAAAGACAAGATAATCGCTAAATTTGTCAACGACATGCAATAAGTCTGCATTTCGAGCAAAAAGTTCAAGCTAGAAAAGCGGTAAACTTGATAACTTCATTCAGTTAGCGATAATCAGTGCCTTACTTTCTGTATCGTAAACGAAGCAGAAAGCAATCGCTGGCAAAAGGATCGACAACATGACAGAGCAAGAATATTTCACTGTTCACCATAACCTCACCATAAACGTGGAAACGTTGGGTACTGACTTTGCTTTGCCAGATGAAGAAACCTTTACTTCCGAAATACCTGCGCCTTTCATTGTAGCCAGTGAATTCAGCGAGTTAGACACGCTGTCAGACAATGCTCGTCTCGAATTGCAAAACAAGGATTTAAAGCAGGTTATTCATTTGCTCGACACGCAAAATGCTAAGCTTAACCTGTTGTTAAGCTTTATGCTGTCACAGCAAGATGACGCCGCAACCCGATTTCAGACGACTCAATTTGGCGCGAGTCAGCTCAGTTACCGCACCGATACAGCGCTAGAAACGAATCAATTAGTGCGTGTTAAAATGTTTCTCGACCATCCGGCGGCGGCAATATACTGCTACGCTGAAGTGGTAGAGTGTGTAGCATCAGAATCAGGCGTTCTCATCACCCTGAAGTACAAGATGCTACGAGACTCCGATCAGGATTTATTGATCAAAGCCGCTTTATATCAACAACAAAAACTACTCCGTCAGCGCTCACTGGAGCGAGATAAAAAATAACTCCTATGACAAAAGCAACGATACTTTCCGTCACCAATCCATCTGAGCGTGGCGATAAAAAACAGTTAGGTAATTTACCTGGGGCAGCCCTCCCGCTCGCGATTGCAGAGCTAGCGAAACAACATTCTAGTCATTCACTACTTGTTGTGCCGGACCCTCAGCTTGCCCTGAAACTACAAGCTGAAATTGAACAATTCACCGACCAGCCAGTGAGCCTTTTCCCTGATTGGGAAACGCTGCCATACGATAATTTTTCTCCGCATCAGGAAATCATCTCTGACCGAATTGCTCGTTTGTACCAGTTACCGCATCAAACTAGCGGTATTACGATTGTTCCTGTCAGCACCGTATTACAACGCCAATCACCGCGTGACTTCCTGCTGCAACACACGTTGATGGTCAAAACAGGCGATCAGTTCTCGTTAGACAAGCTGCGAGTACAGTTAGAGAACTCTGGTTACCGACACGTTGACCAAGTATTCGGACCTGGCGAATACGCAAGCCGAGGTTCGATTCTCGATCTGTTCCCGATGGGCAGTGATGACCCATACCGTATCGATTTCTTTGATGATGAGATCGACACGATTCGTACTTTCGACCCAGAAAACCAACGTTCTATCGAAGACATTAAGCAGATCCAACTGCTTCCTGCGCATGAGTTTCCGACCACAAAAGAGGCGATTGAAGAGTTTCGCACTCGCTGGCGCACTCAGTTTGAAGCGCGTCGTGAACCTGAATCCATCTATATGCAGGTAACTAAAGGAACGTGGCCGGCAGGTATCGAGTATTGGCAGCCTTTGTTCTTTGAACATACCGAAACTCTGTTCGATTACTTACCTGAAGACTCCCAGTTGATCACTTATGGTGATATTGAGTCAGCCGTCGACACCTTCTTAAATGACGTTGAATATCGATACGATCAGAAGAAAATTGATCCGTTACGTCCGCTTCTTGCACCGCACGATCTATGGCTGAAAAAAGATGAGCTCTTCGCGCACTTTAAACAGCTGCCTCAAGCTCAGTTACATCTGGAAAAAATCGTCAAGCGCGCAGGTCGTCAGAACCTGGCAGTACAGTCGTTGGCAGAGCTTGGTGTGCAACAGCAGAACAAAGAGCCGCTTTCTCGCCTGCGTCAGTTCAGTGAACAGTTCTCTGGCAAAATCGTTTTTTCTGTAGAATCGGAAGGCCGACGCGAAGCACTGACTGAACTTCTGCAAGGCATTAAAGTTCGCCCTGTAGTACACAACTCTTTGTACCAGGCATTGGACTCGGATAACCGCTTTAGCTTAATTCTTGGCACGGCTGACCACGGTTTTATCCATGATGAACTGAACTTTGCACTTATCTGTGAAAGTGATTTGCTTGGCGATCGTGTTATCCAACGCCGCCGCAAAGACAAAAAGGCGGTCAATAGCGATACCGTCATTCGCCATCTTGCCGAACTTAAACCGGGTCAACCCGTTGTCCATATAGACCACGGTATCGGCCGCTACATTGGACTGCAGACCCTTGAAGCAGGTGGTATGAAAACCGAATACGTAACGCTGGAATATCAAAACGATGCCAAGCTTTACGTACCAGTGTCATCACTGAATCTCATTAGCCGTTACTCCGGTGGCGCTGAAGAAAGTGCGCCGTTACACAAACTCGGCGGAGAAGCTTGGGCGAAAGCACGCAGAAAAGCCGCAGAGAAAGTGCGTGACGTCGCCGCGGAGCTGCTGGATGTTTATGCCAAGCGCGAATTAAAACCCGGCTTTAAGTTCAAACTGGATCGTGGGCAGTATGCCACCTTCAAAGCAACCTTCCCGTTTGAGGAAACCGACGATCAATCAACGGCGATAAACGCGGTGATGTCAGATATGTGCCAAGCGAAAGCGATGGACAGACTGGTTTGTGGTGACGTTGGCTTTGGTAAAACAGAAGTGGCGATGCGCGCGGCATTTGTCGCCACGGACAATGGAAAACAAGTAGCAGTACTCGTTCCAACCACCCTGTTGGCTCAACAGCATTTTGAAAACTTCCGCGACCGTTTCGCTAACTTGCCAATTCGCGTAGAAGTATTATCACGCTTCAAGTCCGCAAAAGAGCAAAAAGTCATCTTGCAAGATGTAGCTGACGGTAAAGTAGATATCGTCGTAGGTACACATAAACTGCTGTCCAGCGACATCAGGTTTAAAGATCTTGGCCTACTGATCGTCGATGAAGAGCACCGCTTTGGTGTCCGTCAAAAAGAGAAAGTGAAGGCGATGCGCGCGGATGTCGATATCCTGACCCTCACCGCGACACCGATTCCACGTACTCTCAACATGGCAATGAGCGGAATGCGTGATTTATCCATCATCGCAACCCCGCCAGCTCGTCGTTTGGCCATTAAGACGTTTGTTCGAGAGCGTGAAGAGTCTGTTGTACGTGAAGCCGTGCTGCGTGAAATCATGCGTGGTGGACAGGTTTACTTCCTGCACAATCAGGTGGAGACCATCGAAAAGACCGCCGAAGATATACAGAAACTGATTCCAGAAGCCCGTATTACCGTGGCACATGGTCAAATGCGTGAGCGTGAACTAGAACGCGTCATGAACGACTTCTACCACCAACGCTTCAATGTTTTGGTGTGTACAACGATCATTGAAACAGGTATCGACGTACCAACCGCGAACACCATCATCATGGACCGAGCGGATAATCTTGGTCTGGCACAGTTGCACCAGTTGCGTGGTCGTGTTGGTCGTTCTCACCATCAAGCCTATGCCTATTTATTGACGCCACATCCAAAAGCCATGACCAAAGATGCCATCAAACGTCTGGATGCTATTGCGTCTCTGGAAGATCTTGGCGCAGGCTTTACGCTCGCAACTCACGACTTAGAAATTCGTGGTGCCGGTGAATTACTTGGTGATGAACAAAGTGGGCAAATTCAATCAGTTGGCTTTACACTGTATATGGAGATGCTAGAACAAGCCGTAGAAGCATTGAAAGAAGGCAAAGAACCATCACTGGACGATTTGCTGCGAGAGCAAACGGAAGTGGAAATGCGCATTCCAGCGCTTTTGCCGGATGACTACATCCCTGATGTTAATACACGCCTGTCAATGTACAAACGTATTGCCAGCGTGACAGATAGTGATGAGTTGTCGGAATTAAAAGTGGAGCTGATTGACCGATTTGGCCTGCTTCCAGATGCAGCGAAAAACCTATTGGCTGTATCAGAAATGAAACTTGCTGCAGCTAACCTGAAAGCGAGGAAGATTGAAGCCCATGACAAAGGCGGATTCGTAGAGTTTTACCCTGAAGCTGACATTAATCCAGTGTATTTGGTTAAACTCCTTCAATCGCAGCCGCAAAAATTTGCAATGGAAGGTCCAACTAAGTTCAAGTTTAGCGTACCATTAACAGACCGACGTAAACGAATTCAGTTTGTTAAAGACTTACTGAATGATTTTAAACAGAATTTATTACCAACGAGCTAACAGTCGAATGAGAATACTGATCCCGTTATTACTTCTATGTGTCTCTATGCCTTCTTGGGCACAACGCCAATTTGATATTGAAGTGATCATTTTCAAGCGAGCAGTCAACGCTGAAAGCACGAGTGAATCCTGGCCAAACCAACTGCCTCAAATTGACATGATGAATGTCGGCAGTTTAGATAGCGATGCATATCGCTCATCTAAAGGCGCAGCCTTATTACCTCGTTCTTCTTTCCGCCTGAACCCACAAGAAGCCGCACTGAACAATCACGCAGGATTTAAAGTGCTTAAACATGTTGCTTGGCGACAAGGTGATCGTGGCCAAGGCAGTGCACCGATTTTCCGTATCGTAGGTGGACGCGACTTTTCAGGTTCATATTACGCAGATGGCAGTCCTAACGATGGTAGCGTTACGACGTTCGCTAGCGACGGTTACAGTGAGTCTAATGTTAACGGCCCGCTGTATGAATTAGATGGCAAGATTCAAATCTATGTTCAGCACTACTTGTTTGCAGAAACGACGATGGATTTCCGTGAGCCGAGCGTGCGACAAGTTCACTTCGAATCAAAACCGACTGAGCAATTGGCGGACGAAATGGGCGATGTAGACGGCAACGTACAAGTGGGTAACTTAGCGGATGTTTCACCAACGGTGACTGAAGAGAAGTTCCTCAAGACCTACAGACTTGACCAAAAACGTCGTATGAAAAGCGGTGAAACTCATTACCTTGATAACCCGTTGATGGGCATGATCATTCAGGTTCGTCGTGTTGACTGATCAGAAAAATTAAATAAAGCGCAGCTCCGGCTGCGCTTTTGCGTTATAGCCAAATGACTTGGAAAGAACGGCATTCCGCTGCATTCTTTTCCTTGAACTCGTGCCAGTGACGACAGTCTGAATCCTTCATCTTGCAGTCATTTGGGTATATACCTAAGTAAGACCGTTAGAAAACATTCATCAGAAATGGAAATCCGCTCGATTCATGAACCCTGATTTTGAAATCATCACTCCTCGCTTAGCTTTGCGCCTCATTCCAGCCGAAGACGCAAACGCTCTGCACCGATTACTTGCGCACTCTCCTTCTCTGCACACTTGGTTAGATTGGTGTGATGAAAACGTCTCGCTCAAAGACGCTCAAGATTTTCTGCTTGCCACACGCTTAAACTGGGTTAAAACAGAAGCCTTTGGTTTTGGCATTTATGGCCGGGAGAATAATTCCCTGTTAGGAATGGTGGCTGTGAACGAGCTTTATCACACTTTTAATATGGCGAGTATCGGCTACTGGGTTGCCGATCATTATCAGCGTCAGGGATATGCACAAGAGGCGGTTTGTGCGCTTGCCGAGTTCTGCTTCGCCAAACTTAACCTGACTCGAATAGAGATCGTCTGTGATCCCGATAATGCCGCCAGTCAGGCTTTAATTGAATCGATTGGTGCACATAGGGAGACCATTGCGAGGAACCGCTTTATTTTTAATGGTAAACCGAAAGATGGCGTAGTCTATTCTTTACTACCTCAAGACCTGAAGTAGTCTTCTCCTGAGCCCGATAAACAAAAAGCCACCAATAAACGGTGACTTTTGTCTTTATATCCAAACATAAACTCGCTTTGCTGAATGAGCGAGTTTATGCCGTATTAGTGCAATTTCAGGTTAGGACGCAATACACGGTTGATACGACCAACCAGCATCATCAAACCAGTCTTGAACAGGCCATGCAACGCGATTTGGTGCATACGGTAAAGAGAGATGTACACCACGCGCGCAATGCGACCCTCAACCATCATAGAACCTTTAGTCAGGTTGCCCATCAAGCTACCTACAGTCGAGAACTGACTCAGGGAGACCAAAGAACCATGGTCCTTGTAAACATAGTTTTTCAGTTCACGGCCGTTAATCATAGCAACGATATTGCTAAACGCTCGGCTTGCCATTTGGTGCGCAGCTTGAGCTCGAGGTGGAACAAATGTGCCATCAGCCTGTGTACACTGAGCCAGATCACCGATAACAAAGATGTTATCGTCGCGCGTCGTTTGCAGCGTGCTTTTCACCACTAGCTGATTGATGCGGTTCGTTTCCAGACCTGCAATATCCTTGATGAAATCGGGTGCTTTGATACCTGCCGCCCAAACCATGATTTTAGCTGCAATCTTCTCACCATCTTTGGTCGTCAAGCCATCTTTCTCAGCTTTTGTCACCATAGTAGAAGTGCGGACATTCACGCCAAGTTTTACTAATTCCTGGTGTGCCGCAGTAGAAATGCGAGATGGTAGTGCAGGAAGGATACGAGCACCTGCTTCAATAAGGTTTACATTGAGTTTGCTCGAGTCTAAGTCACCAAAACCGTAAGCACGCAGCTCTTTAATCGCGTTATGTAGCTCTGCAGATAGTTCAACACCAGTAGCACCGGCACCAACAATCGCGATATCAACCGTACCGTTACCGTTTTTCGCATGAAGTTTAAGAAACTCGTTGTTCATTTCGCTACGGAATCGGTGGGCTTGCTCTGGGCTATCAAGGAAAATACAGTTTTCTTGAACGCCAGGAGTATTGAAATCGTTTGAAGTAGAGCCAATCGCCATTACCAGAATGTCATATTCCAGCTCACGACCCGGTATCAGGAGTTCACCATGCTCGTCTTTCAGCTCACTTAGAGTGATGATCTTACGTTCGCGGTCAATTTCTTGAAGACTACCCATATGGAAGTCGAAACTATGATTCTTCGCATGAGCACGATAGCTCAGAGCGTCGACCCCCTCGTCTAATGATCCAGTTGCTACTTCGTGTAACAACGGTTTCCACAAGTGGCTCGCTTTACGGTCTACTAGCGTAATGTGGGCACGTTTCTTTCGACCAAGTGTGCGACCTAGCTTAGTTGCCAATTCCAGGCCACCAGCACCGCCGCCTACAACGATAATGCGTGTCACAATGATTTTCCTCTACAAAAATGAATAAATAGGTTCAGCTCGATGCTTCGCTATCAGTCACACTGATGAAAAACATCCAACCGATGAATTCTTGGTGCTTAGAGGTGTCTCAATCTGTTTGGATTAAAATGGATGCGTCGTTTTTTGTTCATTCGTATCATTTTTTATTGCGCATCTCGTACAGTGTCAGGCGCTAAATATCCGGACAGAAGTGGGCAAGTTTCTTACTTGCTCTCAATAATTTTTTTGATATTCGTCAAATAATTTTAATCCCGCTCATTATATAGAGCCGTCTTTTGAAGGCAACCAAAATCCTTGTTCTGGATGCGGATTGTCTACTTTTCGGCTACTCTACAACAGCATGTTCGTGCCACATAGTTTCCAACCAGAAAAACACTGAGCAGAGCACAATAATCGTTTAAAACAGGGGCTGTCAGGGATACAAGAAAAACAGCACTCTAAAGAGTGCTGATTAAGAGTGGAAAGTTGTGCGCGTCTAGGTGTTCTTAAACTCCTTGACCGTTTGAAGATGGTGAGAGATCTTTTTAAACTTGTGAGATTGGGTGTCATCCCAAATGATAGGGTAATGCTTTTCCAGCTCAGCGGCCGTTTTCGTGTTGTCGTGGATTTCATCGTCTCTCGACAGAATGACTAAACACTGTCCCTGATTTTTTGCACGGAACTGATCGACACATTTGGTCGCAATGTCTTCGTACTCTTCTGGACGATCGATACGTCCAGCCATGTTTTGCTCAGGATGTAAATTTGGGTTAAACATCACCTGTTTAATCCCGCAGAGAAAACCAATCCGTTCTGACCAATAACCACCAAGGCCAACACCACAAATCAACGGATTTGGATCATCAGATTGATCAATTACTTTCGACACCTCTTTGAGCAGGTGCTGCATGTCGTGCTTAGGATGAAGCGTGCTGTAATTGATAAAGCGGACGTCATCGTCGATAAATTGTAACTGAAGAACTTTTTCGTGGTTACCCGGGCTAGTACTATCAAAGCCATGCAAGTAAATAATCATTTGTACCTCTCCCTGTAAATATCTGGTACTTTTCTTAAAACTAACACTATTTCCTTACTCTTAAAGGGGAATATGTCACGAGTTCTCAAAACAGTGATCGTCTATACACAATAAGTCTCTAAACTCGTTTGCGCTGATTAAGTATTGCTCATCTCCCCACAATTGATAAGCCAGTAAGTACCAAAGCATTGCCATGACTAGAGTTCGAGGATGCCAAGCGCTAACCCCTTCCAACCAGACAGGCACATTCTCAATGCCTCTAATTTCACAATAGCGTACTACCGCATCTTCGATAGGCACATCAGCGACCTGTAACATAATGGTTAAATCTAATCGAGGATCGGCCAACCCGGCATATTCCCAATCAATCACTTTGACACCATCAGCGCCCCTGACCAGGTTATAGCTACCTAAATCGAAATGACACAGCGCGATAGGCAGTGGCTCAATGCTCGGCTCAGTTCGCCACTTCTTATAGAGCAACTCAAACTCGGTTCCCGAGTATTTTCCGCCTAATTCTAGCCAATAATGGTCAATTCGCGAGAGATAAGAGAATGGGACAACAGGAATAACATTCGTTGGAGATTGGTGGATCGTCGCTGCGACGGACAATAACTCGTCCAATTCAATGCCGACATTAGTCAGCGTTTCGCCTTCTACCCACTCAACCAATAAACCTTGCTCATGGACTAACACTGGCGTCGGGCTAATGCCAAGAGGAGCAATGGCACTGAGAACCTGATATTCGTTGTGGCGAGAAATGAAAAAGGCCTTACATACTTTACTTAAAGGTCTCCAGACATAAGCAAGACCATCAGAAGATTCTAGGCGCCAACAGCGGTTAGTAAGCCCTCCCGTGAGAGTTTGTACTTTCACCGGAGGCTCACTGAAAAAGCCATCAAGAGCATTTAGGGTCGGATCAAGCTGCTTCGCTTGAGGCCAGGAAAACAATGCCATCGATTACTTCTCCATCACTGCCAATTAAAGGCCAAACAAGCTCTTAGATTGTGCCTTTCGAATTTCAGTTTCATCTGCCCATTCGATCAAGCCAGTTTCCAGATCCATGAGTCTCATGGTCATTTTGTAATACACGTCTTTATCGCTTCCGGCGTTCTTCACAATGCTAGAAAGGTTTCCGTAAAGCATGTATTGGGCGCCGACCATTTTACCGAACTGAATCGCAGCACTCTGATTTACCAATTCATCCGTATTTTGGAAGTTTAGTTGTTTACGAACAGACTCAACGCGGTCCATATCGACAAAACGGAACTTACCTGAATTTAGCATCTTGGTTGAAATTGTGTCGGTAATCGATTCAGTATCAATATGCTCACTGGTCTTATTCTTAATGCGTTCAACAAACACGATAGGACGTTGGTCACGAGTAATTGCAGCTACAGAGCCAGACATCATCATGCTATCGACCATTTCAGCTGCAATTTTTTGCAGATCAGTAGAACCAAAGTCGATGGTCGTTGTTTCTGTGGTTTGAGCATCACCGTATGAGACCTTGTTAGCACAACCACCCAGAATGACGGCAAGACCTAAAAGAGCAATAATACTTTTTTTCATGAGAGTTCCTTAGTTTCATCCAACACCCTCGCGCTCAGGGCGCAGGGTAAATTTAATTATCTTGTGCTTCTCTGATTTGAACGCGAAATCGCGTGCCATTTGGATTC
Organism: Vibrio sp. YIC-376; assembly: GCF_052353105.1. Taxonomy (NCBI): domain Bacteria; kingdom Pseudomonadati; phylum Pseudomonadota; class Gammaproteobacteria; order Vibrionales; family Vibrionaceae; genus Vibrio; species Vibrio sp. YIC-376. Next base: position 101,135 of record NZ_JBBWFK010000011.1, read on the forward strand.
ACAGTAACTTCTGAAAGCACAACCGACTCAAAACCATGCACGATCATCTTTCGCCATGGTCCCGGTTTGGTGTTCACTTCCAGTCCGTTATTGTCATACCAGTAAAAGCGGTAAAGGATAGGTTGATCACCCTTATAGTTACTATTTAGCTGGACGACTCCTCTTGGCCGGTCATCGACATAAGTGGTCGTAATGTTGTCCACCACTAATCGGCTACCTAATACGTTGTCGTTAAAAAATACTTGCTGTGTCTGACCGTCAATTCGGATGCCTGCTGTGTTGTCAGCACATCCAGCCAAACCCACAAGCATCGCTAAGCCAATAAACCATAATCTCATTACAATCTCCCTAGTTGCTTATGCCACACAGTCGAGTGCGCTCCCTGACGAGAGACCCAAACCAACGTGGTTTGCTGTGCAGGCACATCAAATTGATAGACTTGATCACCTAAGTTTAAGCTCTGTGTTCCCGGCTTCACTATTTGAGATGCCGTTTTCACTTGTGCAGGCAGTGTTTGCCAGCTTCGGGTATCAGGTTGTTCAGTCAATGTATTCCAGACGTTGAACAAAAGGTTGCCAACGTCATCACCTTTCTTGGCCGCTTCTTTACGAATGCGGTCTTTCGCCCACACACGGAGTGCCTGACGAATCACTATGGACATTAAACGCTCATTGAGATCGTTTTGAGCCATTGCGTTTACATCAGCCAAAGTACTGGAATTCAGTTTGGTGCCATTCAGACTGACATCACCAAACTTCTGCGTCCCTCGATTAGGGTAGTAAGGCAAAGCTAGCGAATAGATTGCCCACCTATTTCGACTGTCGTAAATCGGTAAATCGATGCGCCATCCATTAAGAGCTTCAACTACACCTTGTTCGTCTAGCACGATAACCCGGCCTTGTGCCTTGTTAAGGCCTGATGGTGCCTTGTTAAGGCCTGATGGCGCATTGCCGTAGCGTTTTTCCAGCAACCTGAGGTCTTCGCGCATACCCAAATTCTTTGCCACGTACATCGTACTTTCGATGACTTGCGGATTATCGGGCATCACTGCCAGCGCGCGTCGATAATCGACATAAGCGCTGTTGAGGTCTCGTGAAGCTTCGTATAACAAACCTGAAAGGTAGAACAGATACCCATTTTGCACCGCGCTAAGTTTTTCCCCTGCATCGGGATATCTGGCCAGTACACTCCCCAAATTAGCGGACATGCCTTGGTTTTTCAGATCCTTTTCAGCGGCTTCTAACTCTTTTTCACGCGCTTTTCTTGCCGCTTCCTGCACCTGATTCGCTCGACGAACTTCGACTAATGCGCCTTCCAGATCATTTTTCTGCAAATAATTCAGCGCAAGATATAAGTGTAGGAAGCCCAACTCATAATCAGCGGGTTGGTAATCTTGAAGATTATCGTTGACCGCCAGAGAACCAACATTAGTGGCAGTTTCAGAGACAGAAATGATGGCACGATCTTGTTGGGTACGAACAGCGCGATCACTGTTTTCCAATGCGCGGAGGCTGGCCGGATAATCTTGAGCGAGAAATGAAAGTCGGCCTTTTTCGAAATTGCCAAGTATCTCACCACCTACATCACTCGATTGAATTTGCTTGGCTTTTGCATATTCTCCGGAGGCTACGGCCTGATAAACTTCTTGGTTCTGATCGCTGTAGTGACTAAACAATTTACCAGCAGATAAATTAGCACAACCAGACGCCATAAGAGCCCAACTAACCAGCCCTAACAGCTTCACACCTAATTTCACATTTATCTCCACAAATGTGTGCTCAGAAAAGTAAACAAATTGGGTGGCACAATTACCACCCAATTTAAGTCGCTTAGCTCAACACCATTGGGCCTAAAGGACGACCGCCTAATAGATGCATGTGAATATGATAAACTTCCTGACCGCCATGAGGATTGCAGTTTAGGATTAAGCGGTAACCGTCTTCGGCAATGCCCTCTTCTTTTGCAAGTTTTTTCGCGACAGTAAATAGGCGACCCATCATCGCTTCGTCTTCAACTTCCATATCATTGATAGTAGGAATCAATTTATTTGGGATGATAAGAATATGGCTCGGTGCACGCGGGTTGATATCACGAAAAGCAGTTACTAAATCGTCTTGGTAAAGAATGTCTGCTGGGATTTCCTTACGAATAATTTTACTAAAGATAGTCTCTTCCGCCATGGGTACTCCAATTTATAAGGTTGTGTAACCCATTTAGTATGCGCCAAGCAAAAGCATAGCTCAATAAAAACAGTGTTCACTTAACATTATTACTTAAGGTGTTTAAAACTAAGCTATTTTTGTCGTGTGCGTCATAAAATGTGCGTCTCAGACTCAATACAATCCGGTGAATTTTGTTACTTTTTTAAGACAATTATAAATTATCCCCAAATCACCTGAGATGCTTGCCAGAACCGGACTAAAACATTCCGAAAACTGCATTTTAACGTCATTTGGAACTCTTTTGTCTATTTCTGGGAGAGGACACTCACTTATGCGAGGTTCAGTTATTAAACGGATGTATGCGGGTTTTGCACTGATCATCATCCTATTTGCAGTCACCATTGCCATTATGATGGGAGGAATGAACGACATCCATGGAAAATTCCAGACCGTTTCAAAGTCATCTTTACCACTCGTTTCTCTATCAAACCAAACCAGTGTAGAACTACTTTCTGCTGACAAATCTTTTAAAGACTTCCTGACCACTGAGAATAAGCAGCGCATGGACACAATGCGTCAGGAGTTCGCCAAATCTCATCAGCGATTCGAGTCAACCTTGAGTCAGTTAGAATCCGCAAGTCAAATCTATCCCTCTCTCGCAGAACCATTTACTGAGCTAAAAGAATTAGAGAAAAGCTATTTTTCTGAAGCTCTAGAAGCCATGGACAACTACGAAGCGATGTTCATGGCGCAAGAAGAGGTACAAAAATCTTCTCGCCGTTTCCAAAAACTGAATACAGAGCTTTCAGTCGGGCTGAAAGAGTACGTTGCGGATCAATCCAGTATTTCGGTGAAGGTGATGGCCAAAAGCTACTTCATTAAGCTGAAAGATGCAGAAGTGATAACGTCAGACGCATTAGCAAGTTCAAACTCAGAGTTTGTAACAAAAGCCGTCGCTAAAAACCGCAAAACGGTCACGCACTTAAACGATGCGTTCCGTGGTCTGGCAGCCCATTTACCAGAGATCGAAAAAGCCTTTGGCGATTCCGTCGAGCAGTTTACTCGTGACGTAGGTAAACGTGGCGGGGTACTGGATCAGCACAATAACTACCTGATCGCTCGCGCGGCTTTGTATGACAATATAGCCAACCTTGCCAACAAGGTAGATACAACAATGACTATCCTCGAGCAGTTCACCACAACTGCAACAGATAAACTGAATGAATCCCTGACTGAGGCGGGTGACATCTACTCTGCCGGTGTAACAAAAGCGGTGATCATTGGTGTGGTAGTCGTACTTTTTGCAGCGGCGATTGGTTATCACATTGCACAAAGCGTGCGTGAGCCATTAACTAAGATCCTCAACGTTCTTGAAAGTCTCACCGAAGGTGATATGACGCAACGCATTGATGTTCGATATAAAAATGAATTTAGTCGTGTGAGCGGCCACATCAACTCTTTAGCAGACAGCCTGCATGACATCCTAGTGAGGCTGAACGAAGCGTCTGAAAATCTGGCTTCGACTGCAGCAACCAACGAACAAACCTCTTCTCAAGCTCAGGGACAATTGAGTTCTCAACGTGAACAAACCGCCAACGTTGCAACGGCTATGACCGAGATGTCGCATTCAGTTCAGGAGGTAGCGCACAGTGCTCATGGCTCATTGGAGATGGTAAAACGCGTCGAGTCTGCATCAGAAGAAGGCCGCACTATCATGAGCGGCAATATCACAACAATTAATCAGTTGGAAACGCGTCTGCATGAATCTGTCTGCGCCGTATCAGAATTGCAGAAGATGAGCGGCCATATTGGCTCGATTTTGGATGTCATCCGTAATATCGCGGAGCAAACCAATCTGTTGGCACTCAATGCGGCCATTGAATCCGCTCGTGCAGGCGAGCAAGGACGTGGTTTTGCCGTTGTGGCCGATGAGGTACGCGTACTTGCTTCGAGGACCACGCAGTCGACCACTGAAATTGAGTCGATGATCAGTAATCTGCAATCAAGATCGCAGTCAGCCAGCCACGTTATTCAAAGCTGTATGAATGATATGGAAATGTCTGTCGAACAAGCCTCGAAGGCAAATAGTTCGATGGAAGAAATACAGGCATTGATCATCGAAATCAGTCAAATGAGTACTCACATTTCACAAGCTGCTGCGGAGCAAAGCGAAACATCTGCAGCCATCGCGCGAAGTATTGAGGATATCAACCACATCGCAGATGAAAGCTATCAGGCGATGTCAAACATAGCGCAAACCAGTGAGTCCCTGACTCATTTAGCACATCAACAAAACGAGCTGGTACATCGCTTTAAATTATAAATAGGGATATTTCACTGGTTCAACCAATTGTATAAGGGCGACTTTTTATTAGATCGCCCTTGTTTTTTATCGGCCGTGTCTACATATGGTTATTATGGCCGACTCAACCCTTTTCATATCTATTTTAGAGCGGCCGCATAAAAAGGAAAATCTATGGCTGTTCATGTTGGTATTATTGACCAAGACCCAGTGAGATTGGTTACCCCTCTATTGGATAATCGCACACTAAGTTCTCATATAGTCTTCATAGGCGATGCAAGCCAGAAGGATATGTATAACCGACTGAGTAACGTTCTAGCGCAGCGAGAGATTACCTCCGAATTCTTTGAGATCCCTTCCGCCGTTAATACTACTTTGATTAAGCAATCGATTCAGAAGCTGGCTAAAGATCTTCACGACCGTGGTGAGGATGTAAAATTGAATGCCAGTTGCGGTCTTCGCCACCGATTGCTATCTGTATACGAGGTTTTCCGCACCTATCACTGGCCAATTTTCGTCGTTGAGCCAAACAGTGACAGATTATGTTGGCTTTACCCTGATGGTCTAAAGGATACCCAGGTCGAAGATCATATTACGATTGCTGACTACCTAACGATTTTTGGTGCGCGAGGCGAATTCCAATACATTGATTTACCACCTCTTCTTGATAAAAAGTTGTATGAACTTGGTGAGCGTTGGGCATCAAACGCCCTTGAGCTTGGTCCTGGTCTTGCCACGCTAAACTACCTTGCTACCACATGTCGCAAAGAACAGAAACTGGATGTAGAGCTTTCTGAGAAACAACAAGGTTATCGTGAACTAAACATGCTAATCAGCGATCTTGTTGAAGCCGAAATTGCTACCTACGAAAACGGCATCCTCACGTTTGCGAATGAAGACGCACGTCGTTTTTCTAATGGTGAATGGCTGGAAACTCTGGTACACAGCACGGTGAAGCAGATTCAAGACACCATGCCAACGATTCAGGACCGATCTTTGAATGTTCAGGTTTATCGTAAGCTTGGAGAAAGTGAAGTTAGAAACGAACTTGATGTGGCGACAGTGGTAAACAACAAACTACATATCATCGAGTGCAAAACGAAAGGCATGCGTGATGACGGCGATGATACGCTGTACAAACTGGAATCACTTCGTGATTTGCTAGGTGGCCTACAAGCACGAGCTATGCTGGTGAGCTTCCGCCCTTTGCGTCATAACGACATCACCCGCGCAGAAGATTTGGGACTGGCTTTGATTGGCCCTGATGAGTTAAAAGACCTTAAAACTCACCTTGCAGCTTGGTTTGAAGCCGCTGGTGGCTCAGACGAAGTTTAATCGAGAGCATCGAGAGTAAAGAAGCCGCTGAATCGCGGCTTCTTTACCATTTATCCCACCGTTCAATAAACAAAAAGCCAGAGGACAACCTCTGGCTTTTTCTATTCTTTTCAGTCAGATAATGACGAATTAAAGCATTTTACGTGCAGCTTCTACCACAATTTTGATTGAGCGAGCTTCCGTCTCTTTCAGAGTTGAATGATCTGGAATCTCTTTTTGTGTACGGTTGATAATAACGCCCGCGACACAACCCGCTTTCAGACCAGAGCTTGCACACATAGTAAGTAGTGTTGCTGACTCCATTTCAAAGTTCAGAACACCCATGTCTTGCCACTCTTTCATTGAGCCTTGGAAGCGCTTAACCACACGGCCTGTGAACGTATCGTAGCGCTCTTGTCCTGGGTAGAAAGTGTCACTTGAAGCCGTAACACCCATGTGAACCGTTGCTCCGGACTCTTCTACTGCGGCTTTCATTGCAGTCGCAACATCAAAGTCAGCAACCGCTGGGAACTCCATAGGAGCGAAGTGCAGGCTTGCACCATCCAGACGAACAGAACCTGTCGTCACGATCATGTCACCCACATTTACATGTGGTTGAATCGCACCCGTAGTACCCACACGTAAGAAAGTGCGAACACCAAGCTGTGCCAACTCTTCAACAGCGATAGACGTAGATGGACCACCAATACCTGTTGAACAAACAACAACTGGCTTACCGTCCAACTCTGCACGGTATAGCGTGTATTCACGTTGACTAGCAAGGAATACTGGGTTCTCCATTTGCTCCGCAATTTTTTGTACGCGTGCTGGATCACCAGGAATGATGGCTAGAGTTGCACCATTAAGATCGGCTTCAGTAACACTTAGATGGAATACAGCTTGAGACATAAGTCGCTCCTTGTTCTGGCTTATTTTTGGGAGTAATAAGCTCATTAATATGTGGTTGGGTACAGAAGCACTGTAACGAACCTTAAGGGGACATATAGTGATATTGGTCACACCAATAAAATGCAATAACATAGCACTTTCACATAAAATAGACTCTGGTCACACTATTTATGAAATTAAAGCTTGGTTGCATATTAAATGAGCGACTGTCATATCCCAATAATCAAACTGGACAATATTGAGCACAGGAAAACAAAAACCCCGAGACACTGTCATATGCCCCGGGTTAAATATAGTGCAAGTTTATTTCATTACGACACTTGCTTTGACTTAAAACGTAACAGCCGCAAAGCATTGAGTGTCACCAGTGCCGTTGCTCCACTATCCGCCAACACTGCAACCCAAAGCCCCGTGATACCCAGCAGACTGGTCACCAGAAACACACCTTTCAGGCCAAGTGCCAATGCAACGTTCTGGCGAATATTATTCATCGTCGCGCGTGATAGCTCGATCATTGCGGGCAACTCCAGCAATCGATTATGAGTCAGTGCGGCATCTGCGGTTTCCAGCGCGACATCAGTGCCTCCTCCCATCGCAATACCAATACTGGACGCTTTCATCGCAGGCGCATCATTGATACCGTCTCCAAGCATCGCAACCGTGTGCTGTTTAGAAACCGTTTCAACGTAATGCACTTTATCTGCTGGCAACAAACTGGCTTGATAATCTAACCCTATTTGGGTCGCTATCGCTTCGGCACTGCGAGGGTTGTCTCCAGTTAACATCACCGAAGAGATCCCAAGCGCTTTAAGAGCTTGCACTGCTTGATGTGCGTCCTGCCGTAGCGTGTCCTGCCAGGCAATGACACCAATTACCTCTTCCTCACGGCGGACAATAACGACAGTTTTGCCCAAATCTTCCAACTCAACGATCTGTTCTTCAAGCGATTGTGAAAGTTGAAAGACGGCTTTTGAAGGCGCAATAACCTGAACCAATGTTCCTTCCACTACACCCGTTACACCCGAGCCCACTTGTGCGGTTTTTTCGCTTGCTTCGGGAATCGCAATACCTAAACCTTCTGCCTTATTGACCAGAGATACCGCCAATGGATGACTCGACCCAACCTCAATCGCAGCAGCAAGACTAAGTAGCTGCTCTTCAGTCACTCCGAATGAAAGGACATCGGTGACTTGTGGTTTGCCCTGTGTCAGCGTGCCGGTTTTGTCAAACGCAACTGACTCCACTTTTCCTAGTAGTTCCAATGCCGCGCCGCCTTTGATCAATGCCCCACGACGTGCAGCAGCGGCTAAACCAGACGTAATCGCAGCGGGTGTTGAGATAACCAATGCGCACGGACAAGCGATAAGTAATAGCGCTAAACCACGGTAAAGCCATGTTTCCCAAGGTTGAGCGAACAGCAGTGGCGGTGTGACGACCACGACCAACGACACCACCATCATAAACGGCGTATACCAGCGGCTAAACTTGTCCAGAAAACGTTCCAGCGGTGCTTTTCGTGATTCCGCCTCTTCAATTAAGTGCAGAATTCGGTCGATAGCATTGTCACCTTGTTTCGACGTCACTTGCATCCGCACGACTTTATCGACGACAACAGCGCCCGCCATTATTTTACCGCCCTCGCCGCGCTCAACAGGAATCGATTCACCGGTAAGCGCGCTTTCGTCAAAGCTCGCCATCGAGTTCATCAGGACACCATCGGCAGGCATACGGCCGCCGGGAGCCACTTCTATGACATCTCCCGGTTGAAGTTGCGAGGCAGGTACTTCAGTGCGCACACCATCTTTAATCAAAATGGTGTTCTCCGGAACCAAATCCATTAGCGCCTGAATGCCGCTCCGGGCACGAGAAGAGGCGTACGCTTCTAATTTTTCACCAATGAGGAACAGCAATAAAACCATTGCTGCTTCTGCCGTTTCACCTAAATAGAGTGCACCTAACGCCGCAACAGTCATTAAGGTTTCGATAGCAAAAGGGGTTCCTCCTTTCGCTAACTTGGCGGCTTTCCGTGCAATCGGATACAAACCCAGCAGACAGGTTAAGGTAAATATCCAGGCACCAATTTGAGGGTTTATATTCGAAACGATGGCCGCAATCAGCATCGCAGCAGAGATAGCGAAAATGTGCAGATTGTCTTTAACGAGACCACGCCAACCTTTAATTTCACTTTTCTTATTTGGCTTATCCAGTGACGCGAGAGGAAAGCCTGTCTGTCGAGCGGTTTGTTCAATGATAGATGTTAGTGAGTGGTCATCAAAATCAACAACCAATTTCTCGGTAGCAAACATTACTCTGGCGTTGCTTACACCTTCTAACCCTGTAATCGCCTTTTCAAGCTTTAGTGCACATGATGGGCAGTCCATGTCTGCGACGAGCCAACTGCTCCGAATTAAAGATTTGGGCGCTCTCTCGGGGGCTTCATCTGCCGTAGATTCCGAATTGCAACTGCTACCGCTGCAACAGGCACTTTCACCTGTATCGACCGTTGCATTTGTAATGTTAAGGGTCGTTTTAGTCGACGCGCAGCAGGAGTCACTCACCCCTATCGGCACCGCAGATTTAATTTTGCCTGATTGGCAACCTTGATGTTTCGTGCACATAAGCCATGTTCCTTATTGGGATAACCTGTTCATCTGACAACAAGGATAAACCTTGGAGTAAGATCCAAGGTCAAGTTGATTCGAAAAATTTTTGACGGCACCCGCAGACTAAACGTCAAAAGGCGCTGATGCGCCTTTTTGATGTAGCTTTGGTAAGTCTGTATCTATACCGGATGCATGAAACATTCGTTTAGTGCCATTCCGAGTGCCCTTAATACATCTCGTCTGGTAATAATCCCAACCAATTTCCCCTTATCATCAATGACTGGATAAACTTTGGGCTTACCAATTTTCATCATATCTGCCAACTCAATAATCGACATTTCTGGTGAAACAGAAAGTACATCCTGATGCATGCATTCCTGAACCGTGTGCGTATCCTGACAGTGGTAGCTCGCTTTAACCAATTTATCTAACAAATCTTGCTCCGATAAGAACCCAACCACCTTTTTGTTCTCATCGATGACGGGGCCACCAAGAGTCACACTTTTCATTACCTTATTCAACGCAGCCGTAAGCGACATATCTTTGGTGAAGGTCACTGCTTGCAACGTCATGTAATCTTTTACTTTTAATGAAGCCATCCTAATCTCCTTAGCACCATTTTCTTGCGGCCTTTATTTAAGTGTCGTCTAATTTTCTGATTTTACTAAATGGAAAGTGTCAATTTTGATCATAGCGCTAGTCTATTGATCTATATCCGAATTAGAGAGACTGAAAAATCAACAAAGACGTGGTGACATATTTATATTACTTCTCCCGGCATCAGACTTTATTACTCGTAGAATTAGACAATGTGAGTCACATAAAACACGCGTTTGGCGGGATGTTTACCAGAAAACGCTTAAGCACCGCGCACAAAAAAGCCAGTCAGTGAAACTGACTGGCTTTGCGGTCTTTAAGACGAAGGGGAAATTAAGCGTTTTCTATCGCTGCCACAATATCGCGAGCAACTGCTTCAGCGACTTTGATGCCGTCGATACCAGCCGATAAGATACCACCAGCGTAACCTGCACCTTCACCCGCTGGGTAGAAGCCTTTCAAATTGATGCTTTGAAAATCTTTACCACGTTTAATGCACACAGGTGAAGACGTACGTGTTTCTACGCCAGTCAACAAACCGTCGTCTGAAGCAAATCCTTTGATCTTGCGATCGAACGCAGGAATCGCTTCACGAATTGCTTCAATTGCAAACGGTGGCAGCGCTTTCGATAGGTCAGTAAGCTTGATACCTGGTGTGAATGATGGTTCAACATCACCTAATTCACTTGGATCGCGACCTTTCAGGAAGTCTCCAATCTTTTGTGCTGGTGCGTCGTAAGTCTCACCACCCAGCTTGTAAGCGCCAGATTCCAACTCACGCTGGAAGCGAATACCTGCAAGCGGATCACCCGGATAATCCACCTCTGGAGAGATGCCAACAACAATTGCACTGTTTGCGTTACGCTCTGAACGAGAGTATTGGCTCATACCATTTGTTACTACACGGCCTTCTTCTGATGTTGCAGCAACCACTGTGCCACCTGGACACATACAGAAGCTGTAAACCGTGCGACCGTTCTTACAGTGGTGAACCAGTTTGTAATCCGCCGCACCAAGAATTGGATGTCCTGCGCTTGGACCAAAACGTGCTTCGTCAATCATTGATTGTTTGTGTTCAATACGGAAACCTACCGAGAAGGGTTTTGCTTCCATGTAGACACCGCGTTCATGCAGCATTTCAAATGTGTCACGCGCACTATGACCAACAGCCAGAACAATGTGGCGAGATTTGATCTCTTCACCATTCGACAGTGTTACGCCCGTAATCTGACCATCTTCCATATGAAGATCATCAACACGTGTGCTAAAGCGGATTTCACCACCCAGTTCGATGATTTTCGCGCGCATTTTTTCGATCATCGTTACTAATTTAAAAGTACCGATGTGTGGTTTGCTTACATACAGAATTTCTTCTGGTGCGCCAGCGTCGACAAATTCAGTGATCACTTTACGGCCGTAAAAGTTAGGATCTTTTACCTGACTATATAGTTTGCCGTCAGAGAATGTACCTGCGCCGCCCTCACCAAACTGTACGTTTGACTCGGTGTTTAGCGTGCGCTTACGCCAAAAACCAAACGTATCTTTAGTACGCTCACGAACTTCTTTACCACGTTCAACGATAATCGGGTTAAAGCCCATTTGAGCCAGAACAAGACCTGCAAACAAACCACAAGGGCCAAAGCCGATAACAACTGGGCGCTCTTTCAGATTTTCAGGCGCTTTCGCGACAAACTTGTACTCCATATCCGGAGTTTGGCGAACATGTGGATCTTTTGTAAACTTCTCTAACAGCGCTTCTTCATCGCCTTCCACGATAACATCAAGCGTGTAAATAAGATGGATGTTGGTTTTCTTTCGAGCATCGTACCCGCGTCTAAAGACGTTAAAAGAGATAACTTTCTCAGCAGGAATGCCAAGCTTTTTAGTAATCGCGTCTAATAGCGCGTCTTCCTCGTGATCAAGAGGAAGTTTAATTTCATTAATACGAATCATGTCGATGTCTCGGATAGTAGGTGTCTTAGCCAGAATCAAAAAGTCTCCAGCTCACAATGGCGCGCATTTTACGAGAAATTGAATTGTCTGTCATACTAAATCAAAAATAGGTGGTGAATTTAACTGAGGGTCTGTTGACCTTTCGAGTTGAATTTTACCTTGGGATGAGTATTATCCCCCATTCCTTCATTTTGACTAACTTAAGAGCTGATTATCATGGCGTTTGTCGTAACCGATAACTGTATCCAATGTAAATACACCGACTGTGTTGCGGTGTGCCCGGCTGACGCCTTTCACGAAGGTCCGAACTTCATGGTAATCAATCCAATAGAATGCATCGACTGCGGTTTGTGTGTCGACGAGTGTGACGCTCATGCGATTTTCCAGGAAGATGAAGTCCCTGAAGATCAACAAATCTATATAGAGCTCAATGCAGAACTCGCTGAAATTTGGCCAGTACAAACTGAAGTAAAACCAGCAATGGAAGAAGCCGAGAAGTGGAATGGCGTGCCAAACAAACTGGATATGCTGGAAAAGTAATTAAGAGCAGATAAACGAAAAAAGCGTAATGACGAAAGCCATTACGCTTTTTTTGTATCTCGATTTGTTGAATGAAATTAGCTGTGCTGACGACGCATATTATCCAAAATAATACCCGTAGCCATTGCGACGTTGAGCGATTCAGCACCGCCAAATGCCGGAATAGTGATCTTATCCGTCACGAATTTCGACGCTTCTTCACGCACGCCGTGAGATTCACTGCCCATCAATAAAATGCCTTCGGCAGAGAAATCCGTCTTATGCACGCTTTCCCCTTCCAAAAACGCACCATAGACTGGCAAGTTCGCTTGCTCGAGGTAGCTTGGCAGATCAACAAGGCTAACCTGAACGCGACCAAAGCTGCCCATCGTCGCACTGATGGTTTTAGGGTTGTATGGATCCGCGCAGTCTGCACTTGCGACAATGTGCTTAATGCCATACCAATCCGCTACGCGAATGATAGTACCTAAGTTACCCGGATCAGACACACCGTCCAACGCGATCATCAAGCCTTTAGCCTGAGGCACTTTCACACTTGGGATTTCTACTACAGCGATTGCCGCGTTGTTGCTTACCAACGTGCTTGCTTTAGTCAGGTCGTCTAGTGATGCTTCGATGCAGTCAAATTGACTAAGTTCTTGGCGGTGCAGTTCAAGAAACTCTGCCGTTGCAAAAATCTGTTTAACCGTTAACGAACTCGTCGCCAACTCCAGTACGTTTTTTTCACCCTGAACCAGAAATAAGCCGTGCGCTTTACGCTGCTTCTTTTGACCCAAAGCACGAAGCAGTTTTAATTGGTTTTTTGAAATCATGAAAATATCCCAGGAGAAAATGGTTAAGTACCGAATAAAACGGGGGGATTATAGAGTAAAGACGTGCATAGCTAAAGAGAGGTTAAAGTGAGAAGCGAAATAAAAGCCCGCAAACTAACGACGCTGCGGGCTGTAAGGACATGATTAGAGAGCCGGGTAAAACAGCCAATGAGAAACATCGTCTTACTGAAGAACTAAAATAAGGAGAACGGCGGCTTTCTCCTTAGTCTAAGCTTTAGATTTAACTGGCTATTCTATTAACAAAGTTTCTTTAACTAGCAGAAAGATAATTTCGCCATCCACCTAACTCGGTAATATCCTCAGCACCTTTGATTCCAATCGCTTCACAGATAAATCCTGTTACCCAACTGCCATCGCTGAGCTCGACTTTTCCTAACCCTAACGGATGCGGGATCTGGCATAGCAGAGTACCTAAAGCCGATTTAGGGAACGACCACACTTCAATTTCAATCGCCTGACCATTGCCTTCATCTCGAACGAGCCCCGGACGTGCTGGCGGACCACCAGCCAATGCGTACATCCGATAAGACTTGGCGGTTTCGCCTTTGGCTTTGAGAATCGCACCCACTCCCGTTAGCTGATGATTCAGCGGGAGCCCTTCCATATGGGCACCACACACCAGCAGATCAACACGTTCATCTTCAGGTAAAAATTGCTCAGTAGCGCCAAGAGGAAGACAAGTTTCTTTTTGCCACGCTTTTGCAAGCTTAATCAATCCCAAGTCTGTAAATGCGGGGGCAAAAAGCGTAAAGCCAAACGGTAAACCGGATTCACAAAACGATGACGGAATCGCTATCGCCGTATAATCCAGCAGATTCATGAAGTTAGTGTAGTAACCAAGGTTACTGTTGAGCGCTATCGGGTTAGCTTCAACTTCTTCAATGGTGTAAGTGCTTCCGGTGGTCGGCGTAATAACAACATCCACCTCTTTCAGTAGTCGGTCACATTGCACTTTGTAGTCCTGAAGCTGATACATGAACTGAAACGTATCGGCGGCCGTGTAGTTTTTCGCGCCACCAATAATCGTTTCAATCACGGGTAAGCAGCGGCTGCTGTCTTCATCAAAAAATGATTTTACCGCAGCGTAGCGCTCTGCAACCCAAGGGCCTTGGTACAGAAGTTTCGCCGCATCGATAAACGGTTGCAGATTAAATTCAACCAGCTCTGCGCCCATGGATTTCATTCTTTCCAGAGCTAAAGCAAACTGTTTTTGGTATTGCTCATTACCAAAAAACGCCAGTTGCTCTTCTGTAGGTACACCTACTTTCAGACCACGGAAATCACCAGGTAGTGTCTGCTGAACATTTTCACGCGCATAACCATCTGTCTCGTCATACACCGCGGCAACATCAACCAGAGTTTCAAGATCCGCCGCACTGCGGGCAAAGAAGGTAACGCAGTCCAGTGTACGACATGCTGGAACGACGCCGCTGCAGCTCAGTAAACCTTTGGTCGGCTTTAGGCCCAAAATATTGTTGAACGCAGCAGGAACACGCCCTGAGCCTGCGGTATCGGTTCCCAGCGAGAAGAACACCTGATTGAGCGCCACACTGATGGCACTGCCTGCACTTGAGCCGCCAGATATATATTGCGGATCAAAACTGTTTTTCCCTGCCCCCCATGGGCTACGAACCCCAACTAATCCAGTGGCGAACTGATCCAGGTTCGTTTTACCCAGAGGTACCGCTCCTGCTTTGATCAGCTGCTCTACGACAAACGCAGACTCTGTCGGTTGGTAAGCAAACTCTTTGCATCCCGCGGTTGTAGGTAAATCTTGCAGATCAATGTTGTCTTTTATCGCAAATGGCACACCGTACAACGGTAATGATTGACTGTCTTTTGTCTCCAACGCAGAAAGATAGTCATCCAGCTGTGACTCTGAAATCAGAGAGATCCAGGTATTGTTCGTATCTTCCTGAGCCAGTTTATATTTCTCTTTCAGAAACGTTCGGATATTCAGTTCGCCGGAACGGTATCCTGCAAGTAATTGTTCGATAGTAACTGGAGTATTCATCCCTTTTACTCCTTAAGCTGCTTGAGTATTAATAATGACAAGTGGCTGACCAGCACTAACCTGAGCGCCTTTATCCGCACAGACTTGAGCAATAATGCCAGACTCTGAAGCGACAACTTCCAGTTCCATTTTCATCGCTTCCAACACCATGATGACCTGCCCGACTTTCACCGTATCTCCCGGTTTTACTAAAGCCTGCCAGACATTGCCTGCGACGTGGCTTTCCACCAGTGCCTGGCCTTCTTCTAACACGAGTTGCGTTTTATTTTCTTCTTCTGCCTCTTCAACCACGAAGTTTGCCTGTCCGCTTTCAACCCAGCGTCGGCGCTCCGCCTCAAAAGCGGTTTGCTGACGCTGTTTACAGGCATTAATTTCCTCAGAGTGTTCATCGATCAGCGCCTGATAGCTCGCCAGTGAGAATTCCGTCTCTTCAATTTGCAGTGGATACTGACCAAGTGGGTGCTTGCGTCTTATTTCCAGCAGCTCTTCCGCGCTGACTTCGTAAAACTTAATCTGGTCAAAGAATCGTAACAGCCAAGGCAGCTCAAACTCTTTAGTCTGACGATAGCGGTTCCACATCTGCAATGTTCGACCAACAAACTGATAGCCGCCCGGCCCTTCCATGCCGTAAACACACAGATAGGCACCGCCGATACCAACCGCGTTTTCAGGTGTCCAGGTACGTGCTGGGTTATATTTCGTGGTAACCAGACGGTGACGAGGGTCCATCGGAGTCGCCACTGGTGCACCCAGATAAACGTCGCCCAAGCCCATCACTAAATAGCTTGCATCAAAGACAATTTTTTTCACATCTTCGACAGAATCCAGACCATTAATACGACGAATGAACTCAATATTGTCCGGACACCAAGGCGCATTTTTACGTACCACTTCGTCATATTTACGAATCGCGAGTCGCGTTGCTTCATCATCCCAGGACAATGGAATGTGAACGACACGAGCAGGAACCGTCAGTTCATCAATATCCGTTAACTGAGTTTCTAGCTGTTCGAGATATTTCAGCAATTTATGACGAGGTAACGTCAGGTTATCGTAATGGATTTGCAGAGAACGAATCCCCGGCGTGAGCTCTTTAACCCCATCAATATCCATATCTTCGATCTTCATCATCAACGCATGAACGCGGAAACGAAGTCGAATATCCAACACTTGCGGACCGTATTCCACCAGCAGGAAGTCTTCGCCACTCGGACGATAAACCACGTCCTCACCGAAGATCGCTTTAGGCAGTGTTTTAATGACCGGAGAAGTCAGCTCGACAGCTTCCAGATCGTGTTCTTTAATGCTAAAAGCTTCAATGTTCAGAGCTTCAATGCCTTCAAGTTGCGCTCGCTCTGCCATTTCTGCTTGTTCAATCGTTACCGGAACAAAACGTATTTTGTCACCCGCTTTAAATTGACCAGCTTTCCATAAATCCGCTTTGATGATGGTCGCCGGGCAAACAAAACCGCCTAAGCTCGGACCATCAGGACCAAGAATTACCGGCATGTCACCAGTAAAGTCGATTGTACCGACAGCATAAGCGTTATCGTGAATGTTCGAAGGGTGCAGCCCCGCTTCCCCGCCATCCTGACGCGCCCAGTTAGGCTTAGGACCAATCAGGCGCACACCCGTTCGACTTGAGTTGAAATGGACTTTCCAGGTTGCAGAAAAGAAGGCGTCAATGTCTTCATCAGTAAAGAAGTCCGGCGCACCGTGAGGTCCGTAAATAACACGTACCGTCCATTCGGTCGTTAACTCAGGTAACTGAACTTGTGGTGATTCAACGACAACCTCTGGATCAGTACCAGTGATATGTAATACGTCACCAGCAACAATGGCACGACCCGCATGGCCACCAAACTGACCTAAAGTGAAGGTTGATTTACTGCCAAGATAGTCCGGACATTGGATGCCACCATCAAACAGTAGATAACTGCGTGCACCATCCCCTTTCACAAAGCCGGTTTTCAGAATCTGGCCGGGTTTAGCCATGGTAATGACACCGTGTTCAATCTCTACGCCATCCAAGGTCGCATCAAGATGTGCACCGGTAAGAACGAAAGATTGTTCGATGTTAAATTTAAGAGTCGGACCAGAAATAATGATCTCCAGACCAGCACAGGACTCATCATTATTCAGCATTCGGTTGCCAAGACGGAAACTCAATGAGTCCATCGGGCCTGAAGGTGGCACACCAATGTGCCAGTAGCCTGAACGGCCAGGGTAATCCTGAATGGTCGTCTGCGTACCACCGCTAATCACATCGACTGAAGCTGGTTGGTAAGCGAAGTCATTAAGAGATCGAGTTAAAACAGTGCCACTTTGCACAAGGTCAGACTGAATCAGTTGCTGTAAATATTTCTGGTTATGCTCAATACCGTATATAGACATCGCTTGTAGCGACTCAGACATTTTATCCAAGGCTTCAGTTCGGGATTCGCCCAAGGTGATGATCTTCGCTAACATCGGGTCGAAGAAAGGTGAGACTTCGACACCCGCTTCAATCCAGTGCTCTATGCGTAATCCATCCACTTTTGGCCACTCAACGTGACTGAGTAATCCTGCACATGGCTGAAAGTTTTTGTTAGCGTCTTCGGCGTACAAACGCACTTGCACTGCATGTCCCTTTGGCTCACGCTCTGTCAGCAGTTCTGCTTGGGTAAAATCGCCAGCGCCCAGCTTCACCATCCACTCGACAAGATCGACGCCAAACACTTCTTCTGTAACACCGTGCTCAACCTGTAAGCGAGTATTCACCTCGAGGAAGTAAAATTCTTCTGTGATTTGGTCAACAACGAACTCAACCGTACCGGCGTTACGATAATTCACTTCTTTAGCCAGATTAATGGCCGTCTGGTGAAGCGCTTCACGGGTTTTATCGGTTAAGTTTGGCGCTGGTGTCTCTTCAATGACTTTCTGATTACGGCGTTGAGAAGAACAGTCACGTTCACCAAGAGCAACCACCGTTCCATGCCCGTCGCCAAAAATCTGAACTTCAATGTGACGTGCACGTTCAATGAATTTTTCGAGAAAAACGCCGCTGTTACTGAAGTTGTTCTCACTCAGGCGTTTCACTGAGTCGAAAGCGGCAGCCAGAGACGATTCGTCATAGCAGCATTGCATACCGATACCACCACCACCGGCAGTACTTTTCAGCATGACTGGGTAACCAATGCGTTTTGCCTCTTCTAAGGCTTGCTGTTTGTCCTTAAGCAGCCCGGTTCCCGGTAAAAGGGGAACGCCCGATTTCTCAGCAATCGCACGTGCGGAGTGTTTAAGGCCAAAAACATTCATTTGTTCCGGAGTAGGGCCAAGGAATACCAGACCATTGGTTTCACACAAGCCGACAAAATCTGGGTTTTCGCTTAAAAAGCCATAGCCAGGGTGAATCGCTTCCGCACCAGTCTGTTTAGCAATATCGATGATTTTTTTCTGGTCGAGGTAGGTGTCCGCAGCAGCACCTTGCCCTAATGAGTAGGCTTCATCTGCCTGAGTGACGTGGAGACTTTGCGCATCAGCTTCGCTGTATATCGCAACACTGGTGATGCCTAATTTTTTTAGCGTTCTGATCACACGGGTAGCGATAGCGCCACGGTTTGCAATAAGTACCTTGTTAAACATAGACGATTCCAATTCTTGTCCGGGTCGTCCCGGCTAAAGCTTAGAGTCTTATTGTGGGGTCGTCCCCGACTCTATCGTGGATGCGCTCGTTTTATTCCCACACCAATACTTCAACTGGCGTTGGGTTGTAGGCATTACATGGGTTGTTCAATTGAGGGCAGTTTGAGATTAGGACGATCACATCCATTTTTGCAGTGAGTTCCACATACTTGCCCGGCGCACTGATACCGTCTTCAAAGGTTAATCCCCCTGACTCGGTGATTGGCACATTCATAAAGAAGTTAATGTTGTGCGTGATATCGCGCTTGCTCATGCCGAACTCTTCGTTTTCTGCAACAGCCAGCAGCCAGCTATCACGGCAAGCATGCATGCATTTCTTTTCAATTGCATAGCGCACAGTATTACTCTCTGTCGCACATGCACCGCCCAAGGTGTCATGACGGCCACAGGTATCCGCCACAATTTGCAGCATTTCATTACCATGGTTTGATAAAATCCTGGTGCCTGCTGTCAGGTACACATTGCCTTGCTCTCGAATGGTATCGATAGCGCTGTAACGCTCTGCAGGGTCATTAGCGTTGTAAAACAGAGTGTCGGCCGCCTGGTTTCCTTCCAAATCAAGGATTCGGAATGTCTGACCCGCTTTCACCACTTTCATGTAGTAATCACCTGCAGGTACGATATCGCGACGAATCGCGTTTTGGGGCTCAAGTTTACTTTCAACAATCATCTTTCGTCCTCCTTACTCGTGACAGCAACTGGCGTGCATGTGGTAACGACGGTTGTTTTCAAAACCGCGCCCATTCTCTTCTCGGGAAGTCACACAAGCGTCACTTTCGCTGACCGGTTCTGCTTCAAACAACGCAATTTCAACCGGTTTAAATGGGTATTCTTCCGCCGGATTCATTGGGTGAGGACAAGTGGTAAGTACAACCAGCGTATCCATTTCAAAACGCAGTTCGATGCAATCCCCTGCTTTGCTGTGATCAACCACATATTGCAAATTGCCGAATTCATCGGTTTTTACGCGACTGAACAGGTTCAGGTTGGCGGCTAAATCACGTTGACCCAGTCCATATTTCGCCACTTCAACTAACAGCGCATCATAGCCATTTTGTTTCCACTGATTTCTGTCTTTCTGATAATTACGTGCGCCCCACTTTTCTGTGACTTTTTGTTTATTGGCAACGCCACAGACAGAGTCAATCCAGTTAGTATCATCGCGGACAATCGAGCAGAACACGCGTCCCATATCTGAATAAAGGCAATGACCGGCAGTCAGTTTAAAAGTATGCTGACACTTTAGGGTATCTGGCGCGTTATAACGCTCCAGTAAGTTGGTCGGGTTGTAGAACAGCATGCTCAGGTTAGCGCCACCTTGCAGATCCTTCGCTTGTAATACATGCCCTTTTGGAACGACCATTGACCAGTGTGCGGCCCCTGGAATCGTATCGGTAAAAATAGGTGTGTTAGACGACATCATTGTCCTCCTATGCAATCTTCTTCTCTAATAAACTAGTAACCACTTCGACTTGCTCTACTTTTCTCAAATCGATATCAAAAGTCACTTGAGCGCCATAACGTTCAGGAGCCTGTTCGTCATTTCTTACATGATCAAACACCCAAAGTCGGTTGCCTAAGTGAAAACCTTCGCTGAGATCATGAGTGATCATAAACACGGTGAGCTGCTGCTCCTGCCAAAGTGACTTAATTAAGGTGTGCATGTCTTTTCGGATGCCCGGGTCAAGTGCACCAAACGGCTCATCCAACAGCAAAATGCGGGGTTTTTTAATCAGGGCTTGGGCAATAGACAGTCGTTGTCTCATCCCTCCGGAAAGCTCATGAGGGTATTTACCCAAAGCATGTCCCAGCCCCACTTGTTTGAGTATCGCAGTCGCTTCTTCCTGAGCTTTTTTCTTATTAGCACCAAATCCACGGCCGGTTAAATAAGTAAGAACACTTCTCGATTCTAATTCCTTACCCAGCATGACATTCTGTAGTGAAGTCAGGTGAGGAAACACGGAATACTTCTGAAAGACAATGCCTCGTTCTATACCGGGTTCTGTCGATAACGGTTGACCATCAAGCAGAATCTCGCCACGAGTTTGCTTTTCTGTACCCAGTAACATATTCAGCATGGTCGTTTTGCCGCATCCTGAAGCACCAACGATACTGACAAAGTCACCGGGATAAACATCGAGATTCAGTTTCTCTAAGACGATGTTATCGCCGTATTCTTTCCAGACTTTCTTAATCTGAATGATGGGTTTTCTCTTATTCATGCTCATTCTCCCTGTGCTTCGTGATACCAAGGACATGTCTTCTCAGACAGTTTTCTTAATAACCAGTCCATGGTGTAAGCAAGAATGGTTATCCAGATAACGTATGGAAGAATGACATCCATCGACAAATAACGACGGACAAGGAAAATGCGATAACCCAGGCCATCAGTCGCAACAATCGCCTCAGCAGCAATCAAAAACAGCCATGCACTGCCCAATGTCAGACGGACGGCCTCTATCAGACGCGGAAATATCTGAGGCAGTACCACCCGCACAATGATTTGCCAGCTGTTCGCACCAAGAGTCTGAGCTTTGATGAGCTGCTCCTGAGGCAATGACTGAGATTTAAGTTGAAGATCCCTGACGATAATTGGGCATATGCCGATAAAAATTAGGACAACTTTGGAAACTTCACCCAAGCCAAAAGTAATGAACAAAATGGGAAGAATCGCCATTGGTGGAATCAACGAGATCGCAGTAACAACGGGAGAAAGCGAAGAGCGAACTACGGGTAACATCCCGTTTGCCACACCAATCGCTAAACCGAATAAAGCGCTCGCACCAACCCCTATCGCTAAACGTTGCAGACTGGCTAAAGTGTCAGTCCAGAATAGATATTCTCCGGTACGTTTGCTTGGTGTAAATGCCATCCGATCAATCGCATCGACAAAACTACTGAACGCGGGTAACAGTTTATCGGATGGATTCACCGCCAGACGCGCATCAGATGCCGCAATATAAACAAACAGCAAGATGACGAACGGCAATAACCCCAGCATCAACTTACTAGCGCGAGAAGGTTGACGGTTGATGAGTTTTGTCATGGCAACTCCTAAAACACTCGAATGAATATCTAAACTTATAATTTGCCGTCTGCTGCCAATTGCATGTACTCAGCAGTGAAACGTAGTTTGATATTGCTTGGGTCACCGTAGACACCAGACGGTGTTTCGACGCCAATAAAGCTCGCATCTGGCGCGCCTTCACCCAGCAGACCATGCTCGAATGAGAAACCAGCAACCTTTTGCATCGTCGATTTCAAATCTTCGCTGGTTGTAAAGTTAACCGCCTCTGCTGCAGAGAAATACATCTTAGTCGCTGCCAGCTGGTCGTTGTAACCCGCTAAGTCGGTACCAGAAGCTTTCGCCATGTAGGTTTTTGCTTCATCAGCCGCGGCTTTGTCTTCACCGGACATGATCGACATGATTTCATACCACGCACCAGTTAACGCCTTGCCCAGTGCTGGGTTGTCTTGCAGTGTTTCTGTATTGGCAACCATCAGGTCAATGATTTCGCCGGGGATTTTGGAGGAATCAAAAACTAGCGTGCTATTAGGTTGGGATTTGATTTCGCTGAGTAGCGGATTCCAGGTAACAGTAGAGGTGACATCATCCGTGCTGAATGCAGCGACCATATCGGCATCTGAAGTGTTGACGACTTTCACATCTCGCTCGCTAAGACCTACGCTTTCAAGGCCTCGGGCCATCAAGTAGTGTGAAACGCTAAGTTCGACCAGGTTAACATTCTGTCCTTTGATGTCTTCCAGCGACTTGTTCTCACCTTTCAGAACGATGCCATCGTTACCATCAGAGAAGTCACCAACGATGACTGCGGTTGAGTCCACACCACTTGCAGCAGGGATCGTAAGAGCATCCATGTTGGTCATTACCGTTGCATCGAACTGACCTGCAGTGTATTGGTTGATCGATTCAACGTAGTCATTCACCTGAATGACATCGATATTAATGCCGTATTTATCCGCCCATTTATCAATAATGCCCGAATATTTTGCGTAGTCCCAAGGCATCCAACCCACGTAAATGGACCAGGCGATAGTGAAATCTTTCTTTTCTTCTGCGGACGCAGTAGTAGAAATAAATGGTGCAGAAAGCAAACTGGTGGATAAAGCGATTGAGATAACAGAGCGTTTAGAAAAAAGTGACATGGACCACCTCCAATGTGAATCACATAATTGAACAAGCGCACAGAGACATCACCAATGAAATTGGTTGGCCTCCCGGGCTTTTGTCCCGCCGTGTGACCTCATAAGAGGTTGACAACTCTCGGACCAGACACTAATCAAAATTAGTCGGAACCCTAGATGTCTGTTTTATCAAATTGTATCCAGTGCACTCCTATTCACTGGCTAATGACTCTTTGCTACGAACACTTTAATTAAAGCAAAACAGATGCCATAAAATATTTTCATTAATTTTCAGTTAGATAAGCATTTAACACTCAATATATGCACCTTAATCGCACCAATTAACTTCAGAGCAAGCACCAATTGAGTGCATAACAAGAGATGAACGTAGACACGTGTTCACGGGGACGAATCAATCAGGTAGAAATAAGTTACGAAAATTATTTAGGAGCGACACGAGCACATCTGAATCAAGCAGACTTCGGTAGTGGTACCACTACCAAAGCCCTTGTAACTTACATCATGCTTTTGGTGGAGTCAGCGCTTCACCGTTGGTTTGAATCACGTTTTGATACCAGTAAAAGCTCTTTTTCTTTGAGCGATTTAAAGTGCCCTGGCCGTTGTTATCTCGGTCAACATAGATCAGGCCGTATCGTTTGGACATCTGGGCGGTTGATGCACTCACCAAATCAATTGGCCCCCAACAGGTGTAACCCATGATTTCGACGCCATCCTGAAGCGCTTCACCAACCTGATATAAATGATCATTGAGGTACTGAATTCGGTAATCATCCTCAATCTCTCCATTTTCATTAATGGTATCCGTCGCACCAAGACCGTTTTCTACGATGAACAATGGCTTTTGGTATCGGTCATAAAGTAGGTTCAAAACAATACGCAACCCTTTAGGATCGATTTGCCATCCCCAATCCGTTGACTCCAGATACGGGTTGCTTCCCATTTTGAAAGCTTCCTGATCGGTCATCTCTAAATTTTCGTTCTGAACACTGACACAACCGGTCATGTAGTAACTGAATGAAATAAAATCGACCGTTTCTTTTAGTGCTTCTTTATCTTCATCCGTGATATTGAGTACAACGCCCATTTCTTTGAATTTACGCGTCATATAACCCGGGTAGTAACCACGGCTCTGTACATCACCAAAAAATAGCCATTCGCGGTTCTGTTGCATCGCTTCAAACACATCGTCCGGATGGCTGGTTAATGCATACTGGATTGCGCCTAACATCATATTGCCGATCTTGGCATCAGGTAGCAGCTCATGACAGACTTTGACCGCTTTTGCACTGGCAACCAGCTGATGATGGATCCCCTGATAAAGAGCCTGAGCATCACTTCCGCGTGGAATTCCGGCCCCCGTAAACGACTCATGTAACGTGGCATTGATTTCATTGAAGGTCAGCCAGTACTTAACGCGGTGTCCAAATCGGGAGAATACCGCAGTAGCGTAACGTTCAAAGAACCCTATGAGTTCTCTGCTTGTCCAACCGTCATATGTCTCAGCTAAATGCAATGGCATTTCATAGTGAGATAACGTCACTACTGGCGTGATTCCATGCTTTTCGAGTTCATCAAAAATTTTGTCGTAGTAAGCCAGCCCCAGCTCATTCGGCTCTAACTCATCACCCTTCGGAAAGATTCGGCTCCAGGCAATCGAAAGGCGAAAACAGGTAAAACCAAGTTCAGAAAACAACTCAATATCTTGCGGATAACGATGATAAAAATCGATCGCTATGTCTTTGATATTAAAGTCTCCGTCCTGTCGGTGCTTTAACTCCCCGAACGAGCCAAAAGGCTGAATGTCGGATGTCGACAGTCCCTTACCATCAGCAGTATGCGCACCTTCAATTTGGTTAGCCGCAGTTGCCCCACCCCACAAAAACTCATCGGGAAAACAAAAAGACATTGGTTGCTCCTTAAAAGCTGGCGATTAAATCTACATAAGACAGGCTAATTTAAAAGGAATATTTTGATCGTCACAACTCAATTCGAGTACAGTATGAATTAGCCAAGCTAATAGATAAGAGCAAAATGGAAAACAAACAGCACGTCGTCTCAAACCTATATACCTTCAACGTTGCCGCAAAGTGCTTAAGCTTTACAAACGCAGCCGAGGAGCTGCATTTAACCCAGGGAGCGGTAAGTCAGAGAATAAAACAACTGGAGCAGCAGTTAGGATTTAAGCTATTTGTCCGCCTGACCAGAAAACTGGAACTGACGGAGGAAGGGAAGCGACTATACGAAACCGTTAATAGCTCTTTTTCTACCATCTTTTCTGACATCGATGATATTCGCTTTAATGAGCTGACTGGAGAGCTATATATCGGGGTCGCTCCTACGTTTGCTCAGTCATGGCTTTTGCCTAAATTGGCCAATTTTCAGGCTCGTTACCCTAGTTTGAATTTAAAAATCAGAGTGAAAGCCAGTCACCTCGACTTTCATCACGAGCCCGTAGATTTAGCTATCTACTACAGTCGCGATCCCCAACCTGATATGCATAATGAAGAGCTTTTTGAAGAGTTTCTGACCCCTGTTTGCACTCCGTTATATGCCGAAAAGCATAAGATAACTAACAAAGTTAG
Organism: Vibrio sp. YIC-376; assembly: GCF_052353105.1. Taxonomy (NCBI): domain Bacteria; kingdom Pseudomonadati; phylum Pseudomonadota; class Gammaproteobacteria; order Vibrionales; family Vibrionaceae; genus Vibrio; species Vibrio sp. YIC-376. The sequence goes on from NZ_JBBWFK010000011.1 coordinate 126,795, forward strand.
TAGCTTAGCTAACGCCAATTTAATCCACTGCACAGAATCTATCGATTCAGCCAACTACGATTTTGAATGGCAACACTGGCTCAAGCAGCAAACGGAACAGATACGCCCTACCCCCAACTACTATGTCTTTAACCATGGCGAGATGGCGGTATCTGCAGTTAAAAACCATATGGGAGTAGGAATGGGACGTGTCGCGCTCATTCAGCCGTATCTGGATAGCGGTGAACTAATTGCACCATTTGGTGTTATTCCAGCCGACATGAAGTACTTACTTATTTGCCCGAAAGGGATGGAAGAGCGACCAAGGTTCAAAGCATTTACGTCGTGGATACGTAGTCAGCTAGTTGAAGGTATTTAAATTAAACAACGTTACCAGAAGCAAAAACAAAAAAGTTGGCATAATTTCGTGTCAAAAACACTCCTAGTTTAAACCATTCGCAAACTTCATCATCATCATTGTGAATTGACGCCATATCTCTCAATTTTTGATCAGAACGGAGCTATTTAATCTCTAAATTTAATCTCTAAAGGCTTTAACTCATTTATGGACAAAAATGAGCCAGTGACTTTTCTAAATTAGCAAATCATGGATAATTACATGTATGTCAACTTAGCTACCGACACACTACGTATCACAATATCTGGTGAATAAATACGCAAAATCAAGGTTTTCACACCTTACCTTTCATTTAGTTAACCAGCCTACTCCCCATCAGCCTGATCCTGCGTAAGTTTAATCGCCTCTTTTGCCGAATCTGCCGGGTACTCCAACGATGCAACAGACAGCGCACTAAATTTCGCATCCTAGCAAGAGCACTCTCGCCCGAAAGAGAATTGGCATTCAATTTGACCACACCCATACATTTTAAAACTAACTTCTTTAGAGTAGCCAGTTTCCCTTGATAAGCAATAGATTACTTATCTGCCTTGGAATAGAATATTATTTCATAAGCTATCAGGGGGTGTTCTAACATGACTGAAGAAAGGAAGCGCGTTTTGGCAATGTGTGGTGGTGGTGTTCGTGGGCTTTACAGCATTACCCTGCTTTCAAGATGGGAGCAGCAATTGGCCGACCATTCTGGGCATAAGAATCTAAATATAGCAAGTTACTTTGACCTCCTTGCGGGTACCAGTATTGGCGGTATATTAGCCCTTGGTCTCGCTTCAGGGAAAAATGCTCGGTACCTAGCTAAGCTTCTTAATGACAACAGAAAGGTTATATTTCCCCAAAAGAGGGATTGGTTTGGTATTTCTTTGCTTTGTAGAGCAAAGTATGAAGTAGAACCGTTGCGTGAACTACTTGAGAAGGAATTCGGCGACCTCACAATGGGACAGTTGCAATCTAGGTGCATCATTCCAGCAGTCAACATTTCTACTGGTAACCCCCTAATGTTTAAAACCGGTCATTTAGATGAATATGTTCGCGATCGCAAAATATCTGTATGTGACGTTGCACTGTCTACCAGTGCAGCACCTACGTATTTCCCACCTCACAAGTGCACTAGCTCAACCCTAAACGCATATATGTGCGATGGGGGTCTGATTGCCAACTCCCCAGCATTGATTGCATTTCATGAAGCGGTTCACAAGTTGTGCTGGGACCAGGATAGCATTCACGTACTAGGGATCGACGCATTAAATGCACCATCAACAATTGATCATGGAACAATCGGTCGCGCTGGTTACTGGAAACTATGGGGGAAAGGGGAGCGACTGATTGATATCACAATGTCCAGCAACAGCAATATGCAAGACTATATGCTCAAACAAATGATAGGAGATCGCTTCACTAAGCTATCCACTACCATCCCTATGCAACAAGCAAAGCGGATCACTTTAGATAATTCAGACGATTATGCTGCTGAAGCTATGATTGCGCATGCTGAGAGCGTTGAAGCAAATGAATATCGCAACGTAGCTCACCTGTTCGACGAGCCCGCAGCCACTTTTTCTCACTAAAGGAGCCATAAGCAATGAAATGGAACATTAACCGCTTTCTCAACAATCCTAGCAACGGTGTCATCTCTGAGTTGGCTATTAGTGAGAGCGATTTTAACCTCTTAGTATCTTCACGGAAAAATATTCGCAGCGCTATTCGGGAAACATTCTCAAACATACGCTCAGCTCTGAGGTCCCGTTCATACGAACGCAGAAGCAAATTAATCAGCGTACTACCAGAGGATGTTGCTGACGCCATATTGATGCTTGAACCTGGCCAACAAACGATGATTGGAAAATTGCGCCCCGTATTTTTTACCCAGGGAAGTTTCACCTACGGCACCTTAAACCGTCCAGCATATCCGCCAAAGCAACAGCTAGACTTAGATGATGGTGTATACCTACCGATTGAGTTTTTCGAGAGCTCGCCTATCGTGAGTAAGAAAGTTTTCTTTTTGATCATTGACTCGGTACTCACTCGGCTATGTGAAGAGAATCCTGAGTGGACAGGTCCATCATTTAAACCAACCTGTGCCAGAATTAACGTTGCTCCCCATATACACATTGATGTGCCTCTGTATGCCATCCCTGAAGACGAATACGAGAACATCGATAAATCACGGCAGCGGGAATCAATGAATCTCGAATCTGTAAACGCTGTCAATTCATATGACCAACTATATACAAATTACTTTAATGAGATTTTCAATGATGCGGCTAGTGAAAAAGTCTCAAGTTACTCTTATCTTGATCCAAACAAAATCTACTTAGCGAAGCGCGATGACGAAGAGCATTGGATTCCATCCGACCCCGCACAGGTTGCACGTTGGTTCAAAACAGCTGTAAAAGAGCACGGCCGATCACTGGTGAATGCTTGCCGCTACCTTAAGGCGTGGCGAGATACTACCTACCCCACTGGAGGTCCAACATCTTTAACTCTCATGGCTTGCGCTGTGACAACTTTGGATAATCATTCTCAAACCGAGATAAATGACCATTCAGCTCTTTTGTTGTGTACCAAAGCACTACCTAAACAATTGCGTCAAGGGGTATCAAGTCCAGATCCCTCTGATACCCGTGATCTTTTTCCGAAACCCGGTATGGATCAAGATGAAGTAGATCGGATCATTGAGGAAGCGGAGAAACTGTTAAATGCTATCAATCATAGTACTTACCAGGCAACATCAATTGACGAAAGCAAAAGTTCAATAGTTAGCGGTATTGGCGTGCACGCCAAACAGGTACCAGCCAAACTGATCGAAGAAACCAACTTGTACAGTGATGTGATTTCTACTCCTGTATCTAAGAAACCTCCACGCGAGGTACCAAATTTACGTTCCGGTACCCATAATGAGTGAGCGCCAAGTATTAGTAAACCTTGGCTTCACCGTCTTACGTACAATTGACAGTGTCGCCTATAGGAAAACCTACCAAAGCGCTGGTATGCGTTTTGGTATTGAACTCGATACAACTTCGGTTTCCTGCGGACAACTTCCCGAAGCGAAGCTAATTAGCTTTCCTGAACAGTTGATGGGGCAGGCTGTACCTCACATATCTGGAAATCGTTTTTGCTATGTCGATGGAGAAACTCTCTCTTGGAACCCCCTTGATGTTGTCGAAACCCTAGAACTAGTAGATGCGTTAATTCAACGTACAGTCGATGTTATTGCCTCCGGGGAGTGGGATGGGGAATACAACGGTGAGTTTATTAACTACTGGTGTGGTAATACCCCTCTCTTTCTGCTATCAAAATCGACAGACAAGAATGCTTCACTGCTATGTCGAGAGCTTGTGACCACTGACTTGTTGGGAAAGCCTCAAACAGAACTCGTTGTCTCATCGAACTCAGATCTTTTTAATCATTGGAGCCGTGCACGAGATGGTCTATACACTGACGCGACTTACCCTGCAGTAGCGATTAGAGTATCTCCTTGGATGCCTCTTGGTAGTAATTGGCCACCAACCAGTTTTAAAGACTTGATGCAGTGGCTAAAGATGTGTGATCACAATGCACACAATGTACTGACAGACCGTATAGCTGCTAAGCTACGCGGCACAAAAAAAACAAAAATATTGTGCCTTGTTACCACTGGTACCGATGGTGACTTTGGGTGGGTGCTTCATTATGAGCAAAATGTCGTAAATTTCTTCAATACTATGCGCCGAGGAATTTCTACAAAAATTGCCTCACAGCGCCTAACTAGCAAGTTGTGGTTGAAAAAAATGGAACGCGTCAGTGTCCAACTAGCTGATCAAGAATTCATCACTACACGTAACCTTCCTAAGGATAGTAACTCATTAGCAGGACTTCGAATTGCTCTTATTGGTGCTGGTACTATTGGAGGGTTTACAGCGAAAATGTTGGTAGATGCTGGCGCTGGAAGCGTTAGCGGGTCTTTAACTATTTTCGATTCAGATGAACTAAGCACTGCTAACCTTGGCCGACATATTCTACCAGCGCAGTTTGTGGGCAGGTTCAAATCATCAGCACTGTCTCACTATCTAAAGTCCATTATTCCCTTTTCAGTTGACGTCAAAGCACAGCCGGATTGGAGCATGAAAAAAAACAGTGTTGCTGAGTATGATCTAGTTATCGATGCAACTGGACGCGAACCATTGTCATTGCTACTGGCTGATTCTTTTCATTTGTTAAAAGCCTGCCGGCCACAAAATTCGACTATGCTTGTCCACGTTTGGATCGATGGCGCCGGCCACCTTGTTCGTGGGTTGTTAGATACAGGCCGCTCAGACCAAGCTTGTTACGGTTGCATTAATGAAAAGAGCCATCCTGTGTTCTCATCACAAAATTCCCAAGAAAGAAAGGCTTTTAGGCAACGCTGCGGTTCAACGTATACTCCTTATCCATCAGGAACCAGCCAGGCTGCCGCCTCATTAGCCCAAAAACTAGCACTAGAATCACTTAACGAACGGCCTAGCATCACTTACCAGCAATTTGCGATTACGGACAAACCAAAAAGTAAACGCCCAATGAAACTCAAGAAAGCTCGTATATGTAGGATTTCCACTCATGCATGAAGCGCTTATTATGACTTGTCAAAACAGGACGATTGTCGTGGAAGCACAGGTTCTCCAAGAGATAAAACAGTTTAAACAGTGCCTATCAAGTCAACCGGAGCAAGGTGGGATATTACTTGGAGAATGGAGAGGCCTGCATATGCGCATTACTAGTATCACTCGTCCTCAGCCGACAGATAAGGCTAGTCGCTTTTCCTTTGTCCGTTGCGGCCGTACACATTCAAAATTGATCCGCGAAGAATGGGAAAAGTCCGACGGAGCTACAAACTATTTGGGCGAATGGCACACCCATCCTGAGCCGCACCCAACACCCTCGGCGATCGATTATGTTAATTGGAAACTGCTAAATGGGCGAGATCCTGTTCTTTTGATTATTCAGGGTACTGTGAGTATTTGGTGCGGGCTTTTGATCGACGGCCAATTTCTCACATTAACTAACGACTATTCGCAATACTAAGTTGTATAGTTAGGAGAGAACTTAATCCAGATGTGAGACATTAAAATGCTGTGCGAAAGACCAGCACTCTTGCGAACTTAGCTATCAATTAAATCCTCTCATTATCCTATATGGCACTAAACAGTTTACCTCTTGCTTGGGGCTACACGTTTAAGCTCATAATAACCAACCGTCTTTCGACTAGTAAAATAGTTTCCCTGAAGCAACTCATTGTCATTAAGAGCAAGCTTAAGAATAGCTGCACCTTTATACGGTTGCTGAGGACTGGAGTTTGACTTGTACTTGGGGGTAGTCAAAAAGACGTAATACAATTGTGCACGCCCAGTTTCTACATCCTTTTTAGGTTTAGCTAGCAAAGTCTGAGAGTCTGAGTCCTCGGCTTCTACATCCATACCGAAATTCAGGAAATTTTGCCTAATTACCGCTTTTGCATGCGACGTGCCTTTCTTTCCTTCCCACTCCCAATGTATAACCATATCCCAGGTCCCATTTAAATTGGGGAACAACATTTTATTAAGGACTGGATATCTTCCCCATATTTTTTCCCAACCAAAATAAAAGGTTACGAGGAGTAAAGTGTTCAAAATGGCTGAGCCGCTAGCTCCAATTGATATAGCAGATAAAAATGATGTACTCTCATCGTATACAGACCAAAGAATTAGGCAACTAACTATGGCGTATAACACAGCAATGACAGAAATCACCCTGCCAATTGGTAAAAGGCTAATCATTGTCCACCCTCAAAATACACCTCTTTGCCACTCTTAAAGATAGAAAGTCCGTGCCCTTTACTGATAATTCCTGTCATTATCACATCAGGAATAGCTGAACCAAAAAGAGCTGCTACGAAGCGTCCCCCCACAAACCTGGTGCAATCAATGCGTACTTCTTTCACAATAGGTGGAGAGAAATACTGAGCAACATGTGTTATTTCTCCTTTCCTGTTAAGGATATGAAATCCATCGTGATATTTACTTTTGTAACGAGCAAGCTCTGACAAAACGTGAACAGGCGAGCCAGTTAAGTCCGGCACCGTATCTCGCAGGCTCACTATTGGTAAATTAGTAGGGTGATCACAAATAATAATTCCTGCTCCAGAGAAGTCGGAGAAAGTGCTGGCACCAACCTCATAAAGTAAACTTCTAAATTCATTTTGTGTCACAGCGAACCTCCTCAATAACATAGCTAAAAGCAGCAAGAGAACTATCACCCATGCTGCCTCCCAGCGATACTCTATGTTGATAATACCCGAAATTATCAAAAAATTTCAAACGCTTAAATCAGGTTCTTACAGGACCGGCTCCTTTCATGAAAGAAATAAGTGTCACTAGCATCACCAGTTCTAGAGCAACTAAGTTAACTCGCTTCTGTCCCGAAGCTAGTCATAGGTCTAGATAAAAATGCTCTTTACATGCATAAACGTTATAGTTATCACATAAGAATTATTTGGGGTAACCCCTGCAGGTACCAAAATGCCTAGTCGTGCCCGAAACAGAATGGGGCAATTTCGTGTTACCCCATTAATGTTCCGCTAAGTATTCAAGGAAAGTCACAAAGTGACTTGTAGCTGAATTCCTGAGTCTCGGGCAAAATCATAATCATGGCTTACAAGAATAAAACCACCACGGTAATTACATAGAGCCTGTGCCAGCATCATTTTAGAATCTAGGTCGAGATGATTATCTGGCTCATCGAGTAATAAAAAAGGTTGTTCTGGTTGATGACTGGCAATAAGCATGGTTAGCTTCATCTTCTCTCCGCCACTCAACATACTACCAAAACGAAATACACTATCACGGCGAAACCCGATACCTGCCAGCAAGGTTCTGCCATCGCTCTCTTTGATTCCACTGCACTGCTGTATCAAATTGTCCAGTATCGACAACTCGGGTCGAATAACACCAAAATGCTGATCAAGATAATACAAAGGCGTATTTAATTGCAGTTCCCCTTTTTGCAGCGACAACTCACCCAACAGAGTTTTTAACAGTGTTGATTTACCGCAACCATTTTTACCTACAAGGTGCACCTTGTCATTGGCATAGACTTGCAGCGAGATAGCCTTACTACTGCCAAAAGGCAACACCCCTTCAAGCATTGAAATTACTTTACGCAACCGGCTTGGGCTATCCTCCAGATAGAGCGTTTGCCCTTTCAGTTGCTCTTTTCGCGCCTTTAACGAATGTTCTTTATCTTTTAGGTCAGCTTGACGAAGTTGCTCATTTTTATTGCGATTCGATGCTCGTGCTGTGGCTTTGTCTTTTTTAAAATCAAGTAAGCTTGTTCCATGACTACCTTCTTTGCGTAATTTGATACCTTGTGCAGCTCTTTGATCTGCCTTTTCTCTGTTTCGCTGTGCTTGCATTTCCAGCTTTTTTCTCTGCTTATCAACGCTCGCAAGTTGTCGATCTACCGCTTGTAACTCAGTACTTTTCTGTTTGGCGTAAACATCATAATTCCCACCAAATACTTGTAATCCAAGCCCAGAAAGCTCCCAAATTTCGTTCATTTCGCGCAATAACATTCGGTCATGACTGACAAGTAAAATCGCCCCTTTGAACGAACGCATCGATTCCAGTAACCATTGCTTTGCTTGCGCATCAAGATGATTAGATGGCTCATCAAGGATCAGTAATTCAACGTTGCTTTCAAACAACTGCCAAAGCTGTAATCGTGCTAATTGTCCTCCACTGAGTTGAGCGCAAGGTAAATCAGCATCTTGTGGTAAGCCTAGCTCTTTAAGTTGCTGAGGAAGTTGCAAGGGTAAATCCCATTGCTCCTTAATCACATCAAACCAATGCTGTGAACAATCACCTGATTCAACATACTTTATCGCTTTAAGCACCTCATCTTTACCCAAGAACTGGGCGATAGAAAGTTCTCCAGATAACAACTGAGATGGCTGCTGACGATACACCGCAAGTGACTTAGGTAACGTGACCGTTCCACTTAACGGTTGCTGTTCGCCACTTAAGACCGAAGCGAATATCGATTTACCAACACCGTTACGGCCAACTAAACCGACACGATTTTTAGTCATAGAACATGACAATTGTTGAAACAGCATCTCGCCGTTATCAAATTGATGACTTATGTTGTAAGCCTGTAATACTGGCATAATTTGCCTCCTGTATGACAGGGACAACAGCCGCAGCTAGATAATTCAGAGATGAGATCAATACAAATACACGCTCTTACCTAAGCGCAAAACTATACAAATGTACTTGCAGAGAAATATCGGAAAGTGAGCTACGCCTACTAACCCTGTAAATCCAAAAATAAAATGAAAAATGGATGACAGGTTTAGTTGTTCATATCGGCGTAATCTCCTTAAGAAGTGATAAACAAAGAGTACTGTATTCACTCTTCTCTAGTCAAGGTACGTAGTACTTACAAAACTATCCTTCGGACAACTTTTGGTAGGGGAAATGAACGTAAATTGGATGATATAGAGTATTTAATCTAAATGATTTTGGGGCAGTTTTCATTTAGCCGACAGCCCCTTAAAACGGAGCTGAACAGTTTCACGTTAAAAGGACTACTATGTGTTGCACTCGGATGAAAAAATACATGGGAAGCGCTTCAAACAGGGTCAGTGTTTTCAACTACCCCGTCACGACTTTCTCTTGTCGCAGTAATAAATCCAACCATAATTAGCGTTAATGAACCAATTACCATTACTTTAGGAGTTTCGTCGGTGAAGATAAAATTGGTAAACAGTGAAGTAATCGGAATGAGTGCTGGCAACATAGAAGCTATCTCAACGCCACAGAATTTTACTGCTTGAGAATAGGCATAGATGACGATAATTGCACTTAATACACCTTGAACAAGAGATTGACACAACCAATCCAGGGCTGGTATCTGAGAAATACTATGGTGAGATTGTATAAGAAAAAACGGAAAATAAACCAAACCAGAAATAATATTTATCATTACAACACTTTGGAATACCGGCATTTTCCATTTGCTCAGTAATAATGTAAAACCACTCCACAACATAGCCGCTGCTAAAAAAAAGATATCTCCTTCCAATGGATTCGGTACAGAGTCAAATTTACCAGACACCAATGCAATTAATCCGATAACAATAATAAATGCCCCAATTAATTGATGTTTGTTGATCGATTTACCCTGAATAAAAACAATGAACAGCGTTATTAACATAGTAAGAGTCGGAACCATCACACTGGCATGACTAAGTGGTGCGAGCTGAATTCCCTTGTTTACAAACCAGCCAAATAACGGACCGCCACAAAAGCTTAAGCAAATCATCTTTAACCAAAGGACATATGGCTATTCGATTAACAACCGAAAACAATGAATTATTGTTTACTGGCGACGTTATGCACAATGAGTTACAGGTAAGTTATTCTGAGGTCAGTTCGACATTCTGTCTTGACATAGAATTGGCAAATGAAACAAGAAATCAAGTCATTAACGACGCACTAGAGAATGACACATTTTTGTTTCCCGCTCACTTTCGTGAACATTCTGCCGGCAAAGTAACAAAAGACAGCAGCGGAAAAAGAATCTGGACAGCCATTACACCCGCTCAATTTATCGACGTTGACTGACAATATATTCATGTAGGGCAAATGTGTCTGTTAATTGACTCTGTATAAAATTAAGTTGCCTATAGGCAACTTAATACCATGAGAAGTTGTATTGCAAATGTGATAGCAGAACGTACTACTGAGTCTCTGCATTAGAACGTCTTCAAGTTCAATTTCTATGAAAACGCCGCCTCCAACACAGAATTACCTACTAAACGTCTCACGGACTAAAAACTAACTGCCAGACCAACTGACGTCCCTGTGACGTTTTCACCGAAGATATAACGAACTACCAGACGAACCCGGCTGACTAGTTGAATCTTTCCACTTGTATCCAGCTCCAGTCCTGCACCGACAGACATCAAATTGTTGAAACCTAGAGCACCTCGCTGCTCACCAAAATAGCTGGTAAACGAAGTCTCCAACACATAGCGCACAGGGCGTTCTAACAGGTTGTAACCTATAGGTGCCCGATAGCGTGCCCAGACTCCGGCGGTATTGGCCTCGGATTCTCCGTGCAGACCATCTGAGGTACTGCCGAAAGTACGTAACTGAATGTTACTGTAGCGCACTTCTAGATCAATCTCGTATTCATCACGGTAGCGTTCCCAGTCAAGCATAATGCTTCCCCCCAAGCCATAAGCGTTCATGGTGCCACCATCTATGACATCAAGATCTAAATCGGGAAACTGAAAATTTAAAAGAGCTTGTGTAAGCTTTGCATCCGTTGTTACTCGTCCATACGAAAAATTGAAGATGGGTCTAAGTTTCAGCTCATTATCAGAGGTCAACGGAAACTCGTAACCAATACCACCAGTAACGCTTATACTATTCCATTTTGTCGGAATTAGACGCCGTTCTTCACCATCAGTAAAGACATACTTAGGGTCGTAACGGGCATAACCCAATGTTCCCTCTAAATAGACTGGTAAGGACTGGCTGACTGTGAAGCCTCCCCCTAGTGTGGTTTGAGAGAGATCGGGACTCCCTGTCGCACTTTGTGCTTCCTGAAAGCTGAGCTTACTGGTTGTGATGTCCGGTAGCGTAGTAAAAGACATTAGGGTCAAAATCCCATCTGCCAAATTTTTAGCCTGTTGATTGGTCAGGCCATTAAGAGTCGGTGTCAAGGGTGCAGCCAAAAGAGACGTACATGATAAAAGCAGGAAGGTTAGAACGCCCAACATTCTGTAAAATATGAAAAGTACATGCCGCGATGTTGTCATTTACTTATCCTTTCAACCATGCCTTCTTGTACTTTAGTCACCGAATGGAGATCTGAGTATCGATGCAAAAGCTTTAGATTATTAAATATAGGGTTGATTCTGATTTGTTTCTCGTTGATTAAAATTAAACGCTTATCAACTCTTCTTGTGCGACACGCTGTTTTTCCGTAAACCTTGCCCTGAAGTCGGATTTCTGAATTTGGCTAGAATGCTTGATTTCAATAAAAGAAGAACATTCTTGGTGATCAAAGACTAATCAATCAGGACTGTAACGGCAGTTACGATTGTTGAGATGGTAGTGATAATTCTGTGGTTGAGACAGGAATCTTTTAGCCTCGGGCGCATATACGAGATGGAAACAAAAATCGAACTCTAAAATAGAGAATGTTCGAACAGCAGTACCTTTATTCAAGTCAGTAAACTTGCAGATATTGTAAGCTTGGGACGATTTTTAGATTTGGTCGAACATTGTTCCGTTGTAAACCTACAACGAAAAAAGCCTGCAATGTATTTAAACACTGCAGGCTTTTTGATGGGTGGGACCCCAGCCACATCCCGGCACACAAGTCACACGCTGCGGCTGCTTCCTTCCGGACCTGACCGAGTTCACGAGCTATTGTTGCGAGAGGACCAGAGCCCCATAATTCTTTTGTTGAGGGCTTGCCTCAAACGATGGGGCGATTATTCAGTATCGGTCTTCATAATGCAAGGGTAAAAACCTTTAATTTCACCATTTAGCGATCGTTTGAACAAAACTCGGTCAATTTATAGAGGGATGATAAGTGCCTTGTTTAATTCAACTCATCACGCTCATCAGCGGAAACATACAACATAAACCTTCGCTACCTATCGTCACTCGTCATCATACGGGGAAAGCTTACAGCTCGGTTTGCTCATCACTACTACGCAAGATGTAATCCGTCATCCAAGCCGTACCCAGTAGACAGATCCAAACAACGAACACAGGTTTAGGCACATCTGTCGCAGGGCTTACGACCAATGCAGCGAAGCCTACAGTTGGCAAAGTCCAACACAGCAATTTGCTCCAGTGAATCGACTGTTTTAGTTTGGTCAGTGTCTCCATCGACGCCAGCATCCCGGTAAGGCAGAGCGCCAATAGTGCCGCATACGTTAAATCTGCTACCCATAGCGGCAACAATAATAATAACGGCCACCAGCTGTGCTTATTTGAAGCTTTCCAATGAGCTATCGACCACCACATCGCGATAACAGCAAGAGTTTGAACGGCAGTGACTGACGCGGCACCATCTAACTTTCCGCCCTGCTGGGTGACCATAATGCCAACCTGCAAGGTCAATACAATTAAACCTGTTGTCAGCAATACGCCTAGAGAACTTCGGTGAGAAAAAACGACCATCAGCAATGGGAACAGAATTAACACTCCGACAGAGAGCGCAATTGGCTGGATAGAAAGCGTGGCACCAAACGCCATCATAGCGCCGAGCAATACAAAACCTGCCAAACCACCTTGAGGCAGAATCCACAACGCTGGGATCATGAGTGCGAGAACTGGGAGCTCTCCCTCACTCAAACTCATTGCTCTGGCACACACTACGGCAAGTAGAGTCGCGATAAAAAACTGAATTGTTGAGAAAATCATAGCGCCTCCTGGCTTCCCCACCGATGTGGAACTCAACGACGAACAAAGCAAGTACACATCAGTCGTCAAGTGGGTCTAGATTCAAGCGTAACTTACGTTCGTTTTGTATTTACCACTGTCCACTAACATCACTGCTCTGCGAAAAGTAAAAGTGTTGAAAACACAATAGACTGGGAGGCAGCAATTCATGTTGAAGAACAATAACTGATGGTGAAATACTGGCCGTTTGTATTACCATTCCTTGGCAATCTATAACGGACACATTGAGTATGGACCAATTCTTAGCGCAAATCTTTGCTGTAATTCACCAAATTCCACAAGGAAAAGTGTCGACTTACGGGGAGATCGCAAAAATGGCGGGCTACCCGGGATACGCACGCCACGTAGGAAAGGCGCTAGGCAACTTGCCTGAAGGCAGTAAGCTACCCTGGTTTAGGGTGATTAACAGCCAAGGGAGAATTTCGCTAAAAGGTCGGGATCTGGAAAGACAGAAAAAGAAGCTGGAAGCCGAAGGAATCGAAGTCTCTGAAATTGGGAAAGTATCGCTTAGAAAATACAAATGGCAGCCTTAACCAAAGCTGCCATCTTTCATTCGCACTGTTATCTCAACGAACGTAAATTAACGAACGCCAATCAGTCTGATGTCTAGCTGGTGAGTTTGCGCTTCATCGGTGATGACTGCATGACGAGTATCGCTGATGAAACGTAACTTACCATCAACTTCAATACGGGAGCGAACACTGTAAGTATGCTTCGATTGAATTTCGTTGCTGTCGTAGCTAAGCTCAAATGCGAAAGGGACTTGCTTTCCTTCAGTCTCAAAGGTCTGTGTGGCAATCACTTTTGATGGGGCATCAGCCAGAGAAACGTCTTCTAGTGAAACGGTAACCACAGCATTTGGTGGTAAAGCGATACGTTCACGGTAAGCCACTGTACCTGTAATTGTCTTCATTGACACCTCAGCAGAATCCATTTCTGTTGTTTGAGAAGTTTGGCAACCCACTAGTGCAGCACCAAAAAATAAAGATGTAACAAGTAATAGTGTTTTTTTCATATATTCCTCTGGATGAGTATTAAACCGAGCTAAGTATAGAGTCGCAATAGCAAACTGTCTTCTATTAGCTGCTTGATTTAACAATAGTTTGACGGAGTAACGATATACCAAGCATTTGATTTTGTTTCATAATTGTTACAAGGTATACTCATAGGATTTTAAGATCCACTTCACAGACCCGTGGGAAATGGGTTAACTTGATTATCAACACATACCGCGAGGAGAGATAATGAGTAAGCCATTAAAAGAGTTGCTCAGCCTGCTACAACTCGAACAATTAGAAGAAGGCTTGTTCCGCGGACAAAGCGAGAACTTAGGTTTACCTCAGGTGTATGGCGGTCAGGTAATTGGACAGGCGCTTTCAGCCGCTCGTTACACCGTAGAAGACGCTCGTACCGTACACTCATTTCACAGCTATTTTTTGTATCCGGGAGATTCAGAAAAACCGATCATCTATGACGTGGAAAACCTGCGAGATGGACGTAGTTTTAGTACCCGACGTGTTAAAGCGATTCAAAATGGCCGCCCTATTTTCTACCTGACGGCGTCATACCACGGCGATCAACCGGGATTCGACCATCAAAAGACCATGCCAGAGATTCCGGGTCCAGAGAACTTTCCTTCAGAGAGTGAACTGGCCAGCCATATCGCTGAGTATCTTCCGGAAAGGCTGAGGAAAACCTTTTGTGGCGAGAAACCCATTGAGACACGACCAGTCACCGTGATCAACCCGCTTAATCCTAAAAAAGCAGAACCAAAGCAGTACCTTTGGATTCGCGCTAATGGTGACATGCCAGATAACCAACTGATTCACCAATACTTGCTCGCGTACGCATCGGATTGGGGTTTCCTTGTCACTGCGCTTCACCCGCATGGCGTGTCTTTAATGACGCCAAACTTCCAGGTAGCAACCATAGACCATTCCATCTGGTTCCATCGTCCATTTAAGATGGATGAATGGTTGCTGTATGCGATTGAAAGCCCGACTGCGAGTCACACTCGTGGACTGGTTCGTGGTGAGATCTACAATCAACAAGGTCACTTGGTCGCCACAGCAGTACAAGAAGGCGTGATGCGTTATACGAAATAAATCATCGGGCTTTTAACCATAAACCCGACGAGACAACAAAGGAGCGCGCTTCGCTCCTTTTTAATGTTTTCTATTCGTCCGTTAACAAAATAAGCTAGTTTCGACTGATGGGTAATTCGGTCGTGTACTTGATCGACTCCATCGCAAAAGTAGAGGTCACATTCGACAGCCCTTTTACGCTGTTTACGAGGCGCTTGTAAAACTTGTCGAAACACTTCATGTCCTTTACCAACACTTTCATCATGTAATCGTACTCTCCAGCCATGCGATAAAATTCCATGACTTCGGGAAAATCACTCACCGTCGTGACAAAATGGTGATACCACTGTTCTGAGTGATCGATGGTCTTAAGCTGAACAAATGCAATAAACGACAAATCCAGCTTTTCCGCACTTAACAGAGCAACTCGCTTTTCAATATACCCTTCGTCTTCCAGCTTCTTAAGACGTTTCCAACACGGCGTTGTCGTCAGGTTGACTCGTTCGGCTAACTCGTTTAACGACAACGTTCCGTCCGTTTGGAGCAAAGAAAGTAATTGCCTGTCTATTTTATCTAAGTTCATTTCCATAAATATCAATTTTTGGAGAAATAATTTCTACCAGATAGCAAAGATTGAGTAAATATAGCAAAGTTTTTCTCTTTACTTATAGGTAAATTATTTTCATACAGACCTTACCTTACCCCTATTTTCAAGGAGAGACGCGATGTGTTCTGATCATCAGTGGATCAATAACGCAGTACGTAAAATTGAAGCCGACTTTCAACGCTCTGCTGACACTCATTTGTTTAAACTCGATCTCCCTTCTTTGGACGGAATCGATATCTATTTAAAAGATGAGAGCACCCACCCTACTGGCTCATTAAAACACCGTTTAGCACGCTCTCTGTTTTTGTACGCAATTTGTAATGGTTGGATAGGCCCAGAAACCACCGTAATCGAAGCGTCGTCAGGCAGTACTGCGGTTTCTGAAGCATACTTCGCTCGCCTGCTCGGACTACCATTTATTGCCGTCATGCCCAAAAGCACCGCCCGAAAAAAAATAGAACAAATTGAGTTTTACGGTGGTCAGGCACACTTAGTAGAACGCTCAGATCAAATTTATGATGAGTCTCGTCGCCTCGCCGAAGAATTGAACGGGCATTACATGGATCAGTTTACTTACGCAGAGCGTGCGACCGACTGGCGTGGAAACAACAACATCGCGAACTCTATCTTCAGCCAAATGAAATTAGAGGATCACCCGATTCCAAGCTGGGTCGTAATGAGTCCGGGCACAGGTGGCACATCTGCAACCATCGGACGCTTTATCCGCTACCAAAAATACGAAACTAAACTCTGTGTTGCCGACCCTGAAAACTCGGTATTTTATGATGCATTCAAGTCAGGAAACTCCGCTTTGAAATGCGAGAGTGGAAGCAAGATTGAAGGCATCGGCCGCCCTCGGGTAGAGCCAAGCTTTATCGCTGGTGTAGTCGATGAAATGCGCAAAATACCGGATACCGCAAGTGTTGCGACTGCGCATTGGGTTTCAAAATTGATTGGGCGTAACGTTGGCGCATCCACGGGCACAAACCTTTATGCTGTTCTTCAGCTCGCCTGTGAAATGAAACTGCGTGGTGAAACGGGTTCTATCGTGACTCTGTTGTGTGACTCAGGTGATCGTTACCTGGATAGTTATTACGACTTGGATTGGGTGAAGAAAAACATAGGCGACATTCAGCCTTATATCGCTCAGCTTGAGGTCATCCAAGCGAGAGGCTGTGTAGAGCCAGCCTGCTGTGAGCCAGTCTCATAGCTTGATATTAAACAGCCCGCATCATGCGGGCCTTTTCACTCTTTTTAGAGTCACTACTTTTTCTGACGCGCTTCATAAGCCGCTAGCTGCTCCGGTGTCGCTGCAGGTTGGTGGTTTTGTTTCCACTCATCGTAAGTCATGCCATAAACACGCTCACGAGCGTCATCGATGTCTAAGTCGACACCTAGCTTTTCTGCTTCTGCTGTATACCACTTGCTAAAGCAGTTACGGCAGAAGCCCGCCAAGATCATTAGGTCGATATTTTGAACGTCTTTATTTTCATCTAGGTGAGCTAAAAGACGACGAAATGTCGCTGCATCTAATTTGTCCTGCTCTTCTTGCGTGAGATTTTTGTATTTGAACTCAGCCACTTTACTTTCCTTCTCGACTATTTAGCTTACTGTTCTCAGTTGGTTTGCGGGCACCGCGTCTTGTTTCGACGACACCTCTCAGCCAAACAAGATATGAGAACGACAAGCCCTATTATTGTATAAAATGATTCGTCACACAGGGTAACGCCAAGTCGCCCAAAACGCCATCACGTCATATGCAAAACATTGGACTGACCAATCTTCTCCAGATACAAAAAAAGCACCAGACGACAATCCATCCGGTGCTTTTTATCATCAACAATTACGTGTTCCTAAGGGTGAGCGATTCGGCCCTTAGTGTCCTTGCTCAATTCGATGTTCAGTTCTGCTTCTACATGACCTGGCGCACGCGTATTCGCTGCAATCAGTCTGTACATTGCAGGGATAACAAACAAAGTAACGAGTGTCGCGAAGCCCATACCAAAGAAGATAACCGTACCGACGGCAACTCGGCTTTCATAACCAGCCCCGTTAGATAGGATCAACGGTATCGCACCCGCTAAGGTGGTGAATGCTGTCATTAAAATTGGACGTAAGCGACGCGCAGCAGCATCAATAATCGCTTTTTCAAATTCAACACCACGGTCACGAAGCTGGTTAGCAAATTCAACGATCAAAATACCGTTTTTCGTCACCATACCAATTAACATGACCATACCGATCTGACTGTAAATGTTCATACCCTGGCTCATTACAATTAAGCCCAAGAAACCGCCAAATACCCCCATAGGTACTGTAAACATGACAACCAATGGGTTCACGAAACTCTCAAACTGAGCAGCCAATACTAAATAGGCAACTAATAATGCAAGAGCAAAAACAACGACAACGCTGGATTGGTTCTCTTTAAAGTCTTTTGACTCACCAGAGTAACTCACCGAAATATCACCCGGTAAAGTGGCTATCGCTTCTTGATCAAGGTAGCCCAACGCTTCACCCAATGTGTAACCATCGGAGAGGTTCGCGGTGATCGTGATCGATTTTTGTTTGTTGTAATGAGAAAGACGAATCGACGCTGCAACTTCTTCTATCTTGGTGACAGCATCAAGCGTCACTAACTCACCATGATTGGTACGCAAGTAAATTTGGCTCAAATCTGCCGCGTTGTTAAAGCTGTTCTCATCACCACGCAAGTACACATCGTATTCTTCACCGCGATCCACGTAAGTGGTTTCGCTTTTACCACCCAACATGATTTCAAGCGTATCGGAGATATCTTTTACACTTACGCCAAGTTCCGCAGCTCGCTGTCTGTCGACAGTAACCAAAAGCTCTGGCGTCTTCTCAGAGTAATCAATCTCAGCCCCTTCCATCATTGGGGAATCTTCCGCTTTATTTTTCAGTTCTTCCGCCCAAACCAGCAGCTCATCATAATCGGAACCACCTAAGACAAACTGGACGGGTTCGGTCGAACCACCCTGAAAGCCAGGCATAAATGGGAACACACGAACATCTGGAATCCCCGCTAATTCGCCACGAATCTTACCCAATGCCTGTTGAGCCGTAATGTCTCGCTCATTCCAGTCTTCAAGAATCATGATTACGAAACCAGTTTGGTCACCAGCCTGACCACCAAACGCCGGAGTCTGAATACTGAATGACTTCAGAAAACCTTGCCCAAGCAGCGGCATTAATCGGTTTTCAACAATATCCATATTTGCAGACATGCGGTTGTATGAGGTTGCATCAGCACCTCGCACAAAGGCGAAGATAACCCCCCTGTCTTCCTGAGGCGTTAACTGCGCAGGGACCTGATTCATCAGAACGTAGCTACCACCCATACACGCTAAAATGACCAGCGGAGCAACTAAACGAACTTTTAGCGCGCTTTTAAGTGCACGACGGTAACCGCTTTCGAGCTTGGAAAACAGACGATCGATCTCTCTGTTGAAGCGATTCGGTTTCACGTTCACTTTTAAAATTTGGCTGCCTAACACTGGTGTTAATGTAAGGGCAATCAACGATGAAAAAATCACCGACATGGCTAACAACACCGAGAACTCGGTAAATAGTAAACCCACCATGCCATCCATAAATGAAATCGGTAAGAAAACCATAACGAGAACGAATGTGGTCGCGACAACAGCGAATCCTACTTCTCTTGTTCCCTTATAGGCTGCTAACAACGGCGATTCACCACGCTCGATGTGATGGAAAATATTCTCAACCACAACAATCGCGTCATCGACCACCAGACCGATAGACAAAATCAGAGCCATCAATGTGATCAGGTTGATAGAAAAACCGAAGTAATACGCCGCAATAAAAGAAGAAATCAGCGATACAGGAACTGTCACGGCCGGAATCAATGTTGCTCGCGCCTGACCAATGAAAATATAAAGCACGAGAATAACCAGACCACCGGTAATAAACAGCGTGCTATAAACCTCTTCAATGGATCGTTCGATAAACACCGTTGCGTCGTAGTCAATCGCCAGACGAGTACCTTCAGGTAAGAACTTCTGGATGTTATCCACTTCAAAACGAACCGACTTTGCCACTTCCAGCGGGTTAGCATCAGACTGAGGTATCACCCCTAAACTGATGTTTACTACGCCATCACTTTTAAAGGTGGAGTTCTCGTTTTCGGCACCGATAAACACATCCGCCACGTCTTTCAGATAGATAGGAGTGTTATCCGATGCGCGTTTGATAACCAAATATTGAAAGTCTTCCGGTGTGTTGTAGGTTCGCGCCGTACGTACGGACATAACGGTAGAGTCATTACGCACTTCACCACCCGGGCTCTCCAGGTTTTCGTTACGCAGCGCCGTTGTAATATCCGACGCAGTCACCGCTCGGCCAGCCATGAAATCGGGCTTTAACTTCACGTACATTACTTTGTACAAGCCACCAGAGAGGTCTATCGAACTCACGCCGGAGATAAGACTAAAGCGATCCATCAACACGCGTTCTGCGTAGTCCGTCAGTTGGGTACGATCCATTTCTGATGAACTGAGATTGATATAAAGAGAAGCCTGCCCAGAACCATTATTCTTGAAAACAATTGGATCATCAGCTTCATCCGGCAACGAGCGCTGAGCACGAGCTACAGCATCACGCACATCACTAACCCCGGTGTTGAGGTCATAGCCCAATTCAAACGTGATCGTAATTCGTGAAGAACTGTTTCGCGTAGTTGAACTGATCTCATCAATACCACTAATACCTGAAAGCTGATCTTCGAGTACCGAAGTAATCTGGCTTTCAATGATAGTGGCAGACGCGCCTTCGTAACGTGTAGTGATCGATACAACCGGACTTTCAATATCTGGCATTTCACGTACGGCAAGTTTGGTGAATGACACAAAGCCAAACACACAAAGCAGCATGCTCAATACCAGTGACGCGACAGGACGTTTTACGGAAATGTCAGAAAGTAACATTAGTTCTCTTCCTTATCCGATTCGCTATTGATGCCAGTTGACGTCACTTTTTTCGTTTTAAGAGGGGCAATAATCTCTTCTACTTTTACACCGTCGCGCATATTAACGATGCCTTGCACAACGATCTTGTCACCAATTTTAACGCCCGATTCGATAACCACTTCGTTCTCAACACGCGCACCAAGTAGCACTTCTGTGCGGGTGGCTTTGTTATCATCATCAATGACATAAACAAATCGTTTAGTGCCAGAATACTCTAGCGCTTGAACTGGAATGATTGGGGCTTTAATCGCTGGAAATGCCAAAGAAGCATTCATTAACATGCCCGGCTTCAGGCGATTTTCCGGATTATCAAATTCAATACGTACGCGAAGGTTTAAAGTTTCCGTACTAATACGAGTATCTATACCAGTCACTTTACCGACAAAGGTTTGCTCACCCCATGCGCTGGTTTTCGCTTGGACTTGCATCCCAACAGAGAGCATCGACAAATAGCGCTCTGGCACTTGTAGATCAAGCTCCATGACAGAAAGATCATCTAGTGTTAAGAGGTCTGTACCAACACTGACCATTTTTCCGCGGCTAAAATCAATAAAACCAACTGTACCGGAGAAAGGTGCATCAATATGTAGATCGGCAAGGTTCGCTTTAGCCGCATCAAGGCGAGCTTCAGCTATCTGTACACTGGCTTTTTGAGCATCAATTTCGGTTTGAGTGATCGCATTACGCTTAACCAAACGCTGAAATTCAGTGAGTTTACGTTGCTCATCTTTAAGGTAGGCCTGAGCTTCAACAAGTGCTGCTCGAGCTTTGTCGTCGTTAAGCTTAATCAATAACCGTCCTTGCTGAACGTTCTGATTCGCTTTAACGGCAATGACTTCTACTTTGCCCGAGACTTCCGAAGCAACAACAACAGACTCCGCAGCCTTTAACTTGCCGATAAGCGATAAAGACTGATTGATTTCGTGCGTTTCTACTTGCTCTGTCACAACCGTTACAGAAGATGGGCCGCGCTGAGCCGCTAACGTGGTTTGCGATGCCATTAAGATAGAAAGCATTAAAACAGATAAGGATAAAGTGGCTTTCATGTTCATATTTTGATTACTTAACGAATAAATTCATGTCATTAAACTAGATACAGTTTATCAATAGTTACGTCGTCCAACGTCAAGTAGTGTAAATTCAGGAAAAAAATGAAAGTTTCTCTGTACAAAGGACAAACAAAACGCTGACTTTCTAACACCTTTGCCTAAAAAGGCAGCGTTCAATGCGAAAACGTAAGAAAAACGCTTTACAGCCCGAGCGAGTTTGCTATGATTCGCTCCGCACTTGAGAGATGAGTTGGGAAAACATCTTTTAAGTATGCTTTTTAGAGCATGAAAAATACCCTGGAGGGGTTCCCGAGTGGCCAAAGGGAGCAGACTGTAAATCTGCCGGCTCCGCCTTCGATGGTTCGAATCCGTCCCCCTCCACCATATTTCTTCTTGTGATCATTCTTTGAATTAGATCGTGAGAAACACTTGAAAGACTGCGTTGGGAAAACATCTTTTAAGTATAAAAACACCCTGGAGGGGTTCCCGAGTGGCCAAAGGGAGCAGACTGTAAATCTGCCGGCTCCGCCTTCGATGGTTCGAATCCGTCCCCCTCCACCATATTCTTCTTGTGATCATCCTTTGGATAAATTGTGAGAAACACTTGGAAAACGTGTTGGGAAAACTTTTTCTAAGTATAAAAACACCCTGGAGGGGTTCCCGAGTGGCCAAAGGGAGCAGACTGTAAATCTGCCGGCTCCGCCTTCGATGGTTCGAATCCGTCCCCCTCCACCATATTGAAGAAGCCAGCTCATCGAGCCTGTCTCTTGATCACAAGTCCTGTTCAAGAGACAGAGCGAGTTCGTAGCCTTCAAGGATGGCTTGTAGTTTTAGCCATCCTTCCCAGAGCGTTTTAACTGACGCTCTTCCATTTCTTTTACTGTCTT
>NZ_JBBWFK010000012.1:0-102484 GCF_052353105.1 Vibrio sp. YIC-376
TCGTATAAGGAGGTGATCCAGCGCCAGGTTCCCCTAGCGCTACCTTGTTACGACTTCACCCCAGTCATGAACCACAAAGTGGTAAGCGTCCCCCCGAAGGTTAAACTACCTACTTCTTTTGCAGCCCACTCCCATGGTGTGACGGGCGGTGTGTACAAGGCCCGGGAACGTATTCACCGTGGCATTCTGATCCACGATTACTAGCGATTCCGACTTCATGGAGTCGAGTTGCAGACTCCAATCCGGACTACGACGCACTTTTTGGGATTCGCTCACTTTCGCAAGTTGGCCGCCCTCTGTATGCGCCATTGTAGCACGTGTGTAGCCCTACTCGTAAGGGCCATGATGACTTGACGTCGTCCCCACCTTCCTCCGGTTTATCACCGGCAGTCTCCCTGGAGTTCCCGACATTACTCGCTGGCAAACAAGGATAAGGGTTGCGCTCGTTGCGGGACTTAACCCAACATTTCACAACACGAGCTGACGACAGCCATGCAGCACCTGTCTCAGAGTTCCCGAAGGCACTCTAGCGTCTCCGCCAGATTCTCTGGATGTCAAGAGTAGGTAAGGTTCTTCGCGTTGCATCGAATTAAACCACATGCTCCACCGCTTGTGCGGGCCCCCGTCAATTCATTTGAGTTTTAATCTTGCGACCGTACTCCCCAGGCGGTCTACTTAACGCGTTAGCTCCGAAAGCCACGGCTCAAGGCCACAACCTCCAAGTAGACATCGTTTACGGCGTGGACTACCAGGGTATCTAATCCTGTTTGCTCCCCACGCTTTCGCATCTGAGTGTCAGTATCTGTCCAGGGGGCCGCCTTCGCCACCGGTATTCCTTCAGATCTCTACGCATTTCACCGCTACACCTGAAATTCTACCCCCCTCTACAGTACTCTAGTCTGCCAGTTTCAAATGCTATTCCGAGGTTGAGCCCCGGGCTTTCACATCTGACTTAACAAACCACCTGCATGCGCTTTACGCCCAGTAATTCCGATTAACGCTCGCACCCTCCGTATTACCGCGGCTGCTGGCACGGAGTTAGCCGGTGCTTCTTCTGTCGCTAACGTCAAATAATGCATCTATTAAACACACTACCTTCCTCACGACTGAAAGTGCTTTACAACCCGAAGGCCTTCTTCACACACGCGGCATGGCTGCATCAGGCTTGCGCCCATTGTGCAATATTCCCCACTGCTGCCTCCCGTAGGAGTCTGGACCGTGTCTCAGTTCCAGTGTGGCTGATCATCCTCTCAGACCAGCTAGGGATCGTCGCCTTGGTGAGCCCTTACCTCACCAACTAGCTAATCCCACCTAGGCATATCCTGACGCGAGAGGCCCGAAGGTCCCCCTCTTTGGCCCGAAGGCATCATGCGGTATTAGCCATCGTTTCCAATGGTTATCCCCCACATCAGGGCAATTTCCTAGGCATTACTCACCCGTCCGCCGCTCGCCGCCCAACAAATCCCCCGAAGGTTCAATGTTGTCGCTGCCGCTCGACTTGCATGTGTTAGGCCTGCCGCCAGCGTTCAATCTGAGCCATGATCAAACTCTTCAATTTAAGATTTTGTCGGCTCAATGAATACTGAACATTACATAAGTAATGTTTGAATTGACTGTGCTGAATCTTGCGATTCAATGGTCACTTCGTATCATTGAAACCTAATTTGAAACCGAAGTTTCTAATTGGATTATCATCAACGAGTGCCCACACAGATTGATAGGTTTATATTGTTAAAGAGCTTGCTTTTCGAGAAGTTTTCCTCTCAAAGCGGAGGTGCATTCTAGCGATTTGATTGAGAGTGTCAAACACTTTTTTCAACTTATTTGCGTAGAAGCTTTTCACCTCTCCGACCCTGCTGAAGCCTTATCGCGTCTGCCGTGTCGGTGGATGCGCATTATAGGGAGAAGAATTTCTTTGGCAATACTAAAAACGCATTTTTTCTAAAAAAACATGCCAAACGGACAATTTCCATCCAGCCTTAAAATTACCCCAAAATAACACTCAGGATTTCTACATAATACTCACAAAACCCTGTGGATAACTAACCGTCACTCTCAAAAAAATATGATATCCGTGAGCGTGGATTAAGATACTCTTTTATCTTCTCCGGCAATTTGGATGGATGAATTGCATTTATAATCCTTAAGTCTTTCGACTCTAGGTCAATGATTGGAGCTTGAGTTCTCGGTACTGATGGGTCGTAAACCAAAACATTTGGGAATAGTAGATTCGAGGCATTTACAGAAATGACTAATCCAACCATATTGTTGGATAGCTGTACGACCGTCCCTGGAGGAAACACCCCCATAAACTTAATCAAGATATTAAGGTCTTCTTCTTTATATAGGTGTTGGCAGTTTTTATATAGATGAGAGAGCGCTGTATGCGGAATCTTTTGTTCTGCTGCAACTTGCGTATGGCACAAGTTATCAAACGCATTAGCCACAATAATGACTTGTGCAAACTCATTTATCTCATCCCCTTGCAACCCTTTCGGGTAGCCTGACCCGTCTCTTAACTCATGATGTTGAGCAATCACTACCTTAGCCGTTTCAGGGAAGTCCTCTATTTGATTGGCCAGATCCAAGCCATACTTAGTATGTAACTTTAAATAGTTTGCTTCGGGCTCTGTCAGGGGCACTTGTTTTCTTAAAATCGCCGTTGGGATTTTCACCTTCCCCATATCGTGAAAAAGTGCAGCGAAAGATAACTCCTTTAACTGCTCTGCAGAGTAACCTTTTGCACGGCCGATCATCATCGCAATGACAGCAACGTTAAGAGAATGAAAATAGATATCCTCAAATTCGTTTTTGCCATTCATCAAATGCAACGTGACATTGTCGTCACACATTAGTTTATCGACGATATCTTCTGTTAATTGCTTGGCTTCATTTACCGCGGCCGCTGGTCGATTACGAATCTTCATCATCACAGAACGCATACGAGCCAGTGAACGCTCAAACTCTTTTTCACATTGAATGACTCTGCGTCGGTAAGCACTCAGCCTTTCTATACGTTTCTCCTTCTCCTGCCACAACTTTTGCGTTTCTAGATCTAACGTCCCGTCATTCTTGACTGTATCGACATTATCCAAATTGAAAGGAAGCGGAGAAACTTCACTTTGTTCAGGATTATAGTACACAAACTTAACGCCGAGGTGACGAATCATCTCAACCTGTTCTTGGTCTTTAATTTTAAAGCTATTGAGTAGGAAGGGGTGCTCGTTCCACTTTAAGGGTAAGCGAATATGTAACCCCGGCTGGATACGATCCACGGTAAGTTTAATTGCTGCCACAGCTCACTACTAATTGAATTCTAACGACAAACCTCGAATATTAGTAAATTTTGATAACGAATTCATCAATAAGAACAAAAAACTACGAGGCGCGTATCGTCTAGAAGTTATGTATCTGCTTTAGACATTACAGTTTTTGCGTGTAAAGAGAAAAAAGACAAACGGGAATGCCAATAAACGAAGCGTTCAGTCACAGTTCAGCAGTCGATTAAATCGAAATCCCACACAGCCATTTGTCGTTCAGTTTAAGCGATGCATAATTAAATCTGGAATTCTTTCTTACGTTAACTCGGAGACACAAAATGAAAGTGCTTGTTACGGGTGCCAGCAGTGGTATTGGGTTTGAACTGGTAAAACAACTATGTGCTGAGCAGCATGACGTTTTTGCCACTGGCAGAAATCAAAATAAGTTAAGCGAATTACACAACATCACCGGATGTAAGTTTGGCGCTTATGACCTCGCTGACTCACAACAAGTGATAGATATGTTCAACCAAGCGATTGATGAACTCGGCGGATTGGACGTTCTGGTTAATAACGCTGGCCTGAACACTCGTAAGTGTACAGTTGATGAATTCTCTTTAGAAGAGTTCGACCAACAATATGCCATCAATTTAAGAGCTCCAGCGATTCTGTGCAGAGAAGCACTTTCAATTATGAAAGTACAAAAGTCGGGATACATCATTAATGTCACCAGCACAGTTGCCAAGCGCGCGAGTGAAACCATGGCGGTTTACACAGCGATGAAGCAAGGGCTATCTGGTTTTACGGGCGTACTAATGAAAGAAGCCCAACCTCATGGAATAAAAGTGACTAACCTATTACCAGGCGGTACCGACACCAACTTTAGAACCGCCAGTCGTCCTGAGTACATGCAACCCGAAAGCGTGGCTCGCACTATATTAGGGTTGCTAAAGCTGCCTGCAGATGTTGTGGTTCATGAAATGGTGTTTAGACCACCAGTGGAGCTTGAGTAGACAAACTTTTAGGACACAAGCAATAACGTAAAGAATTAAACAGCCAAACCGAGCTGTTAATACTACAAGGTCTACATCCTAGAAAACGACGAGTCAGTCACTTCTGAGCTGACTCACCTTTACTTCATTTCTTATTTCAATAATTTGACCTCTAAACCGACTAGAGAGTCACTTTGCATATTTTCCTAATGCCATAAAATAAAAATACTGATACATGCACTCGACTCAACAATTCAGCAAATACATGCGATATACAACTCCTCAATTTCTTGCGGTGTTGGTTGACGAGGATTACCGCCTAAACAGGGATCGGCTAACACTTTGTCTATCCAGTTTTTGCAATCGTCGTGACTAATTCCTAAGGTTTTGAAGCCCTCAGGGATGCCAACTCGCTTAGATAGTTGTCGAATTAAGTCGACAGCCAATTCAGCTGATTGTTTATCATCTAGACCTTCAATCTTCCCCCCCATGGCCTGTGCAATATCACGGAATCTCTCTGGATGCTCTTCTGCGTTAAAGGCACACACTTCCGGAAGCAAAATCGCGTTACACACACCATGAGGTAGGTTATGTGTCGCACCAGGCTGGTGAGCCATTGCGTGTACTAACCCTAAACCAGCACTATTGAAGGCCATTCCTGCAAGGAACTGTGCGTTGGCTAGCTCTTCGCGTGCTTTGATGTTTTGACCATCTTCAACCGCTACGGGTAGCCACTGGGTAATTAGGCGAATCGCTTCTAAAGCCATTGGTTTAGTCAAAGTGTGAGCGCCTGGCGTCACGTACGCTTCTATTGCGTGAGTCAGCGCATCCATACCCGTAGCTGCCGTGACATGGCTAGGTAAATTAATCATCAGAGTAGGATCATTAACCGCGATATCAGGGATTTGTTTTGAGTCAATAATGACCATCTTCACTTGTCTTTCTTCGTCGGTAATGACTGAGTTTGATGTCATTTCAGCAGCGGTACCCGCTGTGGTATTAATGGCAATGAAAAAATCGCCATCAATCTTCACCTTGCCAATGCCGTCAAAATCGACGATATCTCCGAGGTTTGACGCAACAATTCTAATTGCTTTCGCGCAATCTACCGGACTACCACCTCCAACCGCGATAAAACAATCACACCCCGTATCAACATACGTTTCCAAACCTTCACGCACGAGCGATGCCGTAGGGTTAGGCGTCACTCGATCAAACAACACATAGTCGATAGAAGCTTTATCGAGCAGTGCAAAGAGGTGATCTAAGATTCCCAACTCCACCAGATTTGCGTCGGTTACGATCAATGCCCGTTGAATTGGCTGCTGGCTCAACGTAGAAATAGCGTCATCAACTGCACCAACGCCTGAGTAACTCAGTTTTGGAAGGTTTAATGCAAAGGCCATTTTATTTACTCCTAATTACTTCTCAATTCGTAAGCCATATGACTTGAATTTTTCCAGAACAACTTGCATAGACTCGTCATCCAGCGTAGGAACCTCTGGGTTAACCGCTAAGGCTTTAAGATAAAGCTCTGCCAATACTTCGACTTCATGCGCTAACCAAAGTGCTTTGTCTAAGTTCACTTCTCCGGCGATCAAGCCATGGTGCTGAAGCAAGATTGCCTTGCTTTTTGAGATGCCTTCTTCCACGTACTTCGCTAACTGAGGGCTGCCAAAAGTAGCGTAAGGTACACAAGGAATTTCAGTCGTTCCCGATGCAGCGATCATGTAGTGAATAGCAGGGATTGATTTGTTCATAATAGAGACCGCAGCGCAGTTGATCGCATGATTATGTACCACGGCGTTCATGTCTGGACGATGATGATAGCAAGTCAGGTGGAACAACCATTCAGACGAAGGAAGTTTACCGTCTTCAAAAGTGCCATCTTCCGCAACATAGACAATATGGTCAGGAGTCAGTTGTTCGTAAGGAATACCTGTTGGTGTGATTAGCATGCCGTTATCAAAACGCACACTGACGTTACCAGCAGTGCCTTGATTTAAACCTAAACGGGTCATTTCTAAACAGGTATCAATAATTTGTTGGGAAAGTTCTATTCGGTTCATTTCGTTAATCCTTAAAATTAAATGCTTGTTACGCCCTTTTTGAGAATAATATTGCCGTATTTCGCGGTTTCTCCTGTGAGTACCACGGCGTAGCACTGTTTTACACGCTCATAGAACGCATAACGTTCCAGTCTTTCTATGTGTTTGCTGGTTACTTCTTCAGCCGACATGGCGTGGCAGTATTTCTCTTCTACCGTTGGGTCCAATTCATCCCCGTCAACGGCCTGCATCATCACAAGTGGTTGTGGTACGTATTGGTCTAACTCAAATAGTGGAATGACACCGGTTAATAGCGTGTCCACTCCAACGCCGTCGCATCGAATCACATGGTTGCTGAACGTGTGAGCAGGAAAATGTGCATCAGCAAACAGGATCTCGTCGCCATGCCCCATTTCAGAAAGTGTCGCCAGTAGCGTTGGCGAAATTGCAGGGTGAATACCTTTAAGCATGGCTGTGCTCCTGTTTTATTTGATTTAAGACTGATGTTGCTTCTGGATAGACCACACGCAATTGAGGACGCATGTTTTGTTGAGATTCATCTATAGAGCGGTATAAACCCACGCCGTAAAAGGCGAACATCGCGGCACCGATTACTGTCGCTTCGGCCTGCTCTACGATATGGAGCGGTCGTTGCAACGCGTTGGCGCGCAATTGATTCCAAAGCTGATTTTTAGTGCCACCACCCACAACAACGATTGGATCATCGCTTAATTGACACAATTGATTCAGATACATAAAACGTTGTTTAAGCTGCAGACTTAAACCTTCGAATACCGCTCGTGCGATCTGACCGCGCGAGGTATGAATGGAAAGACCTTCTATTGATCCTTGACCAATACCACCTTCATCAACAGATAGATTTGGCTTAAATACCACACCACCAGCCCCAGACCCGGCTGCTTCAGCTTCATTTATCATGGTGGTGTACAAATCGTTCGAGTGCTTTTCTGCACTGTAAAATTGCGTCACAACCCATTCAACGACCGCACTAGAGAGCCACTGTATAGCTGGGTTGTACAACCCCTTTAATGAGTCGAGCTCTACGGTTACTCCGTTATCCAACGCTTGCTGATTGAGTGCAGGCCGCAGGCTACGCGCCATTAATATTTCCCAGGTGCCTGAGCTCAAAAACGCTTGGTTCTCTTTCGCTCCTGATCCCACTAAGGCAAACTGAGTGTCGTGCCCTGCGGAAATAACTGGTGTTCCACTAACAAGCCCTAATTGTTTGGCGATGTTTTCTGAAACATATCCCACCTTTTCACCGGCCATCACAAGCCTAGGGAAGTGATTCGATGTCAGGCCAAGGTAATGCAACGCTTTATCATTCCAGCCGCAGGTTTCCACACTGGTCAGCATGGATGTGCCAGCCATTGTGTAATCGGCCGTCATTTCGCCAGTAAGCCTGTGGGTGATCATTGACGAAATGAAGACAAATTTATCCATCTTTGCGTACACTTCAGGCTCGTTCTCTTTGAGCCAACGCAATTTGTAAAGCGTGTTAAAGCTGTAGTCTCCAATCCCGTTGTTGCGGTAGAGATCCAGACGATCAACCTCTTCTTCTACCTTTCTCATTACCGGTATGGTTCTCGGGCATTTCCAAGAGATAATTGGGTAAATCTGATTTCCGTCGCTATCAAACGGGGCACCATCAACGCCAAATGTCGTTACAGTTACACCCAGAATATTTTGCGCTCCGACTTGATTCACAACGTACTGACCACACTCAAGGAGTTTTTGCCAGATCTCTTCGAAATCCCACACATAATAACTTGGGTTTTGCGCATCACATTTGGTCGAGTTTTTTATGAAATGAGACGCCACGATCGTGCCTTTTTGGTCAATCGCAATGGCACGTAAGTTGGTCGCACCACAATCTAAAACAATCACTACAGACATGGGGGCTCCTAAAAGGGGCGGAGTAACCCCGCCCGTGAAGATTACTTGTATAAAGGACCAAAGTTTTCGCAAGCGCGGTAGTCTTGCCCTTCTTTATCCTGACCAAATGCAGTCCATGTGTGAGGGCGGAATATGTCTTGCTCTTCGATGTTGTGCATTGCCACTGGAATACGCAACATGGAAGCAAGCGTGATCAAGTCAGCACCAACGTGACCGTAAGAGATAACACAGTGGTTCGCGCCCCAATTTGCCATGACTGAA
This sequence comes from Vibrio sp. YIC-376, assembly GCF_052353105.1. Lineage (NCBI taxonomy): Bacteria > Pseudomonadati > Pseudomonadota > Gammaproteobacteria > Vibrionales > Vibrionaceae > Vibrio > Vibrio sp. YIC-376. The sequence continues at coordinate 8,479 of NZ_JBBWFK010000012.1, forward strand.
TACACATCTTTAAACGCACCTTCACCCGTCAGGCGTGGAGCAAACCAAGTGGTTGGCCATGTAGGGTTTGTACGCTCATTAAGTGTTTCATGCACCTCGGCAGGTAGCGTCACCGAATGACCTTCTGCGATTTGCAGTACCGGACCAATGCCCTTAATGATGTTGATACGATGCATCGTAAATGGCATACCACCATGAGTCAGGAAGTTAGATGAGAAACCACCGCCACGGAAATATTCAACATCTGCAGGTGGCCATTGGGTCGCAGCCAGACACGCTTCTGCATCCTGTGCATTCATATTCCAATGAGGTTTAAATACAGGTTGACCTTGCTCATCACGAGCTTCCCCACAGCCATCCAGCGCCGCTGAACCTGAGTTAATAAGGTGAATCAATCCAGACTCTGGGCGGAAGCCACTGACACGCTCTACTGAATCTTGAGACCAGTAAGTACGAACATCACAGAATACTTGCGCTTGGCCTGTCAGCATTTTTCCGAACAGCATATTTACGCCGTTTAAGCAGTCGTTTTCTGTCGCAATAGCAAAAGGTTCACGGATTCCGTTCCAGTCAAATGACGAGTTCAGGACAGCCTCGCTAAAGTCTCCATTCGGTAAGTGATCCGTCCAATGACGTTGACCTTGGAAACCGCCTGCAACAGCGTTGTGCCCCATTGCTTCTTCCGCGTAGCCCATTTCTGCTAGTTTTGGGTTACCAATCATCAGATCGCGCATGATCATCGTCATCTTAACCACGGTTTCCCAATCTTCCGTTTTACGCTCTTCGGTCATTGGAACTCGGTTGTAATCTTTACCTTCTTTGCAATGTTCTTTTGTCCACGACAACGCCAGTTCAAACTCTTCTTTATCGAAGATTTCTCGGTCTAGACGACGTTTAATTTCAGTCATGTCAACATACTCGTTGCGCATGCCTAAGTAGTGTTGGAAGAACGGCTGGTCTACGATAGAACCCGCAATCCCCATTGAGACCGAGCCCATAGATAGATAGGATTTACCGCGAATAGAAGCAACAGTTAAACCTGCGCGGCAGAAACGAAGGATCTTATCTTGAACATCGCTAGGAATAGACGTGTCATCTTTATCCTGAACTTCTTCTCCATAGATAGAAAACGCAGGTAAACCAAGTTGAGAGTGACCTGCCATTGCTGCGGCTAGATATACAGCCCCAGGACGTTCGGTACCGTTGAAGCCCCAAATAGCTTTTGGCAGATGTGGATCCATATCCAACGTTTGAGTACCGTAACACCAGCAAGGGGTAACGGTAATAGACACACCAACGTTCTCACGTTTGAATTTTTCTGCGCAAGCTGATGCTTCCGCTACGCCGCCAATTGTCGTATCTGCGATAACACATTCAATAGCTTCACCGCTAACGTGACGTACATTTTCAGTAATAAACTTGGCTAGGTTGTTAGCCATGTTCATAGTTTGATCTTCAAGAGATTCACGAACACCAAGACGACGACCATCGATTGTTGGACGAATACCGATTTTTACTAAGTTTTTCATTTTTCGATTCTCTATTTCACATTAACGTGGGATTAATTTTTAATTTGGTAGCCTTTAAGGCCAAAGAATACTAAGTAGACAAAGCCAATCAGCGGGATAATGAAAGCAGCCTGGATGCCCATCGAGTCAGACAATTGCCCCATGATTGCGGTTAACACAGCGCCGCCAAGAATGGCCATAATCAAGCAACTGCCACCGAATTTAGAATCACTGCCAAGGTCGCGTAGTGATAAGCCGAAGATAGTTGGGAACATCAGTGACATACAGGCAGAGATACCAACCAAAGCGTATGCTCCCGTTGTACCGCCAATGGTCATTAGAACCAGTACTAGCAGCGCGGCAATCAAGGCCAGTGCAGCAAGAAGTTTTTCAGGGGCAATGAATTTCATTAACCCTACACAGATGAAGCGGAAAGCGCTGAAGACGATAATTGAAGCAAGTAGGAAGTTAGAAGCTTCCGCTTCTGTACCACCGACTTGAGTCATCACATAGCGGATAGTCCAAGACCAACAACCAATCTGCGCACCGACGTAGAAGAACTGGCCGATAACACCGAGAACAAAGTGCTTTTTCTTCAGTAAACGACCAAACGTTGCACGTAAAGACTGATCGATGTCAGTTGTTGCTACAACCTCACGAACATTTGGCATTTTGGTAAATGCAATGGCGAGCCATACCACAATGATGACCGCAGCAACGGCGAGATAAGGCATCATAACTGCGTTAAGTTCCGCCGTTTGGATGATGTCGAGTTGCTCACTTGACATTGCCGCGCGTTCCGAATCTGTCGCAGGGTGAAGCTGTGAAAGGATATAAATCTTACCGATAAGTACGCCTGTAATAGAGCCCACCGGGTTAAAAGCTTGGGCGATATTCAAACGGCGAGTCGCAGTTGACTCAGGACCCATTGCAATAATGTATGGGTTAGCACTTGTTTCTAAAATTGACAGACCACCAGCGAGTACAAAAAGCGCCATCAGAAATGGTAAGTACTCCATCGCCTGTGCTGCGGGATAGAAAAGTAGTGCACCAGAGGCGAACAGACCAAGTCCAAGCAATACGCCTGCTTTATAGCTATAGCGCTGAATAAATATCGCAGCAGGTAAAGCCAACACAAAATACGCGCCATAAAAGGCCGTTTGTACTAAACCTGACTGCATGTCTGTTAGAGTAAATACCTTACGAAACTGAGCAATCAGTACATCGGTCATATTATTTGCAAGGCCCCACAGGGAAAAGCAAGCAGTAAGTAATATAAAAGGTATTAGTATTGATTTGGGTATTACTTCAATTGTGTCTTTTTTAGAACTTATTGGATTAGTGGATGATAAAACGTCCGTCATTTTAATTTCCTTCAAGTGCCACTATTCCTTCCATATGACAGGAATAGTTTTTACATTATTTAAAATTAATTAGAACTATGTATTAATATCAGCATTAGATATTAAAATATCTATTTCATCGAAGTCGCAGACCTTTAATAGACTTTTTTTCTTATATTTGCTCTTATCAGCTAAGAGGATTACTTTTTCTGACACATTAATGAACATTTGCTTTATTTCATAGTTGTATTCATTGGAGTCCCATACTCCTGATAACTCATCGAACCCAACACATGATATAACACTGACATCAAGTGACATTTCAGCTAAGGTTTTTCTCGCAATAAGGCCATAGAAAGCTTTGTACTTTTCGGAAAAAGAACCACCCAAACTAATTATTGAAATGTTATTTTTACCACTTAACACATTTATATTGTTAATAGAGTTGGTTACTACCGTACACTTCATATTAGGAAGAGCTTGGGCCACAAGCCAACTAGAGGAACTTGCATCTAGCCCAACAACTGAACCTTCGTAAATATTGGAAATGACTTGATCAACTAAATCCATTTTATCGTTAACATTGCGATTCGCTCTGTTATTGAAAGATGTTCCTTCATCTTTATAGTTTTTACATATCGCGCCTCCATGAACTCGAATCAGCTCTCCTTTCTTACCTAGAACTTTCAGGTCTCTTCGTATCGTCTCTACTGAAACGTCTAAGTCATTAGCCAAATCAGTAACTGACGCCTTTCCAGACTTATTAACAACATTCAAAATATAGTTGGTTCTAGATATAGACTTCATTGTTCATCTTCTGAATTTCCTTTACATGCCGCTGATAATAACTTTTCTATTGCTTTATTTTGCGGGAGTGTTCACGTATTGATTTGGATTTGAAGCATATTGACCGTAATATAGAACGATCACACAAAAAAACGGGCATAATCAACGAAATTCGGTCATGACAAACAATTATTTAAAGAAAGTTTTACAACTAATTAAAATCATCAAAAACAAGAAAACAACCATCTATCAATAAATATATAATGAATTGGTAAAGTATTTATACAAAAAATTTATTTAAAAATAAAATTCATTTAATATCATTATTCCTAGAATTTATTTCTGGATTACATTCGTTTAATTTATTCTAAAATTTACACTTACTTATTATAACGCACTGATTAATAAATTTTTCAAATCTCTATAGAAAGCATTTTGACTCAACTACTTTCCCAGCTTGTCAGCATCCAAGGAAAAAAACTCAGTCTATTAAAGTGGAGGAATCGAGCGGCAAAACCTTCCAGCTACGTTTTTGCTTCGCTAACGGTGGATTTTACACTTGAGGGATTAGTTTTTAAGGTGTTTAGGAAAGTGGAGGTGAGTCGTTGTGATTTACCCGTTGTAACTTCCTGAATGAAAGAGAGCATTCAGGAAGTTAGTAGTGGTTTGATAATCGAGGTTAATACCAAGTTAGCTATTGGTTACCGTTTCAGGTTTACGAGTTTTTTTGCTTGCCCAATACCCCGCTAACAGAGAGCCTGAAATATTGTGCCAAACTGAGAATATTGTGCCTGCAATCGCCGATGCAGGTGAGAAGAACTTCATTGCCAGTGCTGTTGCTAAACCTGAATTCTGCAACCCCACTTCAAATGCAATCGTCCGGCATGTAGATTCATTGAAGCCAAGCAGACGGCAGCAGTAGTAACCCGCAGTCAGCCCTAAGCCATTGTGTAAAATGACCGCCAACGCAACTAAAGGCCCAACCGTATTGAGGTTTTCAGCGTTTAAGGCAACGACAATCGCGATAATAAGTACAATCGCAGCCATTGATACTAAAGGCAAGATAGCGTTTACCTCAACAACCACTTTAGGAATGAATGTGTTGATGATTACGCCAATCGAGACAGGAAGTAAAACGATCTTAACTAGGCTCATCAACATCCCTGAGACAGGAACATCAACACTTTGACCAATCAGTCCCTCGACAAGTAATGGCGTTAAAATTACGCCTAACAAGGTAGATATAGCCGTCATCGAAATGGAAAGTGCAACGTCACCTTTGGCCAGAAATACCATTACGTTCGATGACGTACCACCAGCAACACTGCCAACAAGTACCATACCTACCGTAAGTTCGGTGCTAAAACCTAATAAAAAGCTAATGAGTAGGGCCGTAAGAGGCATAATTAAAAATTGGAGAAATACGCCAACTCCCACGGCTTTTTTATGCTTAAGAACATTGAGAAAATCACTTGGTGATAAGCTTATTCCCATGGCGAGCATAATGATGGTAAGTAGCGGTACTATTTGAGATTTTAAATCGACAAAGAGACTAGGTGAAAAGTAAGCAGTTAAGGCGAATATAACAGCCCAAACAGGGAACAGCTGGGTTAATCTCCCTATCATTTAAATTATCCTTTTCTTTTAATGGTGAAGTTGGCATCCCGTTAAACTTTGCTTTTTCGTAACAAAGTTGAAGGTGCCACAATGTAGATAGTTAAGACGGGCATCTTTTCACATATCTCAGTATCAAAAAAGGCAACCATACAAATACAGTTTGATATTTCATCATTAAACTTAGGGAGCCAATCATCGCACCAAAATAGTGAAAACCATCAGCCTAAAGTAGGCAAACTTCCAAACCATACTAGTGAATAATACTTTCACGACAAAAGACGACCTTGTTTTTCCTCCACCTTCAACATGTTACCGCCAAAAGTCCCCTACTCTTGAAAAAATATATGGCGCACTTATCTCCACACCAAACTAGCGCAAAGAATTGACAATCGATGAACCAAATATGGAGCAACGACTAGGTTTCGAAATCGAAAAAGTGAAAGGGTAAGAAAGAGTAAGGGTGAAGAAGTTATAGATAAAAGCGAGCAAACCTAGAATGTTCAAAGGCTATAAACGACGAAAGGCCGCTATAAAAGCGACCTTTCTATGTATGGTACCGGTGGGCGGACTTGAACCGCCACGCCCGAAGGCAACGGATTTTGAATCCGTCGTGTATACCAATTTCACCACACCGGCATCATTAGGCTTTTGCCCTTTGATGGTTGGCATTATACGTAAGCTTTTGACCTGCGCAAGCAGAAAAACCTTAAATAACTATCGTTTGCTGATAATTTCGCCACAATGTGTGACAAAGGAGAGTTCTAGCACCTATATCTTGTCAACAGCCCTTCGTTTTACAGCCATCTTCCCAATATCAATGGCGTTTATAAACGATTAACCGTGATATCAGAAACGTAGCCATTACCTATGCTCGACAGAGCATCATGAATCATTTGGGCTGCATCTTCAGACTGCATAAAGCTACTAGTATCCAATGACTTTCCACTAGATTCCCAAAACTCTGTCGCCATGCCCCCCGGGTAAACGGCGATTATTTTCATCGGCTTACCTTTTAGCTCTAAACGAACCGATTCAATTAAGCCTTTTACTGCCCATTTAACCGCGCAGTAAGTAGACTCCTGAGCTTTTGGTTGTTGTGCTGCTGTAGACATAATCATAACAACATTTACCGGATGGTCTTTGTATCGCTTAACCAACTCCCTCAACACATTAATCGCAGAATTGAGGTTGTTATTTATTAAGGTTTGAATGTGTTCTGGGTCTTGCTCTTCTAACAACCCAAAATAACCACTTCCCGCACTATGAATCACTGTTCTAGGGGGCTGTTCTAACGATTCAAATAATTGTTCAACGTCTTTATATAATGCGAGATCGCAGGCTTTGTAGCCGACATTATGAGGCAGTTTAGATGTGATTGCGGAGAGCTTACTCTCGCTTCTTCCTGTAAGGTACGTGGGTTTACCTTCCCCATCGTAAAGCTTCGCCAGTTGCGCGCCAAGTCCGCTGCTTGCGCCTGTAATGACAATCATATTCTACCTCTCTTAATTCCTAGGCTCAGTTTAAACGCAAGAGTAACGGAATACTCAACAGTTAACACTTTGCTCAAGCGATTATTTGAAGTTGCCTGCTTAGGCTCCTTTCTGAAGGCTTAATTATCAACGATAAAGTCGCGAAGATTTCACCACAATTAGAGAGTCTGTGCGTTGGGTCTCTTTTCACAAGAGAAGGGAATCTATATTCTGACCCACAATTTTTAAGGTAAGTGATGGAATTATGACTACTTCTACAACTCTTCCTCCAGCAGGACTATTTCGTCGATTAGCTGCTTTGTTCTATGACTCGTTGATTATCATTGCCATAGAAATGATGGCGGCTGGTGTGGTTATAGCAATTATTTTTGCACTCAATGCAGCAGGGTTACTCAGCTATGGGGAATATGTGGATGCAGCGGATATGCTCTCAAAGCATCCGGTAATAAGCCCGATATTTACGCTCTATTTAGCGGTGGTATGGATCTATTTCTTTGTTTTCTTCTGGACCCGTGCTGGTCAAACATTAGGGATGCGTGCCTGGAAGCTTCAAGTGCGTAACGCAGCCGATGGCTCACCGATTACTGTCACTCAAGCGTTGATTCGTCTGGGAACTTCTGGATTTGGTTTAGCTAACCTGACAGTGCCAATCGATCCAAAGAAACGCGGCTTCCACGATATATGGGCAAAAACTCAAGTCGTTGTATTACCTAAAGCGAAATAGGTAATCAGAATTAAAAAAGGAAGGCATTAGCCTTCCTTTTTGGTTTTTGTTTTAAAGCTTTCTTCTGAGCAAAGAAACAGCGATAGCCAAGAACACTAAACTAGGTGCTAACGCGCCAAATACTGGTGGAATACCGTATACCAACGTTAAAGGCCCGAAGAACTCACTTGAGATATAGAAAGTAAAGCCAGCGACCACGCCAGATAACACCCTCGCCCCCATAGTCACACTGCGTAATGGCCCAAATACAAACGACAATGCCATCAGCATCATAACCGCGATAGAAAGAGGCTGGCTCAGCTTGCGCCAAAACGCCAACTCATAACGAGACGCGTCTTGCTCGGATGATTTAAGGTAACTCACGTAATCGTAGAGACCACTTAGAGAAAGCTCTTCAGGCTTAACGGTCACTACTGCAAGCTTGTCCGGAGCCAGCGAGGTGTGCCATTCCATTTGTTCGACATTTTGCTTGGAGACAACGGTTTCGTCTTGCATGTCAGTGATTTGCACATCTCGCATTAACCAGTTGTTATCTTGATCGTAATCCACTTCTTCAGCAAAGATCACTTTCTGTAAGTTTTTATCATCATCAAAGCGCCACATGTTCAAAGCATACAGCTTGTCATCTTCTACTTTGCCGATAAAGATAAAGTCATTCGAATCACGCGCCCAAACTCCAGCTCTAACCGATACAATACTGCCGCCCGACATCGCAAAGGAACGTAAGTCTCGAGCCATCTTTTGAGCTTCGGGTGCACCCCACTGACCCAATGCCATCACAATCAGCATAAGAGGAACCGCTGTTTTCAGCACTGACAAACCGATATCTAATTTAGAGAAACCTGCAGCCTGCATTACCACCAGTTCAGAACTTGATGCCAACATCCCTAAACCAATCAAAGCACCAAGAAGAGCCGCCATCGGGAAAAACATTTCAATATCACGCGGAACGCTCAGCAACACAAAATATAGCGCGTGCGTAAGATCGTAGACTCCACGTCCAACTTTACGCAGCTGCTCTACGTATTTGATGATGCCAGATAGGCCAACGAAGGTTGCCAAAACCAAGGCAGTGGTAGAAATGATGGTTCTACCGATATAAAGGTCTAAGATTTTGAACACAGCTTACGCGAGCCTCTTCTTACGGAATTTTTCTTTCATTCGTCGAGCTGGAACACTGTCCATCATATTGGCCAGAACCGCCACTATCAGCAACATCGCATTAATAGGCCACATGCCAACGGTCGCCGGTATTGACCCATCTTCCAACGCTGATTTTGTCGCGCTGATTGCAAGGAAATAAGCCAAATAAATCAGTATTGCCGGGCCCATTTTAGCGAAACGGCCTTGGCGCGGGTTAACCGCAGACAACGGAATCACCAACATAGTAAGCAGTGGAATACACACAAATAGTGAGATACGCCATTGCAGCTCTGCTTGGGCTTCAGGATCGGGGTGACCAATCAAATCTACCGTTGGATAAGCTTCCCAGTCTCTGCCTTTCTTCTTAACTTCGCGCTGCCCGATGACGCCTTCATATTGATCAAACTTAGTGATCATATACTCAACGCGAGTTGGAATACCTTCGTAACGCGTTCCTTCTTTCATTGTGATGATCTGGCGACCATCCGATAGCTCTTGTACTTCGCCAGAAGAAGAGAACATCACACTAGGAAGAACCGAATCTCGTGGGCGCATCTGTGCGACAAACACATTACTTAATTTGCTGTCTTTTATGTCGTCAATGAATACCACTGAAGAACCATCCGGCGTGCCTTGGAATTGTCCTTTCTGCAATAGGTCTACACTGTTTTCCGCCGCAACTTGTTCGTAAAGCTGTTCTACTTTTTCTTGCGACCACGGGGACAACCACAAAGCGTTAAATGCCGCGACACCAGATGTGATCAGCGCCAAGTAAAGCGCAGCCTGCACCAGAAACTTGTTTCCGATACCTGTTGCGTTCATGACGACAATTTCGCTCTCCGCATACAAACGACCAAAAGTGATCAATATGCCGATATACAAACTTAACGGCAGCATCAATAACCCCATTGCTGGCATGTTCAAACCAACAATAGAGAAGATCAATCCAGCCGGAATATCCCCGTCAGAAGCGTCAGCGAGAACACTGATGAACTTCTGGCTCACAAACACCAAAAAAAGTACGAAAAAGATCGCAAATTGACTCTTGAGTGTTTCGCGGATCAAATATCTAACAATAATCACGCTGAAATTACCTATACAAAACTTGTTTTTTTGGTCGAATCACTATAGTTTCCCGTTGAACCATTTATTTTTTTAAAAATTATAAACTAAATGTTAGTCGCTTAATTAGCTCTGCGTGTAAGCCAAGAGCTAAAATTCAACAAGTAAGCGATCATTATCTAACATTTAGAGCAATTTGTCTTCAGGATGTAGGAGTACGCATGGAGTTCAGTGTAAAAAGTGGCAGTCCAGAGAAACAACGCAGCGCATGTATCGTTGTTGGTGTGTTTGAACCACGTCGCCTTTCTCCAGTAGCCGAACAACTTGATAAAATCAGTGACGGTTACATCAGTTCACTACTTCGCCGTGGTGATCTAGAGGGTAAACCTGGTCAGATGCTACTACTGCATCAAGTACCAGGAGTTTTGTCTGAGCGCGTTTTACTTGTTGGTTGTGGTAAAGAACGTGAGCTTGGCGAGCGCCAGTACAAGGAAATCATTCAAAAGACGATCAGCACACTTAACGAAACTGGCTCTATGGAAGCAGTATGTTTCCTGACTGAACTACACGTTAAAGGCCGTGATACTTACTGGAAAGTTCGCCAGGCAGTAGAAGCGACTAAAGATGGTCTGTACACATTTAACCAATTCAAGAGCGTTAAACCTGAAACTCGCCGCCCACTGCGTAAGCTTGTTTTCAACGTACCTACACGCCGTGAATTAAGCTTGGGTGAAAAAGCGATCACTCATGGTCTTGCTATCTCTTCTGGCGTAAAAGCGTCAAAAGACCTAGGCAACATGCCACCAAACGTAGCAAACCCAGCTTACCTTGCTTCACAAGCTCGTCGCCTGGCAGACGACTACGAGACAGTAACCACCAAGATCATTGGTGAGCAAGAGATGGAAAAACTGGGTATGACCTCATACCTGGCAGTAGGTCGTGGTTCGAAAAACGAATCTATGATGTCTATCATCGAGTACAAAGGTAACCCTGATTCAGAAGCAAAACCTATCGTACTGGTTGGTAAAGGCCTAACCTTCGATTCAGGCGGTATCTCTCTAAAACCTGGTGAAGGTATGGATGAGATGAAGTACGACATGTGTGGTGCAGCGTCTGTATTCGGTACAATGAAAGCGCTGGCGAAGCTAAATCTGCCAATCAACGTAATTGGTGTTCTTGCTGGTTGTGAAAACATGCCTGGCAGCAACGCTTACCGTCCGGGCGACATTCTAACAACGATGTCAGGTCAAACGGTTGAAGTACTAAATACGGATGCAGAAGGCCGATTAGTACTGTGTGACGCGCTGACTTATGTAGAGCGTTTCGAACCAGACTGTGTCGTTGACGTAGCAACACTAACGGGCGCTTGTGTCATTGCACTTGGTCACCACATCAGCGGCGTCCTTTCAAACCATAACCCACTTGCTCATGAGCTTGTAAACGCATCTGAGCAATCGAGTGATCGCGCATGGCGTCTACCAATGGCTGACGAATACCATGAGCAGCTGAAGAGCCCATTTGCTGATATGGCAAACATTGGCGGCCGTCCAGGCGGCACTATCACTGCGGGTTGTTTCTTGTCTAAGTTTGCGAAAAAGTACAACTGGGCACACATTGATATCGCTGGTACAGCATGGAAATCTGGTGCAGCCAAAGGCTCGACAGGTCGTCCTGTCTCAATGCTTGTCCAATTCCTTTTGAACCGCAGCGGCCAAGAGACAGAAGAATAATTTCTGAACAAAATCGAAAAGGGCCGCAAGGCCCTTTTTTATTATCTCCCGACTCTTTATAAAAGAGTTATGAAGATAAAGGTTTCAGCAAGAGACCAAACCAAGTGAGAGAATGATGCAAACAGCGACTTTCTACATCATTAAAGAAGATAGCCCACAAGCTCAAACTGCTGGCTTTGAAGAGTACGTTGTGTTTTTGGCTCAACACTTTGCCCGCCAAGGCGCTAAAGTTTATCTGAACTGCCATGACAAAGCGCATGCCGAACAACTGGCAGAAACCTTCTGGCAAATTGATGCAGACAAGTTCATGGCACATAATCTCGTTGGTGAAGGGCCGAAATACGCTACCAATATTGAAATTGGCCATAATGGGGTAAAACCATCCTGGAACCGTCAATTAGTAATTAATTTGGCGGAAAATGAGACAACCTTTGCGAACAAGTTTGCTCAAGTGGTAGACTTCGTGCCCTGCGAAGAAAAAGCTAAACAGCTCGCAAGAGAAAGATATAAAATTTACCGTCAAGCAGGTTACCAACTGCAAACGATCGAAATTCAGTATCCTTAACGGTCAATCCTTATAGTTAAGCTCTCTCTTTAGAGAGTTCACTTATAGAGATTGACTAAGATTTACCATTAACCAGAATCGAACCTCTAAATAGTTGGGCTTAGAGCAAGGCAACAAACGAGTAAATCCCTATGAACATACACGCGGTATTTGATTAGGGTTTACGAATGCAGTTAACGCCGCTATCAGCCCAAATATGACGAGGAAAAATGAGCGCTATGGAAAAGACATACAACCCAACTTCAATCGAACAAGCTCTGTATCAGACTTGGGAAGAGAAAGGCTACTTTAAGCCACACGGTGACACTACTAAAGAATCATACAGCATCATGATCCCGCCACCGAACGTCACTGGTAGCCTACATATGGGCCACGCGTTCCAAGATACGATCATGGATACGCTTATCCGCTGTGAACGTATGAAGGGTAAAAACACCCTTTGGCAAGTAGGTACTGACCACGCTGGTATCGCAACTCAGATGGTTGTTGAGCGTAAAATCGCTGCAGAAGAAGGCAAAACTAAGAACGATTACGGTCGTGAAGCTTTCATTGACAAAATCTGGGAATGGAAAGGCGAATCTGGCGGCACCATCACTAAGCAGCTACGTCGTCTTGGCGCATCAGTAGACTGGGATCGTGAACGCTTTACGATGGACGATGGTCTGTCTAACGCAGTTCAGGAAGTATTCGTACGTCTATACGAAGATGATCTTATCTACCGTGGCAAGCGTCTTGTTAACTGGGATCCAAAACTACACACTGCGATCTCAGATCTGGAAGTAGAAAACAAAGACACTAAAGGCAACATGTGGCACTTCCGCTACCCACTAGCCGATGGTGTAAAAACTGCTGATGGTAAAGACTACATCGTTGTAGCAACAACGCGTCCAGAGACCGTGCTGGGTGATACTGGTGTTGCTGTGAACCCAGAAGATCCACGTTACAAAGATCTTATTGGTAAAGAAATCATCCTTCCTCTCGTTGACCGTCGCATCCCTATCTTAGGCGATGAACACGCAGATATGGAAAAAGGTACTGGCTGTGTGAAAATCACACCTGCGCACGACTTCAATGACTACGAAGTGGGCAAGCGCCACCAGCTACCAATGATCAACATTCTGACTTTTGACGCGAACATCCGTGATGCGGCTGAAGTATTCAACACAAACGGCGAAGCAAGCGACGCATACAGCGCTGAACTTCCAGCGAAATACCACGGTATGGAGCGTTTTGCTGCACGTAAAGCTATCGTTGCAGATTTCGACGAGCTAGGTCTGCTTGAAGAAGTGAAAGATCACGATCTACAAGTTCCTTACGGCGATCGTGGTGGCGTGGTTATCGAACCAATGCTGACTGACCAATGGTACGTACGTACTGCGCCTTTGGCGAAAACAGCGGTTGAAGCCGTTGAAAACGGTGACATCCAGTTCGTTCCTAAGCAATACGAAAACATGTACTTCTCTTGGATGCGTGACGTTCAAGACTGGTGTATCTCTCGTCAGCTATGGTGGGGTCACCGCATCCCGGCTTGGTACGACAACCAAGGCAACGTTTATGTAGGTCGTAACGAAGAAGAAGTTCGTAACAACAACAACCTAGAATCAGTAATCGAACTGCACCAAGACGAAGACGTGCTGGATACATGGTTCTCTTCTGCTCTGTGGACGTTCGGTACTCAAGGTTGGCCAGAGCAAACTGACGATCTGAAAGTGTTCCACCCTTCAGACGTGCTAGTAACTGGTTTCGACATCATCTTCTTCTGGGTTGCACGCATGATCATGATGACCATGTACTTCGTGAAAGATGAAGACGGCAAGCCACAAGTACCATTCAAGACGGTTTACGTTACTGGTCTAATCCGTGACGAAAACGGCGACAAGATGTCTAAATCGAAAGGTAACGTACTTGATCCTATCGACATGATCGATGGTATCGACCTGGAGTCTCTGGTTGAGAAACGCACTGGCAACATGATGCAGCCTCAGCTAGCGAAGAAGATCGAGAAGAACACACGTAAGACGTTTGAAAACGGTATCGAAGCATACGGTACAGACGCACTGCGTTTCACTCTTGCAGCAATGGCTTCAACAGGTCGCGATATCAACTGGGATATGAAGCGTCTGGAAGGTTACCGTAACTTCTGTAACAAACTATGGAACGCAAGCCGTTACGTAATGATGAATACAGAAGAGCAAGATTGTGGCTTCAACGGTGGTGAGATCGAATACTCCTTAGCGGACAAGTGGATCGAATCTCAGTTTGAACTGGCTGCGAAAGCGTTTAACAACCATATCGACAACTTCCGTCTGGATATGGCGTCTAACACGCTTTATGAGTTCATCTGGAACCAATTCTGTGACTGGTACCTGGAGCTGACTAAACCTGTTCTATGGAAAGGTACTGAAGCGCAGCAACGTGGTACTCGTCGTACGCTAATCACGGTTCTTGAGAAGACGCTACGTCTGGCTCACCCAGTGATTCCTTACATCACTGAAACTATCTGGCAAAGCATCAAGCCTCTGGTTGACGGTGTGGAAGGTGAGACAATCATGCTGCAAGCCCTGCCTCAATTCGACGAAGCGAACTTCCACCAAGAAGCGCTAGACGACATCGAGTGGGTGAAAGCGTTCATCACGAGCATCCGTAACCTACGTGCTGAGTACGACATCAACCCGGGTAAACCGCTTGATGTGATGCTAAAATCAGCAAGCGAAGAAGACGCCGTTCGTCTGGAAGCGAACAAGCAAGTACTAATGTCTCTGGCGAAGCTAGAAGCGGTACGCGTTCTTGAGGCTGGCGAAGAAACTCCGGCATGTGCAACTGCACTGGTTGGTAAATCTGAGCTTATGATCCCGATGGCAGGCCTGATCGACAAAGACGCAGAGCTTGCTCGTCTGGATGGCGAAATTCAGAAAACTCATGGCGAGATCAAGCGTATCGAAGGCAAACTAGGTAACGAAGGCTTCGTAGCGAAAGCACCTGAAGCGGTTGTTGCTAAAGAACGTGAGAAGCTTGATGGCTACAAAGAGACACTGGCTAAGCTAGAAGAGCAAAAGAAAACCATCGCGGCACTTTAATCGCTAGCGTTGAATTAGAAGCCAAAAGCTTCTGCTCTTAAAATCAGAAAGGTTGGTCATTATGGCCAACCTTTTTTGTATCAGCTAATTTGTATCAGTTAGCCCAGCAAAAACCTTTCAATCGATAGCTTTTCCCTATCAAATTAATACTCACCACCCATTAGCGCTAATGAGAATTATTATTGATAATCTATTCATCGAAACAAACACGATTGAGTAATTATCATGAAAAAGACACTAACCTTCGCAGCGCTACATTTTACTATCGCCTTTAGTGTCGCTTATGTGCTTACTGGAGACATTCTAATTGGTAGTTTAATTGCCATGATCGAGCCATCGGTAAACACAGTCGCTTTTTACTTTCATGAAAAAGCTTGGACAAGTGTTCCGGCACTTAAAGCTCGTCAAACAATGACCAAACTAAAAACCGCAAGCTTTGCTACCGTGCACTTTAACGTCGCCTTCACCGTGGTGTATTTGTTAACTGGTGACGCGTTTATCGGTGGTGTAATGGCGATGTTGGAGCCGTCATTGAACACTGTGGTGTACTACTTCCACGAGAAAGTTTGGCTACGTAAATCGGTAAGCCAAACATCATTGCCTCACTTTGGATTGCATCGACATAGCTAACCGCAATATATTGAGCCTCTAAAAATTCATATATTAGGCTCAAAATGGAACAGATTGCAGACTTTACTCTTCGACTTATTTCTCCTCAAGACAATCCATCGATTGCCAACGTCATTCGCCAAGTCTCGGCAGAGTATGGACTCACCGCAGACAAAGGGTATGGAGTGGCAGACCCAACGCTTGATGACATGTACTCCGTATATGACCAACAAGGCGCCTCCTATTGGGTGATTGAATATAACGGCGAAATTGTTGGCGGCGGTGGCTTTGCACCTCTGGCAGGAGAACCCAGTGTCTGCGAACTACAAAAGATGTACTTCCTTCCGCAAACCCGGGGACACGGTTTGGCTAAACGCATTGTGTCTCTTAGTCTTCAACAGGCGAAAGAGCTTGGCTATACCCAATGTTATCTAGAGACGACAGAGTGCTTAAAAGAAGCAATTGGTTTATACGAGAAACTAGGATTTGAGCATCTAGACGCCCCGCTTGGACAAACAGGGCATGATGCGTGTGAAGTAGTGATGCTCAAATCGCTGTAGGGATTAAATCACTCCAAATTTTAAAGTACTAGGTGGGTAACACAGAGCTCTTGGCTTAATGCCACTGAAAAATCCTGACGTTGCCCGTCCAGCTCAACTGCCAATTGATAGAGATCGTTTGGATCAGGATCGTTGAGATCCGCGTATTTGGGCGCTTCAATCTGAAACAGCGCACTGGCATTATCAACACGTACATCAATTGGAATATGGTAAGTCATGCCATTAAATTTAACTGATGCGGAGACCAAACCTGGAGCAAATGTCTGATAATAAAGGTCAACTTTAAACTCACAACCACCACCGTGGTGCCAGATCTGCTCAGTCGCAACTCGCTCCAAACGAACATTGCGAATAAATTGCAGGTAAGGCTCTTGCCATACGCCCATTCGATCGTCGCTTTTCTTGTATTCTCGATTGGTAAGAGTGCACAGTTCCGGTAAATCTTCCTCTAGGAGTAGATCTTCTTCTTCCTCTAGGAATAAAATCTCGAAACGGTTACGTCCCATTTGCATGAATGGACGAATGTCTTTCTTATACACACTCTGGGAGCCATCACAGTCAAACAGCGCGACGCCATTCAAACGAACTTCAGCATGATAGTCCACACCACCTAATACCATTTCTACCGCAGGGAATGCCAACATGGACTCATCCACTTCGATATCATGCATCAGATGCCATTCTTGCTGACGAATCTCCTCTTCGGTCAACTCATTAGGGAGCACCTGACTCAGAGGAGCAGGAAAAGTGATGTCATCTTGAGGGATGGAGAGGTCCGTCAGTGGAGAGACTTGCCATAAGCCGGCGAGTGATTGTTGCATATACACCTTGAGCTAGATCAATTTTCAAGCATTATAGAGAAAGTACTCTCACAAACTCAATGCTAATTGCTTACTAAACTCATGGTTATCATTTTCTGAACATAAAAAAACCAGCGTCATCCGCTGGTTTTCTTAATAATTTATCGACTACTCTTCATCTTCGTCTTCTTCGTCAGGGTAAAGCGCGTCTTCGCCTTCGTAGTATGTACCCCAACCGTCATAAATGATGTCGTACTTCTCAGCAAGGTGAACCAGCTTTTCAACTTGAGCATCAATCGCTTCTGCATCCAGTGCCGATTCCATTGTCGCATCACAGCAAAGTAGTTTGTTGCCGTCTTCGTCTTCTGTTTCTTCTGCTTCAAGCACTTCAAAGCCCATCTTAAATGCTTCAACAACCGCTTTTTCTAGGGTGTCAAAATCTTCCGCAAACAGGTGGTGCTCGATTTCATAGAGTGAATCTGGATCGCTGCCATCTTCGAGTAATGCAGCAATGATATCGCGAGTCTCTTCCTTTTGAATCTCAATTAATTCTTCTACTGATAGATATTCATCTTCATGAGACATGTTTTGGCTCCAGATTAGTTACTTGATGGAAACATTATTGATCCGGTGAAATATGGCATGGATTGCGATGAAAAGCCACTAACAAACGCCAAACCAAGGAGATTGTTGTCAATTATTCCTTGATAAATATTAAACCCCTCTCACAAGGTCACAAAAAGTTAACAAGAAAGTGGATTCTGTAATATTCAGAAGATCCTAATTGGCACAATTGCTGCGTAACACCGCTCTCAATGCGTGTTTATGACCCTTTACTGAATACAGAAACGCCTTATTTAAGGTTATCAACGAATAAAGAAAACCAAAAAATGCATAATTTAGAATATGTATGCACGATTTATGCACTAAGCATGTAATTTACTTAATTCCGGCTAAAAGAATAAAAACTCACTTTATCCAAAAGCACAAAAACAGAATAAAAACCCATCAATATCCAGATGAACTTAGTTAAATGACATTTTTAATTAAATTTAAAACATTTAACAATACTTTATCAAAGTTAACCAACTTGCATCTTATCCATAAGATTGTCATAAATAGCGTCTGGAAAATCTGTAAGGATACAATATGAGTAAGCTGTACGTAGGATCAGAAGTTGGTCAACTTAGACGAGTTCTATTAAATCGCCCTGAGCGCGCCCTAACCCACTTAACACCATCAAACTGTCATGAGCTGTTGTTTGATGATGTTCTTGCGGTAGAAGCGGCAGGAGAAGAGCACGATGCTTTCGCTCGTACTTTACGCGACCAAGATGTAGAAGTACTCCTACTTCACGATTTACTAGTCGAAACCCTAGCAGTTCCAGAAGCGAAGAAGTGGCTATTGGATACTCAGATTTCTGATTTCCGCTACGGGCCAACCTTTGCTCGTGACCTACGCGTTTATTTCTCAGAGATGGACAATGAGCACCTTGCATCTGTGCTGTTAGGAGGCTTGGCCTACTCTGAGTTGCCTATCAAATCATCTTCTATGCTACCGAAGATGAGACGTCCCCTGGACTTTGTGATTGAGCCTCTGCCAAACCATTTATTTACCCGTGATACGTCATGTTGGGTATACGGCGGTGTTTCTCTGAATCCTATGATGATGCCGGCACGTCAACGTGAAACGAACCACCTACGTGCAATTTATCGCTGGCACCCAATATTCGCAGGCCAAGACTTCATTAAATACTTTGGTGATGAAGATCTTCACTACGACAATGCAAACGTTGAAGGTGGTGACGTTCTGGTTATCGGTAAAGGTGCAGTACTGATTGGTATGTCAGAGCGTACTACACCGCAAGGTGTAGAGAACCTGGCAGCCAACCTGTTTAAAGCAGGTCAGGCAACAGAAGTGATTGCGATTGATCTTCCAAAGCACCGTTCATGTATGCACCTTGATACGGTGATGACCCACATGGATGTTGATACCTTCTCTGTCTATCCAGAAATCATGCGCAAAGATCTGGATACATGGCGCCTGACACCAAAAGGCACGAATGGTGAGATGAATGTTGAAGCCTCACATAACTATCTGCATGCCATTGAGTCGGCGCTTGGCTTAGATCAGCTAAAAATCATCACTACCGGTGGTGATAGCTATGAAGCAGAGCGTGAGCAGTGGAACGATGCGAATAACGTACTGACAGTAAAACCAGGTGTGGTAATTGGTTACGAACGTAATGTCTACACCAACGAGAAGTACGATAAAGCGGGTATTAAAGTATTAACCGTACCTGGTAACGAGCTGGGTCGTGGTCGAGGTGGTGCTCGTTGTATGAGCTGTCCAATCGAGCGAGACGATATTTAATCTCTCTTTCCTATCCGGTGAATAAAAACTAAGGTTGATGTGAATACATCAACCTTTTTTAGCTTTTAATTAAAATAATTATTCACAATAAAAGCATTTATATGTTTTAATGCAGTGATTCAAAATCAATCACACGTACAAAGGGACGAGCTATGGCTTTCAATTTACGAAATCGCAACTTTCTGAAGCTGTTGGATTTCTCAACCAAAGAAATCCTGTTCTTGCTCGAACTGTCTGCAGAGCTTAAAAAAGCAAAATATGCAGGAACAGAGCAGAAGAAACTCCAAGGTAAAAATATCGCACTCATCTTTGAAAAATCTTCTACTCGGACTCGATGTGCGTTTGAAGTTGCGGCGTTTGATCAAGGAGCACAAGTCTCATATATCGGCCCTTCTGGCTCTCAAATCGGTCACAAAGAGTCAATGAAAGATACCGCCCGCGTACTGGGACGTATGTATGATGGCATCGAATACCGTGGTTTTGGTCAGGCAATCGTCGAAGATCTCGGCGCTTACGCTGGCGTTCCTGTCTGGAATGGTCTGACCGATGAATTCCATCCAACCCAAATACTTGCTGACTTCCTGACAATGCAGGAGCATGGACGCGGAAAACAGCTGCATGAAATCACCTTTGCATACTTAGGTGACGCTCGTAATAACATGGGGAACTCTCTCATGGTAGGCGCAGCGAAAATGGGCATGGATATTCGTTTAGTCGCCCCTAAAGCATTCTGGCCAGAAGAAGACCTTGTCGCTACATGTCAGGAAATTGCACAACAAACCGGTGCAAAAATCACTTTAACGGAAAGCGTTGAAGAAGGTGTGAAAGGTTGCGACTTCCTGTATACCGACGTTTGGGTATCAATGGGTGAATCAGCCGAAGCCTGGGATGAGCGCGTGGCTCTGATGAAACCTTACCAGGTCAACATGAATGTGATAAAGCAAACTGGCAATCCAAATGTAAAATTTATGCACTGTCTGCCTGCTTTCCATAACGATGAAACCACGGTCGGCAAAGAAGTCGCTGAAAAATACGGTATGAAAGGCCTGGAAGTCACTGGAGACGTCTTTGAGTCTGAATATTCCATTGTCTTTGATGAAGCAGAAAACCGCATGCACACAATTAAAGCGGTGATGGTAGCAACTCTAGGAAGTTAACCACTTTTAGTCGCAAAAACCATGATGTAATCGCTTGCACTAGACAAAGTTAGGCGTATAATGCTCGGCAATTTGTCTGAGGATTACGAAATGACCAAGCTGATTGCTGACGTAAAAACGCGATTTGCTCTAACTAAGCGACTACGCTTATGTGGTGTTATTTTCGTTAATTCTATCGTTTTTTAAACCTCCCCATTTGGGAGGTTTTTTTATGTCCAAAATTCCTCACGGTTAATTTTGGGGATAGTCATCACTGTTATAGGGAAGAAGATCATGGCGAACTCGCTTTACCAGAAGCACATCATCTCTATTCCAGAGCTTTCACGTGAAGAGCTGGAACTTATCGTCGAAACAGCAGGTAACCTGAAGAAGGAACCTCAACCAGAACTGATTAAAAATAAAGTCGTTGCGAGCTGTTTCTTTGAGCCATCAACGCGTACACGCTTGTCGTTTGAAACGGCAATTCAGCGTATTGGCGGAGATGTTATTGGCTTTGATAACGATGGTAATACTTCTCTGGCAAAGAAAGGTGAAACGCTTTCTGATTCTGTGCAAGTTATTTCTTCGTACGTAGACGCATTTGTTATGCGACACCCTCAGGAAGGTGCAGCTCGTCTTGCTTCTGAATTCTCAAACGGCGTTCCAGTGATTAACGCAGGCGACGGTGCAAACCAACATCCAACCCAAACTCTGCTAGACCTTTACACCATCTCAGAAACGCAGGGCCGCTTAGATAACCTCAATGTGGCATTCGTTGGTGATTTAAAATACGGTCGCACCGTTCACTCACTGACTCAAGCTCTGGCGAAATTCAATAATATCCGTTTCTTCTTTATCGCTCCTGAAGCACTGGCAATGCCAGATTACCTCTGTGAAGAACTGGATGAAGCGGGTATTGAGTACAGCCTGCATACAGAAATGGAAGCCGTAATTCCTGAACTTGATATCCTGTACATGACCCGCGTTCAGAAAGAGCGTTTTGATGAATCAGAATACGCACACCTCAAGTCGGCTTACATCCTGACAGCAGCACTGCTAGAAGGTGCACGTGAGAATCTTAAAGTACTGCACCCACTACCACGTGTGGACGAAATCACCACTGACGTTGATAAAACGCCGCACGCTTACTACTTCCAGCAAGCGCAAAATGGCGTGTATGCCCGTCAGGCACTGTTGGCTCTGGTTCTGAACGAAACACTGTAATCGAGGAGAAAAGACATGGCTAAAGAAACTCAATTGCAGGTAGAAGCAATTAAAAATGGTACCGTAATCGACCACATCCCAGCTCAAATCGGCATTAAAGTATTGAAGCTGTTTGATATGCATAACTCGTCTCAGCGTGTGACTATCGGCCTGAATTTACCGTCATCGGCACTCGGCCACAAAGACTTGCTAAAAATTGAGAATGTCTTCATTAATGAAGAACAAGCAAGCAAGCTGGCTCTGTATGCACCACATGCGACCGTGAACCAAATCGAGAACTACGAAGTCGTGAAGAAGCTTGCGCTAGAGCTACCAGAGCAAATTAACAATGTTTTTGAGTGCCCTAACACAAACTGTATCTCTCACAACGAGCCCGTCGAGAGCAGCTTCAAAGTATTTGAGAAGAAAGAAGAGATTCGTCTGAAGTGCAAATACTGCGAAAAAGTATACTCAAGAGAGATCGTTACAGAGAGATAATCAACAGAACATTTCAAACCTCTCATAAGTTCAAATGCCCTGTATTTACAGGGCATTTTGCTCTTTACCTGTTGCAGGTTTAGAGGCACACTGAGACTCTTTATTCGCTAAAACAGATGGAACAAATAAAATGACTAAAGTACTTCACACTGAGTCTGCACCAGCAGCAATCGGCCCTTACGTACAAGGCGTAGACCTAGGCAATATGGTTCTTACTTCTGGCCAAATCCCAGTTAATCCAGCGACAGGTGAAGTATCTGCAGATATCGCAGAACAAGCGCGTCAGTCTCTAGACAACGTAAAAGCTGTCGTAGAAGCTTCAGGTCTTCAAGTATCTGATATCGTGAAAATGACGGTTTTCGTTAAAGATCTGAACGACTTCGGCACAGTAAACGAAGTGTACGGCAAGTTCTTCGACGAGCATCAAGTAGCGAACTACCCTGCTCGCTCTTGTGTAGAAGTGGCTCGCCTACCAAAAGATGTTGGTATCGAAATTGAAGCAATCGCGGTTCGTAAGTAAGATCTCGAACCAGCGAGTTAACAAAAAAAGTAACTCGCCAAATACTACGATGCCACTTGCAGAAAAGCGAAGAGCCTAATCAAACCACTCCGTCATCCTGAACAGCGACGAAGGAGCGTGATTCAGGATCTGCTTACCGAGAGTGGCAATGTTGAAAGTGTTATTTCCAGCAACGAGTTTGATGTTAGTAGATTCCTGATGTCGCTAAGGCTCCTCGGAATGACACAGACAAAAAAATGGGTAGCCTGAGCTACCCATTTTTATTGTTATTAAGTCAGTAATATTACGCGGCGTTGCGCTGTTTTACTTCTTCGTCCAGCGCTTGTAGCTTCTCTTTCATTTGCTCGCGGCAAGTATTCGCCAACTCACGAATACCGTCTTTACTGTAACCTTCGGTACTCACTGGCGGTAGCATCTCGACAATCACATGACCGTTGTTCCAACGATTAAGTTTGAGTTTATCGGTTGAACTACAAACGATAGGAATGATTGGCACTTGAGCACCAATCGCGGCATGAAATGCACCCGTCTTAAATGGCAATAGACCACGACCACGTGAACGAGTGCCTTCCGGGAACATCCAAACCGACACATCACTCTTTTTCATGCTACTTACCACTTGATCGATGGTGCCTTTCGCTTTTGAACGGTTAGCACGGTCAATCAGAATATTGCCCGTCAACCAGTAAAGCTGACCAAACAGTGGCATCCACGCCAGGCTTTTTTTACCAACGGTAACCACCTTTGGTGTTACTGCCGCAGACACGGTGCACATGTCCCAGTTGTTTTGGTGGTTAGCAATATAAATGTGCTGACCACGAGAATACGCATCTTCAGGAAGGCGCAGTTCGAGCTTAATCCCACACACACGAGACATTTTGGCAAACAGGCGGCCAAAGGTGAATACGTGCTTAGGGTTTCGAGGACTTAGCAGACAATAACCACAACCACCAATAAACATCACAATAGCGAATATTGCGATAGCAAATACACGTAACAGTGCAATCATTCTTGTTCTCCAGAAACCGGCTTCTGCCAGATACAGCTATTAATTTCTCTATTTGCTATAGAAAAGAGAGTGATATAAAAAAGCCGAAACCTGAGTTTCGGCTCTTTATATCCAAATCATCTGCCGTGCAGTTTAACTTGCCTAGCTCACTCGCTCAATATTTGCGCCAAGTGCAGCCAGTTTATTTTCAATTTTGTCGTAACCACGGTCGATATGGTAGATACGATCAACGATAGTTTCGCCTTTTGCAATACAGCCTGCGATAACCAGACTTGCCGAAGCACGTAAGTCTGTTGCCATTACCTGTGCTCCGCTTAACGATTCAACATCACCACAGATAACCGTGTTACCTTCGATCTCGGCTTTCGCACCCATACGCATCAGCTCAGGTACGTGCATAAAGCGGTTTTCAAAGATGGTTTCAGTGATCACGCCACCGCCTTTCGCCATCATGTTCAACAGCGTAAATTGCGCTTGCATATCGGTTGGGAAGCCAGGGTGCGGAGCCGTGCGGATGCTGACCGCTTTTAACGGACGATCTGTCATATCAACAGAGATCCAGTCTTCACCGGTTTCCACTGCTGCTCCCGCTTCTTCAAGTTTCGATAACACCGCTTCAAGTAAATGCGCGTTCGTGTTGCGACAAACAACTTTGCCACCAGAGACCGCTGCCGCAACTAAAAATGTTCCGGTTTCGATGCGGTCTGCAACCACACTATGTTTACCGCCACCAAGACGCTCAACACCTTCAATAGTGATCGTGTCAGTGCCAGCACCAGAGATTTTCGCACCCAGCGTGTTCAGGAACTCTGCGGTGTCCACAATCTCAGGCTCACGTGCTGCGTTGTCTAATACTGTTTTGCCTTCAGCCAGTGTTGCTGCACACATCACTGTGATGGTCGCGCCTACACTGACTTTATCCATTACGATATGTGCGCCTTTCAGGCGACCATCAACTGTAGCTTTCACGTAACCATCTTCTAAAGTGATGGTCGCACCTAGTTGTTCCAGGCCAGTGATGTGCAAGTCAACCGGGCGAGCACCTATAGCACAGCCGCCAGGTAAAGAGACCTGACCTTGGCCAAAACGCGCAACTAAAGGACCTAAAGCCCAGATTGAGGCACGCATGGTTTTCACCAAGTCGTATGGAGCACAGTATTCATTGATGCTGCTTGGATCGACATGAACCGAACCGTTACGTTCTACTTTAGCACCTAGGCGCTTTAGCAGTTCCATGGTTGTATCAATATCGCGAAGGTGTGGCACATTCGCCACTTCTACTGGCTCTTCAGCCAAAATAGACGCAAATAAAATAGGCAGTGCTGCGTTTTTTGCACCAGAAATGGTCACTTCACCGACTAACGGCTTGTCAGACCCAATAACTCGAAACTTTTCCATCAATAAACCTTAAAGCGACATCAGTTTCTTATCACGAGCCCACTCTGCTGGTGTGAACGCTTTAATTGATACTGCGTGAATGTCGTTACGCTGGATGTATTCCATCAGAGGACCATAAATTAATTGTTGCTTCTTGACGCGGCTCATTCCATCAAAGCAAGCATCAACAGCAACCACTTCGTAGTGGCTACCTTCACCTTTTACATGCACTTCTTGAAGGTTTAGTGCCTCTTCTAATAACTGTTGTACTTTTGCGCTGTCCACAATTCTACCCCTGATAATTCTGTATGTGTTTGTCCACTAAGGATTCAACGTTGCTCAGTTGAAACAAAGTGCGCAGTTGCGCTGGCACGAAACTGAGCATTATATGACAGTTTTGCTTTTTTGCATGCTCTAATAAGTGAATTAACATCACCATCCCCGCAGAATCGACTCGTTCTACGTCTTGCAAAGAGCACTCAAGCTCAGCTTGAGCGGGTTGCCATTGTTGTGCGTATGCCCATAAAGAAGGCACAGAATCTCTATCTAAAGCGCCTGAAAGCTTTAGAATGTTCGCAGTTAAATTCCACTGAGCATGAGACTGAGCCATTATTTCTTCGCCTCAAAGCGAATAGGTTCCGCTGCCAGTTTTTCAAGATCTTGTGCTACAGACAAAATACCGTCTTGGCGAATCTTTGTATTCCACTCAGACTGCTTGCTTGATAACAGGCTAATACCTTCAGCAATCATATCGAATGCTTCCCACTCACCCGTTTTGTTATCTTTACGCAGTTTGAATTCAAGTTTGATATTGGGACGCGGTGCGTCAATGATATCGACTTTGACACTAGTAATACGATCAGATGGATCAAGTTTAGGTTCCGGACCAAACTCAATTTTTTGATCGCTATACTGTGTCAATACTTGAGCATAAGACGCGATCAGATAACCGCGAAAAGCATCGATAAACTCAAGCACATCCTCACGTTTCGTGCCTTTCAGGTTTGGGCCTAACAGTTTTAACGCAGCGTAGCGGTAGTTGACGTAAGGCATCAACTCGTCTTCCACAACCTCTTTAAGGTGGTTGGGATCTTGTTTAATTTTTGGCTGCTCCGCTTTCAGGCGATCAAATGTAACCTCTGCTACCTGCTTCATCATTTCATAAGGCTGAGATTTATCAACCTCTGCAGCGTTCAAGCCAAAAGCTGTAAAAACTGTGAAAACAGAAAGTAGTAATCTAGAAAACATAGTTATTCCTTACTTGAATCGTCTGAACCACCCACGCTGTAAAGTACCTGACCAATTAAGTCTTCAAGTACTAAAGCAGATTTCGTGTCTTCGATGGTGTCACCGTCGGCTAACATCACTTCGTCATCAAAAACGAAACCAGGTACTAAGCCAATGTATTGCTCGCCAATCAATCCTGATGTCAGAATCTGTACGCTAGAGGTTTCCGGGAACTGGTTGTATTGGCTATTGATCGATAAGCTTACTTCTGGCAACAGGTTGTCTGGGTTTAGAGTAATATTACTTACTCGACCGATAACCACACCACCCACCTTTACAGGAGAGCGAACTTTCAAACTACCAATATTATCAAACTCGGCTTTAAGGGTGTAAGTATCACCAGAGCCCATACTTTTTACGTCAGCAACTTGAAAAATCATCACAAGAATCGCGCAAATTCCCGCTAATACAAAGCTGCCAACCCATAATTCTGTTTTACGTGTTTGTTGCATGATTAATTCCCAAACATCAATGCTGTCAGTACAAAGTCTAGCCCCAGTACTGCTAAAGAAGAATGCACCACAGTGCGTGTAGTTGCTCGGCTGATCCCTTCAGAGGTAGGGATAGCATCATAGCCATTAAACAGAGCGACCCAAGTAACGGTAATAGCAAACGCAAAGCATTTGATCATACTGTTGCCAATGTCCTGCCCTAGCTCGACAGAAGATTGCATCGCAGCCCAAAAACTGCCGTGATCAACCCCTTTCCAATCAACCCCAACGAGCTGAGCTCCCCAGATACCTACCGCCATAAAGATCATAGCGAGCAGAGGCATAGAGATCGCACCAGCCCAAAAACGCGGTGCAATGACTCGCTTCAAAGGATCGACAGCCATCATCTCTAAGCTAGATAGCTGCTCGGTCGCTTTCATCAAACCGATTTCTGCGGTTAAAGCAGAACCCGCACGTCCGGCAAACAGCAGAGCAGTAACCACAGGTCCAAGTTCACGCAACAAAGACAGCGCAACCATCTGACCTAAACTGCCTTCTGCGCCATAATCCACCAATACAACATAGCCTTGCAGGCTAAGTACCATACCGATAAATAAACCAGATACGACGATAATCGCAAGAGATTGAACACCAACGGAATAGAGCTGTTTAACGAGCAAAGGGAAACTTTTGGTCGGTTGAGGCTTTGCTAACAGAGCGCCCAAAAGCATCAAAGTGGCACGGCCAAAAGCTTCACAGATGGATAATGTGCGACTCCCTAATGAAGCGACAAATTTAATAAAGCTATCGACCATCAAATAAATCCTTTTCGATACTTTGAGAAGGGTAGCTAAATGGCACCGGGCCATCCGCATCGCCTTGTAAGAACTGCTGTACACGAGGGTCAGGATTCTGTCTAAGCTCCTCTGGTGTACCAAAAGCGATTATTTTGCCGTTCGCAAGCAAGTAAACCCAGTCAGCAATGCTCATGACTTCCGGCACATCGTGAGAAACGACGATGGAAGTCAAACCAAGAGCCTGGTTTAAATTACTGATAAGTTCGACCAATACCCCCATCGTAATAGGGTCTTGTCCCACAAACGGTTCGTCGTACATGATCAAATCAGGGTCGAGTGCAATTGCCCGAGCCAACGCCGCGCGACGTGCCATTCCTCCAGATAATTCACTCGGCATCAACTGAGCGGCACCACGCAAGCCAACCGCTTCCAGCTTAAGCAGTACCATAGTTCGAATTAAATCTTCTGAAAGCTCAGTGTGTTCACGCAAAGGAAAAGCAACGTTATCAAAAACGTTCAAATCCGTGAACAATGCTCCGGATTGAAACAGCATGCTCATCTTTTTACGAGCATGGTATAGCTTTTTACGCGAGAGGGTTGGAATGTTGTCACCATCAAACCAAATCTCCCCTTGTTCGGGATACAGCTGGCCGCCTATCAAGCGCAACAGCGTCGTCTTACCGATACCCGATGGTCCCATAATCGCGGTCACTTTACCTTCGGGTACGTGCAGATCAATACCATCAAAGATCGTGCGATTTCCTCGTGAAAAAGTGAGATTGTTCACGGTGACTAAATCGTTGTTCGACATATCATCTCTTCTACTGTCGGAGCGTTGGAACTCGCAGTCTCATCAAGCCAACTCACGTCCGAATGTTTTAACCTTAAGCGTTATAGAAACTTTAAAGCGACTTCGGTTCATTAATCAGGGTGCAATCATAAGCACATTAGCAGCGAATTAAAAGCACTGTTCGATTAAATAAGGCCGGCTAAATTCAATCGAATTCTGCATATTAATAGATAAATCTCAACGTACTATTTACACCTTAATGCAGAATCATTGTTTAAATAGTAGTGATTGAACGAACAACAACTAAACACAATTTCGTTACTAACCTTTAATTTATTCGTTGTTTATCTTCCATTTTCCGCAGCAAAAGGTCAAAATTAGCGGTTATTCATTTCGCTCAATTAATAGTTAGGAATTATCATGCTCGAAGCAGTCGCGTTGCTTATCGTCGGTCTTGTTTTACTCGTTTGGAGTGCAGATAAACTTGTTTTTGGCTCTGCTGCCATTGCCCGCAACGTTGGCATTTCACCGCTTGTAATTGGTATGACAATTCTGGCTATGGGTTCATCTGCACCCGAAATGATGGTATCCGCAACAGCGGCATTGGATGGTAAAACTGACACTGCTGTAGGGAACGTTCTGGGTTCTAATATCGCGAATATAGCGTTGATCCTGGGTATCACTGCACTGATCAAGCCTCTTTCGATCAGCTCTGGTGTAATTCGTCGCGAATTGCCATTGATGATAGCAGTCACGTTGCTCGCTGGTGCAATACTTTGGAATAATCACCTTGGTTTCTATGAAGGTACTTTGCTGTTTGTCTTATTCGGCGCATTTTTATTTGTGATGTTACAAATCAGCCGCAAAGAGCAAAAGTCAGGCGATGCCTTTCTTGATGATCAAGAGTCAGAAATCCCTGAAGGCGTGAGTAATATAAAAGCCATCCTGTGGGTGGTATTTGGTTTAATACTCCTTCCTTTAGCAGCAAATATACTGGTTGATAACGCCGTTATCATCGCCAAACATTTCGGTATGAGTGATCTTGTGATCGGTTTGACCATCATCGCTATCGGTACCAGTTTACCAGAGCTCGCTGCGTCACTCGCTGGTGTGCTAAAAGGTGAAGATGACATGGCGGTGGGTAACATTATCGGCTCGAACGTATTTAATATTCTGGCCGTAATGGGGATTCCAGGTATCATCAACCCATCAGTGCTAAGCGAATACGCAATGCAACGTGACTTTTGGGTAATGCTTGGTGTCTCCCTCCTGCTTGTAGCAATGTGTTTAGGTAAATCACGCAGCATTAACCGTCTCGAAGGTGCCATTCTGTTTGTGTGCTTCATAGGATACCAAGTTTACTTGTTTGCAAACATGGCCGCTTAACCCCACTTAATTGGAAATAGAAACACATTGGAGCACTGATATGTCCAACCTATTTGATTTTCGCGCTGCTGCTAAGCAAGTTCTTGATATCGAAGTTGCCGCTCTGCAAGAGCTGGGTAAATACTTTGATGAACAATTTGAGCAAGCTTGCGAATTGATACTCTCCAATAAGGGCAAAGTTGTTGTGATGGGTATGGGTAAATCAGGCCATATTGGTAATAAGATTGCCGCAACCTTAGCAAGCACTGGGACGTCTGCTTTTTTCGTGCATCCAGGAGAAGCAGCACACGGCGACTTGGGAATGATAAGTGCCGGAGACATTGTTATTGCAATTTCCAACTCTGGTGAATCACATGAGATCTTGTCTCTATTTCCAGTATTGAAGCGCCTGAACATTAAAATTATCAGCATGACTGGTAACCCTGAATCAAACATGGCGCAACTTTCGGATTTGCACTTGCAGATCACGGTGCCACAAGAGGCCTGCCCTCTTGGCTTGGCTCCAACCAGCAGTACAACAGCGACCTTGGTCATGGGTGATGCCTTAGCGGTCGCACTGCTTCAGGCCAGAGGTTTCTCTGCTGAAGATTTTGCACTATCACATCCAGGTGGTGCGTTAGGAAGAAAATTGCTGCTTAAGTTGTCTGATATTATGCACTTTGGCAATTCACTTCCAAAAGTCTCGCCAGATGCACTGATTCGCGATGCACTTCTTGAGATCTCTGAAAAAGGTCTGGGAATGACCGCTATTGTGGATGAACACGATGCTATGCTTGGTATATTCACAGATGGCGATTTGCGTCGGACATTAGACAAACGCATTGATATTCATACGACTGCCATCGGCGAAGTGATGACCAAAAGCCCGACAACAGCACAGCCGGAGATGCTTGCCGTTGAAGGCTTGAACTTAATGCAAAGCAAAAACATCAACGCTCTGATTCTATGTAAGAACAATAAAGTTGTTGGTGCACTGAACATGCATGATTTACTAAAAGCTGGTGTGATGTAATATCATCACAGAACCTAAACAACTTAAGATTAAGGCAATGGTCAGGGAAGTACTGAGCTAAACGATAGGCCTTTATTATATGAGTTTTACTCGCCTTTGTTATGTGCTCTTGATTTTCGTAATAGCATGGTGCACCTACTATTTAGTGACACCGAAAAGCAAAGATACGATTCAGGTAGCACCAAATTCCGAACTGCCTATGTTCAGTGGTACTGGACTGGAAAACATCACCTATGGTGAAGATGGTGTCCGCAGTTACATCATCCGCTCCAACAACTTAGATTATTACGCTAAGAGTGGAGAAACGATTTTTAACAACCCGACATTGATGGTTTACCGTGAAGGTAGCGTTGTTGAGTGGAAGGTAACAGCAATAAGAGCTGTGTTAGATAAAAACCATACGCTGACCTTGTATGACAAGGTGTTAATGCAGAACCTATTACCAGAAGCCGGCTTTGATACTATGGCAACTGATAAACTGGTCATTAATCTAACTAATCGTGATTTTAAAGCTGATCAGCAGGTAATGTTGGTCGGGCCACAATTTGAAACTACCGGAGGCGCAATGCAAGGTAACTTGAAACAGCAAACTGCGACTCTGACAGATAAAGTTCAAGGTCGATATGAAACCGTTACACCTTAGCCTACTGGCACTGGTTCTGGCGGCGCCTCACGCGCTGGCACTAAAGTCGGATACTCAACAGCCGGTTTACATTAACTCTGATACCCAACAAGTGGATATGAAGAGTAACCAGGTTATTTTCAGTGGCGACGTATCTCTTAAGCAAGGCAGTATCAATATTGATGCTGATAAAATCGTGGTCACTCGCGATGCAAAGACTGAAACGATCAGCCAAATTCAGGCCTTTGGTAAACCAGCTAAGTTTTCGCAACTGATGGACGATGGTAAAACGTTGAGTGGTCAAGCGACTGAGTTGGATTATCGTATTTCAACTGACGAATTGACCATGAAAGGTCAAGCTCAGCTAGCTCAAGACGGTAACACCATTAAAGGTTCTTCTATTCGTTACCAAATTGGTCAACAAAAACTGGTGGCAGACAGCTCTGAAAACGAACGAGTCACAACCATTTTGCAACCTAATCAGCTAGAGAACTAATATGGCGGTACTAAGTGCAAAAAACCTGGCGAAAAGCTACAAAAAGCGCAAGGTAGTAACCGATGTTAGCTTAGAAGTAGAATCTGGTCAGATTGTAGGTTTATTAGGACCAAACGGTGCGGGTAAAACCACGTCGTTCTATATGATCGTTGGATTAGTGCCTCGTGATGAAGGCGTCATCACTATCGATGATAAAGACATCAGCATATTACCAATGCACAGTCGTTCACGTCTTGGCATTGGTTACCTTCCACAAGAAGCGTCTATCTTCCGTAAACTGTCTGTTGAAGACAACATCATGGCCGTTTTGGAAACTCGTCAGGAAATGACCAGAGAAGAGCGCCAGGACAAATTAGAAGATTTGTTGGAAGAATTCCACATACAGCATATCCGTACCAGCGCAGGCATGGCACTATCGGGTGGCGAGCGACGCCGAGTTGAAATTGCTCGTGCTTTAGCAGCGAATCCTCAGTTCATTTTGCTGGACGAACCTTTTGCGGGCGTTGACCCAATTTCAGTAGGTGATATCAAAAAAATCATTGAACATCTGCGCGATCGTGGCCTTGGTGTCTTGATAACTGACCATAACGTACGCGAAACACTGGACGTATGTGAAAAAGCCTATATCGTAAGTCAAGGACACCTAATTGCATCGGGAACTCCGGACGAAGTTCTCAACAATGAACAGGTGAAACAAGTTTATCTCGGCGAACAATTCCGTCTATGATTATTCATTTCCGTCTATGATTATAGGTAGGAACGGTAAGATTCTGAGCATTACAAGGTAAGTAACACTGAATGAAACCTTCATTACAACTTAAGCTAGGTCAGCAGTTAGCCATGACGCCTCAGCTGCAACAGGCGATTCGTTTATTGCAGTTGTCGACACTCGATCTTCAACAGGAAATTCAAGAAGCATTGGATTCAAATCCACTACTGGAAATTGAAGATGGCCAAGATGAGCCACTAGCTAACAGTGAAGATAAATCAGAGTTGGATGCGTCTGATAATAGCAACAGTGCTAACGAACCTACTGAAGTTGATGTTCCTGACAGTTCCGAAGTGATTGAAAAATCGGAAATCAGCTCTGAACTGGAAATCGACACCACTTGGGATGATGTTTACAGTGCAAACACGGGTAGCACAGGTCTTGCTCTGGATGATGAAATGCCAGTCTACCAAGGTGAAACCACAGAATCGTTATACGATTACCTGATGTGGCAATTGGATTTAACCCCGTTCAGTGAAACAGACCGTACCATCGCAATTGCCATCATAGATGCGATTGACGAGTACGGCTATTTAACCCTTTCTCCGGAAGACATTCACGAAAGCTTCGATAATGAAGATATTGATCTTGAAGAAGTAGAAGCGGTTCGTAAGCGAATTCAACAGTTTGACCCTCTTGGTGTTGCGTCACGAAATCTGCAAGAGTGTTTACTTCTCCAGTTAGCGACGTTTCCAGAGGATACGCCGTGGCTTGCAGAAGCCAGAATGGTTCTAACACATCATATTGATCATCTGGGTAACCGTGATTACAAGCTGATCATTAAAGAAACTAAACTAAAAGAATCCGATCTTCGTGAAATTCTAACGTTAATCCAACAGCTGGATCCTCGTCCGGGTAGTCGCATTACTCCAGACGATACCGAATACGTCATTCCGGACGTATCCGTATTTAAAGACAATGGGAAATGGACGGTTTCCATAAACCCTGACAGCATTCCAAAGTTAAAAGTTAATCAACAGTATGCCCAACTTGGCAAAGGCAATAGTGCTGATAGCCAGTACATTCGTAGCAATTTGCAAGAGGCAAAGTGGTTAATTAAGAGTTTAGAGAGCAGAAACGAGACGCTACTCAAAGTTGCAAGATGTATTGTTGAACATCAACAAGATTTCTTCGAGTATGGTGAGGAAGCCATGAAGCCAATGGTATTAAATGATGTAGCCTTGGCGGTCGATATGCATGAATCCACAATTTCTCGTGTTACAACACAAAAGTTCATGCATACACCACGTGGTATTTTTGAATTGAAGTACTTCTTCTCCAGCCATGTTAGTACAGATAATGGCGGAGAATGTTCGTCAACAGCAATTCGCGCACTCATTAAGAAACTGGTCGCGGCAGAGAATACTGCAAAACCACTTAGTGACAGCAAGATTGCTGCTCTTCTGGCTGACCAAGGGATTCAAGTCGCAAGACGTACGATAGCGAAATATCGTGAATCCTTGGGTATCGCCCCTTCAAGTCAGCGTAAACGCCTACTTTAGGCACTAACTGAAAAGGAAAGTCTATGCAAATCAATATTCAAGGCCATCACGTTGATCTTACCGATTCAATGCAAGACTATGTTCAATCTAAGTTTCAGAAGCTCGAAAGATTCTTCGACCATATAAATCAGGTCCAAGTTGTACTAAAAGTTGAAAAATTAACTCAAATCGCGGAAGCTACGCTCCACGTAAACCACGGCGAAATCCATGCGTCATCCGATGACGAGAATATGTATGCGGCGATCGATTCGCTGGTAGATAAACTGGTTCGTCAACTTAACAAGCATAAAGAAAAACTAAACAGTCATTAATCATGCAACTGAGCGAAATACTGTCATTGGACTGCACAAAAAGTGCAGTCCACTGTACGAGTAAAAAACGCGCCCTGGAATTGATCAGCCGTATTGTTGCGGATCATACGGGCCAAGACTCTAACGAGCTGTTTGAGTGTATGCTCAACAGAGAAAAAATGGGCAGTACTGGCATTGGAAATGGTATTGCTATTCCGCACGCCAGAATGCAATCGAGCGATAAAGCTATCGCTGTGCTTCTT
This sequence comes from Vibrio sp. YIC-376, assembly GCF_052353105.1. Taxonomy (NCBI): domain Bacteria; kingdom Pseudomonadati; phylum Pseudomonadota; class Gammaproteobacteria; order Vibrionales; family Vibrionaceae; genus Vibrio; species Vibrio sp. YIC-376. The sequence goes on from NZ_JBBWFK010000012.1 coordinate 43,254, forward strand.
CAATGTGATGAAGCGATTGAATTTGACGCGATCGATAATCGTCCTGTCGACCTTCTTTTTGCGCTCCTCGTACCAGAAGAGCAGTGCAAAGAGCATCTCAAGACTCTAGCCTCTATGGCAGAGCGTCTGAGTGACAAGCAAGTATTAAAACTACTGCGTAATGCTCAAAGTGATCAAGAACTCTACGACATCATGATTCACCAATAAGCAAGGCGAACACCATGCGATTAATCGTTGTTAGCGGGCACTCTGGAGCCGGAAAGAGTATTGCACTGCGTGTACTGGAAGACTTAGGTTACTACTGTGTTGATAACCTGCCAGTAAACCTGCTTGACGCATTTGTTCAGTCCGTCGCTGACAGCAAACAGAACGTTGCCGTAAGCATCGATATTCGCAATATTCCTAAAAAGCTCAAAGAGTTCACAGTGACGCTGGAAAAGCTGAAAAAAGAGCTGGACGTCACCATGCTATTTTTGGATGCGGATAAGGAAACGTTACTTAAACGCTACAGCGAAACCAGACGAATTCACCCGCTATCACTTGGCGGTCAATCCCTGTCTCTTGATCAGGCCATCGAGCGTGAGAGAGAGATTTTGAGACCTCTCAAAGCTCACGCCGACTTAGTACTCAACAGTAGTGGACAATCTCTACATGAGTTGAGTGAGACCGTACGTACGCGAATAGAGGCACGTGACCGCAAAGGACTGGTAATGGTCTTTGAATCATTCGGCTTCAAATACGGACTGCCATCCGATGCAGACTACGTATTTGATGTGCGATTCTTACCAAATCCACACTGGGAACCTGGATTGCGCCCATTTACCGGGCTAGATGCACCAGTTGCTGCATTTTTAGAACAACACCAATCCGTACTCACTCTGAAGTATCAGATTGAGAGTTTTATTGAGACTTGGCTCCCTCTGCTTGAAACAAACAACCGCAGCTACCTCACCGTGGCAATAGGCTGTACTGGTGGTAAACATCGCTCGGTATATCTGACACAAAAAATTGGTGAGTACTTCGCGGAAAAGGGACATCAGGTTCAGATTCGTCATACCTCGCTAGAAAAGAACGCTAAGGATAAGGAGTAACGGTGGAATTAAGTCGTAAGGTATTAATCCAAAACCGTCTAGGTCTTCATGCACGCGCCGCAGTGAAGTTAGTGGAGTTGGCACAAAGCTTTGAGGCCGTCATCACCATAGATAATGAAGAAGATATAACCGCCACAGCAGATAGCGTGATGGGATTACTTATGCTCGAGTCAGCTCAAGGGCAATACGTCACGATTCATGCTACTGGTGACCAAGCCGAACAAGCGCTAGATGCGGTATGCTCGCTCATTGAAGATAAGTTTGAAGAAGGTGAGTAGGGAAAGATCCTAGGTAAAGATCGTTGGGATTACGGATAATTTTTCAACCACCCAATCACACTGTCAAATACTTACTAAGATCCTAGGTTCTAGGATCCTAGGCCCTAGAGGGAGCTGGTTGGGATTACGAATACAAAAATATACTTTTCAGTACTCTGTAATCCGTATTCCAAAACAACAAGCACCTGAGCTTCCATTTTTAACTGAACTTACCACAGACACTCCTAGAACCTAGGATCCTAGCAATCTAGGACCTCCCATCCCCCTCCATAAATAATTTTGTTGAGTTTCACAAGTTGTTATTAAAAGGCGCCTAGAATTAAGTTATTATTCAACGCATTGTAAACATCAGGAATTAGGAGGAACGAATGGCAGAGCAAATAGAATTCGACCAAGCTCACCAAGCCCTCCAAGAAGTCACAGAAGCGTTAGAAAATGGCCGCTTCGTCCATGTTCGTCGTCAACTTCAGGACATGGAACCTGAGGATATCGCTCATCTTTTAGAAGCTGCACCACGCAAAAGCCGTGACGTGCTTTGGCAACTCACCGACCCTGAAGACTACGGTGAGATTCTTGACGAACTGAACGAAGACGTTAAAGACAACCTCGTGTCCAAAATGGCTCCCGAAGCGCTTGCAGAAGCGACTGAAGGCATGGATACCGATGACGTTGCTTACGTACTCCGTAGCTTGCCAGACGATCTCTCACGTGAAGTTCTGTCGCAAATGGACTCTGCAGACCGTGCTCGAGTCGAGACTGCACTGTCCTACCCAGAAGATACCGCGGGTGGAATAATGAACACCGACGTTATCACCATTCGTGGTGACGTCGATGTGGATGTGGTCTTGCGATACTTGCGTATGAAAGGTGAACTGCCAGAAGCCACCGACGCCCTTTATGTGATTGATGATGAAAGTAAATTGATTGGCGAACTGCCGCTCACCACGCTTATTACGGCTCAGCCTGACATCAAAATCATCGATATTATGGAAGATGCCGACGAAGCGATCACGGTGGATACCAGTGATTCTGATGTTGCCAGCCTGTTCGAACGTCGTAACTGGGTATCTGCGCCGGTCGTGGATGAAAACCAACACTTGGTTGGCCGTATCACTATCGATGACGTGGTTGACGTTATCCGTGAAGACGCTGAGCACTCAATGATGAGTATGGCGGGTATGGATGACGACGAAGATACCTTCGCACCTGTGGTCAAATCTGCGCGTAAACGCAGTATCTGGTTAGGCGCGAACGTACTTGCTGCGCTGGCTGCAGCATCCGTCTCAAACATGTTTGAAGCCACATTGGATCAGATGGCGGCTATCGCCGTCTTAATGACTATCGTGCCATCAATGGGCGGGGTTGCCGGAAACCAAACGGTAGCACTGGTCATTCGTGGTCTTGCTCTCGGTCATATCGGTGATGCAAACAAGCGCGAGCTGTTGATGAAAGAAGCGGCGATCGGTTTGCTTAACGGCATCATGTGGGCGCTGATCATCGGTGGTATCGTCGTGGCATGGAAAGGCAGCTGGATGCTGGGGGGAATTATCTCCGCCGCGATGCTCACCAATTTACTAGTTGCTGGGATCGCTGGGGTAAGTATTCCTATCTTCCTAAAAAAGATGAATATCGACCCTGCTCTGGCTGGTGGTATGGCCTTAACAACCGTCACTGATGTGATTGGCCTATCGGTGTTCCTAGGTCTCGCGACTATTATGATTTAAGGAAAAGATCCTAGGTTCTAGGGGGCTAGGGCCTAGGTGTGTATTCGGTAAGTTCAGATGCTTGTTACTTTGGAATACTGATTACGGAATACAGGTAAAGAAAGGTCCTAGGTGGCTAGGATCCTAGGTTCTAGGAGTGTCTGTGGTAAGTTCAGTTAAAAATGGGAGCTCAGGTGCTTGTTGTTTTGGAATACGGATTACAGAGTACTGAAAAGTATATTTTTGTATTCGTAATCCCAACCAGCTCCCTCTAGGGCCTAGGATCCTAGAACCAGCTCCCTCTAGGGCCTAGGATCCTAGAACCTAGGCCCTTCTAACACTACTCGCCAGCGACTTTCATCGTATCAAGTAAAATAGAGCCAGTCTGGATCTGGGAGCGAGTCTCTACGTCACTGCCCACGGCAACGATCTTGTTGAACATATCTTTTAAGTTACCAGCAATAGTAATCTCAGAGACCGGGAACTTAATTTCACCATTTTCAACCCAGAAACCTGCAGCGCCGCGGGAGTAATCACCAGTCACGACATTCACGCCCTGTCCCATCACTTCAGTCACCAGTAAGCCAGTACCAAGCTCTTTCAACATCTGCTCAAAGTTCTGGCCTGTCGATTTCACATACCAGTTATGAATACCACCAGCATGGCCAGTTGGTTCCATTTTCATTTTACGCGCCGCGTAGCTGGTCAAGAGATACGTAGCCAACACGCCATCGGTAATGATTTCACGGTCTTGTGTGTAGACGCCTTCGCTGTCAAACGGACTTGATGCCAATCCGCGCAGCACGTGTGGGCGTTCAGAAATGTTGAACCATTCAGGCAGAATTTGCTTACCAAGATGGTCAAGAAGGAATGAAGATTGACGATAAAGGTTGCCGCCGCTGATAGCCATCACTAAGTGGCCAATTAAGCCTGTCGCAACGTCTGCGGCAAACATAATCGGATATTGACCCGTTTTTAGTCTCTGCGCGTCCAGTCGGTTGATGGTGTTCTCTGCAGCTTTACGACCAACAACCTCAGGCGTCCAAAGATCGTCACGGTGACGTGCAACGGTATAGCTGTAATCCCGCTCCATTTCACCATTTTTACCAAGACCGATCACGCAACAACTGGTGCTGTGGCGACTTGAAGCGTAGCTGGCTAGCAGACCATGACTGTTACCATAGACCTTCACACCGTAATGGCTATCGTAACTTGCGCCGTCACTTTGCTTAATCGCACTATCGTAGCTAAGCGCTTCTTTCTCAGCCGCAATCGCTACTTTCGCTGCATAATCAGGATCAGGGGCATCAGGGTGGAACAGATCCAAATCAGGGATCGATTCAACCATGTACTCTTTCGCGGCAGGACCCGCGTATGGATCTTCGGATGTGTAGTTAGCAATGTCCAATGCAGCCATGACAGTTTGTTCAATCGCGGCCTCGCTCAGATCAGATGTGGACGCACTGCCTTTACGTTGACCTCGGTAAACGGTAATGCCAAGTGCACCATCGCTATTGAATTCAACATTTTCTACATCCCCCATTCGGGTGGAAACACTTAATCCAGTGCTTTTAGTAATTGCGACTTCTGCGGCATCAGATTTCGCTGCGGCAAGCTTTAGCGCTCTCTCCACAGCTTGTTCTAGCTCGGTACGTTGCTCAGCAACCTGCTGTTTAATATCCATTGTCTTTCACATCTTGAATTCGATGTACAATAGAATAACAAGAATTTCGCTTTCTCCCCACGATTCTTGTTAAAATAGTCATAATATTAATCAAAACACAGGCAACTGAAATGGCACGTAAGAATCAAAAAGCGCCATGGGAACCAGAAGAAGAGATCATCTGGGTAAGTAAATCCGAGATGAAGCGAGACATGGAAGAGTTACAAAAGCTCGGCGAGGAACTAGTAAGCCTCAAGCCAGCGGTTCTGGAAAAGTTTCCATTAAGCGATGAAATGCGCAAAGCGATTACCGATGCACAACGTTTTAAAAACGAAGCGCGTCGTCGCCAGCTGCAATACATTGGTAAGATCATGCGTCACGAAGATCCAGAGCCAATCCAAGCGGCACTGGACAAGATACGCAATAAGCACTCACAGGCAACGGCAGCACTGCATAAATTGGAAACTCTGCGTGATCGCGTAGTAGAAGAAGGTGATAAAGCGATTGATGACGTGGTGGAACTTTATCCTGAAGCGGATCGTCAACGCCTTCGCCAGCTTGCTCGTCAGGCAGCGAAAGAGAAAACGTCTGGTAAACCAGCTAAAGCTTACCGTGAGATTTTCCAAATCCTTAAAGCGCTGAGCGAAGAAGAAATCTAATTCGTCGCAAATAAACGATAAAAAGCAGACATCATCGTCTGCTTTTTTATTCTTATTTTTTAGACTAAACGGTTCACGCGTTCTCCACGCTCAAACGCATTAAGATTTTCAATCAAAATTTCGGCCAAGCGCTGTATAGAAGAATCACTACCCCACGCTACGTGAGGCGTAAGCAGGAGATTCGGCATAGTCATATTCGCAATTAGCGGATTAGTTTCATCTGCTGGTTCTTGAGTGAATACATCGAACCCCGCAGCAGAAATTTCTCCATTTTTTAGCGCGTTAACCACAGCCACTTCATCAACCAGACCACCACGTCCCGTATTGATCAGAACGGCGGTAGGTTTCATTTGTTGTAATTCAGTTTGGCCAATAAGATTACGCGTATGCTCGTTCAATGGACAATGCAGTGAAATCGCATCCGATTGCTTAAGAACTTCTTCAAATGGAACATAACCCGGACGGCAGTCTGTCGCACCTTTTCGTTCTGCGAACAATACTGTCATTCCAAGAGCTTGCGCTAATTGAGCGGTCGCCTGCCCTAATGTACCACTGCCAATCACACCTAATGTACTGCCACCAATATCACCAATGGAATGAGTAAAAAAACAGAACTGCTTGTTTCGTTGCCATTCACCTGCCGCGATATCCTGATGATATCCAAATAGGTTGCGGCGCAATGCGAACAACATGGCAATCACATGCTCAGGAACAGAACGCGTCGCATACCCTTGCACATTTGCAACTGCAATATTGTGGTTGGCACAATAATCCACATCGACATTGTTAAAGCCAGTTGCCGCCACAGCCACCATGCGTAGTTTAGGTAATTGACTAAGCACTTGCTGATCAAGAATGACTTTATTACTGATGACAATATCTGCATCAATCAGTCGCTCAACGACTTGCTCAGATGAAGTAAGACCATACTCCACCCACTCATGCGCAAAGTCAGGACGCGGCACCTGAATATGGACAGGAATGGTTGCTCGGTCTAGAAAGACCACTTTAGGCAGTGACATAAAGGCTCCTTTTTCACTGCCTTAGAAGAAATTTATGGGCGTGGCAGTGTTTTGTAATCTGGTAATTTACGCTCTGGGTCGAAATAGTCAAAGATCATCTCTTCCGCTTCAGGGTAAAAGTCACAAGGCACAAAAATACTGCGCAACCAATGACTTTTTGGATGGTAAAAGCTCAGCTCCGCAGCGTGCAATTCGAGACGGTCTGAAAATGCTTTCGCCTCCTCCGCTGCGTAGAACTCATCACCAACAATTGGGTGACCGAGTGCTTGCATGTGAACTCGTAGCTGATGAGAACGACCTGTAATTGGTAACAGACGCACAATCGTCGTCTTTGCACCATTTGCATGCTCTTCTAACTTGGCAACCTGAAAGAGTGTTTTTGATGGTTTGCCATCGTCAAAACAAACTTTCTGCAATGGACGATTCGGCCAGTCACAGATTAAAGGCAAATCTATCTCACCCTCTTGCTGCTCAATATGTCCCCAAACACGGGCATAGTAGATCTTATGCGTTAAACGAAACTGGAACTGCTTTTTTAATGCACTTTCCGCACGCTTATTCTTCGCAAAGACCATCAGGCCCGAAGTAGACATATCTAGGCGATGTACCACTTGAATATCAGGGTATTGTTCTTGTAGACGGCTCCACATACTGTCGTGATGCTCGACAAGACGTCCCGGTACAGATAACAGACCAGATGGCTTGTTCACAGCCAAGATATGCTCATCCTCGAAAACGATGTCAATCCAAGGGTCTGTTGGGGGCGTGTATTCAAGCATAGCCATGATGGGTTCTCTAGAAAATTAAAACGCCGCGATTATAGCGAGGCCTTGTCAAAAACGCATTTTATTTGAAATTTCAACCTAACAAATTAAAAAGAAAACCAAAGTCAATAACCCTACCAAATGTAGGAAACATCAGCATGTAAATATAGTTTGACAAGGCAAGCAATATGTTTATAGAGTGCTAGAGAAGACCTGCTACTCCTGACGCTTCATATCCTTGAAGCCTCATCATTAGACATACAAAAATAAATACATTCAGGTTCAAACACATCATTTTAAAAACATTACCGCTGCGCTTAACGTCATTACTTCTCCGTTCACCCGAAATAATGCTGTGAGGTGCTCACCCAAGATCACTTGGGAACAAATAAAAATACAAGGACAAGAAGCATGGACTCTGCCATAACAACACCACCCCCATCTAAAATATCCGCACTATTTCGATCGCTTGGCCCCGGCATTCTTATGGCTTCGGCAGCCGTGGGAGGTTCTCACCTCGTTGCATCAACCAAAGCTGGTGCGATCTATGGATGGCAACTCGCCGCACTTATCCTGCTTGTAAACTTATTCAAATACCCATTTTTCCGAGCAGGCGTGCAATACACCATGGGCACAGGCAATACCTTGGTTGAAGGTTACGCGAAGCTAGGTCGCCCTTACCTGTGGGTATTTCTGTTCTTAAGTGTGGTATCAGCGGTCATCAATACCGCTGCTCTTTTGATGTTCAGTGCCAGCCTTCTTGGCTATTTCATTCCATTTTCGTTATCAATGACTTCTCTGAGCATCATCGTGCTCGCGACGTGTCTCATCATTCTTTTTGCAGGCCACTACAAAGCGTTAGACACTCTTTCTAAAGTGATCATGTCAGTACTGACGATTGCAACGTTACTCGCTGTCGCTATTGCTTTTGGTAATCCGGTTGAGCAAGTGGCGAACTTCGAGCCACCTTCACCTTGGACTATTGCTGCTATCGGTTTTATCGTTGTGACGATGGGCTGGATGCCAGCTCCTATCGAAATCTCGTGTTTAACTTCTGCCTGGTTAAAACGTCAAGCCAGTGTACAAGAGGTTACCCCACGCTCTGCTCTGTTTGATTTTAACGTCGGCTACATCGGCACCGCGATTCTTGCGATTGTCTTTTTAGCGCTGGGCTCGCTGATGCTGCATGGCTCTGGTGTTGAGCTAAAAAGTTCTGGTGTGGGCTTCTCCCACCAACTTGTTGGCTTGTATGCGTCAACCATTGGTGAGTGGTCTCGTTACCTAATTGCAGTGATTGCGTTCTTCTGTATTTTCGGCAGTACGATCACCGTTATTGATGGTTACTCTCGTGTTATTTCAGACTCTCAACGCCTGCTGCGTTCACAAGCAGACACAAACCCGAAAGCGACATCCGCTATCATGCTGGTGGTTTCTTTAGTTGCACTAGGTATTGTGATCTTCTGGGCTTCGGCACTTTTGCCAATGCTGAACTTTGCGATGATTCTGGCGTTCATGACTACACCATTCTTTGCGCTACTGAACTACATATTGGTGAGTAAAACAGATTTGCCTAAGCCATTAGCTGTCGGACGTAAATTGAAGTGGTTATCCATTGCTGGTTTGATTTACCTGTTCGGCTTCCTGGCGCTGTTTATCTGGTGGAAGTGGCTAATGTAATTTGCAGCCAAGTATATGAAAAACAAAAAGGCCTTCAATCGAAGGCCTTTTGTTGTTTATGCTGAACACTCGTTATTAGTTGTGGCTGACCACAATCAGACGCAGTGAATCCAGCTGAACCTGAGCTTGGTTGATGTAACCCGTTAACTCCTTGATCTGCTCTTCAATCGCTTCAATCTCTTCATCACGAATGTTCGGGTTGACCGCTTTCAGTGCTTGTAGACGTTCAAGCTCTGAATTTAGGCTTTGCTGCATATCTTGCTGAGCCTGTTTACGCACCTCTGCCACTTTCTGTTCAATCAGCACATCACCCGACTCTATCAGACGGTGCACCTCTTTTTGCACTGACGTCACCAGCTTGCTGCCAAGGTGGCGGTTTACCGGACTAAGCTGACGGTTGAAGCTTTCAAACTCAACTTGCGAAGATAAGTCGTTACCACGAGCATCCATCATCAGACGAATTGGCGTTCTCGGCAGGAAGCGAGTGATACCACTGCGTTTTGGTGCCTGAGCATCCACAGCGTAAATCAACTCAAGCAAAATGGTACCTACCGGCAACGCCTTGTTTTTCAGCAACGAAACCGCTGATGTACCGACACCTTCACTCATCAGAAGATCGATACCGCCCTGAATCATTGGGTGCTCCCAACTGATAAAGTGCATATCTTCACGAGACAGTGCTGTTTCGCGATCAAACGTGATGGTTGCGCCTTCATAAGGCAGCCCCGGATAACTCGGCACCATCATGTGTTCAGACGGTGTCACAACCAGCGCATTTTCACCTTTATCGTCCTGATTCAAACCAATCGTATCGAACAGTGACAGAGCAAACGTCACCAGATTGGTATCACCATCAGTAGAGGAAATCTTGTCAACGATTTGCAGTGCTTTGTCACCACCGTTTGAGTGCATTTCCAACAGACGGTCACGGCCTTGTTCCAATTGAGACTTCAGCTGTTTGTTCATTTTCGCTGATTCTTCAATGATGTCATCCAGTTCACTGGTGTCACCGGATGCCAGAATCTCAATCAAAGCGTCTGAGTACTTATCGTAAACCGCACGGCCAGTAGGACAGGTTTCGGCAAAAGCATTCAAACCTTCATCGAACCAACGTGCAAGAATCGCTTGTGAAGTGCCCTTCAGGTAAGGGACATGAATATCGATGTCGCGGTTTTGGCCGATACGGTCTAAACGGCCAATACGCTGTTCAAGCAAATCAGGGTTGAACGGCAAATCGAACATCACTAACTGGTTAGCAAACTGGAAGTTACGACCTTCTGAGCCGATTTCGCTACAGATAAGAACCTGTGCGCCGCCCTCTTCTTGCGCGAAGTAAGCGGCTGCTTTATCACGCTCAATAATTGACATGCCTTCGTGGAAAACTGTCGCACGGATGCCTTCACGTTCACGCAATGCCTGCTCTAGTTGCAGAGCCGTACTCGCGCGAGAGGCAATCACCAGAATCTTATCACTGCGTTTCTCTTTTACTTTTTCAAGTAGCCAGTTCACGCGAGAGTCGAATTGCCACCAGCTTGAATCATCACCTTCAAACTCCTGGAAGATTTCTTCTGGGTAAAGGTTTTTCATCGCACGCGCTTCAGAGCTCATCTTGCCGCCAATCATACCGGCAACACGCATTGACGTGCTGTACTGCGGTGGTATATCCATTGGCATTAAGTGCACATTACGCACAGGGAAGCCCTTGATTGCAGCACGTGTGTTACGGAACAGAACACGGCCAGTACCATGACGGTCCATCAGATTGTCGATAAGCTCCTGACGTGCAGACGCTTTCGACTCTTCGTCGCTGTCGCTTTCGATAATACGGAAAAGTGGCTCAACATCCTGCTCAGACAACAGTTCAGTGATCTGGTTTTTAGCTTCATTAGGCAGTTTTTCGCCAGAGAACAGTGCCGTAATCGCATCGGCAACCGGAGCGTATTGCTCTTCTTCCTCAACGAACGCTTCGTAATCGTAGAAACGATCCGGATCAAGCAGGCGCAAACGAGCGAAGTGGCTCTCTCGACCTAACTGTTCAGGCGTCGCGGTTAGCAGCAATACGCCAGCTGTACGTTCCGCCAAACCTTCAACCACCTGGTATTCGCGGCTCGGCTTGTCCTGACTCCACTCTAGATGGTGTGCCTCGTCGACAACCAACAGATCCCACTCGCCTTCCAGAGCTTGCTCAAAACGCTTACGGCTCTTACGTAGGAAATCCAATGAACACAGGACATACTGCTGCGTATCAAATGGGTTTTCTGCATCCGCGAATGCTTCGATACAACGCTCTTCATCAAAGATGGAGAAGTGAAGGTTGAAGCGACGCATCATCTCTACCAGCCATTGGTGTTGCAGTGTTTCTGGCACCACGATCAGAATACGCTCGGCACGACCTGACAGCACCTGTTGGTGAATGATCATGCCCGCTTCGATGGTTTTACCCAGACCTACTTCATCAGCCAATAGCACACGTGGTGCGTGGCGACGCCCAACTTCATGGGCAATGTAAAGCTGGTGAGGGATCAAGCCCGCACGCATGCCACACAATCCACGCATTGGGCTCTTGTGTTGTTCAAACTGATTGGTTAACGCACGGTAACGCAGAACGAAGTTGTCCATACGGTCGATTTGACCTGCATACAACTTATCTTGAGGTTTGTTGAAACGAATGTGGTTACTGAGGAAGATTTCACGCAGCACCACTGCCGTTTCTTGTGTATCTTCACGAGTACCGAAGTAGGTATAAAGACCTTCATCTTCGAGCACTTCTTCGACTTTCAGAGACCAACCTTCCTGGCAATCGATAACATCACCAACGTTAAACGTGACTCGGGTAACAGGTGCATCATTACGTGCGTAAACTCGGTTTTCCTCTGATGCTGCGAACATCAATGTCACAGTACGAGCATCCATCGCGACTACCGTACCTAAACCTAAATCGCTTTCCGTATCGCTAATCCAGCGCTGCCCCAAAGCAAATGTCATGAATTGACTACCTCGTTATTAATTCTTGATTCGTATTTCTTGTTGGTCTACTCATGCCCGTGGGCATGGATAATAGTTTAGATCTGATTCTGGCTTCTGCTACGCCTATCAAACTTGTCATGCCACTTATAGCTGAACAATTTTAAGCTAGCTCAACATGATAAATCGGCCTTAGCCTATGCCCAGAAAAGGTCGCTAATATTACTTTAAGCTGTGATTTAGGTCACGCCGAAACCGCGCCAAGCGGAAACTTTTTTTCCCAAATTTATGCTGCAATCAAATTGTAAAAAACTCGTGGCAATTATTAAGTTGCCACAGGCAAATATTACGTATACTTTTCATTAGGAGCGTTTAAATTAATTGCATATACAATTGCATGTAAATTAGACGCGTAGGTACACGATTAGGATCAACACGGGTTTGCATAAGTTGTCTTGCTACTCGGTTGCGCACTAACCGACGATAGTCCGACAACCTCTATTGCAAGCAATCAGAGTTAAGCCATTTCACCCTTTACATGGCATAACAATTCGCAAGCAAAGCCACTTTTTGGCAAGGAGACGCTATGGGCGATACCGATCGGAAACTGTTTGTACTTGATACCAATATCCTTCTTCACGAACCCTTCGCTATATTCTCTTTCAAAGAACACGATGTCGTCATACCTATGACCGTTTTGGAAGAACTCGACCGAATTAAAGACAGCAAACGCGATGTTGCACGAGACGCTCGTGTTGCAATTCGCGCTATGGAAGACATGTTTAAAGATGCCACGCCGGATGAAATTTCAGAAGGCATTCCGGTATCGAAAGACAATCCAGAACAAGGTTCTATTTCCATTTTGGCGGACTTCGAATTGCAGGAAACCGTCAAAGCCTTCGCCGACAAAGCCGGTGATAACCGCATTCTCAATGCAGTGCTTTATCTGCAAAACAAACGTGCCCCACGTGAAGTGGTGCTGGTTACTAAAGACATCAACATGCGTCTTCGTGCCAAAGGAGCTGGTGTACGCTATGTTGAAGATTACCGAACAGACCAACTGATTGATGATGTTCAATACCTAACCAAAGGCTTTCAGCTACGAGAAGGTGATTTCTGGAGTGGTATTGACGAGGTCGACAGCTATGCTCTGGGCGGAAAAACCTACCACAAACTTAGCCGTGAACCGTTTGACCCAACATTCCTTAACCAGTATGTGATTGATGAAGATAGCGACTTTGCAGCCCGCGTTGAAACCATCAATGACGATAAGCTAACTCTACTTGATCTCAGCCGTGAACGCATGATGCACCGTCGCGCCTGGGATATTACCCCGAAAAACATCTATCAGGCGATGGCGTTAGATGCGTTGCTCGACCCTGATATTGACTTGGTCATTCTCACAGGTGCTGCAGGTAGTGGTAAAACACTGTTAGCCATGGCAGCAGCACTGGAGCAAACCATCGAGAAGAAGATGTTCGATAAAATTATCGTAACGCGCAATACACCAGATATTGGCGAATCCATTGGCTTCCTACCTGGCACTGAAGAGGAGAAAATGATGCCGTGGTTGGCAGCGGTTACCGATACGCTGGAAGCGCTGCATAAAAATGACCACTGTACAGAAGGCTCAATGAAGTACATTTGCGATAAAGCCAACATTCAGTTTAAGTCGATAAACTTTATGCGTGGCCGTTCGATTCAAAATGCATTCGTACTTCTCGATGAGTGTCAGAACTTAACCGCTTCGCAAATCAAGACCATCATCACCCGCTGTGGTGAAGGCACTAAGATTGTCTGTTCCGGTAACCTGGCGCAGATTGACTCTCACTACCTCACACCTGTGACTTCAGGCTTGACCTACATGGTTGAACGCTTCAAGAACTTTGAAGGCAGTGCAAACATTCACCTTAACGGCGTGGTTCGTAGCCGTCTGGCAGAGTTTGCTGAAGAGAATATGTAAACTGAAGATCCTAGGTTCTAGGTAACTAGGGCCTAGGAAAAGACTGGACGCTTCGCTTAAGAAAGCTCCTAGGTTCTAGGTGACTAGGTCCTAGGAAAAAACTGGACACGTCGCTTAAAAAGATCCTAGGTTCTAGGTGACTAGGTTCTAGGAAAAAACTGGACGCGTCGCGTAAAGAAGATCCTAGGTTCTAGATGACTAGGTCCTAGGAAAAAACTGGACGCTTCGCTTACGGATTACAGAATACAGGCTACGGAGTAACGTTGCCCTATACTCCGTATTCCGTATTCTGTAATCCCAACAAGCCCCCTCTAGGACCTATAACCTAGGATCCTAGAACCTTGTCTATTCCGTACCACCGACCGTTAGCGAGTCCAGCTTCAACGTAGGCTGACCTACGCCTACAGGGACACTTTGCCCTGCTTTACCACACACGCCCACGCCTTTGTCGATTCTTAGGTCATTACCAACCATTGAAACTTGCTGCATTGCCTCAATACCTGAACCAATGAGCGTAGCACCTTTCACCGGACGCGTAATTTTACCATCTTCGATCAAGTAAGCTTCGGATGCCGAGAACACAAACTTACCAGAGGTGATGTCGACCTGACCACCGCCAAAGTTTGGTGCATACAAACCCTTCTTCACTGTCGAGATAATCTCTTCAGGCGTGTGTTGACCCGGCAGCATGTAAGTGTTGGTCATGCGCGGCATTGGCAGGTGCGCGTAAGACTCACGACGGCCGTTACCTGTAGGCTTCACACCCATCAAACGTGCGTTCAGCTTGTCTTGCATGTAGCCTTTCAACACACCATTTTCGATAAGCGTATTGTACTGACCATTCACACCTTCATCGTCCACGTTCAATGAACCACGCAGATCTTTCAGTGTGCCATCGTCAACGATGGTACAAAGTGATGATGTGACTTGCTGACCGATTTTGCCCGAAAATACCGACGACTCCTTCCGGTTGAAGTCACCTTCCAGACCGTGACCTACCGCTTCGTGCAGCAGCACTCCTGGCCAACCAGAGCCAAGTACCACTGGCATCATTCCCGCCGGAGCCGCTTCTGCTTCTAAATTAACCAAAGCCATGCGAATGGCTTCATCTGCATAGTGGAACGCCTGCTTCACGCCATCAGTTTCAGAGAGGAAGAAATCGTAACCAAAACGACCACCGCCACCTGCGCTACCGCGTTCGCGGCGATCACCTTTCTGTGCCAATACGCTAATAGAAAGACGCACTAACGGACGGATATCTCCAGCGTAAGTACCGTCAGTCGCTGCGACTAACATTTGTTCGTGCACACCACTGATGCTGATAGACACTTCTTTGATCAGCGGTTCTTTAGTACGGATATAGGCATCGAGAGATTTGAGTAACTCTGTTTTTTGCTGCTTTTCCCAGCCTGTCAGCGGGTTAACCGCCGCATAGTAAGTTTGGTTATCAGTGCGTTTAAATGCCTGAACCTTACCATTTTGTCCTTGTTGGGCAATGCCGCGCGCTGCGATAGCACTTTGCTTAAGACCATCCAGATTAATCTGGTCTGAGTAAGCGAAGCCTGTTTTCTCACCAGTCACAGCCCGGACACCGACACCACAATCAATATTAAAAGAGCCGTCTTTGATGATGCTGTCTTCTAGAACCAGAGACTCATGCCAGCTGGACTGGAAGTAAATGTCCGCATAATCGATCTGGCGGGTTGCAATACTCGCTAATGTGTCAGCAATGTCTTGCTCTGTCAGACCGTTTTGGGCGATGAGTGCCTGTTCTATTTGGTTTGTGCTCATAGTTAGCTCTTTTATTTCCGTCTCAATTCATTTTGAAAGCGACTGTGTTGAGTCAGCGGCATATTTTGCCTTACTTGCTGGCTTTGTGACAAATCTATCTCAGCCACCAATAATCCTACCTGGCCGTGAAGTTGTTTATGTATTCGGCCCCAAGGGTCAACGACCATAGAATGTCCCCACGTTTTGCGACCACCAGGATGCGTGCCGGTTTGGTTACAGGCAAGAATCCAGCACTGGGTCTCTATAGCGCGAGCGCGTAACAATATCTCCCAGTGAGCTTCACCGGTAACGGCAGTAAAGGCAGCGGGGACGACAATAATCTCAGCACCAGCCAAACGCAGCTCTTTGTATAATTCAGGAAAACGCACGTCATAGCAAATACTCAGGCCAATACTGCCGATGTCCGTTTCCGCTACAACAATTTGATTGCCAGCCGTAAATGTATCGGATTCACGGTAACTACCATGCCCGTCTGCCACTTCAACGTCAAACATGTGCAGCTTGTCATAGTGGGCAATACACTTACCATGTGGCGGTAGAATCAACGTAGTGGTCGTGACACCACGAGCCCTTTGAATAGGCATACTGCCAACAATCAGAGTCAGCTGGTTACGTTTGGCGATATCAGCCAGACGTTGTTGAATCGCGCCACTTCCCAGTGGCTCCGCGTATTGATGGTACTCTTCACGACTGGCAAACAACACACAATTTTCCGGCGTAAGCACGAGTTTTACACCCTGCTTTGCTGCCAGACCACACTGCTTGTCGATAAACTCCAGATTTTCTTCGATATCTGGACCCGAAGTCATTTGAATGATACCAACACGTTCCATGTGCTTCCTTTTCCTTACATTCATTAAATAAGCGTGATTATTTTGTCTGCTTTCGCAGTTTTTCAGGCAGCTTATATTCGCCCTTGCTGCGCGATATTTCTTTTACTGTCGGCGAATCGAGCGGCCCTTTTACTTCGTAATTCACTTGAGTAAATACCTCAACCACTGGTGAAATCACGGTGGAGATAGCCAGAACATACAAGGCCGTCTGAGGCGCTACCGCGAATGCTGTCAACATTGGTATCCCAGAGGTAATATCCGGAGTGAACTTTACTTCAGCGTCTACCATTCTGCTGCTGACATTTGCGATACCACGAATTTGCATTTCCCCCGCCAGCGCGTCCATCACTATATCATTGGTGATAAACACACCATCCTGAATTTTACCCGTGCCAGTGATCGAATTGAAAGCCATGCCTTTATCAAACACGTCGGTAAAATCGAGCTGCATCTTACGAATAATAGAATCAAGACTGAATAAACCTAGCAGACGCGCTGCACCGCTTACTTCACTGATCACCCCTTTTCCGAACTCTGTTGATACATCACCTTGTAATGTTTGAGTCTTCATAGACCAAGGGGCACCGTCCCATTCCATGTTGGCATTAATCTCGAAGGGAGCCTGCTGAATACCAGAAGTTATGCCAAAACGCTCCATAAGATCCGTGTTGTTATCACCCTTCATTTTCATGATCAGATTAGAATGACTGTGTTCATTATTCAGATCCCACCAGCCGCTCATATCAATACGGTTTTTCCCGCTACTGAAGGTGATATTTTTCCACTCCATACGGTCACCATGGCGCTGTAAGTCAACGTTAACTTTGCCAACTTTGTAACCTTGCAGCCAAAAATCATCAATCTTCAAGCTTAAGTTTGGCATCTCAGCATGAAACTGACGGTCAAAATCAGTGATTAGCGGTGCACTTTGATCTTCACGAGCAAAAATAGAGGTCCGCTCTTTTGCTATTTTCTCATAGTCCGGGATGTACAAATGAAGACGATCCAGTGACACCGACAAGTTATCAGGCGTAAGGTAATTCGCTTTTCCTTTCACTTCTTGGCTGTTCACCTGCATCTGCCAGCTTAAGTTCTTTTTGCTGGCACTGAAATCAACGTCATGAAATTCAATCTTGCCAAGCTTGACACTCTGCGCATTGAGTTCGATACGAGATGGCAAAGGGATAGTCGGCGTTTTCATATTAGAGAGCACAGAACGTGCATCACTGGTTGGCACTTTTGCCAGTTCCAGCCATTTATCCAGATCAATTTCATCGAGCCGGATCGAAGCATCATGCCCCGTAATTGGGCTCATTCTGAATCCGCTCTGCCCAAGCGCCAGGTGAGTGGCCGTTAAGACAGGGGCCTCACCGGAGATATCAATCTCAGTCTGATATTTTGCATTTGGGATTTCTAAGCGAGCCGAGATACTTTCCTGATTGCCTGATGCCTGCAACTTCGCCTGCCCTGATTTACCCTCTTTTTTCGCCAGAGGATATGGATACTGACTTGCCACACGATTTAGCTCAGCTAACACATCAACCTGATAAGTAAATCCAACATCATTGAGCTGCAAATCGATATCCATTTGCCATGGTGCATGACCAGAAACCAAGTTTAGCCAACGCTCCCCAAGGTAAGGTTTGAGTGGTTCAACGTCCCAATCGCCCAACGTATCAATGGTAACGTCATAGCCTTGGTCTGAGCTTTCACCGCGAAAATCCAGCGAAATAGGTTGCGTCAGCAACTCGGCCGCCAGTCCAGATGTCGTAACCACATCGTTATCAAAATTAATCCGTCCGGTCGCCTTCTCCAGCGTCATTGGCGGCGCTTCTATATCAACTCGATTATCTTTGAGATCGGCATAGCCCCACGCTCTGGCTTTGTTAGCGGTATTAAAAGGGATATTAAGCTGAAACTCGGAATAAACCGGACCACTGACTTGCAAAGCGGTCAATGCCGCGCCAACTGAATCAACCAATGGCGTTGCCATCATGTAGTCACGGACTTCGTTACCCGGTGCGCTGGCTTTGGCTTCAATTTCAATATGTCCGTCAGGAGCCAGTTTCGGAATTCGTCCAGTGATTCGTTTAGCGTCAACGCCGTCCAGTGTCGCTGATTTTGAGTCCAGATACATGGCATCATTTTCAAACAACAAATCCAACTGTAAATCAGTGATGGCTGGCCACGCAGTATCAAAACTGAATTTCGCGTCTTTTAGCCCAACCCACGCCTGAAACATGCCATTGTGTTCTTGATACGGGAAATCACCGAGTTCTCCGTACCACAACAACTTCGCGGTATTCACTTTACCGCCTTGAATCGCAGTAGAGAGATAATCGGTAAGATGTTGCCCTAAAGCTAAGGTTGGTAAGTAACGCCAGGTTTCACCCGCATTATAGAGATCCGCTTCGGCATAAAATGACAGGAATGGACTTTGGCCTTTCGGAAAATCTAAACGGAAAGCGCCCAACACCTGTAAATCTGGCGTGGCTGCAGTCACCTTATCTGCCCACAAGCGCCATCCTAGTTCATCTTTCTGCCAGACAATATCAACTTCGCCTTGTTTAATATTCAGTGGAGCCTGAAACACATCGCCATAAGGAAAGACATCGTCAATAACCGTTACCTTCGCTTTGGCCTGATTCACATCTCCAGACACGGTACCCTGAACATGTTGAAAACCGGGAAGTAACTTCCATTGCGTTAAGCCTAGTTCATCCAGTTCAGCGGAATAACGCAATGTGTCTAAGCCGCCGGTCATCGATAGGCGGATGTCTTCTACTAGTCCTTTCGGTTGTAACTGACTGATGAGTTCGCTGGTTGATTCAGACTCTGGCGCAAGCTTTATCAGCGGCGTGACAGACTCAATATCAATTTGAGACAGATTAAGCATCCACCCCGAAGGCTGCCAATCAAACGCCACATCCAGCTCTGGCCAAGATTTTTCATCAGTTCGGATTTGAAGTGAGTGACCATTTACTTTCCAGCCTTCTTTATCTGGTAACAGTTTAAAGAAACCTGATTCGATGAATAGCTGATGACTACCGTTTTCATTCCAGACTAACTCAGAAGGCTGCAATTCAACGTAAGCATCGCGGGGCTGGCTGTGCTTTAGGGTTAACCAGGTATTCAGGCTCACTTTACCCGACTCTACGCCTGACTCGGTCTGAATATATCTGGTCAGCCAAGGCGTCACAGAGACGTCTTGTGCGCTGATATAAAACTCCCCAGACACATCACGCAATGAACCATGATCTCTGAAGTTAGCATTTACTAACAGAGAATTGATTTTGGCATCTGAGATACTTACCGTACCTTCCGCCAAGTGGCGCTTACCCTGATTACTCCAGCGAAGTTGATCGATATCTAATCGTCTCGTTTCTCCGGAAACGGATTTGTACCAGATGCGAGAATCTGTGATTGTAAAGTCTTCAAACTGACGCAGCAGAAGGGAGTCTAATTGGTCGATCAGCTTAACTTCACTCTCTTCTGCCGTGAGGACGGGATATTGAGTTTCGGTATCGGGCAAAATGCTCACGCTGCGAATATCCAGTGCCAAATTGTGGATCGTGAGATCAGCGACAACGGGTTGGAATTGAAGGAAAGACTGGATTAAATCAAATTCAATCTGAATCTCATCCACCGCGAAGCGAGCATCCTGATTATTAGGCAGGTTGGCTTCCAGACCGAGTAAGTTAATGGATGGATGGCTGTTTCGCCAAGAACCAGCAACGCTGGAGATAGAAAAGTCAAAACCTGTCCCTTGTCTGACCCAGGTTTTGATCTCATCTTGGAAGTGGTCAAGTTGTGGTAATGTAACGCGAAGTGTCGTCACGACAATAGCGACTACAACCAAAATAGTGGCTAAGCTCCACGCACAAAAACGCCCCAAACGTTGAAAACCAGATTTCACAAATGTCCCAATTACATCATTACGACGTCAAACTGTTCCTGAATATACAGGGGCTCAGCCTGAATTCGAACTTGCTTACCAATAAAAACCTCGAGTTCTGCCAGCGCGTGCGACTCATCACCAAGTAGCGCTTCCGCAACAAATGGTGAAGCGTAAACAACAAAGTTGTCTGCATCGTATGCCCGGTTTACTCGAGTAATCTCACGCAGAATCTCAAAACACACGGTTTCTACCGTTTTAACCGTTCCGCGACCTTCACAAGTAGGACAACCGGAACAGAGAATATGTTCAATACTTTCGCGTGTACGCTTACGAGTCATCTCAACCAGACCCAGCTGAGTAAAGCCATTAATATTGGTTTTGACCCGGTCTTTTGATAGTGCGGCTTCCAGTGACGTAAGCACTCGCTTACGATGCTCTTCTGATGCCATATCGATAAAATCGATGATAATAATGCCACCGAGATTGCGTAAGCGCAGCTGACGAGCAATGGCTTGCGTTGCTTCAATATTGGTGTTGAAAATCGTCTCTTCTAAGTTACGACGACCCACAAACGCGCCAGTATTAATATCAATCGTCGTCATCGCTTCTGTTTGGTCGATGATCAGGTAACCACCAGATTTAAGCTCAACCTTACGCTCCAATGAACGTTGGATTTCATTCTCCGTATCGTACATATCGAAGATAGGCTTATCACCTTCATACAGCTCAAGTTTATCGGTAAGTTCTGGTACATATTCAGAAGTAAATTCTTGGAGGTTGTCAAATTCCAGACGTGAATCGACTAAAATCTTATCGAGTTCTGTTCCAACAAAATCACGCAAAATACGCTGAGCCAGACCCAGTTCACCGTAAAGCGTCGAACGTGTTTTGTATTTAGAACGACGCTCCATGACTTTAAGCCATAAGCGCTTCAAAAATGCCGCATCCTGAGAAAGCTCTTTCTCATCGGCACCTTCTGCCGCAGTACGAATGATGAAGCCACCATGTTCATCACAGTAGTGGTTAACAACTTTTTTCAGGCGTTCACGCTCAGCTTCACTCTCAATACGCTGAGATACACCCACGTGACTCGCACCCGGCATAAAAACAAGATAACGGGAAGGAAGCGTGATGTCGGTAGTCAGACGAGCGCCTTTAGTTCCAAGTGGGTCTTTAACCACTTGCACTACGATATCCTGTCCCTGACGGACCAACTCAGAAATATCGCGTACTTGAAACTGCTGTTTTTCGTTTTCTGCAACGCACTCTGTATGCGGTACGATATCAGACGCATGTAAAAACGCCGCTTTATCTAAACCAATATCAACGAAAGCCGCCTGCATACCTGGCAGTACGCGACTGACTTTGCCTTTATATATATTGCCTACGATACCGCGACGGGATTCGCGCTCGATATGAACTTCTTGTAGTACTCCACCCTCAATCATGGCCACACGAGTTTCACTCGGGGTCACGTTTAGCAGCAATTCTGCACTCATGTGCACACCTCAAAATAATTATAAAAATTCTTGAATTAGCTGATCGGTTTCGAACAAAGGTAAGCCTACTACAGCGTGATAACTGCCTTCGATTCGGGTGACAAAGCGCCCTCCGAGTCCCTGAATACCATAACTTCCAGCTTTATCGCATGGTTCCCCAGACTGCCAATATTGTTCGATTTCTTCGGGCGTCAATGGTTTGAACCATACGTCAGTGATGACGACCACTGACTGTTGTTGTTGTGTTGAAACGACACTCACCGCAGTCATCACCTGATGACGACGTCCGGATAAACGAGTGAGCATACGTTTCGCATCTTCAAAATTTTGGGGTTTCTCCAACACCTGGTCGTCGCATACGACAACCGTGTCAGAGCCCAATACAACGGAATCAGGCTTAGCCATCGCTAAGCCTGCCTGAGCTTTTTCCAAAGAAAGGCGCAGCACATAGTCACGTGCCTGCTCATGGGCCTGTTTGGCCTCTTCAACATCAGGTAAGACGATGTCAAAATCGTAACCCAATTGAGCAAGCAACTCTTTCCTTCTTGGAGAGCCCGAAGCGAGTACGAGTGATAAGCCTTTTTTCACGCTATTACCTGACGTGCCAAGCTCGACGCACTCGTCGCATTAGTAAAAACATCCATGGCCAAAGTATACAGTTTATTGCCGCCGTCCACAGAGATAATGGATTAAATACTACGTCCTGGTTCAAATATTCTCCACAGAATACCAACAGTTCCAGAAGCACAGTAAAAAAGGCAATCAAAATCGACTGTTGCCATAACGCCATGTTTCGGATCAGCAAGAAATTCAGAGCGACCAAATAGATGACTATCGACATCATCATGCCACGAATTCCTAGCGTCGAACCGACCAAGATGTCCCACACCAAACCCAGAATTAAAGCGGTACCGACATTGACTCGGTTTGGTAACGCTAATACCCAGTAACAGGTCACCAAAAACAGCCATGACGGACGAAATAGTTCCAGCATTCCCGGCCAGGGAATAGTCTGTAATACCAGCGCAATAAAGAAACTAACACCAATAACCATTCGGCTACGAAATACATTACTGGTCATCAGTTACCTCTTGTTGTTCTTGCTCTACTTCTTCATCCACGGCGGATTGCAGTACTTTGTGCTGACGATCTTCATTCGGCCAGATAAGTAGCAGGTATCTCAGACGATCAAACTCAACCACAGGTTCGGCTTTGATTGAAGCAAATTCCTGACGAGTGTCGTGATCCACTTTCGTGACATTGGCTACCGGATAACCTTCTGGGTAAATACCACCAAGTCCCGACGTTACCAACAGATCGCCCACCTGAATATCGGTACTGGTTGGAATATGTTCCAGTTGGATTTCGTCTATTTCACCATTACCCGACGCAATAACCCGGATATCATTACGAATCACCTGAACCGGAATCGCATTCTTGGCGTCAGTCAGCAACAATACGCGAGCATTATGCGCGGCAACAAATGTTACCTGACCGACAATGCCTTTTTCGTTGATAACTGGCTGACCAACGTAAACACCATCGATCTGACCTTTATCAATCACCACTTGATGGCGATAAGGTGAAGTATCGACTGCCATAACTTCCGTCACGACCTTCTTTTCATCACGGACGAATGAGGAACCTAAGAGCTTACGTAAACGTTGGTTTTCTTCTTTATACTGGTCAAGCAAGATCAGCTCGCTTTTCAGGCGTAGCACTTCTCGCTTTAAATTACGGTTGCCTTCAACCAATGTCTGGCGTGTATTAAAACGCTCGAATACACCATCGAACATACTGCGTGGTAAGTTAGCCGCATACTGAATCGGCGCAACCATACTGTTCAATAAATATCGGACGTTGGAAAACGTATCCAGACGACTATCAGCCAGCATTAAGCTCGCCGATACGATGACAGCTAAAAACAGACGTAATTGCAGAGACGGGCCTCTGCCAAAGATCGGTTTCATCTTGTTTTTGACCTGATTGCTTCCATAGCTATTGAGCCTTAATTGGCAACCTAAAATCTTTCATCGAATAGTTTCAGGTATGGAGCATGTTTGAATTACAGAGAGCAGAAATGAAGGTGAAGCTCACTTTGAGCTCCACCTAAACTTTTATTCTTCAGAAAATAGATCGCCACCGTGCATGTCGATCATTTCTAGTGCTTTACCGCCACCACGAGCCACACAAGTTAGTGGATCTTCTGCGATAACAACCGGAATACCCGTTTCTTCCATTAGTAGACGATCTAGATCTTTTAGTAGTGCACCACCACCTGTCAGAACCATACCATTCTCAGAAATATCAGAAGCCAGTTCTGGTGGGCACTGCTCTAGTGCAACCATTACTGCTGATACGATGCCAGATAGCGGCTCTTGTAGCGCTTCTAGAATCTCGTTTGAGTTCAGGCTAAAGCTGCGAGGCACACCTTCTGCAAGGTTACGGCCGCGAACTTCAATCTCTAGAACTTCATCACCTGGGTAAGCTGAACCAATCTCGTGTTTGATCTTTTCTGCTGTTGCTTCACCAATTAAGCTACCGTAGTTACGACGCACATAATTGATAACGGCTTCATCAAAGCGGTCACCACCGATACGAACAGAAGAGGAGTAAACCACACCGTTTAGTGAGATAACCGCAACTTCAGTTGTACCACCACCGATATCGACCACCATTGAACCCGTCGGTTCAGAGACACGCAGACCTGCACCGATTGCTGCCGCCATCGGCTCATCGATTAGGTAAACTTCACGAGCGCCCGCACCTAGAGCAGATTCACGAATCGCACGGCGTTCAACTTGAGTAGAACCACAAGGAACACAAACCAGTACACGTGGGCTTGGTTTTAAAATGCTGTTGTCGTGCACTTGCTTAATGAAGTGTTGCAGCATTTTTTCAGTCACGTAGAAGTCAGCAATTACGCCGTCTTTCATCGGACGAATAGCTGAAATGTTACCTGGTGTACGACCAAGCATTTGCTTTGCTGCATGACCAACTGCTGCAACGCTTTTTGCAGAACCTACACGATCTTGACGAATAGCAACTACAGAAGGTTCATCAAGGACAATACCTTGCCCTTTTACGTAAATTAGAGTGTTGGCTGTACCTAAATCGATAGATAAATCGTTAGAAAACATGCCACGAAGTTTCTTAAACATACTCTTCGTTCATCCTGCAAAAATATTAAAGACAAAAATTGTCCTAAATGTACCAACGCCTAGCTTTCACAGCAAGGTATTGGTACACAAACATGAGTGGAAAGCCTCAATTTCTTGCAGTTTCCTAACTTAAGGTCAAAAAACGGAGTTTGTTAATGTCCGGTTAATCCCGGCTCACCACGATAAATCACGCGATCGTTACCACGATGAATTCCAAAGGTGACCACTGAAGATGGATTTTCTTCACTGCCATCATTATCCCAGTCATATTTGAGCCAAGGTAAGCCATTTGCTGAATCCTCTAAGTCTAGCCAAACGCGAGTTTGTTGACGATACGCTTCTGCTTGCGTTGCAGTGACAGCACGAGAAGTGCCTGACACCACTTCACCACCAGCACCCAAAGTTACCGATTTTGGTGTAGCACCTTCACCAATTGGCCAGATATGTTGTTCCGCTGCGGTTACACCTTTCACTACCGTTTGGTTGTCATTGGCGTTCACAACAAATCGGCTACCATTCCAATATTCAACACGTAGAGGGACGCGTAAGGTTTCGCCTTGACGTCCACCTACATCATCAAGGTCAACACGACCAAAGCGAATGTCTGGTTGGATATTCAACACACCGTCATTTCCATCAACCAATACAGGATCAGCATTATCCGAGGAACTATAAATTGAAATATCGGTATCAACACCACTTTCATACTGATTCAGAGGACCATCAGGCTCATAAGTTGACGTATTTTTAGTCATCATCAGTCCATCACTCGCCGAACCAGTAAATCGACCAATACTCCTATTATCAACGTCTGTTAGCTGATGGTTTTGCCACTCGCCAGTATAGCTGCGTAGTGAACTGAACCTGGCTGCGTAACTGCTAGTATCAATCAGATTGAACTCCGCTTTCAGTGATTCATCAAACGACTTGTAATTGCTAACCCTCTCTTTGCTGGCATTTAAAGCTTCAACATAAAAGACTTCAGCACCAAAAGGCTGTCCCATATACGTAAAGCCCTGTCCAGTTGGGTATGCCCATTCGTTAGTGTTTATATCATCTGCATAAACACGGAAGTATTTAGGATAAAAGCGACCAATAGTACGTTCCCCACTAACGCCCTTCTCACCATCCACCTCAATTGATGAGTAAAAGACACCTTTTTCTGTTGCGCTTAGCTGAATACTGCCAACTTCATCATATGATAAGCCGGAGAAAATATACCCGCTATTCTCTTTATCAGATTCACTCACTTGACGCGTTAGCAATCCAGTTAAGTTACCCAAAACAGCATCTTGCGGTGTATCGAGACTATGCGACAGGTCAACGGCAGCTTCAGATAAAAAGTAGTTCTGTGTTAACTGCTCTGAAGTAGCACATTCACTACTGTTGAATATCAATGGCGCGACACGTACTGAGAAAGACTCTCCGGCTGCCACATATGCGTTTCCATCTTGACTTGTACCATCAGCGATTGCAGCTTTTCCACTTGAGTCGCGAGGACAAAGAGCGAATTTCCACGGGCGAGATTTCACACTGAACTCACCTTTTAAGACTCCACCATCAATAGGGCAATCAAGGTTTTCCCCCTCTTGCTCATAGGCACGACAGTCAAAATTAGCGTCTTCAACAGTCACCTTCGTTTGGCCTACATCCCGCCAAGTCACCGTTGCATCAGCATCACCATTTGTAAATTGCAGATCGGATACATTAAAGTCATAGAGCGAACCAGTACTAGGTTTTTCTAGCTCATAATTATTCGAACTCATTGCTAAGGACGAATTATAGTTCTTTACAACGGTCGTTTGATCACCATAGCAAGAAAGAGCTTGTACGCTTACCGAGGCATCTTTGCCAGCAATCATCTCCACAACAGAAGGCGTGGCGTGCAATTTATAAGGAACAAACTCTACGCTACCACCGGAATAACTTTCGTAATCATAGGTAGCGCCAATAGAATATTCGCCAATATCTTGTACTGAGATGTAAAGCGTTTTTTGCCCATTAACTAGGTTAGTGCCTCCAATGCCACAATTATCTCCTGTTTCTCCAGAACACCATGATGTCCCATTGCTAGGGGATACTAACGGCTTAAAGGAAGCATCAGTATCGACAAGCTGATTTTGTTCATTCACCAATTTAAAATCGACCGGAATACGCTCACACGTCAGGCCATACTTCCATTGCGGTTCAACAATAAACGTCCCCTCATCACTAACAGGAGGTAGTGGTGGTTCCGGAGGTTCTATAGTGCCAGAACATTCCAAAGGAAGATTCTCTTCGCCATAAATATATAGCTGTGGTTTATCTAACCCTGTAAGATCAGCATCGCGAGCTATTATAAATTTCCATTGGTTATTGACATAAAAATAATAGCTCAACACCCCTTTCTTGTTGTCCCCATGACTTGGATCTTCAGCTTCATATGTCAACCAAATATAATACGTTTTCTCTGGATATAAGGCAGGGTCATCCACAGTTAATTTATCTGTATCTCGAATTACTGTAGATGAAATAACTGTAGGATCATCGTTAGTCCATAACACCACTGGTATAGACTTCTTACGTGGGTTTTCTCGATTTACATAAATCGTTTCACGAGGGTCATTACCGGGGATTGGAGCGTAAATAGAAAAGTCATAACGAGAGTTCAAACCTGACTTACACAACCCCGACGAATAACTGCCACTCGCTAACGCAACAGCAGGCATTAGCAGATTTAACAAAACTAAAACTTTAACAAACTTCTTAAAATAGTTAGTCACGAACCCAAACCTCTTGCTGGCGCTGAACTTGTGATATGCCAGAGCCACAAATTGCTGTAGCTTGCACCTTGAATAGAGAGTGAGCTTCTGAGGTACCTTGATTAAGGGTACCAATTCGCGAACAAGTCATAGCATTAAGTCGACAGCTTGTCCCTTCTAAAATATTGGGAACCGCCCCACTCACCTCGTTAGCACATAGTGCCGCAACGTCCGGCACTGGTGTGTTTAATGGGTACAACTGCGTCAATGCCCATTCATTTGCAGACTGAGCAATAAACCACGCTTTCGTCCCTAGAAATTCTCGCGTTAGTCCACTTTGGTTCGACCAGCTAACTCGCATAAGAGAAGCGGCTAAATATCCCATCACGATGATGACGAACAGCACAACGATCAGTACATTTCCTCGAACGTTTCTTTTATGGGACATTGAGCACCTGCACATCTTGTTGGTACACACTACGTTCTCCATCCTGCAAAAACGCTAAGTTGATATGAACCAGACCACCGCGTTGTAACGTCGGCTCAAGGTAATGCATCCTGCTTGCTGAAGTATCGATATTCTCGGCCACAGTGATGCCATTACGAGTCACTTGATTGCTGTCGAAACAATACCGAACCGCAGAGTTGTCCTGAAAAATATAATGGCGGCTGGAGATAGAAGTTCCTCCAATCGAACTTGCAGCCCCGCTTACGACAAACCTGCCCTCACTTTTCGTTATGCCACTTACGTCAAGGCTTTGTAGTGAAGACGCGCTTAAGTCCTCATAACGGCTTGGATTGATGACCATTCTACGATTTTGGGGAATTTCGCTTCTGCTAGAATCCTTACCTAGCAAAAACTCCAAATAATCACCTGTCAGCGTATAAAAACCAGAGAATTCTATTGGTACAAACTCTAAGCAACTTGAGGCCCCCACGGGAACGTGAAAACTATTTGGTACCGCATGGCGAATTTCACGCGTCATTTTCTCTAATACAAATTGAGCTTGTGTCTGAATACGCTGGCGGTCGATAGTATCCGCATAGCCTTTCATTCCGAGCTGAATATAACTGGCAATACCAAGCATGATGATGCTGCCAATGACCACCGTAACGACCATCTCTATCAAGGTGAAACCGCGAGATTTCATCAGTAGTTCCCCCTAATAGCAGTCAAGGTAAGGGGCTGAATTGTTCCCGCAAAAATAGTGAGCGTCACTTTCTTATAATTGGTTGTGCCAGTTGGTCGAATCCCTGAAAGGTCATCATAAATAACATCAACTTCTACACGGAAGTTCTTGTATTGTTCTCGGCTATCAGAACCCAGTACGTCTTGGAGATTGCCTTTTACAGTCCCTGTACATTGAGCTGCTGTGCTCGGAGTACTCCAACAGCCGATGTAATCATCCACATCATTAAAGTCAGCAGGTACCGACTCGTCGCTATCAGCGCCGAGAAAATCAGGGTCAGTACAACTCACCGAATCCTCGCCGCAGCGAATGAATCCACCATCAAAATCACTCCATTGATCAAAGCTACGTGCAAGAATTTGCGACATAAAACTTTGCGCCAACGCTGCTGTGCGTGTTTGGTAATGAGGAATAGCTGAATCCCGGATTTGAGGAACAAGAAAAGAGGTAAATGCCACCATCGCTATGCCCATTAAAACAATCGCAATGATCATTTCAATGAGTGTCATGCCACGAACACTTCTCATGAACATGCCCCTTTAGAAACGTAACCCTGGCTATTTATTTCTACCGCGCATCGACTGCGACCGCTTTTATCTTCAATCAGAAGATAAACACCGCCACTTGCGGAATCCATTGGATTGCCTAACAAGTTGAAATTGATAGGGTTACTAACGCCATTCGTAATGGAAAATTTGGCAGACTGATCTAAAACGATATCGCTTCGGGTATCTCGTTGATTACCACTTAACGCACAAGCAGCAACAGAGCCAATGCATGTATCTGAAACCTGCAAACGAAAGTCATCACCTAAGCTCGATTCATCAATATTCGACTGCATACGGTTAACCTGTACCTGACGAATAACAGAAATGACTTGTTCCTGAAGCGCGAATGCAGAGAAACTGCCCTTGCCAATAAAACGGCTAGCGGCGAAAAGAGAAAGAATGGAGAGGAGAACGATCACTAAGATCAATTCCATCAAAGTAAACCCTAATGCAGAGCTGCGAATTTTCATTACCCAACCTTAGGTTTCATACAAACTAAACTATACGATAAGCAGAGAAGAATGGTCGATTGATACAGTGTTGAATCCGGCATAGCCACTTAAGCAAATCACGACCGGTTAATCACTGTCACGCTTTGAACGCCCAAGCTCTTGTTCAATCCGATCATAGGTCTCTTTATTACTCAGTGTTTCAGAAACCTGCTCCGCTTGTTGTTTGGTTTCTTCCCACTTGGTTTGGTAAGTCTCGGGTTCGAAGCTGATAAATCTTGGTAATACCACATAGCCGATCACACCTAAGATAATCAGTACAACCATAAACTCAATTGCACTAAGACCTGATGTTTTACGCATATAAAGCATTCCGGGATTCATCAAAGTGAAGAGATAAAGGCCAGACTAACTGGCCTTTCATTATAATCTCTGAACTAGAAGTTAGTTCCACAACCTTCGATAACTTCTGCTACTGCAGGAACATTTGCTCCTGTAGACGGAGTGTAGGAAACACAACGTTGGTTGTAACCATCATAACCAAACAAAATTGCCGCACCACTTTCCGCGTTTTCCCAGTCAGTTTCTAAACCATCAACAACTGCTTCTAGAGCAGCAAGGTCTGCTGGATAGCCGAAGTCGACATTAATAGTAGTATTACCTGCACTAATAGTTTGATTCTCTAGAGACTCGACGCCATCAATTGCAGCTTTACCATACGCAATACCTGCTGCACCTGTAATTGCACCTTTTAGGCCGTCAAGTGCAGAATTACGTGCATCATCTTGCAGGTTAAGAAAACGTGGAGCTGCCGTTACCGCTAGAATACCCAGAATTACGATAACCACGACTAGTTCGATAAGGGTAAAACCACCTTGTCTTTTCATTTTTTACTCTCTCTGTGTGTAAGCATGCAGTGAAACTGCAACGTATCAATTCGTTCACCCAATCATTTTGGATGCAATGAAAACTGTTTTTCCGTCTTGGAAGATTGACGATTCGTCATGTTTTAGTTGTAGATTTAATGCGCCAAATATGTCTTGGTTTACTTTTAATTACAACCATTTACTTATGAAGATACTGGTATTATACCGACTTTTATTTCCATGTGTAGTACTAAAGTGTCAAAAATATCACTCCGTCATTAAATTGACATTAACTATCAAATGATTAGCATCTGAAGTAATGGCGATCTTTTGACCACTTTTATAGCGATACTGGCAAACATAATGGTTACTTTTATTCATTCCGCTTACTTCTGATAGCTCACTGGCCATTATCTTATGTTGTGGGTAATGCACCGCCAGCCAATATGCACAATCTAATTTCCCTTGTTCAGTAAACGGAGATACCAATCCGTACTCCGTCATTCGGAGGCGAAAACCATCCATTTCCATGAAGCCAGGTTCACCTTGTACTAACCAAGCGTGACGGTAACGCTCAACACTGTCTAACATCCAGACCTTCGCCATTTTGGCACCTGTAGCCTGAGCTTCCTCGGTGACAGAGTGGGACTTAATCACCAGCCCCAGAAATAGAATGACGCCCAAACCACACAGAATCAGCCGTGCCCGGTTTTGATTTTCAACCACGCATTAGCCGCCTTTGATGATGTCCAGCATTCCCCACATTGGCAGGAAAATACCTAAGGCAAGCACCATCACCATGCCTGCAACAATCACCAAAAGTAACGGTTCAATTCTCGCCGTCAGTGTTTTCAAATCGTAATCGACTTCACGGTCATAATAGTCTGACACTTCAAGCAAGAGCTCATCGATACGACCGGTCTCCTCCCCTACGGCAATCATCTGGATAACCAATGGGGTAAAGATCTTGCTGTTGATAGCCGTCACCGAAATCGTGCTGCCAGCTTCGATAGCGGATTTCATCTCCAGAATACGGTTTTCTAAATAACGGTTACCTAACGCTTCCCCAGCAAGAGACAGGGATTGGTTAAGAGGCACACCAGACTTAAGCATGAGAGCGAAAGTTCGCGAGAAACGTGATAACTGAGCGCGATTGACAATGCCGCCAACGATAGGCAATCGTAAACGGAAGCGGTCAAAAGCCTCCCGTCCATCCGCCGTCGCGATCCAGGCCTTGAAGACAATAAATGCTCCGATCATCAGAACAATCAGTAACATCCAGGAATTGACGAAAAAGTTGGAGGTTGCAATCAAGACGCGTGTTGGCAGAGGCAGATCAACCCCAAACCGAGTGAACATTGAGGCAAACTCAGGAATCACCAGAATATTTAAAATAAACATAGCGATAGTAATAAAGACAATCACAAAGGTTGGATAGCGCATCGCGGCTTTGATTCGCTTGCGGGTTTCCAGCTCCTGCTCATAGTAGTTTGCCAGTTGCAGTAACGCCTGATCCAGTCGACCGGTATTCTCACCGACATTGATCATTGAAACAAACAGTGGACTAAAGACTTTACTGTGTTGCTGCATGGCTGATGACAGGCTTCGCCCGTTACTCAGTTCAGAGACCACATCCTCTAATGCTTCTTTGAGCTGCTTGTTTTCACAGTTTTGCAGCAGGCCTCGCATAGAGCGCAACAATGGCACGCCAGCTTTGGTCAAACTGAACAATTGACGGGAGAAAAGAATGATCACTTCCAGAGGAATAGCCGGCACCAAAAGCTTAGATAAACTAAACTGGCTTTTTATCGCCTCTTTCTCCAGACGGATGTTTAGCGGGATCACCCCTTTGTTCATCAGTGCTTCAGCAGCAGATTCAGAATTGACTGCTTCTATTCTGCCACTGGTTGACGAGCCTTCAAGAGTACGACCTTGATAACGAAAAGTTGGCATTCACTTACCTACATGAAAATTGGAGCAGTTTTACCGGAAGCATCCCCTTCGCCAAGGGCCATGACTTCATCCAAACTTACGGTGCCTTGCAGCGCCAACTCCATTGCCGAAGCCAGCAATGGTTTATAATTTTCCGAGCGACGAGCTGCCTGAGCAAAACCTACTGCGTCATTGGAACGCAGCTTATCCATCATCTCGTGCTCTAATTCGAGCATTTCAAACACACCAATTCGGCCTCGATAACCAGTCAGGTTGCAGTTTTGACAACCACTTCCTTTATGGAACTTTACCCCGACTTGATTAGGGAAACGCCCCGCTAACCACTGCTGACGGGATTCATCCAAGATATCTTCGGTTTTGCAGTCCGGACAAACGCGGCGAACTAGGCGCTGAGCAACAACGGCTCGAACCGCACTGGCAACCAGATAACCCGGAGCGCCCATGTCAATCATGCGAAGCGCACTATCAATAGCATCATTGGTATGGAGTGTACTCAGTACCAAGTGGCCAGTCAGAGCAGCACGCAAACCGATCTCCACTGTTTCTTGGTCACGCATCTCACCAACCAGAATGATGTCAGGGTCCTGACGCAAGAACGTACGTAACACACGAGAAAATGTCAGGTCGATTCGGCTGTTGATCTGAACCTGTGTAATACGCGGTAAGCGGTACTCCACCGGGTCTTCTGCTGTGATGATTTTCTTACCAGGCTCATTGAGCTCGCTCAGAGCCCCATAAAGCGTAGTGGTTTTACCTGAACCTGTCGGCCCTGTTACCAGAATCATCCCATGCGGACGAGCAAGCTGACGACGCAAACGCGTTAGTAGATCAGCAGGCAAGCCCGACTCTTCCAGAGGACGTAAACCTGCAGACTGGTTAAGAAGGCGCATTACCACCGACTCACCATATTGAGTTGGCATGGTCGACATCCGGATATCAATCGACTGTCCGCGTACTTTGACATTAAAACGGCCATCTTGCGGCAAGCGCTTTTCGGAAATATCTAACTGCGCCATCAACTTCAAACGAAGCACCAATGCTGATGCGATGTTGACTTCGTTCAGCAGGGTTTCATGCAAGACACCATCAATTCGCTGACGCAAGCGCAGCACTTTGTCATCAGGCTCAATATGAATATCCGACGCGCCAACTTGCACCGCGTCTTCAAACATAGAGTTGACCAGTTTTACGACAGTCACTTCCTCACTGTCAGTTTCATCAATACCGTAGTCAAAACTCTGCACATCTTGATGCTCTGCTTGCAGTTGCTCAGCAAATGAAGCAATTTCTTTGGTACGGCGGTAGTAGCGATCGAAGCTGTCGATCAACTGACGCTCTGACGCAATGATAAACTCGAGGCTGTATTCACCCAGCAGATTCATCAGAGATTCCTGCGTAAACAAGTCAGCAGGGTCACTCATCGCAACACGCAGCGTGTCTACATTACGGGCAACTACCATCGCACGCAGACGACGAGCATGAACCTCGGGCAGAAGCTGAACGGCATCAGGGTCAACCGGAGCACGGCCAAGATCAATCAGAGGCAAGCTTAATTGCTGCGACAAGAAATTGAGCATCTGCTTCTCGGTGATGAAACCAAGATCAATCAGTGCATCACCCAGTTTCTGCCCCGTACTGCGCTGCGAATTTAAGGCTTGTTGAATTTGTTCTTCTGAAACTATGCCTTCTTCAACCAGAAGATCGCCTAAGCGTTTTCTCAACTTAATTTTCATTGCGCCTTCTCCAGTTGCTTAAGCACTGTCAATCGATCGCGAATAAATGCCTGTGATTGGTTCGAGATCCCCACTTTACCCAACGCTTTGTTATAAGAGTGGATCGCCGAAGTAAACTGCAGCGCTCTCTCCTGCTGGATACCTAAACCTAACCACCAGCGAGCGTTTTCCGGATCTTGCTGAATAAGCAATTGATAGCTTTCCAGCGCGATTTCATTCTGCTTCTGTTTTTGTGCCAGAGCTGCACGCATCGCCAAATAATCTCGACTTGGCGCTGGCGGTAAATGGACTAACGGGCTCAGCGCGGCTTCAGGTTGATTTGCTTTGACCAGTAACTTAGATAAAGCCAGTCGAAGCGCTTGATTGTTGGTATCTAAATTGATGCCTTCCTGAATAATTTCATACGCTTTACGCGTATCACCCTTGCCAAAATACAGTGCTGCCAGTTTTTGGCGTGTGTCAGCATTAGCTGGCTCATAACGCAATGCCTCACTATAAGCAGAAAGCGCCGTTTGCATATCATTGGCATCCAATGCTTTTTCTGCTCGTCCAAGAGCGGTAGTCGCCAGTTGATGGTGGGTCAGTTCAACTTGTTCAATACTCATCGAACTATCAGCGACTGAGTTTGAGTGTGCATTTGATACATTCGATATTCGAGCGACAAGAATCGGTTCTTCCACAACTGAACTGACTTCCGCTCGTGGTGTGAAAACATCGACTTGTGGAACTGATGTTTCTAACACCACTCTTTCTTCTACCGGCTGTTTTTGAGTCGGTTTTGTGTATACCTGACGGCTTGTCTCTGGCGTGAGTTTACTGGTCGGTGAATAGACTGCTGGCTCAAAACCGGCAGTTTGGGCTTGCTGACCAACACTTGATTGATATTGCGCCATTTCACTAGAAGGTTCAGGGCCGAGAGATAGCGCCCAGCCACCAACAGCCATACTTAGCGAAAAGCCAGCTACCAGCCAAAGCCACGGTTTACTGCGAGACACTTTCGGAATATCTGCTCTGGTTAATGCGGAAGGTGATGTTTTTTCTGCAATTTCTGATAATGCTTTATTGATGGCACTCAAGGTTGACTCCATCCCCAAAATACGGGTGTTTTAAATTTTGGTTTACGGGCATCGAACGTATCGTGCATGGCCTCATAAACATGGTGATTTTTCAGTAAGGTACAACGTTCATTAAACGCCGCTAACAGGGCTTTATGGCTAATTTGATTCATCAGCCTTGGGATACCCATCGCCGAACGCCAAATCGCTTTTTTCTGCTCTAATGAGAATATTTGCGCGCCATTTCCTGCTATATCCAAACGATTATTTATGTAGGCAACACCCTCGTCGATTGAGAGTGGACGTAACTCACAGCTGAACGTAATACGCTGGCGAAACTGTCTCAGTTCATGAGTTGCTAATCTTTCATCAAGCTCCGGCTGACCAAACAACACAAGCTGAATCAGTTTATCCTGCTTAGTTTCTAAGTTGCCGAACAAGCGCAGTGTTTCCAACGCTTGAGGAGAAAGAACCTGCGCTTCATCCACGATCAGTACCGTTTTCTTTCCCGAAGAATGAAGGCGAATTAAATGCTCTTGAATAAGTGAAACGATACGTAAAGGATCGTCATCATCTATTCCCAACTCGCGAGCGACCGCCAATTGTAACTGCTCACCATTCAGGACTGGATTCGGCAAATAAACCAATTCAACTTGTGATTCAATCTGTTCAATCAGTTTACGGCAGACCATGGTTTTTCCGGTGCCGACCTCACCAGTCACCTTAATCACCCCCTCTCCCATCTGCACAGCTGCCAAAATGGTTTGGATCGCCTCATAGTGAGGGATTAACCCCAAAAACATCTCTGTATTGGGGGTTAGGGAAAAAGGCTGAACTCGGAAGCCAAAATGCGATAAATACATACTAGAATTACAAACGCTCTGAAAAAATTAGCGGTTCACAGCGCCTATTGCGCATCAGGGAACCACTCCTGGAGCAAATCACGAGAGCGCTCAAGCTCTTTTTGCCAAGAGTTCACGCCAACCACAGTCGGTTTAAGCAAAATCACCAGCTCAGTTTTTTGCGTTACGTTGTTCACGTTACGGAATAAGTGGCCCAGCGCAGGAATATCACCGAAGAAAGGCACTTTAGAGACTTGCTCTGACTTTTGCTGTTTCATCAAACCGCCAATCACGACGACATCGCCGTCTTTCGCACGGATAACAGAATCAGACTCACGAATCGAGCTTTTCGCCAATGGCAACTGAATATCTTCGAAGTCACCACCGAGGTTGAGTAATTTGGTCTCTTCTTCGACTTCAATAACAGCAGGATGCACGTGCAGGAAGACGTTACCTTTATTATCAATTTGCGGCGTCACATCCAGTGAGATGCCTGAAAAAAACGGCGTTAACTCAACTTCAGGCACCGCATTGGAGTTGTCGCTGCTGCCGACACTGCTGGATAGCTCAGTCACAAAATATTGGTCAGTACCGACTTTAATCACTGACTTTTGGTTATTGGCTGCGGTAACTCGCGGACTCGATAGCACATTCAAATCGCCCTGAGTTGACATAAAACTCAGTACCGCATCGAAGTTACCATCAGAAATGGTGACGTTTGTCTGGCCACCAAGCAAGGTACTAATCGCATCCAGGGCAGGTAATGTAGATCCAGGGCGATCAACGATGATGCTACCTGAGTTGCCAATAGACGCTGATAAGTTAGACCAGTTAATGCCCTGCTGATAGCCGTCACTCAAGGTAACTTCCAGAATTTTTGCTTCAAGAATCACCTGGCGTTGCATGCGCTCTTGAGAAACGCCCAAAAACTCACGAACTTGACGGATATCATCAGGGAATGCACGTACCGTAATCACCCCCGCCTGAGGTGTGACAACAACACTTTGCCCCTTACCCGATCCAATCAGGTTCGCGACAGCTTGTTCCAGCATTGGCCAGAAATCACTTTCAGTAACCGTCTCAATACGAGTACCCCCTGTTGGATAGCTCGAATTGTCATTACTATTGTTGTCATTCGACGAATCAGAGCTGTCGGAGCTTCCGCCAGAATTAGACGTTCCCGCAGAGGTGACCGATCCTGTACTGATGCTGGTTAGAGAGCGGCCCGTACGCTTAAACTGAAGATAATCAACTGGAATAGTAACGGTACGCATGCCCGCAGGATACACCTGAATCACCTTGCCTGATTTCATCACATCGTAGCCATACATATTTTGTACAACATTGAGTACCTCATCTAACGTTACGTCAGACAAGTTCACGGTAATATTGCCTTGTACAGCGGGATGAATCGCAACACTGTATTCCGTGCCTTTAACAAGTGAAGCAAAGAAACTTCTCGCCTCAACCTCATTCGCCTGGATACGAAAACGCTTGGATGTTGCTTGCTCCGAGGAAGAACTCGGATCTAAACTCGGCATCAAATCCGCCTCTACGGAAGATGGAATATCCTCTAAAACACGGCTGTTCGATTGATTAATAGATTCATTTAGAACTTGTTTTACTTCAACTGGGTCACGATGACCCATTGAACATCCCATTAAAGAGGCAACAACGATCCCTACAACTAATTTGTGCATATCTGAATAGGCTCTGGTTATTATTTTTTTAGGTTTACATCAAAAAGCGCGAGGTCCCACTGACGGTTACCACGCTTTAAAGTGACAAATTCACTGTTGATGCCAGCGATACGATATCCATTAAATAGCTCACCCTTTTCGACAAGCTTATTGTTCATCACCGCATGACACTGTTCATTACTTACGCATACAATACTATTTATTGTAGGCAATTGATATTTAGTTACTTTCTTCTCTTTCGATACGTCTATTACAGGCTTCTGCCAATCAAGAGGAGCCGTTGGATCCTGACTGGCCCAAGAGGCTCCGGCACCAAACATAACGACAAGTGAGACAACGAGTTTCTTAACCACCGATAAACTCCTCACGAGAACCTAATGTATACACTTCCAGAACTAATTTAGCCTTAGGGTACTCTTCAACTTTGTAACTAAAACTACGCCAATAATAACTGGCTGGCAGGCTTTCTAACTTACTCAGGTAGTCCGCAATCGCAAAATAATCACCCGTTAACTCCATTCGCACAGGGTGCACGTAGTATCCTGAATATTGCGATGCATCTGTATCTTCCGTAACCGGCTCTGATGGCAATGTCTGCAAAGCAAGCAGATGGATACCACTTTGCTGCTCTAACACTTTTTCGAGCAGCCCTGTCATTTGTGAAGGCGTAATCAGATGTTCAATGATCTCAGATAACTGCACGGAAAGACGCTGGCTTTCGGCAAGCAGGTTTGATACCTCCAAGTCTATTTCCGCATTTGGATCTTTCTTCAACTGGGCCTGAATACGCAAGATATCTATTTCAGTTTGTTGGTTGTTTTGCTTTAAATTACTCAGCTGCTTTTCATGCCCGCTGATCTGATTGAGCTTAGGTTCAAGCACTAAGGTGAACAACAGCATCACCACGGTCACTAACCCACACAATGCGACCAGCACTTTTTCACGCACACTCATTTCACCAAAGCGCTCTTCTAGAGAAAGCCATAACTCGTTCATTTCTTATTATCCTCGCGGGCTTTCAATTCAAACGTCACAATGCCTTGATCGTTGCGAGCTATCCTCACATCATCAAAGGTTCGGCCAACCAGGCTGATTTCATTTTTAAACTGATTAACCCAGCTTGGCACTGAACTTGGCGTTTTAGCTAAACCTTGCAAGTCTAATGTATTGTGTCCAATCCGAATTTCAGACAAAGAGATCTCGTTACTACCTAATTTGGCCAGAGATCGCATCACACTAGAGTATCCAATGCGCTGAGAATCATCGTACTTACCTACCGCTTTTAATGAATCACGCTTGGCTTTTATTTCACGCTCCAGACGTGCTTTGGCGGCTAATTTGTTGGTGTCAGGCTGATATTTACGTAGCTTAACCTGATAGCGTTCTAACTCAGACTTCATGATACTGCCCTTGCTTTTCACAATGGCAATCTCATCTTCTAAGCCCTGGCTCTGCCAAGTAACATAACCATAAGACATCAGAATCGCAGCCGCTGACACCCCCCAACAAATGACGGTGTTTTTTAAGGTCAGTAACTCTTTTTTCGGCTTTAAGTAATCGGGATATAGATTGATTCTCAGAGCACTTGACGCTGCCGCAGTGTTGGCAAGTACATGCCCAGATAGCTCATGCTCTTCCGGTAATAATGCAGAAACTTTGGTGCTCAAACGGTAATTCAGAGACTGAACTAACTCTTGCTCATCTTCTTCATCACAACACACTTTCAGTTGATGCAGTTGTACATGGCGTAATTGTGAAGACAGATAGTCGATAGAACGTTGCAACTCCAGTGACAAGCTGTCCATTTGTAGCTCACTGGATGGAACTCCGGTGAGTGGAGATGCCACGCTACGAATCGAGCGATGGAATGCAATCGTACGTTCGACAAAAGCACTGATACGGAAATGACCTCGGACGCTTCGCTGCAACAATAGAAAGTTACCAAGCTCACCAGCAGTATGCTCCCAAACAGCGTCTTCAGGCACAATAGCATCTAACGGCAGTTGAGCACGACTCGCAAGCAGCACAATTTTATCAAGTATTTTTCTTGATAAAACATAAGCTTGAACTTTATTGGAATTTGGAAGCTCAACAGCATCTGCGATGATATCTATTGCACGCTCCGAGATAAGCTCTTTCAACAAAAATGGCAATGCCGCCTGCCATTCATGACGAGGCATGGATGGTTTGTCGATTTGGTACATCTGGTAATAGTTGTGAGACAGTACTACCGTCAGTGAATCATAAGCGCTTGCCGCTACACTTAATGCTTGCTCAACCGCACGCTCCCAATTTGATTCGGAAATTTCAAACTTAGATGGTCGGGTACTGTTAACTGTTGTGGATAAATAGACTGCATCTGGCTGAATAACCAAAAAGCAAGTGCGACCACTGCTTGGTGGTCGCATAAACTTGTCAAATACTGCTTTAACATTCATGAATATTATCTTTGTTTTATTTTATTTTTTCCGCCAGCGATTTCGTCTCCCCGGCTTAACTTGCGGTTCTGACTGAGTAACCTGCGTCATCTGAGGACGGGGAAGGTACTGTCGCTCGGCTGAGAAATAGCGCCCTTGACCGCCGTAAACACCCAATTCAAGCAGTGTGTTTAACTCATGCCTATTCTCAATGCCCACAGCTATAATTTGAGTTTTGCTGCTTGCTGCTGCGCCCATCATACTGCGGACAAACAGTTGGTTTTCATGTCGCTGGTCTATCTTTGTGACTAGGCTGCGGTGAAGCTTAAGGTAGCGAATATCCACCTCTTTTAAATAATGGCTGCTAACGATGGTGCGTCCAGCTTGCCCTATCATGAGCTGACACCCTAAACCGGTGAGCATTTTAGCGACTGGCCGCATAAAGTCTAAGTGTCTTACAAATTGTGCTTCCACAAACTCAAAAATGAGACACTTCCTTTGCTCACGGGTCAGTTGTAACAGCTCATAGCGTATCCACTTGAAATACTCCCGGCTAGAAAATGCGGGCACATGCAAGTTTAGAGCGTAACAAATGCTGTTATCAAAATGCTCCTTGTAATGTCTTAAGAATTTATTGATAACGGCTCTATCCATCTGGGCTTCATAACCAACCTGCCTAACAGAAGAGATAAACCGTGACGCTTTAACTATCCCGTTTTCTGGATCGCGAATCCTGCATGTCAACGCTTCGTATAGTGGTTGCTTATTCGATATATCACTAATTACACGCACAGGTTGTGCATATATCAGCACGTTGTCAGAGGTTAACACCGAATCAAATAAGGTACGCCACCTGACGCTGCCCCGAACCTCTTCATCGTGATTCCATTTCTTAAAACGGCTCCAATTGTTGTTGTTTTGCAGCTGGGCACTACGCAATGCGGTTTCCGCTTCATCAATAATCTGGCTATGCCTTTCGCCTTCTTTGAACATGGTGATACCGATATGGCACCAATTGTCTGGATCCAAAGGTTCTGGAGGCGAGAGTTTCTCCATCTGACGAATACATTGCGAGGCGAGGTTAGCC
This sequence comes from Vibrio sp. YIC-376, assembly GCF_052353105.1. Lineage (NCBI taxonomy): Bacteria > Pseudomonadati > Pseudomonadota > Gammaproteobacteria > Vibrionales > Vibrionaceae > Vibrio > Vibrio sp. YIC-376. The sequence continues at coordinate 84,801 of NZ_JBBWFK010000012.1, forward strand.
ACACCTTTGGCATCTTGCTGAGGTAAAAACAGCGCAAAATCAGAATCGTAATAACGAGAAAAGACCACATCCGGATAGCGCTGAACCAGATTAGATAACAGGCTGCCAACTTCGACAATAAACTCATCAGCAACTTGCTTGTCCAGCTCCTCTTTAGCCAACTTCCAGTCATGAATACGTACAAGTAACACCGCTCCTCGCGCGCCACTTTCTAACAACGCGGACTCCAATTTGCTGTCAAATAGCACTCGGTTTGCCGTGCCGGTTAACTTGTCGAGGAATGTTTGAGTACGAATGAAGGTATCGAACCGGCTGCGCTCCTGACGCGCGTCCTGCAACTCTTCGATGAGCACATCAAGAGCTTCACTTGCAGTGTAAGGCCATTCAGATTCATCTCCCTTGGCGTACTGTTCAACGCGACCAGCCAATATCATACGGCCACGCTCTTCGAGCATTTCTGAACCAGCCAACTGCTCCTTCAGCCAAGCCACACCGCGCATTAAGCAAAAAATGATCAGGATAACGGCCAGCGTAATAGACCACAGCGCTTGCATGGAGTAGCTATAGCCCAGATAGGGAGGAATAGCTTTGAAATGGATAACGTAATCTTGATTGTGAGTAAGTTGATAATCTTTCTCAAACAAGACGGATTCTTCCATTTTGTGGGATGTATCTTTAAAGCGATATACGACCGCATTATTGGTCGTTAATGTCATTTCGACAATGTTGCTGGCCTGCAGCATCTTTGGCATCCAGCGCTGCATAGAGTATGCCGCATCAGGATCTTCCATCTCCTTATCGACAACTTCAACGATCCCTTCTAAATAATGGGTAAGGTATTCCTGCCCAAGTCGTTTAAAAGAAAGGGTTGCGCCGACAAACAAGATAAACATTGCGCATATGACGATCATGGTGACAAAGGCCACCAGCCGAGTGCTTAACTTAAGAGTTGGGGTATACCTCATGAATGCTGAATTCCTTTTCTATTCACTATATACCTTATTGAAATCTTTATACTTGAACAGTGTTTAAGAAACAATCCGATTAGTCAGATTGTGAGAAGCGCGAGTATGTCATCATTACTTTCACTACTAAAGTATTAGATATCGACCACAAATAAAGAAACTCGAGCTTTTTAAATCAAATTTAAGAACGAAAAAAGCCGCGATGTTCGCGGCCTTTTGGTGTCCATCATGCAATCAGGATTAGAACGGAATGTCGTCGTCAAAATCCATTGGTGGCTCATTGTACTGCTGCTGAGGAGCCTGTTGTTGCTTAGGTGCGCTGTATTGCGGCTGAGCAGGTTGCTGAGGCTGACCCCAACCGCCTTGCTGAGGCTGTTGTTGACCACCCATCGCAGGTGCACCGCCTTGAGCTCGACCACCTAGCATTTGCATTACGCCATTAAAGCCCTGAACGACAACCTCGGTAGTGTACTGATCCTGACCCTGCTGATTTTGCCATTTACGGGTTTGAAGCTGCCCTTCAATGTAAACCTGAGAACCTTTGCGCAGGTACTCACCAGCTACTTCAGCAAGCTTGCCAAACAGCACTACTCGGTGCCATTCAGTTTTTTCGCGCTGTTCGCCAGTCGCTTTATCACGCCATGAATCAGAGGTCGCAATAGTGATGTTTGCTACTGCACCGCCGTTCGGCATATAACGAATTTCAGGGTCGTTACCTAGATTCCCCACCAAAATAACTTTGTTAATTCCACGGCTGGCCATGATCTGCTCCGTTTCACTCTGGATATATAAAATTTTAGCGCACTAGAATAGCACGCTTTAATGATCTGATTAAAGTCTAATACCATTGTGTTCTATAAAGCCCCTGTCTAGAACACAAAATATCTATTCAACTTCCCTGTGTAGCAATTTTGATTCGTGTTGCAGACAAAATAGCGCTTCCTTTGAATCTGAACGCATTTATTCACCAAACATATAGCTCTAACACGCCTTTAATGCCAATTTACCGCATTCACTGAACATAGGGAGATTTGACCTAGTGAGAAAGTCAGCCTACACCCGCAAGCTATTTCTGATTAGCATGGAAGATAACGCAGCCCAGAAGGTAGCCGCGCTGGAAAAGTACATCGAGATGAGTATTCCCGTGATCTCAACGGATGCTTTAATGGAGGCCATGCCCGAACATCGCAATAAGATTCTAATTATTGATTTCATTGAACATAAGTCTCTTGTTCAATCCATTAAGAATTTACCCTTGGTGTGGAAAAACTTTGAGACCGTTATTTTTAACGTCCCTAAGCGCCTTACCACAGATGAGCTGCTCTCTTTCGGCCAACTCAAAGGCGTGTTTTATGCTGAGGATTCGCTAAAACAAGTTGGTGAAGGACTCAAAGGTATTATCAACGGACAAAACTGGTTGCCACGAAATGTGTCTAGCCAGCTTTTGCACTACTACCGTAATGTCATCAATACTCATACCGCTCCTGCCACCGTTGATCTTACCATTCGTGAACTGCAAGTGTTGCGCTGCCTTCAAAATGGAGCATCGAACAGCCAAATGGCAGAGGAGTTGTTTGTCAGCGAATTTACGATTAAGTCGCATCTGTACCAAATATTCAAAAAGCTTTCCGTGAAGAACCGCGTGCAAGCCATTGCGTGGGCCGATCAGAATTTGATGTCTTAATTCATCTGAACGTAATGCACCTCAAATGCCACTCCTTCCTAGTGGCTCAGCCTTTTTCTACCCTTCAGCTCACACTTTTTCCTACTTTAATCATGATTCATACATACCTCTCGTGTTAAAGTGATGTGCAAATTCTTGATGATACTGACGAGAAAGGAAATTCCTCCAATGATAAAAAAATGTCTGTTCCCTGCTGCGGGCTATGGTACGCGCTTCCTACCTGCGACCAAGTCAATGCCAAAAGAGATGATGCCAGTTGTGAATAAACCTTTGATTGAGTACGGCGTTGAAGAGGCAATTCAGGCCGGAATGAATGGCATGTGTATTGTGACGGGGCGTGGCAAACACTCAATCATGGATCACTTTGACAAGAACTACGAACTGGAACACCAAATCAGCGGCACTAACAAAGAAGAGCTCCTAATAGACATTCGTGAAATCATTGAATCAGCGAACTTTACTTACATTCGTCAACGAGAAATGAAAGGACTTGGACACGCTATTCTGACTGGCCGTGAACTGGTCGGTGACGAACCATTTGCAGTGGTTTTGGCTGACGACCTTTGTGTGAGTGAAGGCGACGGTGTGCTGGCTCAAATGGTCGCTCTGTTCAAGCAGTTCCGCTGTTCAATCGTGGCAGTACAAGAAGTCCCTGAAGAAGAAACCCATAAATACGGCGTGATTTCTGGCGAAATGATCAAGGACGACATCTACCGTGTTGATGACATGGTCGAAAAACCTGATCCAGGGACAGCACCAAGCAATCTAGCAATCATTGGTCGCTACATTCTTACTCCAGATATTTTTGAATTAATCGAAAACACAGAGCCGGGTAAAGGTGGCGAGATCCAAATTACCGACGCCTTGTTGAAGCAAGCAAAAGCTGGTTGCGTACTAGCGTACAAATTTAAAGGCAAACGTTTTGACTGCGGTAGCGTAGAAGGTTACATCGAAGCAACGAATTACTGTTTCGAAAACCTATACCTCAAAGATGAGAAAAAGTCTGCACTAAGTAAGCACGTGACTAAAAAAGAAGTATAAACTTTTCAAACTTATTGATTAGTCTTAACTATATAAAGCCCGGTCACAAGCCGGGCTTTTGCTTACTGTTTTTTTGTCCAGTATTTCTTTGCACATTTCTCACACTATGTAATACTTGCCGAACTTGGTTATACATAGAGCAAAAACGATGGATAAAATAGAAGTTCGCGGTGCCCGAACCCATAACCTTAAAAACATTAACCTAACCATCCCTCGCGATAAACTGACGGTCATTACTGGATTAAGTGGGTCTGGTAAGTCTTCTCTCGCTTTCGACACCTTGTATGCAGAAGGCCAACGACGCTATGTTGAGTCTCTTTCCGCTTACGCGCGTCAGTTTTTGTCTCTTATGGAAAAGCCCGATGTCGATCATATTGAGGGTTTATCCCCAGCGATATCTATCGAACAGAAATCGACGTCTCATAACCCTCGCTCAACGGTAGGGACGATTACTGAAGTCTACGACTACCTGCGTCTGCTTTACGCCCGCGTCGGCGAACCTCGCTGCCCAACTCACCACGCTCCTCTTGCCGCTCAGACGATAAGCCAGATGGTGGACAAAGTTCTGGAATTGCCAGAAGGCAGTAAGATGATGCTGCTGGCACCCATCGTTAAGGAGCGTAAAGGCGAACACGTAAAGACCTTAGAAAATCTTGCTGCTCAAGGCTTTATCCGTGCTCGTATTGACGGTGAAACCTGCGATCTTTCTGATCCACCAACACTAGAATTACACAAAAAACATACGATCGAAGTTGTTGTCGATCGTTTTAAAGTTCGTCCGGATCTGCAGCAGCGATTAGCGGAATCGTTCGAGACAACACTGGAGCTTTCTGGTGGTATTGCTGTTGTGGCTCCGATGAACGGTGACGGCGAAGAAATTATCTTCTCGGCGAACTTTGCTTGTCCTCAATGTGGCTACAGTATGCAAGAGCTGGAGCCTAGGCTGTTCTCATTCAATAACCCGGCCGGTGCATGTGGTACTTGTGACGGACTCGGCGTACAGCAATATTTTGATCCAAGCCGAGTCATTCAGGATGATTCACTGAGTCTGGCACAAGGTGCGATTCGTGGTTGGGATCAAAAAAATTATTACTATTTCCAAATGCTCACCTCATTGGCTGATCACTACGATTTTGATCTTCATGCTCCGTTTAATTCTCTGCCAAAGAAGATGCAAGAGGTCATATTAAAAGGATCTGGCCGTACGGAAGTTGAATTTAAGTACATCAATGATCGTGGTGATATCCGGGTTAAACGCCACCCATTTGAAGGCATACTGAACACGCTTGAGCGTCGCTATCGTGATACTGAATCAAACTCTGTTCGTGAAGAGCTCGCTAAATATATTTCAACCAAGTCCTGCTCAAGTTGCGGAGGTACGCGTCTGCGTCTCGAAGCACGTAATGTGTTTATCGCTGACACCACCTTACCTGAAATTGTAGAGCTGAGCATTGCCGATGCCCTAGCTTTCTTTGAAACACTAAAACTGGAAGGTCAGCGTGCACAAATTGCAGAAAAGGTGATGAAAGAAATCAATGACCGACTGCAGTTCTTAGTCAATGTCGGCCTGAATTACCTTAACTTATCCCGCAGTGCTGAAACACTGTCTGGTGGTGAGGCACAGCGTATTCGTCTAGCAAGTCAAATTGGTGCAGGCCTGGTTGGGGTGATGTATGTGCTTGATGAACCGTCTATTGGACTCCACCAGCGTGATAATGAACGCCTGCTGAAAACGCTGACTCACCTGCGTGATTTGGGTAATACCGTGTTGGTCGTCGAACATGATGAAGATGCCATCCGTTGTGCAGACCATGTGATTGATATTGGTCCAGGCGCTGGTGTACACGGTGGTAACGTTGTAGCAGAAGGTACAATGGCAGAGATCATTGCTAACCCTAATTCTCTGACGGGTCAGTACTTAAGTGGTGTCAAAGAGATAGCAGTGCCAGAAGAACGTACACCTCGCGATCCAAAGAAAACCGTCGAGCTTATCGGTGCAACGGGTAACAACCTTAAAAACGTTAACTTGTCAGTGCCGGTTGGCCTGTTTAGTTGCATTACCGGTGTTTCTGGCTCGGGTAAGTCGACCCTTATAAACGATACCTTCTTTAAGATCGCTCATACCCAACTGAATGGTGCCACAACCGCGAACCCATCGCCTTACAAGTCGATCAAAGGCTTAGAGCACTTTGATAAAGTCATCGACATCGATCAAAGTCCAATCGGCAGAACACCTCGTTCTAATCCTGCAACCTACACAGGTATCTTTACGCCGATCCGTGAATTGTTTTCTGGCACACAGGAATCGCGTTCACGCGGTTACAAACCGGGACGTTTCAGTTTCAACGTGCGTGGCGGTCGCTGTGAAGCGTGTCAGGGCGATGGTGTAATTAAAGTTGAAATGCATTTCTTACCCGATGTTTATGTTCCATGTGATGTGTGTAAAGGAAAGCGTTATAACCGTGAGACATTAGAAGTACGTTACAAAGGCAAAACCATTGATGAAGTACTGGAAATGACGGTGGAAGACGCACGCGAGTTCTTTGAACCTGTACCTGCCATTGCTCGTAAATTACAAACATTAATGGATGTGGGTTTGTCTTACATTCGTCTTGGACAGGCCGCGACAACCCTGTCCGGGGGTGAAGCGCAGCGTGTGAAATTAGCAAGAGAGCTGTCAAAGCGCGATACGGGTAAAACGCTCTACATTCTGGATGAGCCAACCACTGGTCTGCACTTCCATGATATTCAACAACTACTGACGGTCTTACATCGTCTACGAGATCACGGTAATACGGTTGTCGTCATCGAACACAACCTGGATGTCATAAAAACAGCAGACTGGGTTATCGACTTGGGTCCGGAAGGCGGACAAGGCGGAGGTGAAATAATCGCGCAAGGCACACCTGAAGATGTGTCCCAGATCGAAGGATCGCACACAGCACGCTTCCTTAGTCCTATGTTGAAGTAAAAAAAACAGGTAAAGTACCAAGACCAGCCATTGCTGGTCTTTTTTCATTCAAAACAAAGCAATGTCTATGGCTACTATACATGTAAGTGGAACTAAACTTTCACCGGAAAAAGTTCAGGTACCTCTCAATCGCAAGTTTCTTATCGCGTTGGCTGTACTGTTTGTTCTGGCAATGCACTTTTTTATGCCTAACCCAGGCGGGTCAGGGTTAGCCCTGTCATTCAATGCGACAACGTGGATTGCTTTCAGCTTTGCGCTCGGTATTGGTTGCTATCAGATCGCGCGTAATCAAGCGTTAAGGTACTCCAAATTAACCATCGGGCTGTTTATCAGCGTCGTCATCATGACTGTACCGGTATTTTATCCAAATGCGAATGGTAGCTTGGCCGCTAACAAACTCATTGGGCTTTGGAGTGGCTTGCTGTTTTTCGTTGTCCTGCAGCAATTCCATTTTAGTAATAAGCACCGTCAACGGATCCTGTGGTTTATTGTGTTAGCGGTGGTGATCGAAGCTATTTTCGGCCTAATTCAATACCTGTACCTGAAGCCAGGCAACCCTTTCGGTTACAACACAATTGCCAATCGACCTTATGGCATATTCCAGCAACCCAATGTTATGGCAAGTTTCCTCGCGACAGGGCTTGTGATTGCCAGTTATTTATTGGCACGTCAGCCATATAAATACCATCGAAAACTCAGTGACATTTACTTGCTCTATGCCGTACCTGTATTAACTTTGCCTTTAATCGTAGCTCTTGCTTCACGCACAGGCTGGCTGGCTTCTCTGTTTGCAGTACTGTTGGTGATCCCATACATGTACCGCTACAACACCAGAAGACGCTTTACTCACTGGGTTATTTCTCTGGCGACAGGCTTGCTGCTCTCTGTCGTGGTCATGTTCATTGCTTTTCCTGATGGTAATGGCTTAGCGGCCGAGAAAGTGAATATGGCGTCGCCTCGCGCTTACACTTTCCCTCAGACCTTAGATATGGTGATTGAAAAGCCATTCACGGGATATGGATATGGAAAGTTTGAGTCCGAATACATGCTCTATACGGCTCGTCAACATGCGTTAAATGAAAAATATCCTGCTGGATTACCCGCAATGGATCACCCTCACAATGAGCTGCTGTATTGGGGCGTCGAAGGTGGGCTCTTACCTGTTTTGGGTATCTTTTTAGCCATGACATTAGTGCTGCGCAGAATCTATCAGTCGAAGCGAGGAACGCGTTTAGCGTTACTGGCTTTGTTTATCCCTATAGTTTTGCATTCTCAGCTTGAGTATCCTTTTTATCACTCTTTAGTTCACTGGGTGATCTTTATCATTCTGCTTTATTGGATAGATCAGCGAGTAGCGCGTTATCGCCAAGTAGGTTTTACGAAAATTACGAAAAGCTTGCTGCGTATATTTAGTTTAGTTCTGCCTGCTGTGTTTACGTTCTACATGGTGAGTGCTTTACATACCAACTACATACTGACGAAATTTGAAACAACGCGCCCAAGCGACCCGGACATTCTTAATCAAGTTAGTAACCCTGTGATGTGGAAAGACAGATTTGACTGGGATGTATATAGCACTTTCCTGAATATAGGCTTACACAAACAGGATCCGAGCTTAATTCAGCCTTATATCGACTGGTCGCTGAAAATTATTAAAGACAAGCCGCGTCCTGCTTTCTATAACAATTTGATCCTTGCGTATCAGGGATTAGATGACAGCAGTAAAGCTGAGCAAATCCGTGCTGAAGCGCAGTTCTTATTCCCTCGGGTAGATTTTACTCAAGTGAATTATCAGCCGCCATCAAGAGCACAATCCGCTTCACCTACGCTGTCAGCTGCAGAATAACTAAACAAAAATAGCGAAGGATATCCTTCGCTATTTTACTTTATTTTCAGACGGCACTACTCGGTCAGTGATTCTTCCAGCGCTTTCAAACAGAGTGCGACATTTTCAGGACGAGCACCGTACCCCATTAAACCGATACGCCACGCCTTTCCAGCCAATGCGCCAAGTCCAGCTCCAATTTCCAGGTTATACGTTTCTAAAAGATGCGCGCGAACTTTCGCTTCATCAATACCTTTTGGTACATAAATCGCGTTCAATTGAGGCAGGCGGTAGGCTTCTTCAACGACAAACTCAAAACCAAGTTTTTGTAGGCCTTCTTTTAGTTTTTCATGCATGAGTTGGTGACGAGCCCAGGCATTTTCCAGACCTTCACTTTTCAGAACCAATAATGCTTCATGCAAAGCATACAGGCTATTAACCGGCGCGGTATGGTGATAACTGCGCTTCCCTTCTCCACTCCAGTAACCTAACACTAAGCTCTGGTCGAGGAACCAGCTTTGCACAGGCGTCGTTCTTGATTGAATTCTATCAATCGCAGCCTGTGAAAACGTTACTGGTGACAAGCCAGGTACACAAGACAAACATTTTTGACTGCCTGAGTACACAGCATCCAATTGCCACTCATCGACTTTTAGAGGCACACCGCCTAATGACGTAACCGCATCAACAATGGATAACGCGTTGTACTGTTTAGCCAATTTACCCAGAGCTTGAGCGTCACTGACGGCACCAGTTGAGGTTTCTGCGTGAACGAAAGCTAAAATTTTGGTGTCTGGGTGTTGTTGCAGTGCTTGCTCAACTTTATCGACAGAAACTGGCGTTCCCCACTCATCGTCGACTACCACAACTTCACCACCAGCACGAACTACGTTTTCACGCATACGTTCACCAAAAACACCATTTCGGCATACGATAACTTTGTCACCTTTTTCAATCAGGTTGACGAAGCACGCTTCCATCCCCGCACTACCTGGTGCAGAAACCGCGATAGTAAAGTCATTTTCTGTCTGAAATGCGTATTTCAGCAGCTGTTTCAGCTCATCCATCATGGCGATAAATAGTGGGTCCAGGTGACCAACCGTTGGGCGGCTCAAGGCTTGTAGTACTTGAGGATAAATATCTGATGGACCAGGTCCCATTAGGATACGATGAGGAGGAATAAAACTTTGGATCGGCATGACAGCTCCTTGTTTGACGTTATTTCACCCGAGCAAGGTCGATTATTTTTAGAATTTGGATTAAGTCTCGGGAATCAGAGAACTCACACTAATGGATTTTGTACTACTCGGCAATTAGCCGTAAGTATTGAGTTCAAACCACTATCACAAATTCGTTAATAAAAAATATAAGATTAGCTGAAATATTGATTGACATTAGGGCCTCAAAACCGTTCAATGTTTGAGCTTTATGTGGAAGAGGAGCACTACCCAGGTAGATGATTTGTGGAACCGCAATTCCAAAACAAATTATTGAGGGGGAGTAGTGCCGAGGTAAGTCAAAATTGCAGGTTTTGGCTTGTCGGTTGACTTGGGTTGAGTCCCATCAACTGTCATCAGCACTGTCTGATGAAGAGCTTCTGAGGGTACATATTTCAAGTACATATCAAATACCTCTCTTTTTGCTCTTTTCCTTTCCTCACTAAATATCAGATATATATTTTTTTTAGGAAGTCGTGGGAGAACGCAGTGAGCGCACTTAACGTAGCAAAATTCGGTGGAACCAGTGTTGCCAATTTCGAGGCAATGAGCCGTTGTGCCGCCATTATAGAAAACAATCCAAATACTCGTCTTGTCGTTAGCAGCGCTTGCTCTGGTGTAACCAATCTACTGGTAGAACTTGCCAATGGTGTTCAGGATCAGGAGCAGCGTGCCGAGTTGCTACAAAAGTTAGCAGAAATTCATGATGCCATCCTAAATCAGTTAAGAGATGCAGCTGAAGCAACTGCAGAGGTATACGCTATTCTGGATACCGTAACCAGCCTTGCCGAAGCTGCGTCAATTCAAGCAAGTACTAAGCTGACTGACCATTTGGTAGCATGTGGTGAACTGATGTCTACCCATATTCTGGCTCAGCTTATGAGAGAACGAGGCATTAATGCGGTGCGTTTCGACATCCGTGAAGTGCTGAGAACCGATAATAACTTCGGTCGAGCAGAACCTGATGTCGAGGCTATCTACCAGCTCGCTCAAGAGAAACTCGTTCCGGTATGTCAACAGTCGGTCGTTGTAACTCAGGGCTTTATCGGCTCTGATGAGGAAGGCAATACAACCACATTAGGTCGTGGTGGTAGTGACTACAGTGCGGCACTTATCGCTGAAGGTGTTAAGGCTTCTGGCCTAGAGATTTGGACAGATGTCCCTGGTATCTATACTACCGATCCGCGTATTGCGCCGAAAGCGTCTCCAATTCCTGAAATCAGCTTTAGTGAAGCGTCAGAAATGGCGAACTTTGGTGCGAAGATCCTCCACCCTTCTACACTGGTTCCAGCCCTGCGTCATGATATCCCTGTCTTTGTGGGATCTTCAAAAGATCCAGAAGCGGGTGGCACATGGATACGCCATAAAGTAGAAAGCTCGCCGCTTTACCGTGCTCTAGCGTTGCGTTGCAACCAAACTATGGTAACTCTGCGCAGTGCAAACATGTTCCACGCATACGGCTTTCTGGCAAAAGTGTTCGAAATTCTGGCTAAACACAAAATTTCGGTTGACCTGATTACCACGTCAGAGATCAGTGTGTCATTAACCCTGGACCAAACTGATACTTCAGGTGGCGCGCCGAAATTGCCTCAAGCAGTTAGAGAAGAACTGGAAGAGCTGTGTAAAGTAGAAGTTGAACACGACCTATGTTTAGTTGCACTCATCGGTAACAACATGAGTGGCAGTAAAGGCTATGCGAAGCAAGTCTTCGGCACGCTGGAAGATTTTAACCTACGTATGATTTGCTACGGTGCTAGCCCACATAACTTGTGTTTCCTTCTGCACAAATCAGAATCTCAACAAGCGATTCAAAAGCTGCACGCAGAGTTGTTTGAACGATAATTACGATTTTATCGACATACAGAAAAACAAAGGGCTGCCCAGTAGGCAGCCCTTTCTCTTTTCGATGGATTAGCCGTTAATGTTCGGACCTAACCATTTTTCTGCTTCTAGCCTATCCCAGCCTTTACGCTGAGCATAGCTTTCGAGCTGATCTTCCTGAATCTGTGCGATCGCAAAGTAACGAGAGTCTGGGTGAGAAAAATACCAACCAGAAACGGAAGCGCCTGGATACATCGCATAACTAGAAGTGAGCGACATACCAATATTCTCTTCTACGTTTAGAAGCTCCCATAGTGGCCCTTTTTCAGTATGCTCTGGACATGCCGGGTAGCCTGGTGCAGGTCGAATACCTTGGTATTTTTCACGAATGAGGTCGTCGTTGGATAAATTCTCATCCTCAGCATAACCCCAGATTTCTTTACGTACACGTTGATGCAGATATTCCGCAAACGCTTCAGCCAAACGATCCGCTACAGCCTGGATCATAATCGCGTTGTAATCATCACCCTTAGCCTTATACTCGTCAGCCAGTTCACGCTCACCAATACCACCAGTTACCGCAAACGCGCCAACCCAGTCATGCTTACCTGACTCTTTTGGTGCGACGTAATCTGATAGGCAGTAGTTAAAGCCTTTTGGTTTCTCCGTCTGCTGACGCAGGTTACGCAGAACTTTCGCGACTTCGGTACGCGATTCATCAGTGTACACTTCAATGTCATCACCCACACTCGCGGCAGGGAACAGACCACACATGCCACGCGCTTGCATCAAACCTTCACGCTCGACACGGTCAAGTAGCTCATTCGCATCATGGAACAAACGTTGCGCCTCTTCACCAACTTCTTCATGCTGGAAAATCGTTGGATATTTACCAACCAGTGACCAGGTCATAAAGAATGGCGTCCAGTCGATGTACTTACGTAAAGTCGCGACATCAAAATCATCAAAGATATGAATCCCCGGCTGCTTTGGAACAGGAGGAGTATACGTATCCCAATCGATGGCTACTTTATTGGCACGAGCTTCCTCAAGAGTGACTGGCTTGGTTCTGGGCTTCTTACGATTGTGCTGATCACGTACGCGCTCATAATCTTCATTCAACTTTTCTACAAAAGCAGGACGACGTTCATCAGACAACAGGGAAGTACAAACACCTACCGCTCGTGATGCGTTGTTAACGTAAACCACCGGGTGTTTATAATTCTGTTCGATTTTAACTGCGGTATGCGCTTTCGAAGTTGTAGCGCCACCGATCAGAAGCGGAAGATTAAAATCAAGGCGCTCCATCTCTTTAGCCACATGAACCATTTCATCTAATGATGGGGTAATCAGACCCGACAAACCGATAATGTCGACGTTCTCTTCTTTGGCTACTTTTAGGATCTTTTCACACGGCACCATAACACCAAGATCGATGATCTCGTAGTTGTTACATTGCAAAACGACACCCACAATATTTTTTCCGATATCGTGCACATCGCCTTTCACTGTAGCGAGTAAGATCTTACCGTTAGTTTGACCGACCTGCTTCTCTGCATCGATAAATGGTTCTAAATGAGCTACCGCTTGTTTCATAACACGCGCTGACTTAACCACTTGAGGAAGGAACATCTTACCTTCACCAAACAAGTCGCCGACCACGTTCATTCCGTCCATTAACGGACCTTCAATCACTTCTAGTGGCTTAGAGGCGTTAACACGAGCTTCTTCTGTGTCTTCAACGATAAACTCGGTAATCCCTTTAACTAAAGCATGCTCTAAACGCTTTTCGACTGACCAAGTTCGCCACTCAAGTGCTGCGGCATCTTCTTCTTTACCGACGCCTTTATCTGCATATTCCGCAGCGATATCCAGTAGTCTTTCGGTAGCATCGTTACGACGGTTAAGAACGACATCTTCTACCGCTTCGCGCAGTTTTTCAGGTACGTTATCGTAGATCTCCAGCTGACCAGCATTAACGATGCCCATATCCATACCATTTTTAAAACAGTGGTAGAGGAATACTGCATGAATCGCTTCACGAACATAGTTATTGCCACGGAACGAGAAAGAAACATTAGACACACCGCCTGATATCATCGCATGCGGCAAGTCACGTTTGATGTCGCCCACCGCTTCAATAAAGTCAACGGCATAGTTGTTGTGTTCATCGATACCAGTGGCCACAGCAAAAATATTCGGGTCAAAAATAATGTCTTCTGGTGGGAAACCGACTTCATCAACCAAAATACGGTAAGCATTGGTACAAATTTCAATTTTGCGCTCGCGTGTATCAGCCTGACCAACTTCGTCAAATGCCATGACGATAACCGCAGCACCATAACGGCGAATCAGTTTAGCCTGCTCAACAAACTTCTCTTTACCTTCTTTTAGAGAAATAGAGTTCACAATGCCTTTACCCTGAATGCACTTCAGGCCAGCTTCGATGACTTCCCACTTGGAAGAGTCAACCATGATAGGCACTTTTGAAATTTCAGGCTCAGAAGCACACAGGTTCAAGAAGCGAACCATACAAGCCTGTGCATCCAACATGCCTTCATCCATGTTGATATCGATGATTTGCGCGCCATTCTCGACTTGCTGACGTGCAACATCGAGTGCTTCATCGTATAGCTCTTCTTTGATTAAGCGTTTAAATCGAGCAGAGCCAGTAACGTTAGTACGTTCACCAACGTTAATAAATAACGAGTCTTTTTCGATAGTCAAAGGCTCTAAACCAGACAGACGACAAGCCACTGGCAGTTCAGGCAATTCACGAGGCTTCACCTCTGCAACTACCTTTGCCATGTGACGAATGTGATCAGGTGTAGTGCCACAACAGCCACCAATCAGGTTCAAGAAACCACTTTCAGCCCACTCTTTTACATGCTTGGCCATATCCTCAGGGGATAAATCATATTCACCAAATGCATTCGGTAATCCTGCATTAGGGTGAGCAGACACAAAAGATTCTGATATGCGGGACAACTCCTCAACATATGGACGTAGTTCGTCTGGACCGAGCGCACAGTTCAGGCCAAAAGAAATTGGCTTCACATGACGCAATGAGTTGTAGAACGCTTCAGTTGTTTGTCCTGACAAAGTACGGCCAGAAGCATCGGTGATGGTGCCAGAGATCATCACAGGTAAAGCGATACCCAGTTCTTCAAAGACCGAATCAACCGCGAAAGCACACGCTTTAGCATTTAAGGTATCAAAAATGGTTTCGATGAGGATCAGATCTGAACCACCTTTAATCAGAGCACGAGTAGACTCTGAGTAGGCTTCAACCAACTGATCAAAACTGACGTTGCGGTACCCTGGGTCATTTACATCTGGAGAGATAGAACAGGTACGGTTTGTAGGACCAAGCACACCAGCTACAAATCGTGGCTTATCTGGCGTTTTTGCAGTCCATGCATCGGCAACTTCACGCGCTAACTTGGCAGCTGCAAAGTTTATCTCTTCGCTAAGGCTTTCCATCTCGTAGTCAGCCATCGCAATAGTCGTAGCATTAAAGGTGTTGGTTTCTAGAATATCCGCACCAGCTTCAAGATAAGCGCCATGTATTTCCTTGATCAACTGAGGCTGACTCAGTACCAACAAGTCGTTGTTACCCTTTAGATCGCATTGCCAATCTGCAAAGCGTTCTCCTCGATAATCTTGCTCTTCAAGTTTGTACCCCTGAATCATGGTTCCCATACCACCATCGATCAGAAGAATACGTTGCTTCAAATGAGCTTCAATCTGTTGTCTTACATTACTTCCCACAGTACAGCCTCGTTCCTTTATTTATGATTCCATCCTATCACACAAACTTCAGGAGTCTAGACGTCTAAATATGGAAATCATGATTATTTTATCGACTTCTTAACTTATCAAATAATCACGAAAAAATGTTTGCTATTTAAGCAGCATCAGCCGAGAATTCCATTCATAAAATGTTACAAACAGAGTGTTCTAATGTCGGTCTACCATACTTTATGTTTTCTCTCCGCTGCTGCGATGCTAATAGCCTTTGTAAACAGTAAGATCGGAAAGATGCAAACCACCATCGCCATTACCGCTGGCTCGATGGTACTTTCACTCCTTATCCTGATTGCAGGTCAAAACAACTGGTTCCATCTTACAGAAATAGCCACAGAGACAGTAACCAGCATCAACTTCGAAAATTTCTTGCTCAAAGGTATCCTAGGATTTCTGCTTTTTGCCGGTGGTCTGGGGATTAAACTACCTAACCTCAAAGATCAAAAGTGGGAAATTACGGTATTAGCGCTTGGAGCCACTCTGTTTTCGACTTTCTTTATCGGCTTTGTCCTCTACGGAATCTGCTTGTTGATTGGCATTCATTTTGACCTAGTTTACTGCTTGCTGTTTGGTGCATTGATTTCGCCTACTGACCCGATAGCGGTACTTGCTATTGTTAAAAAGTTAAACGCCCCAAAACGTATCTCGACACAAATCGAAGGTGAATCATTATTCAATGATGGCTTCGGTCTGGTTATTTTTGTCACCTTATTCACAATCGCATTTGGTACTGAAGCTCCTACGGTAGGGAGTGTAACCATGCTATTTATTCAAGAAGCGATTGGGGGTATTTTCTATGGCTTCTTGCTTGGTCTTCTCTTCCACTACTTAATCAGTGCAACAGATGATCACTCAATGGAGCTACTACTTACAATTGGCGTGCCTACCGCTGGTTACGCATTCGCAGAGTACATTCACGTATCAGGCCCATTAGCGATGGTTGTCTCAGGGATCATGATTGGTAACTGGACACGTTTCATCGGCTTTTCTAAAGAAAGTGAGGATCACCTAGACCACTTTTGGGAGTTGGTTGATGAGTTCCTGAATGGCGTACTATTCCTGTTAATCGGTATGTCGATGCTGTTATTTAAATTCCACCAAGAAGACTGGATGATGATGGCAATTGCGGTACCGCTGGTACTAGCATCTCGCTACCTAAGTGTATTCCTCTCCTACATTGGCTTTAAGCGTTACAGAAAATATAACCGTTGGTCAGTAAAAATTCTGACTTGGGGAGGCCTTCGTGGAGGGCTAGCTCTGGCAATGGCACTTTCTATTCCGTCTGGAATTTGGGTTGTTCAAGAAAAGCTCATTGATGTAAAAGAGATCATCCTAGTGATGACTTACGCGGTCGTTGTATTCTCTATTTTGATTCAGGGTTCCACAATTACTCCAATGATTGAAAAAGCCAAAGCAGAAGAGAAGAAGATGGAAGAAGAGCGTAACGCTTTATCCTCCTCCGAAATAAAAGAGCAGGAAGTGCCACAAGAGCAGAAAGAACAGCTTGAGTCTTGATATTTAGTTCTTTAGAAAGCAGCCAGATGGCTGCTTTTTTTATACGTAAATTTCCCTGACCTGCTAGATGAAATGACACCTCAGGAAACATATGATCTAATTAAGGCTATTCCATAACAGAACTTATTTGCTATGGATAGCCTGAACAATATCATCTTGAGAGCCACCCAAAACCGAGAACCGAACGGCCAGGATTCTTAACTTCTGAGCAAAGCGAACACAATTAAGCAAATACATAGAAGATGGGGCTCATGATACACAAGGCGGGTGGCCTATTGGTGCCCAGATCCACGCTTATATCGAAATAGAATGTGGCAACCACTATCACTCTTACCCCATCAATTATCGCTCACGAATATGGGCTTTCCGTGGAGAAACTCCCACCCTATTCTCCAGAGCTAAACCCCATAGAACAAGTATGGAGTTGGTTAAGACAACACTATCTCGCCAATCAGTCTTTTTCGGATTACGAAGACATTGTCTCCAAAGTGTGTAGGGCTTGGAATAGTTTTTTGGAATGTTCCATCAAAGTCACCAAGATGTGTTCGAGAAGATGGATAGACCTGACCAGTTAATTTTCCAGATTGGTATAAATGGGCCGGGCTTGCGTTCAATTGAACTCGCACAGGAGCGGGACTCGATTTCCCTGAAAGGGAAACTATACGTCATAAACGACAAAAGCCTAGTCTTTCGACTAGGCTTTCTAATAAATGGCGGAGTGGACGGGACTCGAACCCGCGACCCCCGGCGTGACAGGCCGGTATTCTAACCAACTGAACTACCACTCCGCAGTGGTATCACTCGCTTTAGCAAGTGTCCAAAATTTAAAGCCTGGCGA
>NZ_JBBWFK010000013.1:0-93180 GCF_052353105.1 Vibrio sp. YIC-376
TCAGATTGATGACGAACCCCACTTTTAAGGTGGGGTTCTGTTTTTTTTGCGGCCGCAGGCCGCGATCGCGATATTTTTTGT
This sequence comes from Vibrio sp. YIC-376, assembly GCF_052353105.1. NCBI lineage: Bacteria > Pseudomonadati > Pseudomonadota > Gammaproteobacteria > Vibrionales > Vibrionaceae > Vibrio > Vibrio sp. YIC-376. Next base: position 82 of record NZ_JBBWFK010000013.1, read on the forward strand.
TAGATAAACTCTAGAGCGTTAGTGTTCTTAAATTGGCGTATATAAGTGAGGATTTGCGCTATTTCACCTCGATTTAGGCCGAGTTTACGCAGAGTGCTCACCACCAACGCTATCTTCTTGATGTTTTGAGCAGCCGCCGCCAACCAGCACTGCATCTGCACCTTGGCTAACCCTCGAAAGCGAGCGTATCGATGACCGTGATGTTGTTTTGCATCGGCGAAGCTTCTTTCTACCGTTTCACTTCTCCGCCTGTAGGTTTTCTTTCCATAAGCAGAGAGCCGCATCTGGTTGGCTCTATCCATGGCCTCCGTATAGATATGCCTCGTGATGACCTTCTTCATGTTTTTACTTTGAGTACAGTCATCACGCATTGGGCAGAACGCACATTCTTTAGGGTCTGAGTGATACTCTCGGTAAGCGCCGCGTGACGTCGTCTTGTAGATAAGGTCCTGTCCGTTGGGGCAACGATAGCTGTCTTTTTCTTTGTTATAGATAAAGTGTTTCTTCTTGAAGGCATTCTTTGTGCGTGATGGTCGGCGATAGCCGAACACGCCAAGTATCCCTCGGCGCTCAAGGGATTCAGCAACAGGGGCCGTGAAGTAACCGGCATCAAGACCAACGGCGATAGGATTGAGGTTAAACTGTTCAAGCGTGTGGTCGAGACGGCAGATATAAGGCTGGGAGTCATTGACATTCCCCGCGGTCGCATGGGTATCAACGATGATGCCATGCTGACCATCAACCGTGCGATGGTCGAGATAGAAGAACCCTTGCGGCTTATTGTCTCGGGTCATGAAGCCACTTTCTGGGTCAGTCGTACTGCTCTTCGTGTTATTAGCTTTCTGCTCAGAAGTTCGTTCTTTAAGTGGCTTCTTTCCCTCTTTTGCTCGGTCTAGTGCAACGTCTTCATCCAGCATATCTAAATATGCACTCGCTCGGACTGCCGTTTGTTTATTGGTGTGCTTGTTTTTGTTCGCGTTCGCTTTGAGGTGAGTGCTGTCAGTAAAGAGCTCTTGTCCAGCGACTAAGCCTTTAGCCATCGCTTGTTGAACGATGTTAATAAAGATACGTTCGAAGACATCCGTACCATTGAAGCGACGGATACGGTTTTGACTGAGTGTCGAGGCATGGATGACCTTTTCAGTGAGGGACATGCGGAGGAACCAACGATATGCGACATTCACTTCGATTTCTTTGACAAGCTGACGCTCGCTTTTTACGCCGAAGATGTACCCCAGTAGGATAATTTTGAATAGGCGGACAGGGTCTACAGGTGGTCGGCCATTGTCTTTGCAATAGAGGTGGGCGACTTCATCACGAATGAATTCAAAATCGATAGCAGAGTCAATTTTACGCACAAGGTGGTCTTTGGGAACAAGTTGTTCCATCGTCACCATTTCAAGTTCGTATTGTTGTGGAGAAGGTTCTTGAAGCATGTCGAGGTATCCAGATTTCGATACTCCTATTAGATCAAAGGACTAGCCTGATGGCTAGTCCTTTGTCAGCAGTCTGAGCCTGACATAGTCAGGCTCTTTTCATTTATAAAGCATATCGCCAGACAACAGCCAGCTTAGTCGATACGTAACTCTTTTAGCATCGACTCAGGCAGAGCGAGCTCATCATTCTTATTTACAGATACGCCTGCATCTAAAATGTTCTTAGCAATTTGCTTCGCTTCATCTAGCGAGTGCATTGCAGCAGTACCACATTGGTATTCATTTAGCTCAGGAATTTTGTTCTGGCTTTCTACTTTAAGTACATCTTCCATCGATGCAATCCACGCATCTGCCACTTGTTGCTCCGAAGGAGTACCAATCAAGCTCATGTAGAATCCGGTACGGCATCCCATTGGTGAAATATCAATAATCTCAACACTGTCACCGTTTAAGTGATTACGCATAAAGCCTGCGTAAAGATGCTCAAGAGTGTGGATCCCTTTCTCAGAAAGGATGTCTTTGTTTGGTGCAGTAAAGCGTAAATCGAAGACAGTAATGGTGTCCCCTTTTGGGGTTTGCATGGTTTTCGCAACTCGCACTGCTGGCGCATGCATACGAGTGTGATCCACAGTAAAACTATCGAGTAAAGGCATTACATCTCTCCTGATTGTAATTCCAACACCTATGGGCGTTGGTTTTTCTATTCGTCCCTACAAGGGTTAAAAGAACCAGCTGCTGTTGTCTTCCAGTTCCTGACGACATTGCTTCAGCTGCCAGCCATAATTCTTCGCGGTTTGTTCTACACGCCGCGCGACTTTAACTAAGCTAGGCTTCCTTTTATAAGTTCCACGTTGATAACCGCCTCTACCTTCATGATAGGCAAGATACTGGTTATATGGATCCCATAAAGAGATGCCGAGCTGACGACGGGTTTCATGGGTATACCAACCGACAAACATCATTGAATCATCAAAGTCAGTACGCGAGCCACCTTGCCCCGTCGAATCTTGAAAATCATCCCAGGCAGGATCTTGCGCTTGGGCGTACCCATAAGCGCTGCTGACTCGTCCCCAGGGAATAAAACCTAGCACGTAATCTTTGGGTGGTTTTGCATCATGTCGGTAGCCACTTTCTTGCTTAATGATGGCCATTGCAACATGGATTGGAGTTCCCCACTCCTCTTCCATATCTTTGGCATCACCATACCAACCAGACTTTTCTCGGAATATCTCGCACAGGTTATCTTGCTGCTTTGGTGGAGCCGTCGCACACCCTGCGAGCAACACACTGCCTAGCACCGATACCATTAGAGGCTTAATATTCACTTCCACCCAATCCTTATGATTTCGTTATTGTTTTAAATAAGAAAAGTAGTCAGCCAAGAAGTCATCAAAACTCATCGTATCACTTAACTCTGCCTGCTTCTGTTTTTCGATTGAAGCAGCAACTTCCGCTTCCATCATCTCTTGTGAGTAAAATTGGTAACTATGATTCAAATTCTCTTCACGATGCTTCAAACCCAGAGTGCACCCAACTTTTCCTAAACTGCCTAATTCTTTAGTCAGCTCTAACAACTGACCTGATGTTGTCTGCTCAGGGTTATCAATCCACTCAGAGAGCTTATTGCAAACATCTTGATATGCATTGTCTTCAGAGACTGCATCCATCGCTACTGCAATTTGGCGAAGCTCAGCAAAAACTCGATGCGCCCAATCTTGCAGAGACAAACGCTCGCCATTACAACCTATCTGTAACATCAGGCCTTTTTCACGACCAGAAACAATCACTTTGTTCCAGTTGTCACGCCAACACTCCAGCTCACAATTGTCCATTGGATCTGAGTCTGATAATGCAGCCCAAGTCAGGAATAAATCGAGGAAACGCACTTGTTCTTCAGTCACACCGACAGCACTGAATGGGTTCACATCCAAAGAGCGCACTTCGATGTACTCAACGCCTGCACGCTTTAATGCTTCTGATGGTTTCTCACCACTCTTAGCAACACGTTTGGGACGAATTGGTGCATACAGTTCATTTTCAATTTGCAAAATATTCGAGTTAAGCTGGCGGTATTCACCATCCACCTTGACACCGATTTTGGCAAATTCTTCTGACGGATGATTAATCGCGTCGTTTAAACCTTCAAGATACTGATCGATACTATTAAAGCCAATTTTTAACGAACTTTGCGCACTATTCGTGTATCCCAAATCACTTAATCGCAGAGAAGTCGATTTTGGTAAATACAAAGTGCCACCAAGGTTCTCAAACGGTAATTTCGTTTCCCGACCTTTAATAAATGAACCACATAGCGCTGGTGATGCACCAAAGAAGAATGGGATCATCCAACCAAAGCGGTAGTAATTACGAATCAGATCAAAATAAGCGGCAGATTTTGTTTCCTGACGAGTCTCTGAATCCTGCTCACCATAAAGCGCATCCCAAAACGAATCAGGAAATGAAAAGTTAAAGTGAACACCAGAAATAATCTGCATCAAACTGCCGTAACGACGCTTTAGGCCCGCACGGTAAAGCGTCTTCATTCGAGCTGAGTTTGAAGAGCCGTATTGGGCAAGTTGAATATCGTCTTCATTATCGACATAACACGGCATCGAAAGTGGCCACATCTTTTCTTCACCCATTTTAGTTTGGGTAAAGTGATGAATATCTTTCAGTTGTGCTATTAGTTCCGGAATATCATGAGAGACAGGAGTGATAAACTCGAGTAACGACTCTGAGAAATCCGTAGTAATCCACTGGTTTGTGAACGCTGAGCCCACCCCCTCTGGATGAGGTGTTGTTGCCAGATGTCCATCCTGACGATAGCGCAAAGTTTCGCGCTCAACACCGCGTCCAAACTGCTTAAATACTTCGGGGTTTGATGCAACTTTTTCCAGTCGCGCAGCAAAATCAGTCAAAATGAGGTTCGCTTATATTAGGAGCAGGACACTTGCCATCCGAAGCAAGTGAAAGCTAAGTTATTGATAATCGGTTCATCTAGATAAATAACCCACGAAAAGTCACTTATGTAGATGCATAGCGGAGAGCACGCCCTCCGCTATTAGATGTGTACTCTATCGAATGATTTCAAGCTCTTCCACGTCTTTCCCTAACTTTTCTAGTTGAGGGCGGAGTGATTTTGCATCACCAACAACGACAATTTGATAGTCGTTTGGATTAAACCATTTTTTCGCCAGCGTATTTAAAGTCTCTTTATCGACTTTTTCTACAATGGAATTTCGTTGTTGTAAGTAATCTTTATCAAGATTGTACTTAAAGATATTACTGATGAGTTCTGCTTTTTGTGTCGGCGTTTCGTACTTGAGTGCATCTTTTTGACCCACCGCCTGACGCATGAATTTCAACTCATCGTCAGTCATACCAGATTCAGAGAATGCTTTCATTTCATTTTCCATCTCTATGATTGACGCAACGGTTGAATCAGCACGTACTTGCGCAGTAAAAACAACAGAGCCAGTTTCTGGATTTCCAGAGAAGTATCCGTAAGCACCATACGTATAGCCTTTCTCTTCTCGAAGATTTTGGTTAATACGGCTGTTAAAGTTCCCCGACAAATTAAAGTTCGCCAGCTGGCCAAGGAAGAACTCACCGGTCGCATCGTACGGCATTCCCTGACGAACCATCATAACAACACTCTGAGGCGCTCCTGGTTTATCCACAAGATGAACTTTTTGCGAACCCAATGCAGAAATGTTTTGCGGTGCGTACAGCGGAGCCGCATCATCTTGCCAATTTGACCAAAACGCTAGCTTCTGCTCGATATCCTTTTTATTGACGTCACCCACCACAGTGATCTGCGCACCATGTGGCGTGTAGTGCGTTGCATAAAACTCACGGATATCATTGAGAGTCAGTGCCTTCATTCCAGCCTGTGTGCCGTCTTCAGGTCGGGCAAAAGTGGAATCACCGTAAAGCACCTGGCGGCTGGCTTGCTCGGCCATCCAACTTGGACTTTGGTGCTCATAAACCAAACCTTCCAGAGCTTGCTCTTTCACACGGTCAAAATCTTCTTGCTTGAATGCTGGTGATAGAAGAACTTCTTCGACAATCTTCAACGTCGGTTCTAAATTTTTCTCTAATGCAGAAACACTGATGTTCGTCGTGTAATCCGTCGCATCGACAGAGATAACACTACCCAGCCTATCTAACTCAGCCTGAATTTCTTCCATGCTACGTTTTGTCGTTCCCTCTTGCAGCATTGCTGCTGTCAGTTGAGCCAGTCCCTCTTGACCATTTTCAACAAAACGCGTTCCTGCAGGTAAACGGAATTGCATCATAACGGTTGGTGTCTCATTGCTGACAGTACCCAACAGTTGAGAACCATTGTCGAAATGCACCGAGTACAGTTCCGGCATGGTTGCCTCAACCGGATCACCAATAGGTGGCTGAACTGAACGATCGAAGTCGTCAGTTGCACGACGGTAAGCAAGCTGATCATCAGTAATCTTTTTGTACTCTGGTAGCGTGCGTTCTGGCGTCACAAACGTTGCTGATTTTACAGCCAAATCCGTTTTCCCTGTTGGTACAACACTCAAGGTTACTTTTGATTTACCTTTAATAAAATCACTGTACGCTTTCTCAACCGATGCTGGCGTCACAGCTCGAATTTGCTCCAGCTGTTCCTCAATCATGTCTGGCTTACCAAAGAAGGTCTCGTTAGATGCCAACTGAGTCACTTTGCCCTTAACACTTTCCAGCGCGAAAATGGCGTCAGCTTCAGCCTTGCCAGTTAACTGTTCAAGGCGATCTTCTGTTACACCCTGTTGTGAAAACTTGTTCAGTGACTGTATGACTTCATCATACAACTTAGTCAGGTCACCCTTATCACCGGAATCCCCCATCGCATAAACGAAGAAGGTACAAGACAGTTCGGCACAATCATGGAATGAGCCCGCATCGACCGCTTTCTGAGTTTTAACCAGTTCTTGGTAAAGCACACTGTTCGTGCCACCGCCAAGAACTTCAGATAGTGTATCGAGTGAAGCCTGGCTCTCTTCGCCACTGTATGTGGTTGGCCATGCAATCATCACCATCGGCTGCTGTATACGATCTTCTAAGGTGATGTATTTGCTTTCGCTCAGTTTTGTCGGTTGCTTTGCAGCATTCTCGACTTCCGGGCCACGAGGAATAGAACCAAAGTACTTGTTAACCCAGTCAAGTGTCTGTTCGACATCTACGTCACCACCAATGGTCAAGGTGGCATTATTCGGACCATACCAGCGCAAGAAGAAAGCTTTAAGGTCATTCACGTCAACGCGATCTAAATCTTCGACGTAACCAATGGTTTGCCATGAATATGGGTGACCTTCTGGGTATAGCGCTTCTGATATACGCTCCCAAATCAAACCATAAGGACGGTTGTCGTAGCGCTGTGCACGTTCATTCTTAACTGTTGAGCGCTGAATCTCAAACTTGTGTTGTGACACAGCATCCAGCAAGAACCCCATGCGGTCTGATTCGAGCCACAGCATTTTTTCTAGTTGGTTGGCTGGTACGGTTTCAAAATAGTTTGTGCGGTCACGATTGGTTGTCCCGTTAAGCGTACCACCCGCCTCAGTGATGATTTTGAAATGCTCTTGATCACCAACATTCTCTGAACCTTGGAACATCATGTGCTCAAAAAAGTGTGCAAAACCAGACTTGCCGATTTCCTCTCTCGCTGAACCAACATGATAAGTCACATCAACATGTACGAGCGGATCGGAGTCTTCTGGCGCGAGAATGACGGTAAGCCCGTTATCAAGTTTGTATTTTTGGTAAGGGATTTTAACTTTGCCTTCTTCCGCTTGTGACGACTCAACGAAAGTGACCCCTTCAGGCAGTGATGAAACAGGGGATTGTGATACACAACCCGTGATCACTAGCAGTGAACACGCGCCAACCCAAAAAATTCTCATGTACTTTCCTTAAAATAATCCGAGATAGATGGCTGCTAGAAGGCTGTACCTAGCGGCCTTTCCAAAAAATATCAGAACTACACACGGCAGGAATTTCATCCGTAACCAACCCGCCGCTAAACACAACGGATCACCAATAACCGGTAACCAGCTGAAAAATAAAACCCAGTAACCATATTTAGATAGCCACTTTAACGCGGTATGACCATGTTTTTCATATTGGGTTTTATTTGGGATCCATAACCCTAACCAGTAGTTAGTCAAACCACCAAGAGTGTTGCCTATCGTGGCGACGAGAATTACGGAATAGACGGAATATTGATTTAAAGAAAGGGTGGCGACTAACCCCGCCTCAGAGCCACCGGGTAATAAGGTGGCACTGAGAAAGCCGGTCATAAAAAGCACCCACAATGCAGAATCAGAAAACCAATGAGCTAAGTTTTCAAAGCCTGCATTAAATGCTTCTAGCATGTCATATCAAGCAATACCTTGCCTCTAGTCCGCCCGGATTCCACTTGTTCGTGAGCCGCAACCACCTCATCCATTGGGTAGATATGTTGTACCTCAGATTTTAGTAAACCTACATCAGCCATGTACAGCAACGAATCCAGCTGCTCTGGCTTAGGTTCAACTAACATACCGCTTGCTTCTATACCCAACAATTTCGCTTGCTCACAAATTAACTCGGCGGTGATCGTAGGCACAGTGATAACTCTTGCATCAGGCTTGAGGCATTTAAGCGCATCTAACGCAGCATCACCACCCACTAAATCAATCAAAACATCTATATCTTCAACACGTTCTGACACTGGACCTAATTGATAGTTCACTGCATGAACACCAAGTGACGTAAGATAATCTACATTTCGCTCACTGCAGGTAGTAAATACTTCAGCCTTACTTGCCGTTGCCAATTGCACGGCGATATGTCCTACGCCACCCGCACCGGCAAGAATTAAGACACGATCGCTTTCGGTGACATTGGCTTTACCCAAAGCCTGAGCAGCGGTTTGCCCAGCAAGGGGAAGTACAGCCGCCGAATCCAGTGTCACATTGCTTGGCACGTGGCTTAGCTCTGATTCTGGTACGCATACATACTGACTGTATCCACCACCTTTCACAGGGAAGCCGATGAAACCGGCAACTTTATCTCCGATAGCGAAACGGGACGTTTGCTCACCACAAGATACGACTTCACCTGAGATGTCATAACCCGGAACCCAAGGCAACTTATCTTTATTCTGAGCAGCAGCCCAGCCAAGTCCAGCACGGGTCTTTACATCAATAGGGTTCACACCTGAGAAAAAAACTTTAACTAAGACTTCATCTGATGTTGGTGTTGGCGTCGGGGCATTCTGAATCGCAAGTACGTTTGCAGTGCCAAATTCAGTGATAACGATCTGTTTGTGTTCCATAACCCATTCCTTGAAAGACAAAAAGGGATGCCGTAGCATCCCTTTGACTATAAACCATTTTGTTTAACGAAGTTAATGGTCACTTTGTAATTTGGCGGATAATTTTATCTCCAGCACAATCACAGCCACTGCGTGCTACAAAACTTCTACCCGACCAGAGCAAGTAGAATACCGGCCGCAACTGCAGAGCCAAGAACACCAGCGACGTTAGGACCCATAGCATGCATCAACAAGAAGTTTTGTGAGTTTGCTTCTAAGCCCACCTTATTCACAACACGCGCCGCCATAGGTACTGCTGAAACACCAGCTGCACCAATCAACGGGTTGATGTCTTCTTTCGAGAACTTATTCAGTAACTTCGCCATCAGAACGCCTGCAGCAGTACCGATGCTAAAAGCAATCGCACCCAGCGCTAAAATACCCAGCGTTTCCAGATTCAAAAATTTGTCAGCTTGCAACTTAGAGCCAACACCAATCCCAAGGAAGATGGTAACGATATTGATAAGCTCGTTTTGCGCCGTTTTCGATAAACGGTCCACAACACCAGCTTCACGCATCAAGTTACCAAGACAGAACATCCCAACCAGAGGCGTTGCCGACGGCAAGAATAGAATGGTCATCAGGAGCACAGCAAGCGGGAAGATGACTTTTTCCCATTTACCGACATGGCGCAACTGAGCCATTTTAATCTGACGCTCTTCTGTCGTGGTTAAGGCTTTCATGATTGGTGGCTGAATAATTGGTACCAACGCCATGTAGCTATAAGCCGCAACCGCAATAGCACCCAGTAAATCGGGCGACAGCTTGCTCGCCAGAAAAATAGCCGTTGGACCATCAGCACCACCGATAATCGCGATAGATGATGCATCGGCCATGGTGAATTCCATACCAGGAATGTAGTTCAGTAAAATCGCTCCAAATAGCGTAGCAAAAATACCAAACTGAGCTGCAGCACCTAACCAAAGCGTTTTCGGGTTCGCAATCAAGGCACCAAAGTCTGTCATCGCGCCTACGCCCATAAAGATCAATAACGGGAAAACACCCGATTCGATCCCGATGTGGTAGACGTAGTAAAGCAATCCACCTGGCTCGGTAAAACCAGCGTTTGGAATATTCGCCAAAATGGCGCCAAACCCGATTGGAAGCAGAAGTAATGGTTCAAAGCCCTTTCGAATCGCTAAAAACAGCAGGGTACAGCCAACCAACATCATACAGATTTGGCCGAACTCAAAGTTAGCGATCCCTGTTTCTGACCATAGGGTCATCAATCCGTCCATGATACTCCCTTACGCCAGACTCAGAAGAGGTGCACCTACGGTCACGGCATCACCTTCTTTTACATTCAACTCCTGAACGATACCACCACGAGCCGCACGAATTTCCGTTTCCATCTTCATTGCTTCAAGGATTAGCAACACATCACCCTCTGCAACCTCAGCACCTGGCTTAACATTGACTTTAAAGATGTTGCCCGCAAGAGGAGCTGGTACAAATTCAGCAGAAGTGCTGGCTGTTGCAGCAGGAGCCGTTGATTTTGCTGGTGTAGCTGAAGGTGTCACGGATGTCAGTTCACCCTGCGGACCAACTTCTACTTCATAAACCTGTCCATCAACACGAACGCTGTAAGTTTCTACACCGCCAGCAGCTTGAGCTACAGGTGCAGCAGCCGCTTCTAGAGTAGGAGCTGGCTCAAAGGCTTCTGGATTACCTCGGTTTTTAAGGAACTTCAGGCCAACCTGTGGGAACAGCGCGTAAGTTAGTACGTCATCAACTCGCTCGCTCGCAAGTTTAATGCCTTCTGATTTTGCTTTATCCATAAGATCGACAGTCAGAGCTTCCATTTCAGGCTCTAATAAATCTGCAGGACGGCACGTGATAGGCTCTTTACCTTCAAGTACTCTAGCTTGTAACTCGGCATTAAGTTGCGCTGGTGCTTGACCGTACTCACCTTTTAACAGGCCAGCAGTTTCCTTAGTAATGCTCTTGTAGCGTTCACCTGTAAGAACGTTAATAACCGCTTGAGTACCAACAATTTGCGAAGTTGGTGTTACCAATGGAATAAAACCAAGATCTTCACGAACGCGAGGGATCTCTTCTAATACCTCATCAATACGATCAGCTGCGCCCTGCTCTTTAAGCTGGCCTTCCATGTTGGTTAGCATGCCACCAGGCACCTGAGCGATAAGGATACGAGAGTCAACACCTTTCAACTGACCTTCCCACTTCGCGTATTTCTTGCGAACTTCACGGAAGTAAGCAGCAATAGGCTCAATCTCGTCCAATTTCAGATTAGTATCACGCTCAGTTCCCTGTAGCATCGCCACAACTGTTTCTGTTGGCGTATGCCCGTACGTACTGCTCATTGATGAAATGGCAGTATCAAGGATATCAATACCAGCTTCTACCGCTTTAATCGCAGTTGCTGTGGATAGCCCAGTGGTCGCATGGCAGTGAAGTGCTAACGGGACGTGACATGAAGCTTTGATTCGAGTGATCAACTCTTCGGCTTCATAAGGTTTTAGTAAGCCTGACATATCTTTAATACAGATAGAATGGCAGCCTAAGTCTTCCAAACGTTTTGCCAGATCAACCCACGTCTCTGTGTTGTGTACAGGGCTGGTTGTGTAAGACAGCGTACCTTGTGCGTGAGCGCCAACATCCACCGTCGCTTTTACAGCTTTTTGGAAATTTCGCACATCATTCATGGCATCAAAAATACGGAACACATCCATTCCATTAGCATGAGCGCGTTCAACAAACTTCTCTACTACGTCGTCGGCATAATGGCGGTATCCTAAAAGATTTTGACCACGCAATAACATTTGCATCGGGGTATTTGGCATCGCTTTCTTCAATTCTCGTAAGCGCTCCCATGGGTCTTCCCCAAGGAATCGAATGCAAGAATCAAACGTTGCTCCTCCCCAAGTCTCTAAAGACCAGTATCCAATCTTATCCAATTCAGCCGCAATCGGCAGCATATCATCGATACGCATGCGAGTAGCAAACAATGATTGATGGGCGTCTCGAAGGACCACATCCGTAATAGCTAGTGGTTTAGACATTCTCTTAAACTCCTTTTAATCCTATTTCGGCTACTTCGCGATAGAGGCGCGATGTTTATGAATCGCAGCCGAGATCGCCGCCACGACTTGTGGACTAACAGCGGAAGAGGTTGATTGAATATTGTTGTTTGTTTTTGGGCTTGTGATCGGCTCTAGTACTTCTTTTGGTACTAATTTCGACATGAGCCGCACGAGATAAACAAGCATAGTGAGGAAAATAAATACAACCGCCATCCCAGTAACCATGAGAGCGGCCGCATCTACTAGCAGGCTTCCTATATTAGTCATGTTGCTTCCTTTCTTTGTCATCCTGACAGGCGCAGGATTTTAATTGTGTCAGATCCCGACCCGAGGATTATCTCGACTGGTTAAATTTTGTCAATTTTGTTTAAGGAAGGTTTGTAGTAATCCCTACAAATGATTATTCATTCACTACCTAGATCACAATTCGTGTGCAAATGCTGCAGGAAAAGTACCTGATTAATTAACAGACAGACTAAATGAAAACGGACATAAAAACTGCGATTAGGGTGTCAAACCCGCTTCAAAGATGATAGGAAAAAGTTGATAACAAACAACTACATAATTACATTTAACATTATCACAACAATAAACAAATAAAGTAATTACATTGTCAGTTTAAGGCAGTTCGAAGACAGAAGAAACAAGATTAGAATTGAGCCATCAATCCAATCTGCGATTTGAAGTGAGGCGATTAGAATAGCAGAATTTTGAATAAACGAGCATGAATTGGTATCAAATCAGTACGGATGCTCTATCAAATGAGAAGTACATTCAGCAGATATGAAAAAGCCCCGCATAAGCGGGGCTTCTTAAGAAGTGGCGCGTCCTGGAGGATTCGAACCTCCGACCGCCTGGTTCGTAGCCAGGTACTCTATCCAGCTGAGCTAAGGACGCGCAGTTTTCGATATCAATTCCTACAAACATCTAGGCATCAATATCAGGGCATTACCCTCAATAAGTGGCGCGTCCTGGAGGATTCGAACCTCCGACCGCCTGGTTCGTAGCCAGGTACTCTATCCAGCTGAGCTAAGGACGCGCAGTTTTCGATATCAATTCCTATAAACATCTAGGTATCAATATCAGGGCATTACCCTCAATAAGTGGCGCGTCCTGGAGGATTCGAACCTCCGACCGCCTGGTTCGTAGCCAGGTACTCTATCCAGCTGAGCTAAGGACGCGCAGTTTTCGATATCAATTCCTATAAACATCTAGGTATCAATATCAGGGCATTACCCTCAATAAGTGGCGCGTCCTGGAGGATTCGAACCTCCGACCGCCTGGTTCGTAGCCAGGTACTCTATCCAGCTGAGCTAAGGACGCGCAGTTTTCGATATCAATTCCCACAAACATCTAGGTATCAATATCAGGGCATTACCCTCAATAAGTGGCGCGTCCTGGAGGATTCGAACCTCCGACCGCCTGGTTCGTAGCCAGGTACTCTATCCAGCTGAGCTAAGGACGCACACGTTTCGATATCAACTTTAGTCAATATCAGGGCAATACCCTAAATTCTTTTTCAAAAAAGTCAGACTAATTTGAAATGTGGCGCGTCCTGGAGGATTCGAACCTCCGACCGCCTGGTTCGTAGCCAGGTACTCTATCCAGCTGAGCTAAGGACGCACATTTTGTGAAATACATCACATTATTTTTCTTTAAGAACAAAAAAAATTGACTGCTACGTCAATAAATGGCGGTGAGGGAGGGATTCGAACCCTCGATGCGGCTACAAACCGCATACTCCCTTAGCAGGGGAGCGCCTTCGGCCTCTCGGCCACCTCACCGCATTATTCATACTCGAATACATCATCAAAGAATAACGTAAAAGAATATGGCGCGTCCTGGAGGATTCGAACCTCCGACCGCCTGGTTCGTAGCCAGGTACTCTATCCAGCTGAGCTAAGGACGCACATTGTTCTTTGTTTGGTTGCTAAATCAAACAAGGCAAGAATGGCGGTGAGGGAGGGATTCGAACCCTCGATGCGGCTACAAACCGCATACTCCCTTAGCAGGGGAGCGCCTTCGGCCTCTCGGCCACCTCACCGTCTTGCGGAGGCACATATTACGTTTTACCAAAAATAAGTCAAACACTTTCTTTGAAAAAAACCTTAAAAAACGCTCAACCGTTGCGGATTTAATCAAAGTGACTATTAAACGAACTTTACCACCCTATTATGATGAAAAAAAGAGAGTCTTCTCTTAAAAAATGACATTTATCAGAAACTAAAAAGGCCAGCCGATAGGCTAGCCTTTTCCATTCAAACTAAGCTCTGTAAACAGAAGTATCTTAGTAGTTACCTGAAGCAACGTTACCATTGCCTTTTTCTGCTTGAATGCGCATGTAGATTTCTTCACGGTGAACTGACACTTCTTTCGGAGCGTTAACGCCGATGCGCACTTGGTTACCTTTAACACCTAGTACAGTTACAGTCACCTCATCACCAATCATCAGTGTTTCGCCTACGCGACGAGTCAAAATTAGCATTCTGTGCTCCTTGAGTAATCTCTAAATTTTCTTGCTACAAAGCCATTATCCAATAAAAGTTATATTTTCGTAAACTACCTTGTTATCGAAAATCATCCTAATAAGGCATGTTTTTGCTGAATGTTCAATGCTTCAGAGGACATAATGTAAGCATCATGAAGAATGTTTGCCGCGATATCCACGTTTTCAGGTGATAAAACTAGCATCATAGTGAGTGCATTTGTCGCGCAGAAATTGATCTCAATATCTTGCTGTAACAACAAATCGCATGCGTGCTCAACCATTCCATTGGCTTCAAGCCCAACTGCGGTTAACAGGCTAACCATTTCACTATTACGGATTTTATCGCTGAAGACCAGATCGAACTTGGCACATGCATCTTGTTTTATCATGATACCTGTTCGTTCTGTTTCCTCGATCACATTCCAAATGTCGATACCTAACATCTGACATTGCTTTGTAGCACTTGATAAATGTTCTTTATCAACTTCAATAATGGCAAGATCACGTTGAATAGCTATACCAGATACAGCTTGAGTACCTGTATCCCCCTTGACTAAGCTGCCTTCATTCACATCAAATGTCGAAAGCACGCGCAGAGGTACATTATTCTTCCATGCAAATTGCACTGAAGGTAAGTGTAAAACCTTAGCTCCACGGCTTGCCATTGCTTCCATTGAAGGGAAATCAATCACAGCCATTTTTTGAGCCGTTTTCACTACACGTGGGTCACAAGTATAAATACCATCAACGTCGGTAAAGATTTGACACTCATCAGCACGCAACGCGCCTGCTAGTGTCACAGCGCTCGTATCTGAGCCACCTCGACCTAATGTGGTGATATCCCCATTTTCATTCACACCTTGAAAACCCGCGACAATGACAATTTGCTCTTGTTCAAGCAAAGCCATTATTCTCGTAGTATCAATGTGCTTAATCGTTGCGTCATTGTGTTGGTTATCTGTCACAATGTTCGCTTGTGCTCCGGTAAGTGAGCGAGATGCATAACCCAATTTGTTCAGGGTCATTGCCAGTAGCGCCATAGACACTTGCTCACCAGCAGAGAGCAAAACATCAAGTTCGCGGGCTGTAGGAACACTATCGACCTGTTTAGCCAGATCCATCAGCCTGTTTGTTTCTCCTGACATAGCAGAAACAACTACGACAACTTGATTACCATCATTTTTCGCTTTAATGATGTGTTCAGCAACTTGGTGGATTCTTTCAATAGAACCCATAGAAGTTCCGCCAAACTTTTGCACGATAAGGGGCTTTTTCACCAGTCTTCACCTTCCCAAGACCAAAGTCTCATTAGGACCACTAACATTTTGTTCGTTAAAATTAATGTAAGTGGCAGTTACAACAAAAACCAAGTAGCTTAACTAACCTGATTAATTATCGGTCAATTAAACCACTTGGTTACCGTTAAAAAATTACGCCCAATCAAAGAAAAATTGATTGAGCGTAAATTTGTTATTTATTGCTTATAAACGCTCTTCCAGCCAAGGCTGAACTGCTTTAATTGCCTCTGGCAATGCCGCGACGTCAGTACCACCAGCTTGAGCCATATCTGGACGACCGCCGCCTTTACCACCGACTTGTTCAGCAACCATTTTAACCAGATCACCAGCCTTCACTTTGCCAACAAGATCTTTTGTCACACCAGCAATCAGACCAACTTTGTCATCAGCGACGTTTGCCAGAAGTACAACACCAGAGCCCATTTGGTTCTTGATGTCATCAACCATGGTGCGTAAGTTTTTGCTGTCTGCGCCTTCTAAAGCTGCAATCAATACTTTCGTACCATTTACTTCTGTCGCTTTACCCATGATGTTCGCACTTTCTGCTGCAGCCATCTTGTCTTTCAGCTTTTGAATTTCTTTTTCAAGCGCTTTCGATTTTTGTGCAGATTCTGCAAGCTTCTCTTCGTATTTAGCCGTCTGAGTTTCGATTGCGTCCAGAGCCGCTTCACCAGTTACCGCTTCGATACGACGAACACCCGCTGCAATGCCACTTTCTGAGATGATCTTGAACAGACCAATATCACCAGTGCTTGAAGCGTGGATACCACCACAAAGCTCAGTAGAGAAGTCACCCATCGATAGTACACGAACTTCGTCGTCGTATTTCTCACCAAACAACGCCATCGCACCTTTCTTCTTCGCAGACTCGACGTCCATAATATTGGTTTCGATAACGTGGTTACGGCGGATTTGAGCATTAACCAGACGCTCAACTTCTTTCAACTCTTCAGCTGTAACAGCTTCCAGGTGCGAGAAGTCAAAACGAAGGTTTTCTGGTCGAACTAAAGAGCCTTTTTGCAGTACGTGTTCGCCTAGTACTCGACGAAGTGCTTCGTGCATTAAGTGTGTAGCAGAGTGGTTTAATGAGGTTGCGGCACGACGCTCTGCGTCGACAATTGTTGCCACTTCATCACCTTTAGCAAGAACGCCTTCAGCCATTACGCCGTGGTGTGCAATTGCGCTACCCAGTTTCTGAGTATCCTCAACACGGAAGATACCTGATTCAGTGCGAATTTCACCAGTATCACCACACTGGCCACCAGACTCAGCGTAGAACGGCGTTTCAGCCAAAACGATAATCGCTTTATCGCCAGCAGACAGAGAATCAACTTCGTTGCCTTCAACGAACATGGCTTCTACTGAACTTGAGCCTTTTGTACCTGTGTAGCCACAGAACTCAGTTTCAGCGTCTACTTTGATTACGGCATTGTAGTCTGTACCAAACTGGCCAGCTTCACGAGCACGTTGACGCTGCTCTTCCATCGCTTTCTCAAAACCAACCTCGTCAATTGTGAATTCACGTTCACGTGCAACGTCGTTAGTTAAGTCAGCTGGGAAACCGTAAGTATCGTAAAGTTTAAATACTGTTTCGCCGTCTAGCTCTTTGCCATCTAAGTTATCTAGCGCTTCGTTTAGAATCGACATACCACGTTCAAGTGTACGACCAAAGTTTTCTTCTTCGATACGCAGAACTTTTTCTACTAACGCTTGTTGGCGTTTCAGTTCTTCACCTGCCGTACCCATGATATCAGCAAGTACACCAACCAATTTGTGGAAGAATGCACCTTGTGCACCTAGCTTGTTACCGTGGCGAACAGCACGACGGATAATACGGCGTAGAACATAACCACGACCTTCATTTGAAGGCATGACACCATCAACGATCAGGAATGAACACGAACGGATGTGGTCAGCAATAACACGTAAAGACTGGTTAGATAAGTCATCGTAACCAACCACTTCAGCAGCTGCTTTGATAAGCGCCTGGAATACGTCGATTTCGTAGTTTGAGTGAACGCCCTGCATGATTGCAGAGATACGCTCGATACCCATG
The DNA here is from genome assembly GCF_052353105.1 of Vibrio sp. YIC-376. Classification (NCBI taxonomy): domain Bacteria; kingdom Pseudomonadati; phylum Pseudomonadota; class Gammaproteobacteria; order Vibrionales; family Vibrionaceae; genus Vibrio; species Vibrio sp. YIC-376. The sequence continues at coordinate 17,776 of NZ_JBBWFK010000013.1, forward strand.
CCTGTATCTACAGATGGTTTTGGTAGCGGCTCCATTGTACCGTCTGCATGACGGTTGAACTGCATGAATACGTTGTTCCAGATCTCGATGAAACGGTCACCATCTTCCTCTGGCGTGCCAGGACGGCCACCCCAGATGTGCTCACCGTGATCATAGAAGATTTCAGTACACGGACCACAAGGACCAGTGTCACCCATTTGCCAGAAGTTATCTGACTCGTATGGCTTGCCACCTTTCTTGTCGCCAATGCGAATAATGCGGTCAGCTGGAACGCCTACTTTTTTGTTCCAGATATCAAATGCTTCGTCGTCGGTTTCATAAACGGTCACCAGTAGACGATCTTTAGGCAGTTGAAGAACTTCTGTTAAAAATTCCCAAGCGTATGCAATCGCGTCTTCTTTGAAGTAATCGCCAAAGCTGAAGTTACCTAGCATTTCAAAGAAAGTATGGTGGCGAGCTGTGAAGCCCACGTTTTCCAGGTCATTATGTTTACCGCCAGCACGTACACAACGTTGAGCCGTAGTCGCTCGAGTATAGGCTCGTTTTTCCAAGCCTAAGAAACAATCTTTAAATTGGTTCATACCTGCGTTAGTAAACAGCAGAGTTGGGTCGTTATGTGGTACTAACGATGAACTTTCTACGATTTGGTGTCCTTTGCTTTCAAAGAACTTGAGGAACGAGTTACGAACCTCGTCAGTGCTCATGTACATGCAGCTCTTCCTGAAAATAGTCGAGTTAGAATTTTGCCGTATTGTAGATCATGCAATCAGCTACGACTAGTTTTCTTGCGGAAAAGAGGGGTTAGAAGAAAAATTTTGAAGAAAAACAGAAATCAACGAGAGAGAATATCCTTTAATCATGCTCCTCAAAGCTCAATGCATAGCTAATTTGTTCAAAAGAATAACCACGATATTGCATAAAACGCACCTGTTTAGCGTACTCTTTCTGATCTTTGGCTTTTATTGCTTTGAATTTTTTGTCCGCAGCCATTCTCGCCAATTCAAACCAATCTTGCGGCTCTTCTGCCATCGCTTCTTCAATCACCGATTCGGACACACGCTTCTGGGCTAATTCTTGGCGAATCCTACGCTCACCGTGGCCTTTATAGACATGCTGGCGAATCTGGCTTTTGGCATAACGTAAATCGTCGAGATAATTATGATCCAAACAGAAATTTATCGCGGCTTCGATATCAGCATCTTCATACCCTTTCAAAGCAAGCTTTTGATGCAGTTCATACTGACCGTGATCACGTCGGCTCAAAAGTTGGATGGCGGCTTCTTTACTAGATAGGGTTGGTGCTTGACGCTTTTGGTACATAGTGATCCTAAACCTATTATTCCTGTACAAGCTTGGTTTTTAGCAACTCAGATACAGCAGATATAACAAAGCCCTGCAGTGCAGGGCTTTTCATTGTTCTAATCAAGCTGAAGATTAAAACTCTTCTTCTTGCTTCTCTGCTACTTCAACAGCTTCTGGTGCTTCATGAGCTGCTGGTGATAGCAACATTTCGCGTAGTTTCGTGTCGATAGTTTTCGCCACTTGCGGATTTTCGCGAAGGTAGTTACAAGCGTTTGCTTTACCTTGACCAATCTTGTCACCATTGTAGCTGTACCAAGCGCCCGCTTTTTCAACCAGCTTGTGCTTCACGCCCAAGTCAATCAGCTCACCTTCTCGGTTAAAGCCCTGACCGTACATGATTTGTGTATTTGCTTCTTTAAACGGTGCTGCAATCTTGTTCTTAACAACTTTGATACGAGTTTCGTTACCGACAACTTCGTCGCCTTCTTTGATCGCGCCAGTACGACGGATATCCAGACGAACAGAAGCGTAGAACTTAAGTGCGTTACCACCAGTTGTGGTTTCTGGGTTACCAAACATCACACCAATTTTCATACGGATTTGGTTGATGAAGATACACATACAGTTAGACTGCTTTAGGTTACCAGTTAGCTTACGCATTGCTTGAGAAAGCATACGAGCTTGAAGACCCATGTGGCTGTCGCCCATTTCGCCTTCAATTTCTGCTTTTGGTGTCAGAGCGGCAACAGAGTCGACAACCATAACGTCGATAGCACCAGAGCGTGCTAATGCATCACAAATTTCCAGCGCTTGCTCACCAGTATCTGGCTGAGAAACCAATAGCGCATCGATATCAACACCAAGTTTTTTCGCATAAACTGGATCCAGAGCGTGCTCTGCATCGATAAACGCACACGTTTTACCTTCGCGCTGTGCTGCAGCGATTAACTCTAGAGTTAGCGTTGTTTTACCTGAAGATTCTGGACCGTAGATTTCTACGATACGACCCATTGGTAAACCACCAGCACCCAAAGCAATATCAAGAGAAAGAGAACCCGTTGAGATGGTTTCTACGTCCATTGCGCGGTTATCGCCAAGGCGCATGATTGAGCCTTTACCGAATTGTTTTTCAATTTGACCTAGCGCAGCGGCGAGCGCTTTCTGTTTGTTCTCGTCCATTACTTTCTCCGATTTATTCATCTTCTTTGGGCGACGAATAGTCATTAAACTTTTCTTAAGCAGTTATCCTGCTCAGCAATGAAAGTCATTATACTGTTGATTCATACAGTGTCTATACCTGTATGAAAAAAATTTGGGTTGTACTGCACCATATTTTGCTCCAGACCTTATCACGTCTGGGCTAAGGAAATTTTAAATTTTCTCAGACAAATGTTGATAGATTCGAGTGAGTGCATGAAATACAGCTTGCTCCCGCACCTCGGCACGATCACCATCAAAATGCATAGTTTCCACCAAAAGCCAGTCTTGCTTATCTGCAAATGCAAAGCATACTGTTCCTACTGGCTTCTCTTCACTGCCGCCTCCCGGCCCTGCAATACCACTGATCGACACTCCAATCGTCGCATTCGAGTGCTTAAGCGCTCCCTGAACCATTTCAATCACGACAGGTTCACTGACTGCGCCGTTCTCCTCAAGAGTCTGAGAACGTACGCCAAGCATTTCCATTTTCGCTTCGTTGCTGTAAGTCACAAAAGCGCGGTCCAGCCATCCTGAGCTGCCTGCTATATCTGTAATTGCAGCAGCAACGCCACCGCCTGTGCAAGACTCAGCCGTCGTCATTATATGCCCATGTTGCGCGAGTAGAGCCCCTAAATCTGCACTTAATTTCGTTGTTCTTTCCATAGCCAAAATGCCCGTTGTCTCTTTTTACTTGAAGGGGATTCACGTATCCTAAGCCGCTCCGGAAATAAACAAAAGAACTTACCTGTGAAAGCTGAACAAAAACACACTCCGATGATGCAGCAATACCTCAAGCTCAAAGCTGAGAACCCTGAAATTTTGCTGTTCTACCGCATGGGCGATTTCTACGAGCTCTTTTATGATGATGCTAAGCGTGCGTCTCAGTTGCTCGATATCTCCTTAACCAAACGTGGTGCTTCTGCCGGAGAGCCGATTCCTATGGCGGGTGTACCGTTTCATGCCGTAGAAGGGTATTTAGCCAAACTTGTTCAGCTTGGTGAGTCTGTTGCTATCTGTGAGCAGATTGGTGACCCAGCCACCAGTAAAGGTCCTGTTGAACGAAAAGTTGTGCGTATTGTGACTCCGGGCACTGTGACAGATGAAGCCCTACTTTCTGAACGCATCGACAACTTAATTGCGGCGATTTATCACCATAACGGTAAGTTTGGCTACGCAACGCTGGATATCACTTCAGGCCGCTTTCAATTAACAGAACCTGAAACAGAAGAATCGATGGCGGCAGAACTCCAACGTACAGCCCCTCGTGAGTTACTGTTTCCTGAAGATTTTGAGCCCGTTCACTTGATGTCGAGCCGCAACGGTAACCGTCGTCGTCCGGTATGGGAGTTTGAACTCGATACCGCGAAGCAACAGCTGAACCAGCAATTTGGCACCAAAGACTTAGTTGGCTTTGGCGTAGAACACGCTGCGCTTGGCTTATGTGCTGCAGGTTGTTTGATCCAATACGTCAAAGACACACAGCGTACCGCGCTACCGCACATTCGCTCTTTAACCTTCGATCGTCAGGATCATTCCGTTATTTTGGATGCAGCAACACGTCGCAATCTCGAAATCACTCACAATCTAGCGGGAGGTGTCGATAATACGTTAGCAGCCATACTCGACCACTGCGCAACTCCAATGGGTAGTCGCATGCTCAAACGTTGGTTGCATCAGCCAATGCGTTGTATCGATACACTGAACAACCGTCTGGATGCGATTGGCGAAATTAAAGATCAAGGCGTGTTTGCTGATCTACAGCCAGTGCTAAAACAGATCGGCGATATCGAACGTATCTTGGCTCGCCTTGCTTTGCGTTCAGCCCGTCCGCGTGATATGGCTCGTCTACGTCACGCAATGCAGCAACTTCCTGAACTGGAGGGAATTACTGCCTCTTTAGCTCATCCATACCTTGTGAAGTTAGCGCAGTTTGCTGCACCTATCGACGATGTCTGCGAGTTACTGGAACGTGCAATCAAGGAAAACCCACCCGTGGTCATCCGTGACGGTGGCGTTATCGCTGAAGGCTACAATGATGAGCTGGACGAGTGGCGTAAACTTGCCGATGGTGCAACTGAATACTTAGATAAGCTCGAAGCGGATGAACGCGAGCGTCACGGTATCGATACGCTAAAAGTGGGTTACAACAACGTACATGGTTTCTATATTCAGGTCAGTCGTGGTCAAAGCAAACTGGTACCACCGCATTATGTGCGTCGTCAAACGCTGAAAAATGCAGAGCGCTACATTATTCCTGAGCTGAAAGAGCACGAGGACAAAGTGCTTAACTCAAAATCCAAAGCCCTTGCGTTGGAAAAACAGCTATGGGAAGAGCTGTTTGATCTGCTGATGCCAAATCTTGAGAAGCTGCAAAACTTAGCTTCGGCTATTTCTCAGCTGGACGTGCTGCAAAACCTAGCAGAACGTGCAGACTCGCTCGATTACTGTCGTCCGACACTTGTCAAAGAGCCGGGAATCCAGATTCAATCAGGTCGTCATCCTGTCGTAGAGCAAGTTACAAGCGATCCATTTATCGCCAACCCGATCGATCTCAACCCAAGCAGAAAAATGTTGATCATCACTGGTCCAAACATGGGTGGTAAATCCACATACATGCGTCAAACCGCATTGATCGCTTTGATGGCTCACATCGGTTCATACGTGCCAGCGGAATCCGCTCAAATCGGCTCGTTAGATCGCATCTTTACTCGTATTGGTGCATCCGATGACTTGGCTTCTGGACGCTCCACGTTCATGGTCGAAATGACAGAAACAGCAAATATTCTGCACAACGCCACTAAGAACAGCTTAGTGTTAATGGATGAAATTGGTCGAGGCACCAGCACTTATGATGGTCTTTCTCTGGCATGGGCAAGCGCAGAGTGGCTGGCAACACAGATAGGTGCTTTGACTCTGTTTGCCACGCACTACTTTGAATTAACAGAGCTGCCAAGCCAGTTACCAAATCTGGCTAATGTTCATTTGGATGCCGTCGAACACGGGGACAGCATTGCATTTATGCACGCGGTTCAGGAAGGAGCAGCAAGCAAATCTTTCGGTCTCGCTGTTGCAGGACTGGCCGGGGTACCTAAAACCGTCATTAAAAATGCGCGTAACAAACTGTCTCAGCTTGAGCAGTTGAGCCATGGTAGTAACTCCCCTCGCCCAAGTACTGTGGATGTGGCAAATCAGCTAAGCCTGATCCCTGAACCAAGCGAAGTGGAGCAAGCCTTGTCGAACATTGACCCCGATGACCTGACACCTCGCCAAGCACTCGAAGAACTGTATCGTCTAAAGAAAATGCTTTAGCCATTAAAGATCATCGGCTTAAAACGCAAAAAGGCTATGGTTACCCATAGCCTTTTTAATTTATACAAGATGCAGATTAATCATCTTCAACGTTAAACAAGTTTTCCATATTCAAACCTTGTTTAATCAATACTTCACGTAGACGACGCAAGCCTTCCACCTGGATTTGACGCACTCGCTCTCGAGTTAACCCAATTTCACGTCCAACCTCTTCCAGTGTTGATGGCTCATAACCAAGGAGCCCAAAGCGACGAGCCAACACTTCTTTCTGTTTTGGATTCAGTTCTTCAAGCCAATGAATCAATGAAGATTTAATATCATCGTCTTGAGTAGAGACTTCAGGGTCTGAATTGTTTGCATCAGGGATAATGTCGAGTAGTGCTTTTTCTCCATCGCCACCGATCGGAGTATCGACTGAGCTGATGCGCTCGTTCAGACGAAGCATCTTGCTAACGTCTTCCACTGGAATATCCAGCTGAGCTGCAATCTCTTCTGCAGTTGGTTCATGATCGAGCTTCTGGGAAAGTTCACGCGCAGTACGCAGATAAATGTTCAGCTCTTTCACAACATGAATCGGTAGACGGATTGTACGAGTTTGGTTCATCAACGCACGCTCAATCGTTTGTCGAATCCACCATGTTGCGTATGTAGAGAAACGGAAACCACGCTCCGGATCGAACTTCTCAACCGCACGGATCAAACCTAAGTTACCTTCTTCGATAAGATCAAGCAGAGCCAAACCACGGTTACTGTAACGGCGAGAGATCTTCACAACCAAACGCAAGTTACTTTCGATCATACGCTTACGAGCAGCTTCGTCACCACGCAATGCACGGCGAGCATACAGCACTTCTTCTTCAGCGGTAAGTAGAGGTGAGAAGCCAATTTCGCCCAAATACAACTGAGTGGCATCTAAGCTTTTGCTGCTCGCATCAAACTCTTCACGCGCAGCCGTTTTGCCTTCTGTAGGTGATGATTTTTCGAGTTCATCTTCGACTTCAACGGACTTCATTTCCTCTTCGTCGAATTCAAACTCGTCAACTTTGGATACTGTGTTGCTGATACTCATAACGCCTCCCCCTGGCGAGTTAGCAAGACATGACAACTACTTATGTCGCTAAATGGTTTCGCAAGTTGTTTTTCAAAGTTTTATGGCAAATAGCGTTTTGGATTCACTGATTTACCTTGGTAGCGAATTTCAAAGTGTAATTTAACGGACTTAGAGCCTGAACTACCCATCGTGGCTATTTTTTGTCCGCTTGAGACACTTTGTCCTTCAGATACCAGCAGCTTGTCGTTGTGAGCGTATGCGCTTAAATAATTGTCGTTATGCTTCACTATAATTAGGTTGCCATAACCTCTTAGCGCATTACCGGAATACACGACCGTGCCGGCTGCGGTTGAAACGATAGGCTGACCACGCTGTCCTGCGATATCTATGCCTTTATTTCCCTGTTCTCCCGCTGAAAAGTTCTTGATTACTCTCCCTTTTGTAGGCCATAACCACTTAGATACATTCTCATTTTTCGCTGTAGTTGTTGGCGTCGTTTTCTGCAGATTTTGGTTATCTTTTGAACCAACATACTCCTTTGTTTTGGTTTGTTCAACCATCTTTGGAGGCGGTTTTTGTACTACTTTAGGAGTAGTAACCTGCACTTTTGGAGTAGAGTTTTTACTTGAATTTACAGGCTGTGACACTGTTGATGTTTTAGTCACTGGGGGTAGTGTCTTCGCAACCACAGGAGCCACAACGGGTTCGACTTTATGCCCGTATTTAGGGGCAATATATTTCGGAGCCCAAAGTTTTAGGCGCTGACCGGGATAGATCGTGTAGGGTTGAGAAAGATCATTGTAACGAACAAGATCATTTACATCTTTATCTGTGACGTAAGCTATGAAATAAAGCGTGTCTCCTTTCTTTACTTCATAGTAACTCCCTCTATAGCTTCCTCTCTCAACATTTGAGTAATCTTTTTTTAAGCTTGATACAGGTGCAGGTGAGTGAGCCGCGCAACCCAGAAGTCCCGCAGCTAATATAGAGCTAATACCAATTCGACGTAATAACTTGCTCACCTATCCTTAACCCTTACGCTAAGTCACCTGCTACCAGAGGGACGAATCTAACCATTTCCACTACAGTAGAAATATACTCCTCGCCTCTACGCTCAATTTTTAATAGCTGTTGTTCAGCCTCACCAACAGGAATAACCATCTTACCGCCATCTTTTAACTGCGCCAGAAGTGCTTGGGGAATGACTTCCGCCGCAGCGGTGACGATGATGGCATCAAATGGGCCTTTGCTTTCCCAGCCTAGCCAACCATCTCCGTGTTTGGTCGAGACATTGTAAATATCAAGCTGCTTCAAACGACGCTTCGCTTCCCATTGTAAGGATTTGATTCGTTCGACAGAGCAAACATGATCCACGATTTGCGCTAACACCGCGGTTTGATAGCCTGAACCAGTACCAATTTCCAAAACATTGCTGGTACGTTCAAGTTCTAGCAACTCTGTCATACGAGCCACTATGTAAGGCTGAGAAATAGTTTGTCCCTGACCAATCGGTAACGCATTGTTATCGTAGGCTTGGTGCACCATCGCCTGAGAAACAAAACGCTCTCTAGGCAAGTGGTGAATTGCATCCAAAACTCGTTGATCTTTGATGCCACTGGCGACCAAAAATTCAATCAACCGGTCAGCATGTGGGTTACTCATTACTTCTCTTCCTTCAACCAACTGTCCATGGCACGCAGAGACTCATGGGCTGTGAGATCGACTTGCAGAGGGGTAATCGATACCCGACCATGCTCGATTGCATAAAAGTCGGTACCTTCACCCGCATCTTGCTCTTTTCCTGGAGGGCCTAACCAATAAATATCATGACCTCGCGGATCTTTCTGCTTGATCATATTCTCGGCATGATGGCGCGCCCCTAAACGAGTCACTTCAATTTCACCCAGTTTTTCTAGTGGCAGATCTGGTACGTTAACATTTAATAAACGGTTGGTTGGAATGGGCATAGCTAAATGTTGTTGTACCAGCTTACGTGCAATTTTTGCTGCTGAGTCAAAATGGTGTTTTCCAACCAGAGAGAAAGCGACAGACTGAACACCAAGAAAGTGACCTTCCATTGCCGCAGCAACCGTGCCCGAATACAGCACGTCATCGCCCAAGTTCGCTCCATGGTTGATGCCGGTAAGAACAAGATCCGGCAGGTCACCTTTCATTAGCTCATTCAGAGCAAAGTGAACACAATCCGTTGGGGTTCCTTGTACCGAATAGGTATTTGGCGCAATCTCTGTCACGCGCAGTGGCTGTTCTAACGTCAACGAGTTTGAGGCTCCTGAACGGTTTCTGTCCGGTGCGACAATCGTAACTTCAGCAATATCTCTCAACTCATCTGCAAGAGCATGAATTCCCTGAGCGTAAACACCATCGTCATTGCTTATAAGAATGCGCAGTGGCTTGATGCTTGATGAACCTAGTTCCATTAGTATTCTCTTTCTACTTTAACCTCGTTGACTAACTCACGTACAATCGACGTAGCAAAAGACCCAGCATCTAATGAGAAAGTCAGCGTAATATTATTACCTTCAACGTTCCAAGCGAAATCTTGCGGCTTTAACGCGATATTACGACGGTCATGGCGCATACGGTTACCGCGAATAAGAGCCATCAGATCAGGCTCTTCATCCAGAAATGGCTGCTCTAACGCAAGAGCATCAGCTTGTGTCGGTAAAGCATTGTCACCAGCTAATGCAGCGGTAATTGACGCCTTTCCATCGATAAGCTGAGCCTGGATTTCTGCCATGTTATCTGCATCGACCACAATGTTACCTGAGGACGTTTGTGCGACATCACCTAAGATAAACTTATCGAACACATCCTGTTCCAGACGTGCTGATACGATACGGTTAAATATCCACGAACGCGCCGCAGACAGATAGAGACTGCGCTTATTTTGATTGCGAGTACGTACGTTTTCACGTCCCCAGCGGCGAGCTTCTTCCAGATTATTACCATCGTTACCAAAACGCTGGCTCCCAAAATAGTTTGGCACACCGACTTGTTTAATTTTTTCAAGACGTTGTTCCACGTCTGCGATATCTGTAACTTCAGACAAAGTGACAACAAACTCGTTCCCAACCAAATCGCCAGGACGCAGTTTTTTGTTGTGACGATCTGTTGCCAGAATTTCAATACTCGGGTACTGCGCTAAAAACGCACTGAAATCAGGTGTGTCACCTTTAGGTAAATGAATGCTTAACCATTGCTCTGTCACCGCATGGCGATCTTTTAAACCTGCCCAGCTCACATCCTTAGATTTCACACCACACGCTTTGGCTAACTCATTAGCGACGAAGCTGGTGTTCTCACCTGTTTTACGAATACGCACCATCAAGTGCTCCCCTTCACCAGTGAAGGAAAAGCCCAGATCTTCGCGAACCTGGAAATGTTCCGGTTGCGCTTTAATTTTTGCTGATGCTACCGGCTTACCCGCGAGGTAAGCCAATGAAGATAAAATGTCTGACATGATTTATTTCCGCTGTTCACACAGCATTAAAGAGCAATTATTGCTTGAAAAGAAGCACAACTGCTTCTGTAGCAATACCTTCTTTGCGTCCAGTAAAACCCAGGCGCTCTGTCGTGGTTGCTTTAACGTTGATGTTGCTGATATCGGTTTCAAGATCTTGAGCGATTGCTGCACACATAGCTTCAATGTACGGAGCCATTTTTGGTGTCTGAGCTATGATGGTAATGTCCGCATTGCCTAATCGATATCCTTGATCTTTTACTCGGCGGTAGACATCTTTGAGTAACTCACGGCTGTCAGCGCCTTTCCATTTATCGTCAGTATCAGGAAAATGACGACCAATATCACCCGCTGCAATAGCACCAAGCAACGCATCACTTAACGCATGCAGGGCGACATCACCATCTGAGTGTGCAATGAGTCCTTGTTCATAAGGAACAGAGACACCGCCGATAATAACCGGGCCTTCACCACCAAATTTATGCACGTCAAAACCGTGACCAATTCGAATCATTTCTTATCCTTACTTACTCGCCGCGCTCACGACTTAGATAAAACTCAGCCAATGCGAGATCTTCTGGCTGAGTAATTTTTATATTGCTCGCATTGCCTTGAACCAAAGCAGGGGTTTCTCCCAACCACTCTAAAGCCGATGCTTCATCCGTGATGGCGATACCTTGCTGCAATGCAGCATCCAAGGCCCGTTTTAACTGCTGAGTTTTAAACATTTGTGGGGTTAGTGCATGCCACAATGCTTCTCTATCTACAGTATGATCAATATCCTGTGCTGGATTTGCACGTTTCATCGTATCTCTCACCGGCGAAGCAAGAATGCCGCCCGTAGGATGACCAACACAAACATCAATCAGACGGTCAATATCCGTTAAAGATACACAAGGTCTTGCAGCGTCGTGGACAAGTACCCACTCACAGGAGAATTGTGCACTTACATAGTTTAGTCCTGAAAGCACAGAGTCGGCTCTTTCTTTACCACCCGCAACTCGAATCACATCTGGATGATTTGCAATGGATAGCTCAGGGTAATATGGGTCACCTGCCGTAATCGCCACCACCACTTTAGAGATTTTAGGATGTGAGAGAAGTTTCTCAACGGTATGCTCTAGCACCGCCTTTCCATCAATCAATAAATACTGCTTGGGACGATCTGCTTTCATTCGGCTGCCGACACCAGCAGCAGGAACAATAGCGATATGTGATGAGACTGAATCCAACATCTTACTGGTTGTCCTCACCAACAATTCGGTAGAAAGTCTCACCATCTCTGACTAAGCCAAGTTCATGACGCGCTCTTTCTTCAATCGCATCAATACCTTGCCTTAAGTCGTCAATTTCAGCAAACATTTCATTATTGCGAGCTTGTAGCTTGCTGTTCACTTGCTGCTGTACTTCAATTTCATCTTTTACTGCATAGTAATCAGACACCCCGTTCTTGCCGAACCAGAGAGTGTATTGAAGTAAGCCAAACAGTAAGGTAAGGGCTATAACAAAGATTCGCATATCGTTGCTAACATTCTGTACCGGAAGGAATTAGATAAGATGACATATATAGCATAAATGCGTGATTGCCTCTAGGGCAGAAAGGAAGACTCACAAACTCCTCACATGAAAGAGTGTAAAGAAACGCTATTTCAGCCCTGCGACATAAAAAAATACCCCGCCGAAGCGAGGTATCTATAAAGAGCGATAAAGCTAAGCTAATAATTATGCTTGGCCTTTATCTTCTTTAAGACCGCTTTCTTGTAAAAACGGGGGAGCGCGCTCACCTAGAGCTTCCTCGATACGGATAAGTTGGTTGCTTTCTTTAGGCATAGCAGCAACACGGTCAGAACGGCTCATCGCTCTTAATTACCCGTATTTAAACAAAAACCCCCGCCGTAGCGAGGGTTTCAAAGTTTATAAAACCAATATTAATTCAATAAGAATTAAGCTTGGCCTTTAACTTCTTTAAGACCGTTGAAAGGAGCGCGCTCACCTAGAGCTTCCTCGATACGGATAAGTTGGTTGCTTTCTTTTAGGCATAGCAGCAACACGGTCAGAACGGCTCATCGCTCTTAATTACCCGTATTAAAACAAAAACCCCCGCCGTAGCGAGGGTTTCAAAGTTTATAAAACCAATATTAATTCAATAAGAATTAAGCTTGGCCTTTAACTTCTTTAAGACCGTTGAAAGGAGCGCGCTCACCTAGAGCTTCCTCGATACGGATAAGTTGGTTGTACTTAGCAACACGGTCAGAACGGCTCATAGAACCAGTCTTGATTTGACCTGCAGCTGTACCTACCGCTAGGTCAGCGATAGTTGCATCTTCAGTTTCGCCAGAACGGTGAGAGATTACTGCTGTGTAACCTGCGTCTTTAGCCATCTTGATTGCAGCTAGAGTCTCAGTTAGAGAACCGATTTGGTTGAACTTGATTAGGATAGAGTTAGCGATGCCTTTCTCGATACCTTCAGCTAGGATCTTAGTGTTTGTAACGAATAGGTCGTCACCAACAAGTTGGATCTTATCGCCTAGAAGTTGAGTTTGGTGTGCGAAACCAGCCCAGTCAGACTCGTCTAGACCATCTTCGATAGATACGATTGGGAATTGCTCTACTAGACCAGCTAGGTAGTGGTTGAACTCTTCAGAAGTGAAAGTTTTACCTTCACCTTTCATGTTGTAGATGCCAGCGTCTTTGTCGAAGAACTCAGATGCAGCACAGTCCATAGCTAGAGTAACGTCTTTGCCTAGCTCGTAACCAGCAGCTGCAACAGCTTCTGCGATAACTTCTAGCGCTTCAGCGTTAGATTTTAGGTTAGGAGCGAAACCACCTTCGTCACCAACAGCTGTGTTGTAACCTTTAGACTTAAGTACTTTAGCTAGGTTGTGGAATACTTCAGCACCGATACGTAGAGCTTCTTTAAGAGTTTTCGCGCCAACTGGTTGGATCATGAACTCTTGGATGTCAACGTTGTTATCTGCGTGCTCACCACCGTTGATGATGTTCATCATTGGTAGAGGCATAGAGAATTGACCAGGAGTGCCGTTTAGTTCAGCGATGTGCTCGTATAGAGGCATGCCTTTAGCTGCTGCAGCAGCTTTAGCGTTTGCTAGAGAAACAGCTAGGATAGCGTTAGCACCGAATTTAGATTTGTTTTCAGTACCATCTAGTTCGATCATTACTGCATCGATTGCAGCTTGGTCTTTAGCATCTTTGCCAACTAGAGCTTCAGCGATTGGGCCATTTACAGCTTCAATTGCTTTAAGAACACCTTTACCTAGGAAACGCGCTTTGTCACCGTCACGTAGCTCAAGAGCTTCGCGAGAACCTGTAGATGCACCAGATGGAGCTGCTGCCATACCTACGAAACCGCCTTCTAGGTGTACTTCAGCTTCTACAGTTGGGTTACCACGTGAGTCGATGATTTCACGACCTAGAACTTTAACGATCTTAGACATTAATGTTTCCTCTCGTTTCAAATATAAATGTCAATTTTAAAGGGCAGCAGCACAACCTTCGCAGCCACCCGTATCCCTTAAATTACTTCTCGAACTCGCCGCGTGAGAATTGACCCGCAGCCTTAACGAAGCCCGCAAACAATGGGTGACCATCGCGAGGCGTCGATGTAAATTCTGGATGGAACTGCGCTGCTACAAACCATGGGTGAGCAGGGTTCTCAATCACTTCAACCAATTTCTTGTCTGCAGATAAGCCTGAAACTTTTAGGCCAGCTTTTTCAATCTGCGGACGAAGATTGTTGTTTACTTCATAACGGTGGCGGTGACGTTCATGGATCGTCGCGCTACCGTAAAGTTGGTAAGCTTTAGTACCTTTTTCCAGGTGGCATAGCTGAGAACCCAGGCGCATTGTACCGCCAAGATCAGAAGTCTCAGTACGCTCTTCTACGTTACCTTCACTATCTACCCATTCAGTAATCAAACCTACCACAGGGTACTTAGTGTTTTTGTTAAATTCTGTTGAATGTGCACCTTCCATGCCCGCAACGTTACGAGCGTACTCGATAAGCGCTACTTGCATACCTAGACAAATACCTAGGTAAGGAACCTTGTTTTCACGTGCGTATTGAGCTGCACGGATCTTGCCTTCAACACCACGATCGCCGAAACCACCTGGTACTAGGATAGCATCTAGACCTTCTAGAACTTCTACACCTTTGGTTTCAATATCTTGTGAATCTACGTACTTAATTGTTACGTTTAGACGGTTTTTCAAGCCAGCGTGCTTAAGCGCTTCGTTTACAGATTTGTAAGCGTCTGGTAGTTCGATGTATTTACCTACCATACCGATGGTTACGTCACCAGTTGGGTTCGCTTCTTCGTAGATAACCTGTTCCCATTCAGAAAGGTCAGCTTCTGGCGCATTGATACCGAAACGAGCACACACTAGGTCGTCCAGGCCTTGAGATTTCACTAGTTGAGGGATCTTGTAGATTGAATCTACGTCCTTCATTGAAATTACCGCTTTCTCAGGAACGTTACAGAATAGCGCAATCTTCTTACGCTCGTTCGCTGGAATCATACGATCGCTACGGCAAACTAGAATATCTGGTTGGATACCGATAGATAGTAGCTCTTTTACAGAGTGCTGAGTCGGTTTAGTTTTTACTTCACCTGCCGCAGCAAGGTAAGGAACTAGAGTCAGGTGCATGAACATCGCGCGTTCACGGCCTACTTCGATTGCCAACTGACGAATCGCTTCCATAAACGGCAGTGATTCGATATCACCAACAGTACCGCCAACTTCAACAATAGCAATATCGTGGCCTTCAGAACCAGCGATTACGCGGTCTTTGATTGCGTTAGTGATATGAGGGATAACCTGAATCGTTGCACCTAGGTAATCACCACGACGCTCTTTACGAAGTACGTCGGCATAAACACGACCTGCAGTGAAGTTGTTACGCTTAGTCATCTTCGTGCGGATGAATCGCTCGTAGTGACCAAGGTCAAGGTCAGTCTCTGCGCCATCTTCCGTAACGAACACTTCACCGTGTTGAGTTGGGCTCATAGTACCCGGATCAACGTTGATGTAAGGGTCAAGCTTCATCATAGTCACTTTAAGACCACGAGCTTCAAGAATAGCCGCAAGAGATGCTGCTGCAATACCTTTACCTAGAGAGGATACAACCCCGCCAGTAACAAAAATGTAATTTGTCGTCATGTTTAACCTGAAATTGGTTGAATGAGGGAAATGGAGTGCTTCTGGACGGGAGATAAATATACCAGAAGCTCCTTACCGCCACAACGTGAAATCTATCACACCGCAATTTTTTATTTTTTGCTTCAAATCAAAGTGGACAGAGAGAAACTAAAGTGCGTATTTATGTTCTGAGTCAATCTTGCCCCATAAATAGCATTCTCTACCCATTCCAACTTTACTCTTCCGTTTTCACTTCATCCCAAAACTTATCAAGCTCGGTCAAAGAGCAATCTTTGAGTCCCCTGCCAGATTGAGCTACTTTCACTTCCACCTGCTTAAAGCGTCTTGCAAACTTCAAGTTCGCTTTACCTAATGCAACCTCTGGATCTTTGCCTAGATGACGAGCCAGATTGACGGTAGCAAAAAGCAAATCGCCCAACTCAAGCTCAACTTTTTCCTCATCCGGGTCAATTTGAAGCGCTTCTTCCATGACTTCATCAACTTCTTCCCGAACCTTGCCAACGACAGGACCAAGTGAGTCCCAGTCAAAACCGTATTTCGCACATTTTTTCTGAATCTTTGTAGCACGAGAAAGCGCCGGCAAAGAGTTTGGTATTGAGTCTAGGATACTTTCTTCCGATTTGCCTACTTGTGCTTTTTCTTTCGCCTTTTCTGCTTCCCAGTTCGCCGTAATTTCAGCATCGGATTCAAACTCAACATCAGAAAAAACATGAGGATGACGACGAGTCAGTTTTTCATTAACGGTTTCTACCACATCAGAAAATTCAAACAGCCCCTGCTCTTTGGCCAACTGGCTGTAAAAAATCACCTGAAACAGCAAGTCGCCCAGCTCTTCTTTAAGATTCGGCCAATCACGATTTTGAATCGCATCAACGACTTCGTAGGTTTCTTCTATCGTATGCGGCACAATGGTGTCGAAGCTTTGTTTCAGATCCCACGGACAACCACTCTCAGGATCGCGCAACTGCGCCATGATTGCTTCAAGCTGTTCAATTGGATGACTCATATACTTTTATTCCTTTAAACAAAAAAGGTGAGCAGCATAACCACTCACCTCTATTTAATTTGATTGTTTAACTCTCTAAATAGTTAACGTTGTAGCTAGGCGACAAGCAAACGAGACTCCTGAGCATGGTTCGCCATGTGATGGGCCTGAGCCGGCACCCCGGAGTGCGTGCAGTCAACAACGCTACAACGATAACTATGACGAGAGTTTTAGCCGAGACGTTTTACGGACATAACATCTTTTATTTGTTCAACACGTTTAGAAACGCGAGACAGCGCTTCCACATTGCTCACTTCGAGATCAAAGTCCATGATGGCCAGTTGACGACGATAATCGAGGCGGCTCTTCATGCTGGTGACTTTGATTTTTTCGTTCGCTAATAGGGTTGTGATGTCTTTAAGCAGACCACCACGCTCCATCGCTTCTACCCGTACGGTGAGAATGTATGAGCCGACAAAGCCGCTACCCCAGACGGTATCTATGATTCGCTCTGGCGCATGATGTCGTAACTCTTCTAGCTGCTCACAGTCACTACGGTGAACCGAAATACCACGACCTTGTGTTATGTAGCCACAGATCTCATCACCCGGAATTGGTTGACAACAACGAGCGAGGTGCGTCATCAGGTTATCTACACCTTCTACGACGACGGCATCTTTCTTAGGTCGGCTTTGAGCAGATGCTTTTTGCTCTGCTTCCTGCAATTTCTCTAGTGCTTGCTGGTCTTCTTCTTCAGCGGTCGGCTTATTTACCAGGGCATTAATATGATTAATGATCTGGTTGATGCGCAAATCTCCACTACCTACACCGACAAAGAGCTCATCTGGTGACTTGACGTTGAATCGCTTCAGCGCATAGCGCTCTGCATCTTTCAACGTAGCTCCAATCTTAACCAGTTCGTGCTCTAAGATTTCACGTCCGGCCTCTAAGTTTTTCTCACGACTCTGTTTACGGAACCAAGCGTTAATTTTAGCGCGAGCACGTCCGGAGTGAACGAAGCCCAGTGAAGGGTTCAACCAGTCACGTGATGGGTTTGGTTCTTTAGAAGTGATGATCTCTACCTGATCGCCCATATGAAGTTTATGGGTAAACGGCACAATGCGTCCTCCCACTTTGGCACCGATACAACGGTGACCAACTTCAGAGTGAATATGGTAAGCAAAATCCAGAGGCGTTGCGCCCATCGGTAAATCCACCACATCACCACGAGGCGTAAATGCGTAGACGCGATCATCAAAGACCTGACTGCGCAGCTCATCCAGCATCTCACCAGAATCGGACATCTCTTCTTGCCAATCCAGTAGTTTGCGTAGCCAGGTGATTTTTTCATCGTAGCCACTGCGAGCACTCGTGCCTTCTTTGTACTTCCAGTGAGCCGCGACACCAAGCTCCGATTCCTCGTGCATTTGCTTGGTTCGAATCTGGATCTCGATGGTTTTGCCTTCTGGTCCAAGAATCACTGTGTGGATTGATTGGTAACCGTTGGGTTTCGGGTTCGCAACGTAGTCATCGAACTCGCTTGGCAGATGCTTGTACTTAGTGTGAACCACACCTAGAGCGGCATAACAGTCTTGCAGTTTATCCGCAATGATACGTACTGCTCGCACATCGAAAAGCTCATCAAACGCCAAGCTCTTCTTCTGCATTTTTCGCCAGATACTGTAGATGTGTTTTGGTCGACCGCTCACTTCAGCATTAATGCCAGAAGCTTTCATCTCTTGAGTGAGATCTTCGACAAAGTCTTTTATGTACTGCTCACGGACAATACGACGCTCAGCTAACTGCTTTGCTATTTGCTTGTAGGTATCTGGCTGCTGGTAGCGGAAAGCGTAATCTTCAATTTCCCATTTAAGCTGACCGATGCCAAGTCGGTTAGCCAGCGGTGCATAGATGTTGGCACACTCTTTAGCGGCAGCACGTCGGACTTCATCCGGCGCTTTTTTCACTTCTATCAGGTTGCAGATGCGCTCTGCCAGTTTGATTACGACGCAACGAAAATCATCAACCATGGCAAGCAACATGCGACGAACGTTGTCTACCTGAGACGACGCAGCAGTGCTTTCCATAGTGACATTGAGTTGACCGATAGCGGCCATTTCTTCAACGCCATCAATCAGCTTTACAATTTCTTTGCTGTACTTCTCTTCAAACAATTCTCTTTTGAAGGCACCGCTTGAAACCAATGGGAACAGTTGAGCAGCCACTAGAGTCGCTTTATCCATAGACAAAGTGATCAGAATTTCGATCATCTCTCGTCCACGCCACAGCAATAATTCCGCTTGTTCGTTATCTACCAGAATAGACTGGCAGTCTTTATATACTTCGATTAAGCGCGATGCTGTGTTTTTCTCTTGCCCCAGACTAGCCACCCAGCGCTCGAGTTCAAACTGTTCATCTTGATTTAAATGCGCGCTTCTTACCGCAACCATCTCATCATCCTAATTATTATATTCGTGTGGTTTGACTAACACCGTTCAGATTAGTTTATACCCAAGTAACGCCAAACTGCTTAGATAAGAGAGAGTGACTTGGATATACAGTCCACGCGTTAAGCGCTGACTTTTTGACCCCACCACAAGTAAAGGGCCGATGTCCTAATAACTAGGACTTTTCAAACAAGGCCATTGATTCTAAATGGCTGGTATGCGGGAACATATCCAACATACCTAACTTGGTTAATTTGTAGCCTTGTTCCAGTAAGCTCTGACTGTCCCTTGCAAGGGTAGCAGGATTACAAGAAACATAAACCACGCGCTGGGCACCAAGTGTGGAAACTTGATCGATGATCCCGCTCGCTCCGGCACGTGCTGGGTCTAGCAGCACTTTATCAAACTTCTCTGCCGCCCATGCCTGACCTTCAAAGTCCAACTCAAGGTTAGCGTGATAAAATTGCGCGTTATTGATTTGGTTCAATGATGCATTATTTGTGGCTTTTTCCACCATCTCAGCCACACCTTCTACACCCACAACGTGTTTCGCTAACTTAGCGATTGGCAAACTAAAATTACCAAGACCACAGAACAAATCTAACACTCGATCGCTCTTTTGCGGGTCTAACCACTCAATCGCCTGTTCCACCATTTGGCGGTTTACTGTCTGGTTTACCTGAATAAAGTTGTTCGGTGTAAATGGAATCTTCACACCAATTTCTTGATAGAACGGTGTTTCACCTTCAACTAAGTCCAGCTGATCAGTTTCTGGCATCAGGTACAAGGTCGCGTTATGGCGCTGCGCAAGCTCGATTAAAGCCTCTATTTCTGATTCAGCGAGCTTATTCAAATGTCGCAGAATTATGCACGGCCCGTTGTCTCCTAATACCAGCTCTACGTGACCAAGCTGCTCTGGCTTTTTAAAACTCTGCAGCAGAGTGTAAATTTCTGGCAATAACACATTAAGCTGCGGCGCTAAAACCGGGCAATCAGTCACTTGGGCAATCTGCTTGCTTTGCTTTTTACGGAAACCAAAATGCAGTTGATGCGTTTTTTTATCCACAAACAAACTCACTCGCGCACGGCGTCGGTAACCCAACGTTTCACCTAATACTGGCTCATCCAACTCGATATCATGACCGGCAAATTTTCGCATTAGCTGACGCAGTGTCTGCTGTTTGTGCGTCAATTGTTGGTCATAATCCAAATGCTGCAAATCACAACCGCCACATTCATGGTAATGCGGGCAGAATGGCTCAACACGTGTGTCACTCGGCTGCAAAATTTTGATAAGCTTACCGCGGGCAAACTTACTTTTTTCTTCCACCAGTTGAGTAACGACCTCTTCACCAGGCAAAGCTCCTTCGATAAATAGTGGCTTTTTATTCAGGTAGGCGATACCTGCGCCGTGGTGATCCAAACGCTCAACATGTACTGCCTGATGACGAGAGTTGAGTTGGGTTTTCTTTTTAGGTTGGAAGATACGTGCCATGCTCTGTGCCTGATTTGTGTCTATTTGCTTTACGGCTTCACTATTATTGATTGCAGCCGTTGTGTGAATCGAATGACTTGATTATGCTTACCGTTTATCCGGTGACGTCACTTCTTTACTCAAGGCAATATGACTACTCTTGAGAAATAATGCGTTATTTTCCCATATCCAGACTCCAATGTAATTAGATAATAGAAACATGACCAGATATGGCTTACGAGCACGTGTAATAACACTGACTCTCGCTCCCACTCTCATTATTGGCTTATTACTGAGCGGCTTTTTCTCATTTAACCGCTATCAGGATCTTGAGAAACAAGTCATTACCACCGGCAATAGCATCATTGAACCACTAGCCATTGCCAGTGAATCTCACTTACTGACAGAAAGCCGAGAAGCCGTTCGTCGCCTTATCAGCTACGCTCACCGCAAAAATTCGAAACTGGTCCGAAGCATTGCCGTCTTTGACTCGAACCACGAGTTATTTGTTACTTCAAACTTTCATCCCAATTTCGAAGCGTTGATGTTTCCGAAAGACAAACCAATCCCGCCATTGGGAAATTCGGAAATCTACGATAACTACCTGATACTGCGTGTGCCTATCTTATCTGAAGGTCATTATCTTGCGGATCTATCGAACAAAAGCCAAGCGACCAAAGCCATTGGTTATATTGCGGTGGAGCTCGACCTATCTTCTTTGCGCCTTCAGCAATACCAGGAAGTTTTCTCTGCATTTTTAGTGCTTATTTTAGGTCTTGGTCTGGCCAGCGTGTTTGCATCCCGCTTAATGCATGATGTCACTCAGCCGATCACTCACATGAAAAACGTCGTAGACCGTATTCGACGTGGACATTTGGACGTTCGTATTGAAGGCAAAATGCACGGTGAGCTCGATCAGTTGAAAAACGGTATCAACGCCATGGCGGTTTCTCTGTCGGAATACCACGTCGAGATGCAACACAGTATCGATCAGGCAACCTCTGACCTACGTGAAACCTTAGAGCAGTTGGAAATTCAGAACGTTGAGTTAGACATCGCGAAGAAGCGTGCACAAGAAGCAGCGCGGGTGAAGTCAGAGTTCCTGGCTAATATGTCTCATGAGCTACGAACACCTCTGAACGGCGTGATTGGCTTTACGCGCCAGATGCTGAAAACTCAGTTATCAAACAGCCAGACAGATTACCTTCAGACCATTGAAAAATCAGCAAATAATCTTCTCAACATCATCAATGACATTCTCGACTTTTCGAAATTGGAAGCAGGTAAACTGGCTCTGGAAAACATTCCGTTTGATTTCCGCGAAAGTCTGGAAGAAGTTATCAGCCTGCAAGCCACCAGCGCCCATGAGAAGGGGCTGGAAATCACGCTTAAAGTTGATCCTAAGATCCCACCTGGTTTGGTTGGTGACCCTCTGCGTATCCAGCAAGTTCTGACAAACCTGGTAGGTAACTCGATCAAATTTACTGAGCGTGGCAACATCGACATCAGTGTTGAGATGCGATCTCAGTCCGGCGATTCCGTTGAGCTGCAATTTATGGTGCGCGATACCGGTATTGGTATTTCAGAGCGTCAGCAAGCACAGCTGTTCCAGGCATTTAGCCAAGCCGATGCAAGTATTTCTCGCCGCTATGGCGGTACGGGGCTGGGGCTGGTTATTACTCAGAAACTGGTTAGCCAGATGGGCGGAGAAATTAGCCTAACCAGTCGCCTGCACCAAGGCTCAACCTTCTGGTTCACCCTGCGCCTCCATTCGACAGAGATGCCAATGAGTGATCTTATCGAAGTTGATCTTTTGACTGGTAAACAATTGCTGTTGGTAGAACCTAACATGCAGGCCGCATCTGTGACACAGCAGATTCTGAGCCAAGAAGGCATACTGGTAACCTATCGCTCATCCTTACCAGAAGTTGACGAGCATTATGATTATGTCTTACTGAATCTGGCGCCTAACCAGACTTACGATGAGCAATCCGTGACTGCTTGGATCGAACAAGCAAAACGTCTGGCACCAAGCGTAATCATGGGCACGCCAAGCACAGAACTTGCGCTTGCTGAACAGATCATGACTAATCATCATATTCAGTGCCTCACAAAACCTCTGTCGAGACGTCGATTGCTGCAAAGCCTTATCAGTGAGCGTGTTGAATCACCGCAACCTTTAATAACACCAATACCGACCGTACAAGAAGAGCGTTTACCGCTGCACGTATTAGCCGTTGATGATAACCCAGCGAACTTGAAGCTGATTGCAGCATTACTGAAAGAGCGTGTTAAAACAGTGACCGCTTGCAGTAACGGCCAACAAGCGGTGAATCTGGCGACTGAGAAGAAATACGACATGATCTTCATGGATATTCAGATGCCACATATGGATGGTGTGACGGCATGTAAGCACATCAAGCAAATTGAGCTTAATAAAGACACACCGGTGATTGCGGTAACCGCACATGCAATGGCTGGAGAGAGGGATCGACTTCTTGCTGCGGGTATGGATGACTACCTCACCAAACCGATAGAAGAACACGTGCTGCAACAGGTTTTGGTTCACTGGAACCCAAATGCCTGCACCGAAAGCGTAGGTAAAGTCGCGCCTTCTTATGTTGATGAAGATGAAAATACCATACCTAACGCGACAGAAACCGCTCATCAGGATGTCATTATCGATTGGCAAGCAGCACTAAAGCAGAGCGCTAACAAAGAAGACTTAGCGAAAGATATGCTGCGCATGCTGGTCGAATTTATTCCTGAAGTGGATGGCATTGTCTCCAAGGCACTGGAAGAAGAGGATTTCTCACGTGATGATCTCATTCATGTGATCCACAAACTGCACGGCAGCAGTTCCTACTGTGGTGTTCCAAGGCTGAAATCCCTATGTGCCACGTTGGAGCAGGCCTTACGCTCTGGTTCCAGCATTGAAGATATTGAACCTGAAATGTTTGAGCTTCAGGACGAGATGATTAAGGTGACAACAACCGCGAAGCTCTACCTCAGCAATGATGGTCACGTCCATGATTAAAAAAGCCAGAGCATCTGCTCTGGCTTTTTGCATTCGGCTTACTGATTAGGATTCAAGCAGTACAGTTGCTACCGCGTAGTGTCGTTCATCCGAAATAGAAAGGTGGATATGCTTTACGCCCATGGTGTGAGCGATTTGTTTCGCCACGCCGGATAACGCTAACACGGGCTTACCTAACTCATCATTAGTCACGCTAAAATCGTGAAAGGTTACCCCTTTCGCAATCCCCGTCCCTAATGCTTTAGAGGCGGCTTCTTTTACTGCAAAACGCTTGGCGAGATAACGTCCTTTCTGCTTTAGCTGTCCAAACTTGCTCATCTCTTCTTCACAGAGAATGCGTTGGGCGAATGACTCTCCACTGCGAACCAGCGCTTTTTCAATACGCTCAATCTCCGCGATGTCAGTACCTAAACCTAAAATAGCCATCCTTAATGCCTAATTATTTACGCGCTGCGACCATTAACGCTTTCATATCAGCCACGGCCTTTTCCAGACCGTCGAATACTGCACGGCCAATGATTGAGTGGCCAATATTCAACTCGTAAATCTCTGGCAGAGCCGCAATAGGAGCAACGTTGTGGTAAGTCAGACCGTGGCCCGCATTGACAATAATACCCAAATCATTTGCATAGCTTGCGCCTGCTGCGATTTTCTTCAGTTCAGCTTGCTGCTCTTCTTCAGTTTCCGCATCCGCATAGTGGCCAGTATGCAGCTCAACGTATGGAGCACCACATTGTTTTGCAGCATCAATCTGTTGACGGTCTGCATCAATAAACAGCGATACTTTGATGCCCGCTTCAGTTAGTTTCTCAGTCGCCGCCTTCACTTTAGCAAGCTGGCCAACCACATCCAAACCACCTTCTGTCGTCAATTCTTCACGCTTCTCCGGAACCAGACAAACGAACTCAGGCTTAGTTTTGAGCGCAATCTCAACCATTTCATCCGTTACCGCCATCTCAAGATTCATGCGCGTCTGGATAGTTTCACGCAAGATACGTACATCACGATCCAAAATATGGCGACGGTCTTCACGTAAGTGAATAGTGATACCGTCCGCACCCGCTCGCTCTGCGATTTCCGCAGCATGAACAGGATCCGGGTACTTTGTACCACGTGCATTACGCAATGTAGCAATATGGTCGATATTAACGCCTAAGTAGATTGAGCTCATTTTCCGTTACTCCGTGCTCTAGGAAAGTGTGTCTGAATGAACAATTCACGACTTTTTAAAGGTTTGCCGCCAAGATACGGCTTTAGTGCTATACGTGTAAAGCGTTTTGCCGCTTTTAACTGCCCTTTAGTGACGAACCGCCGCTCACTGATGGCAATCAATTCATTTCCTAAAAAAGTTAGGTTGTCACGCCTCACTGAAGCAATGAATCCCTTCTGCTCACGATAACGATAAGTCATATCAGGATCCACTGGCTCACCTGTCCCGGCACAGTGCATAAAATCGACGCCGTAGCCCATAGAAGAAAGCAATGCCAACTCAAAACGGCGCAGAGCTGGTTCTGGGTTATCACACTGAGCCAGCTCCGTTAATGCATGCAGATAATCATGAAAAAGCGCAGGCATTGGCACTTCCGCCATCAGTACTCGCCCCACTAACTCATTAACATACATGGCAGAGTAGAGATTGATACCGCTTAGCGGCAACCCAAGACTGATGGGCTCTGCTTGGCGCAAGGTTTTCATTGAACCTTTGCCTGACCATTTGAGTAATAAAGGCGTGAACGGCTGCAGTGCACCTTTCAGAGTCGAGCGTTTGCTGCGTGCGCCTTTTGCCATTAACGTGACGCGGCCGTACTCCTCGCTGAAAACATCAAGGATTAAGCTCGATTCACTGTATGGACGTCGGTGCAATACAAAACAGCGTTGGAAGCCTTCTGAGGACAGGTTTCTCATCTCAATCAGTGTGCCTAATAGTCTAGAATAAAAAAATAAGGAGCCCAGAGGCTCCCTATTTGAATCAATGCTGGAGCGAAGTGTCTTCGCTTCAAGCTTATAGATCGTCTATGTAACCTAGTGAACGCAGAGCGCGTTCGTCATCAGCCCAACCGGATTTCACTTTAACCCAAGTTTCCAGGTAAACCTTGCGACCAAACAGCTCTTCCATGTCCAGACGAGCTTCACGACCAATCGTTTTGATCTTCTCGCCGCCTTTACCAATCACCATTTTCTTCTGACCGCTACGCTCAACAAGAATCAGGGCGTTGATATGGAAGCCATCCGTTTCCGGATTGTAATCAAAACGTTCAATCTCAACCGTCACTGAGTATGGCAGCTCGTCACCCGTGAAGCGCATTAGCTTCTCACGCACGATTTCTGACGCCATGAAACGCTGAGAACGGTCTGTCACGTACTCTTCTGGGAAGTGATGCGCTGCTTTAGGTAAGTGATCTCGCACATGCTTGCGCAATACATCAAGGTTCTTACCGTGTTTAGCTGAGATTGGCACCACGTCAACGAAGTTCATCTTCTTCGACATGTCCATCATGTGCAGCATCACGTCGTTGCGGTCTTGCACGTTGTCTACTTTGTTGACACAAAGAACGACAGGGAAGTTCGCCTTCTGAAGCTTGTTCAGCACCATTTCGTCATCGTTGGTCCAGTGTGTACCATCAACCAAGAAGAACACTAGGTTCACATCACTCAGTGATGAGTTTGCAGCGCGGTTCATCAAACGGTTGATTGCGCGTTTTTCTTCGATGTGAAGTCCTGGAGTATCGACGTAAATCGCCTGGTAATCCCCATCGGTATCCACACCCATGATACGGTGGCGAGTGGTTTGTGGCTTACGTGACGTGATAGAAATCTTCTGACCCAGAATTTTGTTCAGAAGTGTCGATTTACCCACGTTTGGGCGACCAACAATAGCAATGAAGCCACAATGCTGGTTTTCTGGTGAACTTACTTCACCGTGTGATGCAAAATATGCATCAATGTCGAATTCGTTATCAGCCATTACTTAATTGCTCTAGTGCTGTTTCTGCTGCCGCCTGTTCTGCCTTGCGGCGGCTGGTGCCTTTACCGATTACAGGTTTATCCACACCTGCTACGTCGCACTCAACCGTGAACTCTTGGTTGTGCGCTTCACCTTTAATATTAGTCACTGTATAAACAGGCAGCGGTTTTCTTCTGCCTTGCAGGAACTCTTGTAGGCGAGTTTTTGGGTCTTTTTGTGATACACCAGGTTTAATAGCGTCAAGACGAGACTGGTACCAGCTCAGTACAATGCCGCGCACTTGTTCAATATCACTATCAAGGTAAATTGAACCGATAATGGCTTCTACCGCATCGGCAAGAATAGAGTCACGGCGAAAACCGCCACTCTTCAATTCACCTGGACCTAATTTTAAATAATCTCCTAGACCAAATTCACGGCCCAGTTCCGCCAATGTGTGCCCACGAACTAAGGTAGCGCGCATACGGCTCATGTCACCTTCGTTCACTTTTGGAAAACGATGGTACAGATCATCAGCGATGACAAAACTTAAAATTGAATCGCCCAGAAACTCAAGACGTTCATTGTGCTTACTGTGGGCGCTGCGATGAGTCAGCGCCAAGTTGATAAGCTCAGCATCTTTAAACTGATAGCCAAGCTTTCTCTCTAGTTTATCTATTGGAGAATTCATACTCTCTCGATATTAATGTTTATTTCTCTATATAGTTGGAGTTGCAGCTAGGCGACAAATAAATTCAGCCCTATGAGCATAGATGAACTATGTAATTAGGGCGTCCGGAGCTCCGGTGAATTTATGCAGTCAACGATGCTGCGACTTCAAATATGACGAGAAGTTAGTGAATGCCACCGATGCGGTTAAAACGCACACCTGTTGGAATCCATGAAGGTAGAACGCTATCTGCGCCACGCTCAAACTCGAAGCTGATCCAAATGGCGACAGCTTTGCCGACTAAGTTTGCTTCTGGGACGAAGCCCCAGTATCTGCTGTCAGCACTGTTATCACGGTTATCACCCATAACAAAGTACTGTCCTTGTGGTACAACCCATTCTGTTGTGCCGCTACGCGGAAAGTACTGCTCCACATGGTTGCGAACGATTGGGTTGACCAAAATATTGTGCTCAACGTTACCCAGTTTTTCATCCAATTGGATCATCGGGATACCATTTGAGCTAAATTGACTTTCTTTTACGTTACTTAAGTGTACAGGTTTACAATCAGAATCACCTTTCGTCTGAATACAAATCTGCTTATCCGTTGAATAACGCACAATATCACCCGGCATACCGACAACACGCTTGATGTAGTCAATGCTCGGCTGAGGCGGGTATTTAAACACCACAATATCGCCACGCTCCGGTTTGCCAGTTTCTAATAGCTCAGTACGCCACACAGGGTCTTTCAAACCGTAGGCGTATTTTTCAACCAGAATAAAATCCCCGACTAACAACGTTGGCATCATTGAGCCAGATGGGATCTGAAACGGTTCATAAATAAAAGAACGTAAGACGAGTACAAACGCAATCACAGGGAAGATAGATACGCTGTTTTCAACCCACCAAGGCTGGCGCTCCACTTTTTGCAGCGTAACTGCATCCAGACCATTGGTTGTTTGTGCTTCGATCTCTGCGACTTTTGCCTGACGTTTTTTCGCAAACACCAGCTTCTCCAAAAGCCAAACTACACCAGTTACCAAGGTCACGATAACCAGAATCAGTGAGAATGTATTCGCCATTAAGTTCCCTTATCTAAAAATGCGAAAGTGAAAGAGCGTTAACTCTTTCACTTATTTTAAGTTCTAACGTCTTATGACCAACAAGAATGGAACAAAGTTCAAATCTAGTCTTTGCCTACGTGAAGAATCGCCAGGAACGCTTCTTGAGGCAGTTCTACGTTACCGATCTGCTTCATACGTTTCTTACCTTCTTTCTGTTTCTTCAGAAGTTTCTTCTTACGGCTCACGTCACCACCGTAACATTTCGCGATTACGTTCTTACGTAGCTGTTTAACGGTAGAGCGCGCGATAATGTGGTTACCGATGGCAGCCTGAATCGCGATATCAAACATCTGACGAGGGATGAATTCTTTCATCTTCTCAACCAACTGACGACCACGAGTCTGAGACTGATCTTTGTGCGTGATTAGCGCTAGTGCATCCACTTTGTCACCGTTTAGAAGTACGTCTACACGAACCATGTTCGACTCTTCAAAACGTTGGAAGTTGTAATCCAGAGACGCGTAACCGCGAGAGGTTGACTTCAAACGGTCGAAGAAGTCGAGAACCACCTCAGCCATTGGGATGTCGTAAGTCACTGCGACTTGGTTACCGTGGTAAACCATATCAACCTGAATACCACGCTTCTCCACACACAGGGTGATAACGTTACCCAAGTAGTCAGCCGGTACCAGGATGTTACAACGTGCGATTGGTTCACGAATTTCAGCGATGTCGTTTATCGCAGGAAGTTTCGCCGGACTATCAACATAAAGAATATCGCCGTCTGTTTTCTTAACTTCGTAAACTACCGTTGGTGCTGTTGTAATCAGATCCAGATCGTATTCACGTTCAAGACGCTCTTGGATGATTTCCATGTGCAGCATACCAAGGAAGCCACAACGGAAACCAAAGCCTAGTGCTGCTGAGTTTTCTGGTTCGTAGAACAATGATGCATCGTTTAAGCTGAGTTTGCCTAGAGCATCACGGAAACTTTCGTAATCGTCAGATGCTACCGGGAATAGTCCTGCGTATACCTGAGGTTTTACTTTCTTAAAACCTGGTAGTGGTTTATCACTGCCATTCTTAGCCGTGGTCAAAGTATCACCTACTGGCGCACCCAGAATGTCTTTGATACCACAAACAACCCAACCTACTTCACCAGTATTCAGAACATCAGTGTCCACTTGCTTCGGAGTAAAGATACCAAGACG
This sequence comes from Vibrio sp. YIC-376, assembly GCF_052353105.1. Taxonomy (NCBI): domain Bacteria; kingdom Pseudomonadati; phylum Pseudomonadota; class Gammaproteobacteria; order Vibrionales; family Vibrionaceae; genus Vibrio; species Vibrio sp. YIC-376. The sequence continues at coordinate 47,131 of NZ_JBBWFK010000013.1, forward strand.
GTCTACACCCCAAGATTGGCCAGTGCTCATCACTTTGATTTTGTCGTTTTTCTTCAGTGAGCCATTTTTGATACGCACTAAAGACACTACGCCAAGGTAGTTATCAAACCATGAGTCGATGATCAGCGCTTGCAGTGGTCCATCTGGATCACCTTCAGGTGCAGGGATCGCTGATACGATGTTTTCCAGAACGTCATCAACACCCAGACCTGTTTTCGCAGAACAGCGGGTTGCGTCCATCGCGTCGATACCAACGATTTCTTCAATTTCTTCAGCAACACGATCTGGATCTGCTGCTGGTAGATCGATCTTGTTTAGGATTGGCACAACTTCCAGATCCATTTCGATCGCTGTGTAACAGTTAGCAAGTGTTTGCGCTTCTACACCCTGACCAGCATCAACCACCAATAGCGCGCCTTCACAAGCTGCCAGAGAACGTGATACTTCGTATGCAAAGTCTACGTGTCCCGGAGTATCGATGAAGTTCAGCTGATAGGTTTCACCGTCTTTAGCGGTGTAGTTTAGAGTCACACTCTGAGATTTAATGGTGATACCACGCTCACGTTCAAGATCCATAGAATCCAGAACCTGTGCGGCCATTTCACGATCGCTTAATCCTCCACAAACTTGGATTAGACGGTCTGACAGGGTCGACTTACCATGGTCGATGTGGGCGATAATCGAAAAGTTACGAATGTGCTTCATAGATTTAGGCTGACTAACTCTTTACAAATAAGGACAGTAAGAAAGCCATCACTGATGGCATTTCAATCAAGTTGGCCGATTCTACCGAATTTCGTTAACGGGCGCACGTAATTTAAGGTACATACCCAAATTACGTCGTGATGCGGGGTGCAAAGCTTACTGGATGGGCTCTCCAAGCACTCGAATCAAAGTAACTTGACGCTGTGATTCATCTTCCAGTGGACGAGAAACGCGTTTCGCTAACCACGCGCCACCAGCAGCAAAAACCACTGAAGATAAAATAATGATACCTTCTCCACCAGACATTAAAGGCGCAAATAATAGATGACCAAAGAGCGCACCAAGAATCAAACCGAACAGCGGTAATAAGTACACTGCCATGGCAGATTTAATTAAGCTGGATTCAGGGAAGCCGATTTCTACGATCTGCCCAATTTGCACTGATTTTTCTGTACGCAAATGCCATGACAAGCTTTTATTGCCTAAGGCTTTCGTCACCACACCAGTGCCGCAGCTTTTTTGCGAAGAACAGCTGCTGCAACTGGTTTGCTGCTCACAGCTCAAATCAATCTCATATTGCTTACCGTGACGCTCGACCCCTGTCACAGTCGCTAACGCGGTCATCATTGCACATTACTCATGTTTACTGGTTTTGGGTTACTTTAAATGTAACAGATTGAGCGATACGTTGCGCCGTTGCTGGCGGAATATCACCTACAACAGAAATTTCATAGTCACCGTTGACGTAGCTATGCAGCGTTCTGCGCCCCTGACGAACAAGCTGGCCTTTCAACGAGTGCTCATCTTTATTCGCAACATAGACAGAGAAACTAAATAAGCCATCCGAATACATTTGGCTCTCTACCATTTGCTCACTTACTGCCATACGGTACCGATTTAACTCATTCGGCTGAAAACCATCAGGTGTCCAACCGACAACCCAATCACTGGTACTTATATCACCTTTCGGCATAGTTAGCACTGCAGGTAGCTGAACCTCTTCCAGACCACTCATCAATTCGGCAATTTTCGGATTGACCGTGTATGAGATGGTGCGATATTGCTCCAGAACCTCGCCATCGCGGTCGATAAGATCTGCGCGCAGTGGGAGCTTGCTCTTTTCGTCTACCCAAAGGATGTAGGAATAACGCAAGCCATCTTTTGGTACGATACGTACAACCTGAGTCGCCACGCCCGCTTCACGAGCTCGCCCAACTTGCACATAATCGTAATAGAGGTTCAAGTCATCAATATTGGTATTTAACATAGGAATGGTTGGAGCAACCATGTTACCCGACTCGATGGTAAACGGTTCTGTTCCGGTTTCTATGTAGCTAACCTCTCTGCCACGACGAATGACTTCGCGTACAGGTCCGCTTAGATAGACAAGATGAGCGTATTGCGCTTCACCGTGAGATGAGTGACGGTACAGCAAAGGCTCAATGCTGTTCTTTTTGATAAGGATATAAGAGAGTTCGTAACTTAAATTCTTACTCGCCTCGCTCATTTGATGCAATAAAGCCTCCGCTGGCTTATCACCAGCAAAGGCTTGCGAAGACATCACACTGAACAGGGCGCAAGCGCTGATCAGAAATTTTTTCATTCAACATCCGAAGTCAGAGGTGCATCTTGCTGAGATACATCGCTGTTAATTCTTAATTGCAGTTCATAGTCTCGCAGCATAGCATGAACACGCTTACGTTGCTCCTGCATATTTGCTTCCCCCATTGAACGCTCTACGGATTCACGAGTCAAGCTCACTGGTTCCGCACTGCCTGCAAACGGAATAGTTTGCAATACAGGAAGTTGTTCTGTTTGAGACGACGTCGGATCGCTACCACCGTACTGCTGCACACCTAAAATGACGACTAAAGATACACATGCTGCAACAGCAACTTGCCCAAACTGAGTTAACCAACCTGGCAACTGACGTTTCGCTTTTTGCGGTTCTGGTTGAGACTCTTTTAGTGCGTCAGCAATTGAAATTACGTTTGCACTGTGCGAGTCGACAGCACGATGCACTGGCTCGTTTTCTAACGCTAACGCCACGCTTTCAGCAATATTCCACTCAGGTTTTGCTGGCGCTTCGCCTCGCATCACATCACCAATCAAGTGATAGTTTTGCCAAGCTTCACGGCTCTCTTGATCGTGCCCTAATTCCTGAATTAAAGCTTTATCGATCAATTCTCCATCCATGAGAGCTGAAAGTTTTTCTTTGTCAGCCATTGTTTTCACCATAGTTATTACTTGTACTAGCGCTATAAAAGAGGTTTGATTTTCTTTTCCACCGCTTCACGAGCACGGAAGATACGTGAGCGTACCGTTCCTACCGGGCAATCCATTACTTCAGCAATTTCTTCATAACTTAAGCCATCTAGCTCTCGTAACGTCATTGCTGTCTTTAAATCTTCAGGTAAGGCATCTATTGCACTGAACACTACCCGCTGCAATTCTTTGGACAACGTTAAGTTCTCAGGGTTCGAAATTTCTTTAAGTGCATTACCTGTTTCGTAAAATTCAGCTTCTTCAGCATCAACATCTGTCGCTGGAGGTCTGCGCCCTTGAGCCACAATGTGATTTTTCGCAGTATTCACCGCAATGCGATACAGCCACGTATAAAACGCACTTTCCCCACGAAAACTGGGGATAGCTCGGTAAGCCTTGATAAATGCTTCTTGTGCTACATCTGGTACATCGCCAGGATTACTTACGTATCTGGAAATAAGATTGCATACCTTGTTCTGATATTTCGTTACCAGCAGGTTGAATGCTTGCTTATCGCCATTCTGAACTCGCTCAATCAATACTTGATCGGTCAGCTGCTCGTTCATTCGAGCGGATACTCCTATTTGTTATGCCCCTACTCTTCTCAGATATGGGTACTATTTATGCAAAACGTAGTATTGACACCACTGCTTACTTGAGCACTATTGTGACTGCAATGTGAAAGAGAAAGTTCCATGGGTTCTCAATTTTTTAATCATTGTTTTTTCACAGTGTGATGTCATGCGCCAAATCCCTACTCTACTTAACTTAAATCTAAGTTTGTCAGACGAGCATATTAAGGGGAAATGGGTATAATAAACGTCCTCTGTACAAATTGTGCTGGGTAGAGCATGGAAAAGCAATGGCATTGAGAAACTATTACTTTTCATTTGCATGGCTGTTGGCTGTCTGAATAATGCGTTTTCAAATAAAACTCAGGGAATGTTCGTGTGTATCGGGGAAATTGACCTACGCATGTCAAAAAGAAGAGTGGCTCAAGTCACCAGAGTAACTGCAATTTAGATAAACCTCCCAACTTAGCCCTTCGTGACGGATGTCACGCTTATGAAAATGCACATGGTGTGCGAATAATATACAAGATAACGTTGTTGTCTTAGCTTGGGATTATGAAAGTAATATGAACACGAATCGTGAACATGAATGTGATGTGTTAGTGGTAGGGAGTGGCGCTGCAGGCTTGTCGTTAGCTTTACGTGTCGCGAACCACTGTAAAGTGATGGTACTAAGTAAAGGACCACGCAGCGAAGGGGCTACGTATTACGCTCAAGGCGGTATCGCAGCGGTGTTTGATGAATCAGATACAATCGAATCACATGTCGAAGATACGCAAATCGCAGGCGATGGTATTTGCGATGAAGAGACCGTAAGATTCATTGCAGAGCACTCTAAAGAATGCGTACAGTGGCTCATTGATGGCGGTGTACCATTCGACCGCGAAGAAGACGACTCGGATGAAGAACCTCGTTACCACCTGACTCGTGAAGGCGGCCACAGTTGTCGTCGTATTCTTCATGCTGCCGATGCAACTGGCATGGCAATGCAAACTTCCTTACAAGACAACGCTCACAATCATCCAAACATTCATGTTCTTGAACGCCACAACGCTCTTGACCTTATCACTGAAGATAAAATTGGTGGTGATAAAAACAAAGTGATTGGTGCTTACATTTGGAACCGCAACGACGAACACGTAGAAACGGTTCGTGCGAAATTTGTGGTTCTTGCCACTGGTGGTGCTTCAAAAGTCTATCAATACACGTCAAACCCGGATGTTTCATCTGGTGATGGTATCGCCATTGCGTGGCGTGCTGGCTGTCGCGTGGCAAACTTGGAATTCAACCAATTCCACCCAACCTGTCTGTACCACCCTGAAGCGCGTAACTTCCTGCTTACGGAAGCATTGCGTGGTGAAGGTGCATACTTGCGCCGCCCGGACGGTTCTCGTTTTATGCCAGACTTCGATGAGCGCAAAGAGTTAGCACCGCGTGATGTCGTTGCTCGAGCTATCGACTTCGAAATGAAACGTCTCGGTGCTGATTGTATGTACCTCGACATCAGTCATAAGCCTGCAGACTTCATCACCAAGCACTTCCCAACCATCTACTCTCGTTTGATGGATTTGGGTATCGATATGACCAAAGAGCCGATCCCGATTGTTCCTGCGGCGCACTATACCTGTGGTGGCGTCATCGTCGATAGAAATGGCTGTACCGATCTGCAAAACTTATATGCCATTGGTGAGGTGAGTTATACCGGCCTGCACGGCGCAAACCGTATGGCATCAAACTCACTGTTAGAGTGCGTGGTTTACGCATGGTCTGCAGCTAAGGATATTCTCAAGCACCAGTCTGAAGTCAAACTGGCGGCTAAAGTCCCTTGCTGGGATGAAAGCCAGGTAACTAACAGCGATGAAGAAGTTATCATTCAGCATAACTGGCACGAACTACGACTGTTTATGTGGGACTACATGGGAATCGTACGCACAGATAAGCGATTAGAACGTGCATTGCGCCGTATTCAAATGTTGCAGCAAGAGACACATGAATACTACAGCAACTTCCGTGTATCCAATAACCTGCTTGAGCTGCGTAACCTACTGCAAGTTGCCGAACTAATGGTTCGCTGTGCAATGCAACGCAAAGAGAGCCGTGGTTTGCACTACACCCTGGATTATCCTGAACAATTGGAAAATAGTGGGCCAACCATTCTCGTGCCTGCGAAGCAGAAAAGCGAATAATGACCCGTCAACAAGGAGCCTCGGCTCCTTGTTTCATTTCCCACTGACGCAATACGACAACAAGTTGGCGATATTGCTGCTCACTGCAACTGTCTCGCCAAACGGTCACATCATCACCTGATTCCAGTTTCAAAGAAACTTTTAAAGGAAAAGCCGATATGTCGACGTCTCTTAACTGCGTTTTACCTGATTCACTTCTGACCGTCCCATCGTAATGAACGTACCACCGCCCTTTACCAGCAGGAATAACTGAGCCGTGCTCAAAGTACAGCTTGGCAATCATTAATAACAAATGAATCGATAATACAATGGGGATGTCTGAGAGGGTGACAGCCCAAGTCATGAGGATGAGAAAAATGATATGAATGACTTGGGCAGTAATTGATAAAGAAAGCGTAAGATTAACGGACTTTGCTGAGGTTATGGGCGACAATTTTATCAACCATCGAGGCGTGACCTAGGTTTTCACTGCGGCCATGTCCCATTATCCAGGTGAACAAATCAGGATCATCGCACTCAAGCAGAGAAACAAAATCATGCTGTTCCTGTTCACTCAGCGCATCAAAGCACTCTTCAAAAAACGGCATAATAACCACATCAAGCTCAAGCATTCCACGACGGCAAGCCCATTTAATACGCGCTTTTTCTTCCGGAGTGTACATTCATTATTCCTTCATAGATGTCTTGTTGTTAATCCGGAGTGTAACAAGGGATGTGCTACGTCACTAGTGCCCCGGTCACAATACGATAGCTAAAGCTGACAAATGCTTCATCTACAATTAACATAGCTGAAAAATATCTTCAAAAGGCATTGTAATCATGGAATGGCAAACTCGCTTTTTAGCACTAGACCTCTCAACTCAGGATGCTTTACCCGAGCTATCTATCTCATTATTGGACAACCTAGGTATGATCACCATGGTTGGTGACGACAAAAAATCCTACCTGCATGGCCAGGTCACCTGCGATGTGGTTTCTCTTGAGCGAGATCAGTCAACGCTGGGAGCGCATTGTGACGCAAAAGGCAAAGTGTGGAGTGTTTTCCGTTTGTTCCATCACCAAGATGGCTACGGCATGATCCAGCCGAAATCAGCCATTGAAGTCGAGCTAAAAGAAATTAAAAAGTACGCCGTGTTTTCAAAAGTGACCATCGAGGAATCAAATGACATTATCCTTGGTGTTGCAGGAATCAAAGCTGATGAGTTTATCGCCAGCTTGAGTGAAGACGCGGGAGACGTTCGCGGAATTAACGGCGGTACTGCAGTCAAAGTCGCGGATAACCGATGGTTACTCGTACTGACCAGTGAAGCTGCGCAATCATTGGCTGAAAGCAGTGACGCAACACTGACTCGTCATGAGCTGTGGAGTCGTTTTGATATTGATTCTGCTCTGCCATTTGTGCCAGCGGCTGCGCAAAACGAGCACATTCCACAAGCACTTAACATACAAGCTCTTGGTGGCATTAGCTTTACTAAAGGCTGTTACACTGGGCAAGAAACCGTGGCACGTGCAAAATACCGCGGCACCAATAAGCGTGCGATGTACATCGTCAAAGGCGCAACAGCGACAAACCTAAGTGATGACCCGATAGAACTAGAACGTAGCGTTGGCGAGAACTGGCGTTCAGTCGGAACTCTGCTGACTCATTACCAATTTAATGACAACCAGGCTATCGGCTTGATTGTTCTGCCAAATAATTTAGATGACGACACCCGCTTACGCTTAGCTTCCCAACCTGAATGCGAATGGACCATCGCCGAACTGCCTTACAGCCTTGACGATGAATAAAACTATTCATACTCCTTTGATGCAGTACCTTGCCGAACAAAACATAACGTTTCGATTGCTACCGCATCAAAGACCCGCAACAACCATTGAGGATGCCGCGCAACAACGCGGCATTCGCCCCTCCCAGATGGTGAAAGCCATATTACTGCGCGATATGGGGAATCTTTATGCACTCGCGTGTGCACCAGGTGACCGCAGTGTTGATCCTAAAAAAGTGCGTTCTCTTCTCCAATGTCGGCGTATGACTTGTGTTGATCAAGCGGACGTTGAAAGCATTACTGGCTATCAAATTGGCACTGTCACACCACTGTTACTTAAGCGCCATATGCCTGTCGTATTTGACCGGAGCCTTTTTGAAGAAAGGGAAGTAACTATCAGTAGCGGTGATCGAATGGCCGGACTTGCTTTATCAATCGCTGATCTAGCAAGGTTATGCCAACCAACTGTGGCTGATATTTGCCGATAACTCTGCCTGACAATGTAATCGATTGCAACCACAAGCAAAAAATGCGATCGAAATCACATTTAACGTTATCACCTAAAGAATTTTTAATCATTTTTAAAACATAAATAGTCACCAGGGGAAAACTCGTATATGATGCTCGTGTTGGTCAAGTTTTCAACAGGACTTGGCCGACAAAAAGTGGTTTCGCGGATTTCCATAACAATATTTGTTAAATCAGCATCCCACTTTGTGTAATGCATCTGTGACTATTCGCCCGCTGAAGCGGGCATTTTTTTGTGTGAACTTTTTCTACACCTTTTCATCTAACATTGTGTGAAGCGATATGAAAACGGAATGAATGTTGGAAAAGAAACATTTAGCAAACATTCATTTTGCTTCTATTCTTAATCTTGTAACAAAACTATTGCTTAATGCCCCACGTAAGAAGGAGTGCAAAACAAGTTAATGTTCCTTCATAGGTGATATTTGAGGTAAGCCTCACGCTATTTAAGATATACACCTGTCATTTTGTTTGTGACAGCACAAATATCTAAACTGTTACATCTCACCTGTACTGAATAGTATTGCCATCACAATAATTTCGCGTCAAAAACGTAGAATAACCTGAGCTAGGTAAGAGAAAAGGAAAGTAAATATGAGACTGTTTAAGCGCTATACTCCAGGTATGATTGCTAAACATATAAGTCGTCTTTTTAAAGGAAGAATTTATATTTACGGGGTCGGTAGGTTTGAGTTTGATAATGGGAAACTGATACTGCCTGAAAAAGCGGAACAACGTCATTTCAGAGCGGTAAAAGAGATCAACCAGGAAATCATGAAACTCCGATGCGCATATGCTTAGCTAAACATCGATGATAAAAAGGCTGAATAATTCAGCCTTTTTTTGCATCCTTGTACCGTCCTAAATAAGGTTGACTCTTTACTGACGGGCTAATTCCGGTAGATGTCCTTTCAAACCAAGCGCTCGCTTCATGATCTCATCTTTCGCACCGGGCAGTTGTCCCGCTAAACTCAAGCCAATACCACGAACCAACTTCTTAGCCGGATTCTCACCGGAGAACAAATCACGAAAGCCTTGCATTGCGGCAATCATCTTGGCGGCTTCGGCTTTACGCCAGCGCTCGTATGCACGAAGGTTGCGCTTAGTTCCAATATCCTGCCCCTGCTTCCACAGCGTTAAGACTTCCTGAGCTAAACTTGCTGCATCCAGAAGCCCGAGGTTTACGCCCTGTCCAGCAAGTGGATGAATGGTATGGGCGGCATCGCCAACCAACGCCACACGCTCTACGACAAAGTCACGTGCATAACGCATTTTTAATGGAAAAGCGGCACGCTCACCCATCACTTCACACAAACCAAGTCGCACATCAAATTCGCTGGTTAACGCTTTATTGAAATCATGCTCATCCATTGCAAGTAGCTGCTCCGCTCGGTTTGGTTCCGTCGACCAAACAATAGAACACATGTTCGCTTGAGACATCGGCAACAACGCTAAAGGACCGTGAGGAGTGAAAATCTGACGTGCAATGTTGTTGTGAGGTTCTGCAGTTTTTACATTCGCAACCAACGCACAATGACCGTAATCCCAATGAGTGAGCGGAATGTCCATTTGATTACGTAACCAAGAGTTCGCACCATCCGCACCGACCACCAGTTTCGCCGTCATCGCTTGTCCATTATCCAGCGTTAACCAACTCTCCTGTTCACCAACCGCTAAAGTGGCGCAACGGGCTGGCATAAACAGCGTAACGTTGTCCTGTTTCTGAACTTGCTCCAGCAGTGCCAGTTGAATTACTCTGTTTTCAACAATATGACCCAAATCAGGCTGCGCCATACTTTGCGCATCAAACTCTATTTTGGCAAAGCTATCCTGTTCCCAAACCTCCATACCATAGTATGGAGACGCTCTGCGCTGTTCGATACCCTGCCAGGCTCCGAGCTTACGCAATATGGTTTCACTAGAGCGACTCAATGCAGACACGCGCACATCGGGTAGTTCATTAAGCTTATCGTCAGGTACGCTACCTTCTATGACAGCGATACGCAGGTCACTGTCTTTGAATGCGGCGGCAAGCGCCAACCCAACCATCCCACCGCCGATGATGGCGATATCTACACTTTGCATCATTGCTTTTACTTACCTAATAACTGATTTTACCTAAGAACTGATAGTTATCTAATTCGTTGCAACCGATCATCGTTTCACTAAGCCAAGAGTATGGCGCAGAAGTGGCTGCTTAAAAATAGAAAGGTTATCCATCGCGGCTAAAGCGGCATTACGCCCGATTCGCATCGCGGGTAAATCATTTGAAAAAATATGCACGAGCGAGCTCGTTAACCAGATGGTTTCACTGCGGTCGGTTTCGCGTCGCTGACTAAAACGCATTAGGCCCTGATAGCGCCCCGCGTCATCACTTTGTTTGACCACTTCTTCAGCTAGAGACACGACATCACGGATCCCAAGGTTAAAACCTTGCCCCGCAATAGGATGAAGCGTTTGAGCAGCATTGCCTACAATAGCAAAGCGGTGCGAAATGTTCTGCTTACGATGACGCAGTAACAGAGGATAGCTTGCGCGCTGTCCTACTTTCTTCAGAGAACCTAAACGCCAGCCAAAATCTTGCTGTAGTCGTGCGAGAAAATCGCTATCTGAAAGCGCTAAAACCGCCTGCGCTTCGTCAGGATGCAAACACCACACTAACGACATACGATTGTCACTCATCGGCAGCAAGGCAACAGGGCCATTCTCTGTAAAACGTTCAAACGCACGGCCTTGATGGGGCTCCTGAGCCAAAATGTTAGCAATCACGGCAACTTGTTCGAAGTCGTGTTCAGAGAGGTCCAACCCTACTTGCTGGCAGCATTGTGATACCGCTCCGTCGGCGGCCACTAATAGCTTCGCGACAAGCTTTTCACCGCTGCTTAGTTCAACACTGGCATGATCTTGCTCTCGCTCGATATAGGTGACAGAGTCTGGACAGAAGAAATCTATTGAAGCACTCTTCGAAAGCAGGTTCTGGTACACACGGCCAACATCTGCTAATTCAACGACGTACCCGAGAGCCTCTACCCCAACCTCTTGCCTGGTGATGTCCGTCATCCCTGCATGAGAACGATCGGAAACATGAATATGTTCAATTGGCGTAGCAAACGGCTCAATGCCTGACCACAGCTGTAAATGGCGTAACAGGTTAACAGTGCCATAAGACAAAGCTATCGACCGTGAATCAAAACCTGGGTGGGCATCTGACTGAGCCTTAAATGGCTCAACAACAGCAATTCGCAAAGTCTCGAGAGATAAATGCTCAATCGCCAGAGCCAACGTCGCCCCGGCCATAGCACCACCAGCAATGACTACATCATATTGCCTCATGCTTACCTCTGCTGAACACTCAATGATTAATGGATAGTTGGTTTGCTGTCACTGCTTTCAGGGCGCGCACCAAACTCTGCATGGATAGTAAGTACACAAGCTTTAACGTGTTCGATTACTTGTTCAAGCAATTGTGCCTGCTCAGCAAGATCATCATCTTCATCAATACCAAGTTTGGCGATTTCTTCTAAGTCAGCCAATGCTTCTTTGACATCGTCAGACGCTTTACTCAGCGTAATACCCGCCAAACCAAGGCCAGAGATAAAATGGTTTACAAAATCGGATAAGCCATCGGCTAAAGCAAACAAGCCTTCTTCGCCTGACTCATCTGGCAGTAATATAGACAACTCCATTGAAGAACCAGTCAGTTCATCAGCGGTTACTTTGAACACACTTTGTGCAAATGTCAGAGCCGTTGTTGGCCATCCCATGCCATCATTGGTGTAATCAAACAAAATTGGTTGCCAGGTTTGATCGTTAATCGCCAATCCACCACTTAGCATGCCGACAAGTAAACCGTGCAGCTCAGCAGGTGTAACTGCCAGACTTGCAGATTGTAACTCAGCAGCAATAGATTGGTATTCAGGAAGGGTGATTTCACTCATAGCTTGGCTCATTCTTGCGTAATAATGTATCGACATATCCTACCATCAAGCCTAGTCGTCCGAAACGACTATCAAAATCATTTTGGACACCATTTGCTCAATTTGCCGAATTCCTGTGTGATCACGTCATCATTTCTCTTTCTGTGATGGGAAATGCTTGAATCTTAAATGCGGTTTTCCTATAGTTTCCTCCTCGGTAGTTGTATAGAGCAACACCTTAGATAGCGCGAATATAGAGTTTATTCATCATGAGCAATCAAGCGATCGACGTTCAAATACTAGGCAAAGTAACACGAGTAAATTGTCCCGCAGGACAAGAGGACTCTCTCGTTGCAGCGGCAAAAGATCTCGATCGCCGATTGAAAGAGATGAGCAATCGTACTAAGGTAACCAATGAAATTCAGCTACTGACATTTGCCGCATTAAACATTTGTTATGAATTGCAGACCAAATCATACGAATCGAGCGGCCAACAGCAAGAAATGACGGAGCGAATGGAAAAGCTCACTGCGTCTTTAGAAAACGCACTAAGTAAAGTTACGCAAGGACAGCAGTAGATACAAAATTTACCCTGGGGTGTGCGTCAGCAGGATGTAAGTCCCCGAGCCGATAAGCAATACCTAAGGGTTAGTACTTGATGACTATTGAGCAAGCTTGGCATGTACCGAGAAGCCTACGGTTATCATTGCTGATCCGCCTTGAACTAGCTGGTTCAAGGGCCACAATCCTCAACGGCACCCTGGGGTATCCTCTATGTCTCAACTATCTCGACAAGATTTCCGCAAACTGATTCGTGAAAAACGTAACGCTCTGTGTAGCGATACGCAGTTCCAAGCAGCTCTTGATCTTGTTACACAATTCTCTCAACTTCCTGAAATCCAACGCTCGCAGCATATCGCGATTTACCTATCTGCTGATGGTGAGCTAGATACCAAGCCGCTTATCGAATGGCTATGGCAACAAGAGAAGTCGATTTACCTGCCAGTTATCCATCCATTTTCCAAAGGTCAGCTACTGTTTCACCAGTATGTCAGTGACGATCAACTGGTTTACAACAAGTATGGCATTCTTGAGCCCAAGCTCGATATTCGCCATCTGATACCGGTTCGTCAGCTCGATCTTATCTGCACACCTTTAGTTGGCTTTGACAGTATTGGCCACCGTTTAGGCATGGGCGGAGGGTATTACGATCGTACACTTTCCCGCTGGTTTGCTACCGGCGACGGTGCTGTGCCCGTAGGTATTGCCCACGATTGCCAGCATGTTGATCGTCTTCCGATTGAAAGTTGGGATATTCCACTACCCAAGATCGTGACCCCAAGCCGAATCTGGCAATGGGAAAACTAACACTTACCCGCTATAATCACGCCGCAAACGTTAACGAACATCTATTCAGGAGATTGGCATGACTCAAGATGAAATGAAAAAAGCGGCTGGTTGGGCAGCATTAAAATATGTTGAAAAAGGCAGCATTGTCGGTGTAGGCACTGGCTCTACCGTGAATCACTTCATCGATGCACTAGGTACTATCAAAGACGATATCAAAGGTGCAGTCTCTAGTTCTGTTGCTTCTACTGAGCGTCTAAAAGAGCTTGGTATTGAAGTATTCGAGTGTAACGACGTAATTAAACTAGATGTTTATGTTGATGGCGCAGATGAAATCAACCCGACGCGAGACATGATTAAAGGTGGTGGTGCAGCGCTAACTCGTGAAAAAATCGTTGCAGCAATCTCTGATAAGTTCGTTTGTATCGTCGACGATACAAAAGCAGTTGATGTACTTGGTCAATTCCCTCTTCCAGTAGAAGTCATTCCAATGGCTCGTTCTTACGTAGCTCGCGAACTGGTTAAACTGGGTGGTGATCCTGCTTACCGCGAAGGTGTTGTCACAGATAATGGCAACGTGATCTTAGATGTACACAACATGAAAATTACCAACCCGAAAGAAATGGAAGACAAAATCAACAGCATCGCTGGTGTTGTGACAAATGGTCTTTTTGCTCATCGTGGTGCTGATGTGGTTATCACTGGCACACCAGAAGGTGCAAAAATCGAAGAGTAAAAAACCTAGGAAACACAACTATCAGGTTCATTTTTCGGTTATTTCATTACATACGGTGCTGCAAAGCACCGTTTTTCATTCTTTCTCCAAATAAATTTATTCCTTATTCCGTAATTTTCTTACCCAAAGTAATTTTTTTTTGTTACTTTATTGAACAGAAGACGCACAAGGAAACGTTTGTCCTCCTACAAAACTATTAATTATCCCCTTTTTGATGGTTTTGCCCAATGTGCGCCATATTAGCCCACCTTTCCATTTTAAGGACGAGAAAAAAATGGCCAAAGTTTCACTGGATAAAGAAAAAATTAAGATCCTCTTGCTGGAAGGTTTACACCCTTCTACAGTTGAAGTTCTTGAAGCAGCTGGTTACACCAATATCGAATATCACAAAGGTTCGCTTCCTGAAGATGAACTGATTGAAGCCGTTAAAGATGTTCACTTCATTGGTATCCGCTCACGCACCAACATTACTGAAGAAGTACTTAATGCAGCAAACAAACTGGTTTCGATTGGCTGTTTTTGTATCGGCACAAACCAAGTTGATCTGGGTGCAGCGGCTAAACTTGGTATTCCAGTATTTAATGCTCCATTCTCAAACACTCGAAGCGTAGCAGAATTGGTTTTGGGACAAATTCTACTGCTTCTTCGTGGTATTCCTGAAAAGAACGCACTTGCACATCGTGGCGTCTGGAAAAAGAGCGCTGACCACTCATACGAGGCACGTGGTAAACGTCTGGGTATTATCGGTTATGGCCACATCGGTACTCAGTTGGGCATCATTGCAGAAAACCTGGGCATGCGCGTTTACTACTACGACATCGAAAATAAACTGTCGCTTGGTAACGCAACTCAAGTTCATACAATGAGCGAGCTGCTAAATAAGTGTGATGTCATCTCATTGCATGTTCCTGAAACACCAGAAACTAAGAACATGATGGGCGAAGCCGAGTTTTCACGCATGAAACCTGGCGCAATCTTTATCAACGCTGCACGCGGTACTGTTGTAGACATTCCTGCTCTTTGTAACAGCCTGGAATCAGGTCATCTATCAGGTGCTGCTATCGACGTATTCCCTGTAGAACCAAAAACAAACGCAGACCCGTTTGAGTCGCCGCTGCAAAAATTCGACAACGTTATCCTAACGCCGCACGTGGGTGGTTCAACACAAGAAGCTCAAGAAAACATCGGTGTAGAAGTAGCAGGTAAGCTAGCGAAATACTCTGACAATGGTTCAACGCTTTCAAGCGTCAACTTCCCAGAGGTTTCTCTACCTGTGCACGGTGGTGAATGTTCTCGCTTGCTACACATCCATAAAAACCGTCCTGGTATCCTTACTCAGATCAACACCATTTTTGCTGAAGAAGGTATCAACATTGCGGCGCAGTACCTACAAACCGCAGCTGAGATCGGCTACGTTGTTATCGATGTTGAAACCGAGCGTTCACACGAAGCACTGACCAAACTGAAAAGTATTGAAGGCACTATTCGTGCGCGCATTCTTCACTAAGAAGAACACAAACGACAAAGGCAGGGATATTCCCTGCCTTTTTTATTCTATTAATCAGCTTCGTATTATTTGAGCTTATAAATCACTTCGACCTGATCTCGAATCACCATCGTAGAATCTTGATAGCTGTTCGCGCTTTGCTTGCTGTCCATCGCCATTGAGCGCATTAATACCGGAGCAGGATAGTTATGGTTATAGTTCACGCGCCAGATATCACCGAGCTGCTTACCAAATCCAGATGCCAACGAAGCAGCACTGTCTTGAGCATCTTTAATCGCTGCCATACGCGCCTTCTGTTGGTACTCCGCTTGATTGCTCACTTTAAGCTGGATATTGTCTACCTGATTAATACCCGCCTGTATCGCCATATCTAAATATTGGTTAAGATCCGCCAAATCCGTCACAGTGACATTAATACTGCGAGAAGCACGGTAACCTACGAGCTCAGCTTTACCTGATTTAGGGTAATGATATTGTGGAGCAAGGTAGAGATTCGAGCTTGTGATATTGTCTTTTGACAAGCCAGCATCTGTCAGGTTTTGCAGAAATTCATCAACGGTCTTGTCCACTGACTGCTTGGCTTGCTCTGCGGTCATTGTGGTATCCACGACCTTGACTGAGAAAGTCGCCATATCTGGCACAGCAGTCACTTCGCCATAACCCGTAGTAGTAACGTGAGCAAATTCAGGTGTATTGGCAAGAGCTGAAACACTGGTAAGGCTGAGCACGGAAGCCAGCAAACACGAATACAGTTTCATTCAAGAGTTCCATCCATAATAAAAAAGTGAGCTATCCCAAAGCTGACAAGATAAAGTCATCAACGATCAATGTCGCGGGGATAGATGTGTTGATAATAGAAACTTTTGGCGATTATCCAACCACCCTAGCTCACTTCTAACACAACTTTGACTGTGTAATTTCAGTGTAATTTTCGACCAAATCAACACTGTTGGGCTCTGATTAACCAATACCTTTATCACTTAACTTGGTAAATGGCTTTGAGCATAACTGATTATTGCTTGAGAAATTTCCTGTAAAACACCAGTTTCCAACTGCCAATGATGCCAGTAAATACGATAGGTCATCAGGAAGCCTGGTGTAATATCAATCAGCAATCCTTGCTCCAATTCGTCAGAGATCTGCAGACGAGGGATCAAACAATATGCGACCCCAGCTAACGCCAATTTTAAAAATGCTTCAGAACTACTTATATTGTGATGGATAACGCTGTCAGGACGAACATTGAAATGCTCAGTAAGAAACTTCTTGTGTAGCTCATCGTATTGATCGTAGGAAACCGCCGGAGCATTGGCGAGCGTTTTGTTATTTACGCCATTAGAAAAATAGCGCTGATAAAATTCAGGGCTCGCTACACACACATAGTCAATACGTCCCAAATAATCAGCTCGACAACCAGGAATCGCTTGCGACTCCAAACTGATAGCGCCAGCAACCTCCCCACTTTTCAGCTTCTCTATTGAACGAGATTCTCCGTAGATAGCTAGCTTTAACTCAACTTGGCGAGTTTTCATCACATTCTGCAGAGCAGGCAGTAACCAAGTAGCCAAACTGTCTGCATTCGTCGCTAATGAAAGCTGAACAGGGCGAGTATTGGTGTCATTTTTTAACTCGGGCAGAATTTCATATTCAAGCAACCTAACACGACGATACAAACCCAGTAGCTTCTTTCCTATTGGCGTCGGTTTTGGTGGTTGTTCACGAATCAACACAGGTTGAGCAAGAAACTTTTCTAACTGCTTGATACGTTGAGATATCGCCGATTGCGATACATAAAGGCTCTCCGCCGCGCGCTCAAAACTGCCTTGATAGACTACCGCATCTAGCGCTTCAATCCATTTATAGTCCAACCCGCGCATAATAACCAACCTTCAATCCAGTTAAATAAGCATAGCTAATAATATATTAAAATCATTAATTATACTTATTTAAACAAAGTCTTTATCTTTCATCTCTTCGTGATTTTATTGACTATTTTTTGAGGTGAATTGTGAGTTTTTGGGTTGTATTGCAGGGATTTGGGTTAGGGGCATCGATGATCATTCCGATTGGGGCGCAAAACGCGTATGTCTTGAATCAAGGCATTAAACGCAACCATCATCTCACCACAGCAACTATATGTAGCATTCTAGATATGCTGTTTATTTCTCTGGGCATTTTCGGTGGTGGTGCCGTTTTATCTCAAAATGAAATACTTCTTACCGCTGTTACACTTGGCGGTATCGCATTCCTAAGCGTCTATGGTTACCTGTCACTACGAAGTGCATTCAAGCCAGAAGGTGAATCGGAAACGAAAGGTCAAGTGATTGCACGTGGACGACGTACCGTTATTTTAGGTGCACTTGCTGTGACGGTTTTAAATCCACACTTATACCTAGATACAGTCGTTATTCTTGGTTCCATTGGCGGCCAGTTTGAAGGTCATGACCGCATAGCATTTGCTCTCGGTACCATTATGGCTTCTTTTGTGTGGTTCTTTACCCTGTCTCTGGGTGCAGCCAAATTGGGTCCAACTCTGTCCAAACCTAAGGTGAAAAAAGGCATCGATATCGCTGTAGCTATGATGATGTTCGCCATCGCGTATGTTTTAGCGAGTGAGTTAATGACGAAGTATTGGGCATAATTCACGTCATCTAAGTTTAAACATAGTGTGAATCACCTTCTCTAACACCCATAAAAAAGCGAGACCAAGAAGGCCTCGCTTTTTAAATACCTAATCGTGCTGATTAAGCTTCGACTTTGTTCAGATGAATATCCATCTGCGGGAATGGGATCTCGATACCGTTTGCATCCAATGCTTCTTTAATGCCTTGCATTGAGTCAAAGTAAACTCCCCAGTAGTCCGCTGTTTTAACCCAAGGGCGAACAACAAAATTCACTGAAGAGTCTGCTAGAGCAAGTACACCGATCGTAATATCAGGATCTTTTAGGATACGTGGATCTTTCTCTAGTGTTTCACGGATAACTTTTTTAGTTAGTTTCAGATCCGCTTTGTAAGACACACCAATCACTAGATCGACACGGCGAGTCGAGTGACGAGAATAGTTAGTAATTGCGCCACCGATAACAGAAGAGTTAGGTACTACAACCATTTTGTTATCCGGAGTTTTTAGAACCGTTTGGAAGATTTGAATCGCTTCAACGCTACCAGCAACACCACCAATCTCTACATAGTCACCTGATTTAAACGGACGGAACGCTACGATCAGTACACCTGCCGCAAAGTTTGATAAAGAACCTTGTAGAGCAAGACCAACTGCAAGACCAGCCGCACCGATAACAGCGACTACAGATGCAGTTTGAACACCTACGCGGCCAAGGGCAGCGATAAGTACGATAACGAAAAGTAGGTAACGAACAAGACCGTGAATAAATTCAACGACTGCCTTATCCATATTTTTCTTTTCAAGTACTTTTGCCACACTACCAGCGACTGCTTTAACGATAATATTACCGATAAATAGGATAATCAGCGCTGAAATAATGTTTACACCATACTGAACAAGTAGGTCTGAGTTATTTGAAAGCCACGTCTCAGCTTTAGTCAACCCGTCAGTTAACGTGGTATCGATACCTATCGATTCACCTGCCATAATTCTTATCCTCAAATAAAAATATAAAACCAATTGCCGTTTACTTATGAACCTTATTTTTTATAGGCTCTTATCTAAAACAATATCGCTATTGTCATACTGACCAGTGTCAGATTTTTGGCACGATATATCAACCTTGACGTTTTGCAAAGTCAGAATTTCGCAAACACATGCAAAACAAGACATTATCAGAGTTTTCCTATATCGGCTTGTTACAGGTTACGCAATGCTCTTCCATTTAGCCACTTCTTAATGCCTAAACTTACTCATATTGAACAAAAATAAATCAAAAACAGTTCAAGATAGGGATATACACCCAGATGCAACATGCAATAACTCTTTCAAGCCTCTTTAATAAAGAGCAGTGAATTAAGCCAGCAATAAATTTTAGATATAAAAAAACCCGCTCAAGGAGCGGGTTTTAAAATAACTCAATTCGGACGAATTATAGTACGTCGATTGCGTTAAGGTCAGCAAATGCTTGCTCAAGACGAGTAACCATTGAAGCTTGACCAGCACGTAGCCATACGCGTGGGTCGTAGTACTTCTTGTTTGGCGCGTCTTCGCCAGTTGGGTTACCGATTTGACCTTGTAGGTAATCGTGGTTTTCCGCTTCGTACTGACGGATACCATCCCAAGTTGCCCACTGTGTATCAGTATCGATGTTCATTTTGATAACACCGTAGCCGATAGACTCTTGGATTTCTTCTTGAGAAGAACCAGAACCACCGTGGAATACGAAGTTTAGAGAGTTCGCTGGTAGACCGAATTTCTCAGAAACGTATGCTTGAGAGTCACGTAGGATAGTTGGAGTAAGAACAACGTTACCTGGCTTGTAAACACCGTGTACGTTACCGAAAGATGCTGCGATAGTGAAACGGTGGCTGATAGCGTTTAGTTTCTCGTATGCGTAAGCAACGTCTTCTGGAGAAGTGTATAGCTCAGATGAATCCATGTCAGAGTTATCAACGCCGTCTTCTTCACCACCAGTACAACCTAGTTCGATCTCTAGAGTCATGTTCATCTTAGCCATACGCTCTAGGTATTTAGCACAGATTTCGATGTTCTCTTCTAGAGACTCTTCAGAAAGGTCGATCATGTGAGAAGAGAATAGAGGTTTACCAGTTTGAGCGAAGTACTCTTCACCCGCGTCTAGTAGACCGTCGATCCATGGTAGAAGTTTCTTAGCTGCGTGGTCAGTGTGTAGAATCACTGGTACACCGTAAGCCTCAGCTACAGCGTGAACGTACTTAGCGCCAGCGATAGCACCCAAGATTTGAGTACCTTGACCTTCAAGTTTTAGACCTTTACCAGCAAAGAAAGCAGCACCACCGTTAGAGAACTGAACGATAACTGGAGCTTTAGCTTTTGCAGCTGCTTCAAGTACTGCGTTTACAGAGTCAGTACCAACACAGTTTACTGCTGGAAGTGCAAAGTTGTTTTCTTTTGCAACTTCAAATACTTTCTGAACGTCATCGCCAGAGATAACACCTGGTTTTACGAAGTCGAAGATCTTAGACATGGATTTAATCCTATTTATCTGTCGTTTTTAAACAAAACTTATTAAGTTGAAAATCTTGCAAACGTTTGCTCACAACTGAGGCTATTTTAGCAGAGTTCCTCTGACGTTGCAGCAAACAAGAAAGCGGGAGAATGACTCCCCCGCTTTGCTTTAATTACTTAGCGCGTGCTTCTAGCATTTCTACTGCTGGAAGAACTTTACCTTCTACAAACTCAAGGAAAGCGCCGCCGCCAGTAGAGATGTAAGATACGTCAGCTTTGATACCGAACTTGTCGATAGCTGCTAGCGTGTCACCACCACCTGCAACAGAGAAGCCTGCAGATTTAGCGATAGCTTCTGAAATGCCTTTAGTACCCGCTTCGAAGTTCTTGAACTCGAATACACCTACAGGACCGTTCCAAAGGATAGTTTTTGCATTGCTAATGATTTCAGCAAGAGCCGCAGTTGAATCTGGACCTAGGTCGAAGATCATGTCGTCATCTTGAACATCTGCAACGTTCTTGATTTCAGCTTCTGCGTTTTCGTCAAATGCTTTAGCACATGCAACGTCAGTAGCAACTGGGATAGAACACTCTTTCATTAGTTTTTGAGCTGTTTCGATAAGGTCTGCTTCGTATAGAGACTTACCTACGTTGTGGCCAGCAGCTGCGATGAATGTGTTCGCGATACCACCACCAACAACAAGTTGGTCAGCAATTTTAGATAGAGATTCTAGAACGGTTAGTTTAGTAGAAACTTTAGAACCACCAACGATAGCAACTAGTGGACGCTCAGGGTTGTCCATTGCTTTACCTAGAGCTTCTAGCTCAGCAGCAAGAAGAGGACCAGCGCAAGCAACTGCAGCGTGCATACCTACGCCGTGAGTTGACGCTTGAGCACGGTGAGCAGTACCGAATGCATCCATTACGAATACGTCACATAGTGCTGCGTATTTCTTAGATAGCTCTTCTTCGTTTTTCTTCTCGCCTTTGTTAAAGCGAACGTTTTCTAGAACAACAAGTTCACCTGCGTTTAGCTCTAGGCCATCTAGGTAATCTTTTGCTAGTTTAACTTCGCAATCAAGTGCGTCGTTTAGGTAGTTAACAACAGGTTGTAGAGAGAACTCTTCAGCGTACTCACCTTCAGTTGGACGGCCTAGGTGAGAAGTCACCATTACTTTAGCGCCAGCTGCAAGACAGTGCTTGATAGTTGGTAGTGAAGCTAGGATACGTGCATCAGAAGTCACTTTGCCATCTTTCACAGGTACGTTTAGGTCCGCACGGATAAATACACGTTTACCTGCAAGATCCAGGTCAGTCATCTTGATTACAGACATGTTGTGTCCTCTCAAATATTTAATAATTAAAGTTTTGAAAACTCGGCAACCCTGCCAAGCCTGTTAATTCGTCAAACTGGTTATAGAATATGGAGACTTACAATATTTATTTCAAGGCTAAAAATAAATATTTTTCCATCGCTGCACTATGTCTTACTCTGCAGCTTGCATTGCTAAAGCGGTATCCAGCATCCTATTAGCAAAGCCCCATTCGTTATCACACCATACGAGCATTTTTACTAATTGCCCGTTGCTCACTCTAGTTTGAGTTCCATCCACGATCGCACTATGGGGGTCATGGTTAAAATCGATGGAAACGAGCGGCGATTCAGTATAGTCAACAATGTCACGTAATGTACACTGAGATGCTTTAACAATGGTTTGATTTACGTCATTAACTTTCACATTTGTACTAATTGTGACGCTTAAATCCATTGCAGTAACGTTAACTGTCGGAACTCGAACAGAAATCGCTTCAAATTTGTTAGAAAATTTCGGGAAGATTCTTTCAATCCCTTTATGCAACTTCGTGTCAACAGGGATAATAGATTGGCTTGCGGCACGTGTACGGCGTAGATCACCATGATACGCGTCAATGACCTGTTGATCGTTCATTGATGAATGGATAGTCGTAATCGTACCGGACTCAATCCCGAATGCTTCATCTAAAACTTTAATGATAGGAACGATGCAGTTAGTAGTACAGGAACCGTTAGAAACGATGACGTGTTCATCTTTTAACGTTTCATGATTCACGCCGTAAATTATGGTGTTATCGATATCGGCTGAACCTGGATGGGAAAATAGTACTTTTTTAGCGCCTGCCTCGATATGGGCTAGGCCATCTGCTTTGGAGCCGTACACACCGGTACAATCCAATACGATATCAACTTCGAGATCTCGCCAAGGGAGAAGTTCAATGTCGGCAAGATGAAGAATGCGGATGGCATCGTATTCGCCCGTCTCTTGATGACATGAACTGTGGTGAACATATAAATGCTCTTGGTCATGAGAGATCTTTTTGCCAAAACGGCCATGACTGGTGTCATATTGAAGTAAGTGCGCCATCGCTTCAGGCTGAGCCAGTTCGTTTACCGCAACAACCTTGATCTGCTGATGTTTGCCGCTTTCATATACAGCCCGCAGAACATTACGACCTATACGTCCAAATCCATTGATCGCAACCTTTAGCATTTATCCTTCGCCCTACCTGAATTTTCGTGTCACAAATAGTACCCGATGAGAAACAAAAACGCATTAAGTAAGTGACTTTACCGACACTGTGAACATAAAAAAACCGAGCATTCCTGCTCGGTTTATTTCATCTGCGTTTTTCTTACGCTAGCAGTTCTTTAGCAGTGTTTACTACGTTTTCAGTAGTGAAGCCGAACATCTTGAACAGTTCGCCTGCTGGTGCAGATTCACCAAAGGTCGTCATGCCGATGATCTTGCCGCCGAAGCCAACGTACTTGTACCAGAAGTCTGCGATGCCTGCTTCGATAGCGATACGTGCAGTGACGTCTGATGGTAGTACAGCTTCACGGTAAGCCGCGTCTTGCTTGTCGAATGCATCCGTTGATGGCATTGAAACAACACGTACTTTCTTACCTTCTGCAGTTAGCTGCGCTGCTGCTTCAACCGCTAGCTCAACTTCAGAGCCAGTTGCGATAAGGATAAGCTCTGGCTTGCCTTCACATTCTTTCAGGATGTAAGCACCTTTCGCGATGTCTGCTACTTGTTCTGCAGTACGCTCTTGTTGTGCCAGGTTCTGACGAGAGAAAATAAGCGCAGTTGGCGCATCTTTACGTTCGATAGCCAGTTTCCAAGCCACTGCCGATTCAACCTGATCACATGGACGCCATGTGCTCATGTTCGGAGTCAGACGTAGAGAAGCCATTTGCTCAACTGGTTGGTGAGTTGGGCCATCTTCGCCAAGGCCGATAGAATCGTGCGTGTACACCTGGATGTTCTGAATTTTCATCAGAGCGGCCATGCGCATGGCGTTACGTGCGTATTCCATGAACATTAGGAACGTTGCACCGTAAGGAACGAAACCACCGTGTAGCGCGATACCGTTCATGATCGCAGTCATACCGAATTCACGCACGCCGTAGTGAATGTAGTTACCTGAGAAGTCAGTCGCTTCTAGAGACTTAGAGCCAGACCACATAGTCAGGTTAGAAGGCGCAAGGTCAGCAGAGCCGCCCATGAATTCTGGAAGCATCTGACCAAATGCTTCTAGTGCATTTTGTGATGCTTTACGTGATGCGATGTTTGCTGGATTCGCTTGAAGATCGGCAATAATTTGGTTTGCTTTCTCTTCCCACTCTGCAGGTAGTTCGCCATTGATACGACGCTTAAGCTCTGCCGCTTCTGCTGGGTAAGCTGCAGCGTAAGCTTCGAATTTCTCGTTCCATGCTGCTTCTTTTGCTGCACCCGCTTCTTTCGCATCCCATTCTGCGTATACGTCTGAAGGGATTTCAAATGGACCGAATTCCCAACCTAGGTATTCACGTGCTGCTTGCACTTCGTCTTGACCAAGTGGTGCACCGTGACAGTCGTGAGAACCAGACTTGTTAGGAGAACCAAAACCGATGATAGTCTTAGTACAGATTAGCGTAGGGCGAGGGTCTGCTTTTGCCGCTTCAATTGCTGCATTAATTGCTTCAGAATTGTGACCATCTACCGCTGGGATTACGTGCCAGCCGTACGCTTCAAAACGCTTAGGCGTATCGTCAGAGAACCAGCCTTCAACGTGACCATCGATAGAGATGCCGTTGTCATCCCAGAACGCGATCAGCTTGCCAAGGCCTAGCGTGCCTGCTAGTGAACACGCTTCGTGAGAGATACCTTCCATCAGACAGCCATCACCCATGAACACGTAAGTGAAGTGGTCAACGATGTCGTGGCCTTCTTTGTTGAACTGAGCTGCCAGTGCTTTTTCAGCCATTGCCATACCAACTGCGTTAGTAATGCCTTGACCTAGAGGACCCGTTGTCGTTTCGATACCTGGTGCGTAACCGTACTCTGGGTGACCTGGAGTCTTAGAGTGAAGCTGACGGAAGTTTTTCAGATCGTCGATAGATAGCTCGTAACCACTTAGGTGTAGTAGAGAGTAAATCAACATTGAGCCGTGGCCATTTGAAAGTACGAAACGGTCGCGGTCAGCCCATTCTGGGTTAGATGGATTGTGGTTTAGGTGAGAGCGCCAAAGAACTTCAGCGATATCAGCCATACCCATAGGTGCACCTGGGTGACCAGAGTTAGCTTGTTGAACACCATCCATGCTTAGAGCACGGATTGCATTGGCAAGATGTTTACGAGACGACATGTCTGCTCCTGAGTACGTTAAGCGAAACGAAAAAATTGGTCATAATTCTCTCAAAGCCCCTTAGGGAGCGCAAACGTTTTCCACCCCAAAAGCTCACAAATATTGCATCTGTGAATTTAATTTCCTCGAAACTCTCAAAATCTTAAATATCTCAGGCAAACGTTTGGCTGTGACAAAAATCAAAAAAGAGCTTGTAATTCGAGCAATCAAAATTAGAATAGCCGTCTAGATGTAGATACACCTGCATATATTAGTATTATTTTGCGCTGGAGCGTTTATCATGCTCCAGTTTTAAACCAGATATAGTGGAGCTAACATGGCTAAGCACCTGTTTACTTCTGAGTCAGTATCAGAAGGTCATCCAGATAAAATTGCAGACCAGATTTCTGATGCGGTTCTTGACGCGATTCTAGAGCAAGATCCAAAGGCTCGTGTTGCATGTGAGACTTACGTTAAAACCGGTATGGTAATGGTAGGTGGTGAAGTAACGACTTCAGCATGGGTTGACATTGAAGAGCTAACTCGTGAAACCGTTCGTGAGATCGGCTACACTCACTCAGATATGGGTTTTGATGCGGACTCTTGTGCGGTACTCAGCACAATTGGTAAACAGTCGCCAGATATCAACCAAGGTGTTGATAAAGCTGATCCAAAAGAGCAAGGCGCCGGTGACCAAGGCATCATGTTCGGTTACGCATGTAACGAAACTGAAGTTCTAATGCCAGCTCCGATTACTTACTCTCACCGTCTTGTTGAAAAACAAGCTGAAGTACGTAAAAACGGTACACTACCTTGGTTGCGTCCAGACGCGAAATCTCAGGTTACGTTCCAGTACGACCAAGGTAAGATCGTAGGTATCGATGCAGTTGTTCTTTCAACTCAGCACTGTGATTCAATCTCTACTCCAGACCTACGTGAAGCAGTAATGGAAGAGATCATCAAGCCAGTTCTTCCTTCAGAGTGGCTCAGCAAAGAGACTAAATTCTTCATTAACCCAACAGGCCGTTTCGTAATCGGTGGTCCAATGGGTGACTGTGGTCTGACTGGCCGTAAGATCATCGTAGATACCTACGGCGGCGCAGCTCGTCACGGTGGTGGTGCATTCTCTGGTAAAGATCCATCAAAAGTTGACCGCAGTGCGGCATACGCAGCTCGTTACGTCGCGAAAAACATCGTAGCCGCTGGTATGGCTGATCGTTGTGAAATCCAACTGTCTTACGCTATCGGTGTTGCAGATCCAACATCTATCATGGTGGAAACGTTCGGTACTGAGAAAGTCCATCACGACATCATCATCGAAGCGGTACGTCAGTTCTTTGACCTACGTCCTTACGGTCTACAAGAAATGCTTAACCTTCTGCAACCAATGTACAAGAAGACAGCTGCATACGGTCACTTCGGTCGTGAAGAATTCCCATGGGAAGCGACTGATAAAGCAGAACTTCTTCGCGATTTCGCTGGCATCAAGTAATCGAGCCTCACTCGGAATCTACAAAGCCCTCGCCTCTTGGCGGGGGCTTTTTGTTTCGTCCTATTTCCTACTTCCTTTGCCCACCAGTCGAAACTGACCCGAACAAATTTCAAGCAAATAGTTGTAAATTGTCCCAACTCCGCCAATAGTTAAAATATTGTTAAATAGCATTTCAATAACAACGCGGATCTGAGCTAGTGTGACGACAAAAAACTTGGGGAATACGTTAGCCAGACATCCTTTTATGACTGAAACCTACTAGGGGTTGGGTAAGTCATTACTTAGTTAATTTCGTAGGAATAAACCAAGGAGGAGTTATGCCTCGAACAGTCAATCCATCCGACTTCCATGGTAAGCGAAAGGAAGTACCTGATAACGAATACGCTAGAACCATTCCGTGTAACACGGTTAATCTCAGTGCTCCGTTCCATTGGCTCGCTCTGGGTTTGCATGATTTCGTACGAATGCCACTCATCAGCGCATTTTATGGACTGTGCTTTATGGCTGCAGCCATAGGTATAGTGTTGCTTGTACAGTGGCAAGGCACACACCTTGTCGTAATGCCGAGTCTCATTGTCTACATGTTAATTGGCCCCTTTTTAGCGCTGGGATTATACGATGCCAGCTGGGAAAGAGAGCGCGGACACAAATCTCGCCTGTTCCACTCAATGAAAGCGATCGGGCGTAATTCAAGCTCGCAATGGGCCTTTGCTGTTCTGTTAGCTGTTTGTATGATTTTCTGGATGCGTATTGCAGCGCTTCTTCATGCCCTATACCCATCGGTGCAAGGCGCACCATTGACTGAATTTTTACCATTCCTTGTGATTGGTTCGCTCGTAGGTTTCGTGTTGGCCTGTGTCGTATTCAGCATCTCTGCATTTTCAATTCCATTAATGATGGAACGCCGTGTCGACATGATGACTGCGGTTTTCACCAGCTTCAATGCAGTAAAATCCAATATCCCGGCCATGATTGTTTGGGCGGCGGTCATCTGCGGCGGTATATTAATTGGTTTCGCCACTTACGGAATTGGTATGCTGTTTACCATGCCAATTCTCGGCTACGGAACTTGGCATGCTTACCACGCAACTATTAAGAAAAAACACACACCTTAAATCAGTGATGCTATGATCCAGCCCTCGCAACTGCGGGGGCTTTTTATTGAATTCGTGAGGAAAGAATGGACATTGAACTAAGCTACAAAGCAAAACAGGTGATGACGCAATATATCGTATTAGCTGAACATGCTTTTAAGCGCTCATTCCCTCTTCCAGGCATTACGTTTAATGTTCGTGGCAAAGCTGCCGGAAAAGCCTATCTTCAGCTAAATGAGATTCGCCTCAACCCAGTTCTGTTTAAAGAGAACAAACATGCCTTTTTGCAAGAAGTCATACCGCATGAAGTTGCCCATCTGATCACTTACCAGCTGTATGGCCGAGTGCGCCCTCACGGCAAAGAGTGGCAAACCGTAATGGAATCGGTCTTTAACGTACCTGCTAAAACCACACATAGTTTCGAAGTCTCTTCTGTTCAAGGCAAAACCTTCGAGTATCGCTGTCACTGTACAACTTACCCGCTTTCCGTTCGTCGCCATAATAAAGTGCTGCGTAAACAGGCGGTGTATTCATGTCAGAAGTGTCGTCAGCGTCTTAGCTTCACGGGTGTTCAGCTTACCTAGAGCGTTTGTAAAAATAACCAACTGGTTTCAACGTTATACTTTTCTTTTTTAATTATTAACTTGCTTATTACGAAAGCCTATAACTGAGTGTTAGAATGGCTAAAGTCACACTTTTCTAAGACTTTAACCATGAAATACCTGTTTTCTTTATTCATTCTCGCACTTTCCAGTGCAGCCGTGGCCGCGCCACCAAGTTCCTTTTCAGCCGCTAAGCACGAAGCGGTAAAAATCTATAAGGATCATCCCACCAGCTTTTACTGCGGTTGTGATATTCAATGGCAAGGCAAGAAAGGCTCACCCGACCTTGCCTCTTGCGGCTACCAGGTACGAAAGCAAGAAACACGCGCTTCTCGTATAGAGTGGGAACATGTCGTTCCAGCTTGGCAATTTGGACACCAGCTACAGTGCTGGCAAAATGGCGGCCGTAAAAACTGCTCGCGCAATGACAATACTTTTCGATTAATGGAAGCTGACCTGCATAACCTGACACCGGCGATTGGTGAAGTAAACGGTGACCGTTCTAACTTCAACTTCAGTCAGTGGAATGGCGTTGACGGCGTCAGTTATGGTCGTTGTGAGATGCAGGTAAACTTCAAACAGCGCAAAGTAATGCCACCAGATCGCGCACGTGGTTCTATTGCTCGTACCTACCTTTATATGAGTAAAGAGTACGGGTTCAAGCTTTCCAAACAACAAACTCAGTTGATGAGTGCATGGAACAAAACCTACCCTGCAGATAAATGGGAATGTGAACGTGATAAGCGTATTGCCAAAGTTCAGGGCAACCACAACCCATTTGTTCAAGAGGCTTGTAGCGCGCTGTAAAAACACAAACAGAGATAGCCACTGCCCTTTCTTGTAGAGGCGTTTCGTTGACTCGAAACGCCTCTTGCCCCTTGTTTTTTCGATGGAATGCATCCATGTTAGGAACTAAGTTTATTCTCTTGCTGGAAATCTCATGCGTATCCCTCGAATTTATCATCCAGAAACCATTCACCAACTTGGCACACTCGCATTAAGTGAAGACGCTGCGGGCCATATTGGCCGTGTACTTCGCATGAAGGAAGGTCAGGAAGTTCTATTATTTGACGGCAGCGGCGCTGAGTTCCCAGCAGTGATCAGTGAAGTCAGCAAAAAGAATGTCATGGTGGACCTCACTGAGCGTGTCGAAAGCAGCATTGAATCTCCATTAGATCTGCATCTTGGCCAAGTCATTTCACGTGGCGATAAGATGGAGTTCACAATCCAAAAATCGGTAGAACTTGGGGTTAATACCATTACCCCTCTTATTTCAGAACGTTGCGGCGTAAAACTCGATCATAAACGTTTTGAGAAAAAACTGGTTCAGTGGCAAAAAATCGCCATCAGTGCTTGTGAGCAGTGCGGACGTAATGTCGTCCCGGAAATTCGACCAATCATGAGCTTGGAAGAATGGTGTCAAGAAGAGTACGATGGTCTGAAACTCAATCTTCACCCTCGTGCAAAATACTCGATCAACACCCTGCCAACACCTGTTGAAAAAGTTCGTCTACTGATCGGCCCTGAAGGCGGTTTGTCTTCAGAAGAGATCGATATGACCCGCGAATACCAATTTGAAGAGACGCTCCTCGGCCCACGTGTTCTGCGTACCGAAACCGCGGCTCTTACCGCAATTACAGCCTTACAAGTTCGTTTCGGCGATCTTGGTTAAAACGGAGAAAAATAATGATCAAACTCGGTATTGTAATGGATCCAATTTCGTCCATTAACATCAAAAAAGACTCTAGCTTTGCCATGATGCTTGAAGCGCAACGCCGCGGCTATGAAATCCACTACATGGAAATGGACGATCTTCATCTCGACCAAGGTGTCGCGGTTGCCGACACGAAAGTGGTAGAGCTGAAAGAAGATCCAAACGGCTGGTACGAATTCAAATCAGAGCAAACCATCGAGTTATCTGAGTTAGATGCAGTTCTGATGCGTAAAGATCCTCCGTTCGATACTGAATACATCTACGCAACTTACATTCTTGAGCGCGCCGAAGAAAAAGGCACACTGATCGTCAACAAACCTCAAAGCCTTCGTGACTGCAATGAGAAGCTGTTTACCGCCTGGTTCCCGGAATTAACACCAACAACCATCGTGACGCGTAAAGCAGAGAAGATTAAAGCATTCCGCGAGCAACATGGTGACGTAATCCTTAAGCCACTTGATGGCATGGGTGGCGCATCTATTTTCCGCGTTAAAGAAGGCGATCCAAATATATCGGTGATCATCGAAACGCTGACTAATCATGGTCAATACTACGCGATGGCACAGACCTTCGTGCCAGACATCAGCAATGGTGACAAGCGTATTCTCGTGGTTGATGGCGAGCCAATGCCTTACTGTCTTGCGCGAATTCCAGCGAAAGGCGAAACGCGCGGTAACCTTGCTGCAGGTGGTACAGGTGAAGCTCGCCCACTTAGCGAAACAGATCTTCAGATTGCTCAAGCAGTTGCACCGACTCTAAAAGAAAAAGGTCTTATCTTCGTGGGTCTTGATGTCATTGGCGATAAGCTTACTGAAATCAACGTTACTAGCCCAACGTGTATTCGCGAAATCGAAGCAGCTTTTGATATTTCAATCACTGGCAAACTGATGGATGCAATTGAACGCAGACTGAAAGGCGAATAATTAAATTTATAGTAAAGTTATAAGAGAGAGCCAGATGTTAACTTAAGCAAATTCATGCATATAAGTGAATCTGCTTAAGTTCATTTACGAGTCTGAAGGGTCGGTATGAGTATGAACCTCACAAACCATTTTTTAGTCGCCATGCCTGGAATGAAAGATCCCTATTTCCAGAATAGTGTTATCTACGTTTGCGAACACAACGAAGAAGGCGCAATGGGATTAATTATTAATGCTCCTGTCGACATCACTGTGGGTAACATGCTTAAGCAAGTCAAGGTACAACCTGTGCATCCGCGCTTGTTTGAGGCGAGCCTGGACAGACCGGTGTATAACGGCGGGCCGATATCAGAAGACCGTGGCTTTATCCTGCATAAACCCAAAGATTATTACGAATCGAGCATTCAGATGACCGATGATCTTGCGGTCACTACCTCTCGCGACATTCTGTCGGTACTGGGTACCGAAGCTGAGCCAAGTGACTATTTAGTTGCGCTGGGCTATTCAGGCTGGAGTGCGGGACAGTTAGAAAACGAGTTAGTTGAAAACTCTTGGCTGACCATTGAGGCTACACCCGAAATAATCTTTGATACTCCAATTACTGAGCGTTGGAAAAAAGCAGTAGAAAAACTGGGCATCGATCCGAGTCAGCTTTCTTCTGACGCAGGGCACGCCTAATAGGCCCAGATAGTTTTGATTAAGATTTGAGACCCTTTATGTCACGTACAATTATGGCTTTTGACTTCGGTACTAAAAGCATCGGTAGCGCCATTGGCCAGGAAATTACGGGAACCGCCTCTCCATTAAAAGCATTTAAAGCCAATGATGGCATCCCAAACTGGGACGACATTGAAAAACAGATCAAAGAATGGCAACCCGATCTGCTGGTTGTTGGTTTGCCGACAGATCTTCACGGTAAAGCTCTGGAAACCATTACTCCGCGCGCGAAAAAGTTTGCTAATCGTCTGCAAGGCCGTTTCGGATTACCCGTCGAACTTCACGATGAACGCTTATCCACTGCAGAAGCACGTGCGGATCTGTTCGAAATGGGCGGTTATAAAGCGCTGTCGAAAGGCAATATCGATTGCCAATCTGCGGTTGTGATTCTGGAAAGCTGGTTCGAAAAGCTTTGGGGTGAGTAAATTTTCTGAATTTGTTGAAACAGAAAAGGTTGGCTTCCGCCAACCTTTTTTATCTTCAGGAAAGTTCTAGTCCATATCGATCTTAACGTTCGCCAAACTTCCCGTTGCCAATGGCTCACCACGCTGAGTTTTCAGCATCAAACGCAAGTCGTTAGCAGAATCCGCACTGTGTAGTGCATCTTCTTCACTGATTTTTCCTTGCATCACCAATTTGTAGAGTGACTGGTCAAAGGTCAGCATACCAAACTCGTTTGAGCGCGCCATGGTCGATTTCAGTTCATGCAAATCACCTCGTCGGATCAAATCTGAAATACGCGGGCTGTTAAGCAAGATCTCAAACACACCATGACGTCCCTGCCCGCTTTTATCACGGATCAACTGCTGACCAATCACTCCTTTCAAGTTCATGGAGAGATCAAACAAGAACTGCTCTTTTTGATCTTTTGGCACTAAATGAAGGATACGCTCCAAAGCTTGGTTGGCATTGTTGGCGTGCAAGGTCGCCATACACAAGTGACCTGTTTCAGCAAAAGTCATTGCATACTCCATTGTCTCCCGGCTGCGGATCTCCCCAATAAGGATCATATCAGGAGCCTGACGCAGAGAGTTTTTCAGTGCCACTTCATAGCTTTCCGTATCTAAGCCGACTTCACGCTGGGTGACAATACAACGCTTGTGTTCATGAACAAATTCGATCGGATCTTCTACCGTTAGGATATGCCCGGTTTTGTTGCTGTTTCGGTAGCCAGTCATCGCCGCCATTGTGGTCGACTTACCCGAACCTGTTGCACCAACCACCAGCACCAGACCTCGCTTTGCGATCGCTAAATCTTGTAGCACTAAAGGTAATTTAAGCTGTTCAAAAGTTGGAATGTCCGTTTCAATGCGACGAATAACCGCTCCTGGCAACTCACGTTGGAAAAAAGCACTGACACGGAAGCGGCCGAAATCCCGGACGATAGCGAAGTTAGATTCGCGGCTTTGACGAAACTCCTGACGTCGCTCTGGATCCATTGCATTGTCCAGTAACAGAGCCACATCATTCTCAGTTAATTTGTTGCCTTGAGGGCGCAGCTCACCATCGACACGAAACAAGACAGGCGCACCAACTGTGATGTAAAGATCCGACGCTTTAAGCGCCAACATACCTTCGAGAAATTTATTCAGATCCATCTTCCGTATCCACCATTATTTATATGAGCGTTACGAAAATTGCTGCACTTCAAGCCCAACTTTGCTGTCGGCCTCTTCGTGAGAAACAATACCTTGAGCAAGGAGCTGACGTGCATTTTGCTCCATCGTCTGCATCCCATGTGCCGCACCTGTCTGGATGATCGAATACATCTGAGCGACTTTGTCTTCGCGGATCAAGTTTCGAATTGCCGGTGTCGCCATCATGATTTCATGACAAGCAACACGTCCACCACCATTACGTTTCAACAGTTTCTGGGCGATAACGGAACGCAAAGATTCGGATAACATCGAGCGAACCATGTCTTTATCGCTGCCGGGGAACACGTCAATAATACGGTCGATGGTTTTCGCAGCAGAACTCGTGTGTAACGTACCAAAAACTAAGTGACCAGTTTCAGCAGCGGTCAACGCCAGACTGATGGTTTCTTTGTCACGCATCTCACCAACCAGAATGACATCCGGGTCCTCACGCAGTGCACTGCGCAAGGCGTTTTGGAAGCTATGAGTGTCACGGTGAACTTCGCGTTGGTTGATCAAACATTTGTTGTTTGTATGAACAAATTCAATTGGATCTTCAATTGTGAGAATGTGCTTATTGTGATTACGGTTGATGTAGTCGACAATGGCAGCTAAGGTCGTCGATTTACCAGAGCCGGTTGGTCCTGTTACCAGTACCAAACCTTTCTGCCCGTTAGCAATCTTTCGGAAGATATCTGGCGTATCGAGTTCTTCAAGCGTTGGAATATTACTCGGGATGGTACGAAACACCGCAGCGCAGCCGCGAGATTGGTGAAATGCGTTGACACGAAAACGTCCAACGTTTTGTAGTTCAAACGAGAAATCGACTTCGAGTTTTTCTTCGAACTCACTGCGTTGTGCATCGTTCATGATTTCGAAAACCAAGCGATGCACTTCTTGATGTGTAAACGCCGGAATGCCCAGCTTTCTCACGTCCCCATCAATTCTGATCATTGGTGGGACACCTGCAGAAAGATGTAGATCTGATGCATTATGTTTTACACTAAAATCCAGTAACTCAGTGATATCCATTTAAAATCCTTAAGTCTAAAGTACAGCTATGAGTAGTATTCAACAAAATATTGAACATATCACCTCTCAAATCCGAAACGACGAGCAAAAATGCGGCCGTTCTCCTGAGTCAGTGCAACTTTTAGCGGTAAGTAAAACTAAACCCGTTGAAGCCATTCTTGAAGCTTACCAAGCCGGTCAAACGGCATTTGGTGAAAACTATGTTCAAGAAGGCGTTAATAAAGTTCAGCACTTTGCTCAGCATTATCCAGAAAATCGCATAGAATGGCACTTCATCGGGCCTATTCAGTCCAATAAATCCCGTCTTGTCGCTGAACATTTCGATTGGGTTCACACCATTGATCGCGCTAAGATTGCCCAACGCCTGAATGATCAACGTCCAAGTGAACTAAAACCACTGCAAGTTCTTATTCAAGTGAACACCAGTGGTGAAGATTCAAAGTCTGGCGTAACCGACGCAGAAGTATTCGAGCTGGCTGAGTTGATTTCTCGCCTACCCAACCTCACTTTAAGAGGATTGATGTCTATCCCTGCTAACGTCTCAGACTATGATTCACAGCTTCATGAGTTCCAGAAACTGGCGAAATTGAAGCAAGATCTTGAACAGCAATACCCGGAAATAGACACATTATCCATGGGTATGAGTGGCGATATGACGGCGGCTATCGTCGCGGGCAGCACCATGGTACGAATCGGAACTGCTATTTTTGGTGCTCGTGACTACAGCGCAAAAAGTGAATAGTCAGCAAGAGCAAACAAGAATTGCCAGATCTTACAACTGCTACATTTTAGCAGTAAAACTTATCATTTATCATGCAGTTAAATGCATTTTAAAGTAGCAAAGCATCACAACGGAAATCAGACAAATGGAACATAAAAAAATTGCCTTCATTGGTGCAGGTAACATGGTGAGAGCCATTATTTCTGGCTTAGTAGCGAATGGTTACCCGGCGCAAAATATAGTGGCAACCGCCCCTTCAGAGACACGTCGCTTGCCACTTGAAAAAGATTTTGGCATCCGTACCACCAGCGACAACATCCTTGCGGCTTCAGAAGCGGATGTGGTGGTTTTGTCTGTGAAACCACAAATGATGGCCGATGTATGTAAGCCTCTGCAATCTATCGATTTCAGCAACAAATTGGTGATTTCTATCGCGGCTGGCATTAATTGTTCACGTTTAGATGAGATGCTAGCGACGAAGTTAAATCTGGTTCGTGTCATGCCAAATACGCCTTCTCAGTTAGGCTTGGGCATGAGTGGTCTTTTTGCGCCTGAACATGTAACTAAGCAGGATAAAGACTTCGCAGCACAACTGATGCAGGCTGTAGGTGAAGTTTGCTGGGTGGAACGAGAAGCCGGCATCAATAGTGTGATTGCTGCAGCGGGAAGCGCTCCGGCTTATTTCTTCTTGTTTATGGAAGCGATGCAAGCAGAAGCGATCGCACAAGGTTTCGATAAAGAGACCGCTCGCCTGCTGGTTCAGCAATCGGCATTAGGCGCAGCCAGCATGGTAGTGAACAATCCGGATACTGAGCTATCTACACTGCGTGAAAATGTCACCTCCAAAGGTGGGACAACAGCAGAAGCTCTGCGAACGTTCAACGAACATCAGCTTTCTGATATCGTAGCCAAAGCAATGCAGGCAGCGGTTGCTCGCGCGGAAGAAATGGAAAAACTATTTTAATTACCTGGATGATTCTCGAGAAAAAGTCATCCATCACTTGTTAAGGGTACCTTATGAATTCAATGAGTTTTCTCATCTCAACCCTATTTGACCTGTATATCATGGTCGTTATATTGCGTATTTGGTTGCAAGCTGCACGCGCCGACTTCTACAACCCTTTCTCGCAATTTATTGTTAAAGCTACACAGCCAGTCATTGCTCCACTGCGTCGTGTTATCCCGTCTGTAGGTAGTATCGATCTGGCTACAATTTTATTTGCGTACCTGCTGTGTGTACTTAAGTTTGTTGCTTTAATTCTTATCGCATCAAGCGGTTCCGTTTCTTTTAGTGTTGAGTTCCTGTTCCTGGGATTACTGTCTCTAATTAAAGCCGCTGGCGGCCTGTTATTCTGGGTATTGCTGATCCGTGCAATCCTGAGCTGGGTTAGTCAGGGCCGCAGTCCAATTGAGTATGTGTTCCACCAGCTGACTGAGCCAATGTGCGCTCCAATCCGTCGCATTATCCCTGCAATTGGTGGTCTTGATCTTAGCGTTTTGGTGCTGTTTATCGGTCTGCAGTTCGCGAACTTCCTGATGGGCGATATTGTTGGCCCAATATGGTACC
The DNA here is from genome assembly GCF_052353105.1 of Vibrio sp. YIC-376. NCBI lineage: Bacteria > Pseudomonadati > Pseudomonadota > Gammaproteobacteria > Vibrionales > Vibrionaceae > Vibrio > Vibrio sp. YIC-376. The sequence goes on from NZ_JBBWFK010000013.1 coordinate 83,914, forward strand.
AGCTGTAGTGTCAGCCGCAGTTTGGCGGGATGGCGAGGACATTGTCCTTAAACTCTACATTCAACCGAAAGCAAGCCGCGATAAAGTCGTCGGCTTGCATGGGGAAGAACTAAAAATCGCTATTACCGCCCCGCCCATCGATGGCAAAGCCAATGCGCATCTCACCAAATTTCTGGCTAAGCAATTTAAAGTCGCTAAGGGTTTGGTTCACATAGAAAAAGGCGAACTGGGACGGCACAAACAAATTCGGATAGAATCTCCCGCGCAGATACCTGATGAAATAAAAGCCATCTTATGATGGCTTTTTATTTAACCTGAAAGCAGGTTATTTAAATTAAACTTAAATAGAAGTGTCTCTTTGAGGAATTCACGATGAACAAATGGATTACCGCAGTACTGATCAGCCTATTGTCTTTCCCGACTTTTGCTGAACAGTTCAAAACGATGAAAGACATCGAAGTACATTACGTGGCGTTTAACTCTACTTTTCTGACGCCGAAAGTAGCCAGCAGCTACAACATTAAACGTAATGGCTACCTCGCTGTAATAAATATTAGCGTGCTTGATAGTTCTACCCTCGGAAAACCAGCTCTGGAAGCGAAGGTAGAGGGACATGCAAAGAACCTGATCGGTCAAACGCAACAGTTAACCTTCCGTGAAGTTAAAGAAGGTGACGCTATTTACTACTTGGCTGAACTGCCGATCACGCATGAAGAAACCTTTACCTTCGATATTGATGTAAAAGCTGGAAACAAAGGCTCAGGTAAGCTTCAATTCACCCAGAAGTTTTTTGTTGAAGAGTGACATGTCGAAGAGTAATTGGGTCAGAATGATCTAAAAGCTTTTGGACACCAGTAGGCCAAAAGCCTTCCGAAGTTAAAAAAGTTAAAATGAAAAGATGAGGAGAACGACATGTTCTCCTCATCACAATGAAAAGAGAACCCCATGAAAAAGATTGTGTTAGCAACAGGCAACCAAGGCAAAGTACGTGAGATGGCAGATTTGCTTTCAGATTTCGGTTTCGAAGTATTGGCACAAAGTGAATTCAACGTCTCTGAAGTTGCGGAAACGGGCACCACGTTTATTGAGAACGCAATTATCAAAGCTCGCCATGCAGCGCAAGAAACCGGCCTGCCAGCTATCGCTGATGATTCGGGTTTAGAAGTCGACTTCCTTAACGGTGCACCTGGTATCTACTCTGCACGTTACGCTGGCGAAAACGCAACAGACCAGGAGAATCTGGAAAAACTGCTAAAAGCGATGGAGGGCGTGCCTGAAGCAGAGCGCACTGCGCGTTTCCATTGTGTCTTGGTATTAATACGCCATAAAGATGATCCGACACCTGTCGTTTGTCACGGTATGTGGGAAGGTCGTATCCTGACAGAAGCACAAGGTGAGAATGGCTTTGGCTACGACCCAATCTTCTTCGTGCCAGAAGACGATTGTGCATCAGCAGAGCTAGAGCCTGTGCGTAAAAAGCAGCTGTCACACCGTGGTAAAGCGCTGAAATCTCTGTTCGCTCAGCTGTCTGCGCACACAGCCCAGTAAGCACATTGCATAGTAATAATAAGCGAGTTTATCCATGTTAACGCCCCCAGCACTCAGTCTGTATGTTCACATCCCATGGTGTGTACAAAAGTGCCCATACTGCGACTTCAACTCGCATGCGCTCAAAGCGGAGATCCCAGAAGAGGAATACATCAACGCCCTTCTGGAAGATCTGGATACCGATATTGAAAAATATCGCCTGAACGACGCTCCACGCCCTCTGCATTCTATTTTCATTGGTGGCGGTACGCCGAGCCTGATTTCAGCACAAGGAATCGAACGTCTGTTAAAAGGAATTGAAGCGCGTATTCCATTCAAGCCAGGCATCGAAATTACCATGGAAGCCAACCCAGGAACGATCGAAGCTGAACGTTTTGCTGGCTACCGAAAAGCAGGGGTAACACGTATATCTATCGGAGTGCAGAGTTTTGAGCAAGAGAAGCTAGAACGCCTCGGACGCATCCACGGCAAGGATGAAGCAGTAAATGCGGCTAAGCTCGCCCATAAGATTGGCTTAAACAGCTTTAATCTGGACTTAATGCACGGCTTGCCAGACCAAAGTATTGAGCAGGCTCTGGCCGATTTGGATAAGGCTATTGAACTGGATCCGCCACACCTGTCTTGGTATCAGCTCACCATTGAGCCTAACACCATGTTCTATTACAAGCCTCCGACGCTGCCTGACGACGATGACCTATGGGACATCTTCGAGCAAGGCCATGAGAAACTCTCAGCAGCAGGATATGTGCAGTACGAAATCTCCGGTTACAGCAAGCCGGGCTATCAGTGTCAGCACAACCTTAACTACTGGCGGTTTGGGGATTATCTCGGCATCGGCTGCGGTTCACATGGCAAGCTGAGTTTCGCTGATGGGCGTATCATTCGTACCACTAAAGTGAAGCATCCACGTGGTTATCTGGCTGCGTACCAAAATATGGTGAAACCTTATCTGCATACCGAGCAGTTTGTGGAAGATGAAGACCGTCCGTTTGAGTTCTTCATGAACCGTTTCCGTTTGATGGAAGCGTGCCCAAAACAAGACTTTATCGACACCACTGGTTTACCACTAAGCACCATTCAAGACACCATTCACTGGGCGTTAGAAATTGGATATTTGAGTGAGACCGACACACACTGGCAGATCACCGAAAAAGGTAAGTTGTTCCTGAACGACTTGTTAGAAGCCTTTATGGCCGAAGAAGACGAATAAGCTAATCTGATATCAAGCTATAAAAAATGCCTCTCGGTGTGAGAGGCATTTTTATTTGTGCTGATTCAAATAAGCAACTTTAGAAAATTGAGCGACCTATTCGCTCTGAAAGTAGCTCCAAAGCTTTCGTTCCTGCCAGCGAGTTACCTGCTGAGTCTAGCTCCGGAGACCAGACTGCAATGGTCATATCCCCCGGTACGACTGCAATAATGCCGCCGCCCACACCAGATTTGCCCGGCATACCGACACGGTAGGCAAACTCACCTGCGCCATCATAAAGTCCACACGTCGCAAGCAGCGCATTTAATTGCTTGGTTTGAGTCGATGTTACGACAGGTTTACCAGTTTGCACAGACGTGCCTTTATTGGCTAAGTAACTAAAGGTTTTCGCCAAATCAACACAGCTCATCTTCAATGCGCAGGCATGGAAGTAATTTTGCAGAACCGGTATGACTTCATTTTCGAAGTTACCAAACGAACGCATCAGGTAAGCGATCGCCGCGTTGCGATCGCCATGCATCATTTCTGAAGCCGCAACCACTTTGTCATACACAATGTGAGTATCACCCGATAGCTGGCGAACAAATTCAAGCAAGCGTTGACGCGGTGCAGACAAGCGACTTTGCAGCAGATCCGCGACCACAATCGCGCCCGCGTTAATAAACGGGTTGCGAGGAATCCCCTGTTCCATTTCTAACTGAATGAGTGAGTTAAATGCCTGACCTGAGGGCTCTTTCCCTACTCGAGCCCAAATTTCCTCTTGCTTATACAAGCACATCGCCAGCGTCAGGCTCAGGGCTTTAGAAATAGACTGGATTGAGAACGGTTCATCGGCATCCCCCGCCTTAATCACTTCACCTTCATTGGTGTATACCGCAATACCTAACTTGTTGTTGGGCACTTTTGCCAGAGCCGGAATGTAATCTGCCACTTTTCCCTGGCCGATCAAAGGACGAACTTCGGTCAGAATGTCTGTCAAAATTTCCGCTGTCGGTTTCATTGTCTACCTTATTGTCACAAGAGTGATTTAACTCAGAGGTAAAAAAAGCCAACTGAATGTTGGCTTTTCAAAGATTCGATATCGAAGAATCGATTATGGTTTCACTGCCACAATAATATTGCGGTTAATCGATTGATCTACGCGATGAAGATAACCGATATAAGGCTCTTCTGAAAGTACCTTCCACCCCTGCTCTTCAAATAATGCCGCGACGTCTTTCCATTTCAGAGTGAATTCGTTGAAAGACAACACCACAGAACCTTGCTTTTTCAGCACCACTTTCCATGCAGGCAACGCTTCTTTTAAAAGCTCTAGTGGGCTGCGGTTCAGTTTGCTGTCTTTCGCATTCTTACTGCCGTGCTGCACGCCATAAGGCAAATCAGACACCATGATATCCACGGAACTCTTCTTCACAACTTGGTCTGCAATACGCGTATCTGCCGAGTACAGTTTCATCGTCTGAAGATTACCTTGGTTGTAATCTTCTTTATTCACTGCAGCTTCAATCACGAAACCATCGGCCACTTTTTTACCGCCAGAAGTGCGCTTTTCTTTGCTCACTTTATGCTTAAAGCGACCGTTCTTCATAAACTTAACGATGAAGGTCTGGATCTCTTGAACCCATTTCTGGTTGATCTCTACACCTACGACATTTAAGCCGTGGATCAAACCTTCAAACAGTGTTGTACCCTTACCACACATCGGATCCATCAACGTAAGCTGCGCGCTATCTGTGTTAGCGGCGCTCACGCCCAGGTTTACCATCAAACGCGTAAACTGCTCGTTTGTTTTACCGGTATAACGCAGGATCTGGCTCATGCTCTCAGGGAAGGTGTTGAACGCAGGCGCCTGAATTGGTCGTAGCAAACCGTCTTCACGCACTTCAAACAGCGCGTAATAGATAGAAGATGCGGCGATCTTACGCGACTGTTCTTCGTTGAGCGCTTCCTCGCACGAGAACACCAATGCCGCAGGTAAGCCTACATCTTTGCTGCCAATTTCAGTCACTTCAACACCTTCAGAAGCTAAGATTGCTTTTAGCTCTGAACATGCGATGGTCATTGCGCTATCAAAATAAATACGGTTGTGACCCGGATTCGCTAATATCGCATAGTGGTACATCAACTGTCTCCTTACGCAGTTCGTTTGAATTTGATGTCCCACACACCGTGACCAAGACGGTGACCGCGAGCTTCAAATTTAGTTAATGGACGCTCTTCAGGACGAGGTACAAAATCGCCTTCTTCAGCAATATTTTCATAACCTGGCGCTTGATTCATGATTTCAATCATGTGTTCTGCATAGTTTTCCCAGTCCGTTGCCATGTGGAAGATACCCTCATTAGGGATAAGCTTCTGGCGTACCATTTCAGCAAACTCAAGCTGTACGATACGACGCTTGTGGTGACGCTTCTTGTGCCATGGGTCTGGGAAGAATAGTTGCAGTGTCGTTAGGCTGTCATTCGGGATCATGTGCTCGAACACTTCAACCGCATCGTGACACATTACGCGCAAGTTAGTCAGACCAGCTTCACGTGCATCAGCAAGACAAGCACCAACACCCGGGCTGTGTACTTCAATACCGATGAAGTTTTTCTCAGGTGCGTTCTTTGCCATTTCAACCAGTGAAGCGCCCATACCAAAACCGATCTCAAGCACAACTGGATTGTCGTTACCAAATACCTCTTTCCAATCAAGAAGTTCAGCTTGGTAATCGATACCCATTGTTGGCCAGCACTCGTTCATCGCATTTTCCTGGCCCTTAGTTAAACGGCCTTCGCGACGAACGAAACTGCGGATTTTACGGATCAGCTTGCCGTCTTCGTTGTATTCGTTAGTGGTTACTTCACTCATTGATTTTGCCTGCACATTGATTAATCAAAGCGGGGATTATCCAAAGAATTTAATCGGGTGCAAGTTTTTGTTGAGCTCTCGGTCTATCACTACTCAAAAGCTATAATGCTCCCCGTAATATCCCCACTGATTACCAGTTGTACTTATCACCCATTCTGTGGTGCAATTTTGCCCCTAACCAATAATAGAATACAGAGCAAGTCGTGACCCCTTTCGCCAGTGCCATCTTAGAATGGTATGACGCCTATGGAAGAAAAGATCTTCCGTGGCAACAAAACAAAACCGCATACAGTGTCTGGTTGTCTGAAATCATGCTTCAGCAAACTCAGGTAACTACGGTTATTCCGTACTACCAACGCATTCTGGAACGCTTTCCGACCGTGGTCGACCTTGCTAACGCAGAGCAAGATGAAGTGCTGCACCTCTGGACTGGCCTCGGTTACTACGCCCGAGCCCGTAACCTGCATAAAGCGGCCAAAGAGGTTGCCCAGAAATATAATGGTGAGTTCCCTCTGGATATCGAGCAAATGAACGCTCTGCCGGGAATCGGCCGCTCAACTGCTGCAGCGGTATTGTCATCCGTTTTTAAGCAGCCACATGCGATTCTCGATGGCAACGTCAAGCGAACACTTTCTCGCTGTTTTGCAGTTGAAGGATGGCCGGGGCAGAAAAAAGTAGAGAATCAGCTGTGGGAGATTGCCGAGGCACATACCCCGAAAACTGACGTCGACAAATACAATCAAGCTATGATGGACATGGGCGCCATGGTCTGCACACGCAGCAGACCTAAGTGCACCTTGTGTCCTGTTGCCAATTTATGTGTGGCGAAAAAACAAGAAAATGTTCTCGACTATCCGGGGAAAAAACCGAAGAAAGATAAACCGGTGAAGCAAACCCGATTTGTTATGCTTCATCACAATCATGAAGTCTGGCTTGAACAGAGACCTCAAACCGGAATTTGGGGCGGGCTATTCTGCTTCCCGCAAACCGAACATGTGGATGTCGAAAGTGATATTGATTTGCTGTTGGAACAACGTGGCATCCAGGCCAATGACATTAAAGAACAGCAAACACTGATCACTTTCCGCCACACATTTAGTCATTACCACTTAGATATCACACCAATTTTGATTGACCTGTCAAAGCAACCCGATGTGGTAATGGAAGGCAACAAAGGTCTTTGGTATAACTTATCTAAACCTGAAGAAGTGGGATTAGCCGCTCCAGTAAAACTGTTACTGGAAGCGCTACCTCATGAACTTCGTTAATTGAATACAAGGAGTCATTATGAGCCGCACTGTGATTTGTGCTCGACTAAACAAAGAGGCTGAAGGTCTAGACTTTCAACTGTACCCAGGTGAACTAGGCAAACGCATTTTCGATAACATCTCGAAAGAAGCTTGGGCTCAGTGGCAACACAAACAAACCATGTTGATCAACGAAAAGAAACTCAACATGATGGATCCGGAGCATCGTAAACTGCTCGAAACCGAAATGGTGAACTTCCTGTTTGAAGGTAAAGACGTTCACATTGACGGCTACACTCCACCTAGCGAATAAATTTTCGCAAAAACAATGACATCACAACGCACATTGTGGTGTCATTATCTCACCAGATCCCACCTACTAATTACTTATGAAAAAAATTGTCTTTCTTGTTACGGCACTTTTAATGGCCGGTTGCAGCCGTGAGTTCGTCGAAAACGTCTATGATGTCGACTACGAACCGACTAACCGTTTCGCCAATAATTTAGCGGAAATGCCGGGACAATTTGAAAAAGACACCGCCGCTTTCGATTCATTAATCGACAGCTTCTCTGGCGATATCCAAAAACGGTGGGGCAAACGAGAAATCAAGTACGCGGGTAAAAGCAACTACGTTAAGTATATCGACAACTACCTCAGTCGCGCAGAAGTCGATTTCCAAAAAGGCGTGATTACCATAGAAACGGTATCCCCAACCGAACCACAAAAACACCTCAAGAATGCAATTATAACTACGCTACTGACACCTGAAGATCCCGCGAATGTCGATCTGTTCTCTTCTAAAGAGATCAAACTCGGAGGTCAGCCTTTTCTATACAAACAGGTGCTAGACCAAGATAAGCAGCCGATTCAATGGACCTGGCGAGCCAATCGGTTTGCCGATTACCTCATCGCCAAGGAAATCAAAACGAAAGACGTCGATTTCAAAAAAGCATACTACGTAGAAATTCCCATGGCGGTAGATCACTTATTGCAGCGCAGTTATCAATACGCCAGCATAGTGCGTCGTGCGTCGGAGAAATACGATATTCCTGAAGATTTGATTTACGCCATCATCAAAACCGAAAGCAGCTTCAATCCATATGCGGTCAGTTGGGCTAATGCATATGGTCTAATGCAGGTCGTGCCGAAAACCGCAGGCCGAGATGTGTTTTCTTTGGTTAAAAATCGCTCAGGACAGCCGAGCCCTGAATATTTGTTTAACCCGGAAAACAATATTGATACCGGAACGGCCTACTTCTATATCTTGAAGAATCGTTATTTGAAAGAAGTCAGCCACCCAACTTCTCTCGAATACAGTATGATTTCTGCTTACAATGGCGGAACTGGTGGCGTATTGAGCACATTTGATAGCAGCGATCGTAAACGCGCTATGAGCGACCTAAATTCACTGCAACCCAATCAAGTTTACTGGGCATTAACCAAGAAACATCCCAACGCTGAAGCTCGTCGATATCTAGAAAAAGTTACAAATTTCAAAAAGGAATTTAACTCGGTGCAAACTTTTTAGCACCAGTTGAACAAAAAGCGTTCGAACAACCACTTTTTTGAAATTATTTAAAAAAAGTGGTTGACGGAAAGCGGGAAAATCCGTTTAATAGCGCTCCGTTGCCCGGATAGCTCAGTCGGTAGAGCAGAGGATTGAAAATCCTCGTGTCGGTGGTTCGATTCCGCCTCCGGGCACCACAATTTATTCGTTGTTGGTGTTATACACGGACAACAAGCAAAGATTTTTTATAGCAAAGAATAGTAGTGTGCCGACTTAGCTCAGTAGGTAGAGCAACTGACTTGTAATCAGTAGGTCACCAGTTCGATTCCGGTAGTCGGCACCATTCTTTTGCCTCGATAGCTCAGTCGGTAGAGCAGAGGATTGAAAATCCTCGTGTCGGTGGTTCGATTCCGCCTCGAGGCACCATTATTTGGTGCACTTGCTTAATTAGCAAGACACAAACAGAATAGTTCCTCCTTAGCTCAGTTGGTAGAGCGACGGACTGTTAATCCGCAGGTCGCTGGTTCGAGCCCAGCAGGAGGAGCCACTTTCTAGAGTTTCATTTAAATGAGATTCTAAAAAATGAAGGGTTCAACTCTTCTAAGAAAAAGAATAAAACGTGCCGACTTAGCTCAGTAGGTAGAGCAACTGACTTGTAATCAGTAGGTCACCAGTTCGATTCCGGTAGTCGGCACCATTCTTTTGCCTCGATAGCTCAGTCGGTAGAGCAGAGGATTGAAAATCCTCGTGTCGGTGGTTCGATTCCGCCTCGAGGCACCATTATTTGGTGCACTTGCTTAATTAGCAAGACACAAACAGAATAGTTCCTCCTTAGCTCAGTTGGTAGAGCGACGGACTGTTAATCCGCAGGTCGCTGGTTCGAGCCCAGCAGGAGGAGCCA
>NZ_JBBWFK010000014.1:0-86630 GCF_052353105.1 Vibrio sp. YIC-376
TCAGATTGATGACGAACCCCACTTTTAAGGTGGGGTTCTGTTTTTTTTGCGGCCGCAGGCCGCGATCGCGATATTTTTTGTTAGATAAACTCTAGAGCGTTAGTGTTCTTAAATTGGCGTATATAAGTGAGGATTTGCGCTATTTCACCTCGATTTAGGCCGAGTTTACGCAGAGTGCTCACCACCAACGCTATCTTCTTGATGTTTTGAGCAGCCGCCGCCAACCAGCACTGCATCTGCACCTTGGCTAACCCTCGAAAGCGAGCGTATCGATGACCGTGATGTTGTTTTGCATCGGCGAAGCTTCTTTCTACCGTTTCACTTCTCCGCCTGTAGGTTTTCTTTCCATAAGCAGAGAGCCGCATCTGGTTGGCTCTATCCATGGCCTCCGTATAGATATGCCTCGTGATGACCTTCTTCATGTTTTTACTTTGAGTACAGTCATCACGCATTGGGCAGAACGCACATTCTTTAGGGTCTGAGTGATACTCTCGGTAAGCGCCGCGTGACGTCGTCTTGTAGATAAGGTCCTGTCCGTTGGGGCAACGATAGCTGTCTTTTTCTTTGTTATAGATAAAGTGTTTCTTCTTGAAGGCATTCTTTGTGCGTGATGGTCGGCGATAGCCGAACACGCCAAGTATCCCTCGGCGCTCAAGGGATTCAGCAACAGGGGCCGTGAAGTAACCGGCATCAAGACCAACGGCGATAGGATTGAGGTTAAACTGTTCAAGCGTGTGGTCGAGACGGCAGATATAAGGCTGGGAGTCATTGACATTCCCCGCGGTCGCATGGGTATCAACGATGATGCCATGCTGACCATCAACCGTGCGATGGTCGAGATAGAAGAACCCTTGCGGCTTATTGTCTCGGGTCATGAAGCCACTTTCTGGGTCAGTCGTACTGCTCTTCGTGTTATTAGCTTTCTGCTCAGAAGTTCGTTCTTTAAGTGGCTTCTTTCCCTCTTTTGCTCGGTCTAGTGCAACGTCTTCATCCAGCATATCTAAATATGCACTCGCTCGGACTGCCGTTTGTTTATTGGTGTGCTTGTTTTTGTTCGCGTTCGCTTTGAGGTGAGTGCTGTCAGTAAAGAGCTCTTGTCCAGCGACTAAGCCTTTAGCCATCGCTTGTTGAACGATGTTAATAAAGATACGTTCGAAGACATCCGTACCATTGAAGCGACGGATACGGTTTTGACTGAGTGTCGAGGCATGGATGACCTTTTCAGTGAGGGACATGCGGAGGAACCAACGATATGCGACATTCACTTCGATTTCTTTGACAAGCTGACGCTCGCTTTTTACGCCGAAGATGTACCCCAGTAGGATAATTTTGAATAGGCGGACAGGGTCTACAGGTGGTCGGCCATTGTCTTTGCAATAGAGGTGGGCGACTTCATCACGAATGAATTCAAAATCGATAGCAGAGTCAATTTTACGCACAAGGTGGTCTTTGGGAACAAGTTGTTCCATCGTCACCATTTCAAGTTCGTATTGTTGTGGAGAAGGTTCTTGAAGCATGTCGAGGTATCCAGATTTCGATACTCCTATTAGATCAAAGGACTAGCCTGATGGCTAGTCCTTTGTCAGCAGTCTGACCGCTATCTCTTGGGATAGCGGTCTTTTATCAAACTTTACAGATTAGATTGAGATCGAACCATAAGTAGGCTCGTGTTTCGCCTCATACAACACTTTAGATGAACGTATTGGCTTGGTGTTAAATTGCATTAAATCAACGATAGTGTCGGTTTCCAACGCTGGCGGAGCAACATTCACACTCGCCACAGCCGATGAATGTGTCCCCAATCGTTCCGCTTTCGGAGAAATGCCAATATGGACACGATAACACTTGCTGAAATGCGGTGATGATACAAAACCACACGCTGTCGCGATTTCGATGATTGACATCGAGGTTTGTCTTAACAACTGTCTTGCACGGTTCAATCTAAGCTTCAGATAGTATTTTGATGGTGAGCACTGCAAATATTTCTGGAACAGACGCTCTAACTGACGGCGCGATAAACCGACGTACATCGCTAATTCATCAAGTTCGATGATCTCTTCTATATTCGCTTCCATTAAAATAATAGCTTCAACTAACTTAGGCTGAGCGGTACCAACCGTATGTTTAAGAGGGATACGCTGAGTATCATTTTCACCGCGGATATTGTCGCAGATAAACATTTCAGAAATGCTTGAACCAAGCTCACGACCATAATCTTTCTGGATCATGGTGATCATCATATCCAATGGCACGGTTCCACCACTACATGTCATACGATCTCGGTCGATAACAAACAAGTGATTGAGACAATTTACTCGAGGGTGACGCTCTTGCAACGTCGCAAGACATTCCCAATGAACACTACACTGATAGCCATCCAGAAGACCAGCTTCTGCCAGCACATAACTCCCCGTACACACGCCACCAAGAACAACATGCTTACGAGCTAAAGACTGTAACCAAGTTATTTGCTTGCGCGTGAAGCTACGTGTGATATTCACACCGCCCACTACAATCAGAGTGTCTAGCTGTGGCGCATCGGCCATTGAACAATCTGGCTTGATAGTAATACCATCGCTAGATTCAACGTCGTCACCATCTTCCGAGATCACATACCAATCATACAGTTCCTTTCCTGTCAGCTGGTTCGCCATGCGCATCGGGTCAACCGCTGATGAAAACGCAAGCATAGTAAAATTATCCAACAGCAAAAAACCAATACGGTTTACTTCCTTGTTCGACGCGTAATCGAACTTACTTATTGAGACTGACATAGCGCACTCCAATGTAAAGGAGATTTATTATTAATCGGTAGAACTAGCTATTTTTATATGGGCTTAGTACACCGCATTGAGCACCTTTGTCTAAGCAACAACTATGCCTATGTATTTACATAAGGCGAATATTTTTGCAACATCAAGTTTAAAACTACATGAGCCAAGATATCTGTTTGAATGTATTGTCTATTTTTTTAGTAACCCGATGACAGATTTTGTATCAGATGCACCTTTCCGATGCTTCTAACCAACTTACTGCAATCACACGCACCAAAATAATGCAAAATTAAACAAGCACTCAATTTTTTGACCCAATAAAAACCATACAATTTAAAGGCTTAGATCAATTATTCGGTTTGCTTTAAGACAATGATATAAATGGGAAAAACTGTAAATCCACGTACACATTAGGATGGTAAATCATTTGTTTTAAACGTTACGCAAACGTAACATTACAGTTAATAAAAATGCAATTCAGTGAATTTGCACACAGAAATAGTCATCATGAAGAAAAAATTTATTGTACTGTCGGATAAATAACTATTCTTCGCACAAAAACAAAGAAGCCAACGTCTGTGGTCAACTGATGTTGGCTTCTTTTAGGGGTGTTTACTGGCTCATTGCCTCGCTCTCGTCGAAAGTAAGACGCCTTCAAGGCTAGCTGTAAAAGCTGGCTTATTCAGCCTGGACGAGTGCCTGACTTACGCTAAATGCTCTTTAAAGAAGCCTTCAATTTTGTCGAAAGGAATGACATCCATCTGATCATAAAGATCCGTATGGTTAGCGTTAGGAATGATCATCAGTTCCTTCGGCTCTGCAGCTGCTTCATAAGCGGTTTCGCTGAAATAACGCGAGTGTGCCTTTTCACCATGGATAAGCAGAACCGGACGCGGCGAAATTTCTGCGATGTAAGTTAAGATCGGCATGTTCATAAACGACAATGGGGTTGTGATCGTCCAAGAAGCATTTGAGTTAATTGCTCTTGGGTGGAAGCCGCGTTGCGGATCCTTGTAGTAAGCCGCATATTCAACAACAAATTGTGGTTCACCACCTTGTAGCTCAAGTGAGACAGGACCGTAAGCAGGCTTGCCACTTTCTGCGTCTTTCCAGCGTTGTTGCCCCAATTGCTCTAGGCCCTGTGTACGCTGTTCAAGAGTGACACTGTCGTTGTAGCCTTTCGACATGACTCGGGTCATATCGTACATAGTGCTTGCGACAACGGCTTTAACACGTTTGTCGATTGCTACCGCATTCAATGCCATGCCACCCCAGCCACAAATGCCGATTACGCCGATACGTTCGCGATCAACATTTTCCAGCAAACCAATAAAGTCAACTGCAGCACTGAAGTCTTCAGTATTAATATCCGGAGAAGCGACATTACGTGGTTCACCACCACTTTCACCAGTGTAAGAAGGGTCAAATGCCAACGTAATAAATCCACGTTCTGCCATTGTTTGTGCGTACAGCCCAGATGACTGCTCTTTTACTGCACCAAAAGGTCCGCTAAGAACGATGGCTGCAAGTTTGGCAGAACTGTTTTTTGGCTGATAAAGATCAGCAGCAAGCGTAATACCGTAACGGTTTTTGAAAGTCACTTTTTTGTGATCAACCTTGTCGCTTTTCGCGAACGTTTTGTCCCAGCTATTACTTAATTCTATATTTGGGCTTGCCACGGCCTGACCTCCTGTAAGTGCACCAACGCCAAAGCAACCACGCCTGCACCAGTCAATTTCAATGCATTTCGACGGCTAGCGTCAGGCAAATCCTGACTAGCGATTGTGTTGTTATTGTCGTGCTTGTTCATTCTAGTTTCTCCTGATAAACCAGCTAATCTCGTTAGCTCAGTGTCGATGCTTGCTTTCAGTAGCCATCCGCAGACTGAGTCAATTCGTCTAGCTTGCGAACGGGTTTCGCTATAGGAAGAGTGATTCTCCTTGCGAATCTATTGATATCTATGATGTAACAAGTCACCGATTTACGTTATCCGGATACTACGTATTCTTTGCACAATCCTCCAAGTTGATAACCATAAGGAGCTGTATTTCACAACCAAGCGTGTGCACAGCCTAGGCACAGCCGATCAACGACAAACTATTAGTTACTGATATATTTAAATATATTGAAATTCGTTAGTGTTAATCACGCTACTACGTATTGTTCGCAGAGACTTTAGCTGCTGCCTGATCATGTATTTACCCTTTCTAGGAATAAGTCATATACGCAGTATCACTGTTTCATCGCCCTTTCACATAGAATGTTGCAAGCGAGATTGACCAACCTTGCACAACATAACGCGTCTGATGCATTACTGAGCACTTCCATGAAAAAGCGAACATAACGATTAGACATTTTCTGGCAAGATTTGTGGAATATCGGGCAACAGCATCCAACCACATCCCACGTACAATCAGTCTATTGGCTTGAACTTGCTACCACCCTTTTATCTCGTCATACGGCATTGACTTAGATGATCTAAGTTGTCGAAAGGATATTCCCGTGCAAATAAACATTAATCGATTTTCTTTTGTGGGAGCTTCACTGTCCCTGATGGTGACCTACGTTACTTCCGCGGTACCCATCCCACTTTATGGAACTTACCAGCTTCATGACCATGTGAGCTACCTTGAGTTGTCTTTAAGCTCTGTGGTCTACTTTATTGGCGCGGTCACCGCACTGGTCTTATTTGGTCGACTATCTAACCACTGGGGAAGAAAGACCGTTTCAGTTATCTCATTATTGTTAGCTGCACTGTCCGTGGTTGTGTTCCTCAATGTACACAGCGCGACTCCACTCATTTTAGGACGTTTATTACAAGGCCTATCTTGTGGTTTATCATCGACTGCCCTTGCTTCATGGGTGGTTGATCACGCACCTTCCGTACCATCGTGGATCCCCCCAGCGGTGATCAGTTGTGGACCGATGACTGGCCTTACTGTCGGGGGGGTTGGCTCCGGTTTCTTAATCGAGTACGCCCCTTACCCGCGTTTATTACCTTTCGGTATTGCTTTCTGTCTGATCGTTTGCTGTATGGTGTTGATACTGAAGAGTCAAGAAACCATGAAGCGCAAGCCGGGTGTTTTGTTTTCACTTAAACCAAACTTCACACTACCGCCTTCTGCTAAAAAAGCGTTTCCACTGGCTGCGTGCACATTTGTATGTACTTGGGCGCTCGGCGGATTTTTTCAGGCATTTGGACCCGCTATGGCTCGTGAACAATTGCATTCTCAGAGTGCGGTAGCAGCTGCTTTGGTTTTTGCTTCTATCATGGCACCAAGCTCTATTGGCGCTTCTATCGCTGGCCGAATGACACCACAAAGAGCTCAGTTCACAGGGATGCTTTCATTTACGGTATTTGTAGGCAGTATCTTGTTAGCACTGCAACAAGGATTACTCAGCGCCTTCCTTGCTGCCAGTATTTGTGCCGGTATTGCTCAGGGATTGGTTCTAACTGGGAGTATAGGCACGATGGTTTCAGGCTTATTGCCGCACGAACGAGCGAATGTCTTTTCGGTGATTTACGCAACGTCCTATATTGGAGCAGCGCTACCAACATTTATTTCCGGTCAGCTGTCAGAAAAATTTAGCTTGTTGCAGATTGCCAGTAGCTACGGTGGGTTAGCGCTCTGTGGGTCGGTGGTTATATTATTAAGCCGCATGGCACGTGTTCAAAAAGAAACGGCTCGCGAAACGCCATAGTACTGACCTGAAACAACCTAAAGACGCTAGGTCGAGCAAGGATAGCTTGGGTATTTAGCGATGAGTAAGCCGAATCCCATTTGCGAATTCGGCTTACTGTAAAAAATATTAATTGATAGAGATATTTAATGATTGCCTGATGTATGTACCAGAACCAAGTAGTCCAGGATCAGAATGGGTAATTAAGAACACCGGGATTGATTTAAGGTATTCATTGAAACGACCTTTATCTTCAAATGCGACGCGAAAGCCAGACTTAACAAAAAGTTCCTGAATTTTAGGTACAATACCTCCAGCAATGTAGACTCCGCCAAACGAGCCATTCGTCAATGCCAAGTTTCCGCCGAAACGTCCCATCAGGATGCAAAACAGATTAAGGGCTCTTTCACAATCCTCACATTCCGCTTTGAGCGCCTTCTCGGTGATCATCGCTGGTGTGAAATCTTCTGGTTCAGCGCCACGATGCGAGACAACAAAATCGTAAATATTTCTGATACCTTGGCCGGATAAACAGCGCTCTGCGGATACGCGTCCAAATTTGTTACGCAGGTAAACAATTAATTCATCTTCTTCTGGAGTGCAAGCTGCCAGGTCAACATGCCCACCTTCTCCCGGTACGCTATGCCAAAGATTACCACCATGAATTAACTGAGCGACACCTAACCCAGTGCCCGCACCGTATACTGCTATTGGTTTATGTAAAATTGGTGCATCGCCACCAACTTGAATACTGTCCTCTGGCTTTAAGCTCGGGATAGCAAACGAGACGGCTGTAAAGTCGTTAATAACTTCCAGAACCTTCAAATTCAGTTGGGTTTTCAGCTCCTGAATCGAGAACTCCCAATGATGGTTAGTCATTGAAACCCAGTCCCCTGTTATTGGACAAGCAATTGCAATACACGCTGAAGAAATTTGATTTTCATGACGAGCGAGGTACTGGCGCATCACCACATCCAAAGTTTCAAACTCTGCGGCAGGGTAAGTAACAATATCGCTTATTGCCCCTGTTTCTAACTCACAAAGCGCTAAGCGAGCGTTGGTTCCCCCGATATCCCCCACCAAAGCATACTGTTCCGACATTACTTCTCCTTAATCATTCGCAAACTCAAATATTGGTAAAAGACGAATCTAAAACCAATCAATGTAATAAGATGAAACGCCACATTTCACAGAAAAAATAGTCAATGCTCTACGATGGTAAATACTGAGCGTTACAACGAAATAATGCTTTTAAGCAAGTAAAGAATAGCAGAGGGTTTGAGGTAGGTATGCTGGTTGGTGCTCAAATCGCAGGTATGGTTTACAACCAGTTCTTACAAGGAGCAGCAGAAGGCGCACCTTTTATCCAAAAACACTTAATTAATCGTACCGAAAAAGCGTTTGATGATTTCGCGTCTGGTACACAAGAATATAACCTAAACCGCAGCCTGATGGGCTTAGACAAGGAAGACTGAATCAATGAAACTGAAAAACTGGGTTAAAACTGGCGTACTCTCTTTAGGCTTACTGTCATCATCACTTGTCACGGCAAACGCCAATCCGGACGATATCGCACTGCAAATGTACACCTTAAGGGATGTAGGTACGCTGGAAGAGCAATTTGCGATGGCATCATGGCATGGGATGAAGTACTGCCAGTTGCACAGAAAGAATACGTTCAATGGTATGTTGTAGAACACGACATGCCTGCAGATGCAGAAGCTATTATCAGCAAAGCCAATCAGTATCTGAATGAGAATTTAGCTCAAGGTCACTAATCTTCCGACCAGATTGAAAGCGGCGCGAATATTCGCGCCGCTTTTATTATTTAGAGACAAGGTGAGGTCTGTCTCAAGTTAAGCCGGATAACCATCGACACCTTTAAATGACGAATAGCCGTCGTCTTTGAACCTTTAATCGCACTGGCGATCTTAATCGGGTTAATCATACGCCGTAGTAATAGGCAAAAATAAGACAAAAATGGGTCTTTATTCTCTTCTGCTCATATCAGACAATAACCTGCATAAATTCATATCATGATAAAATATGTGAGTAACACTATGAAAAATAGTGACACTCCGTTTAATCGACAGAATCAGCAAGCCCAATTAACGCCAAATTAAACATTCACTATCGGAATGTGGAGAACCAATGTCCCAATCTGAAACGCAAACCGTCGAGTTAACTTACGTAAAAACTAAAAATCTGTGGCAAAGGATACGCAAGTTTATCAAGATATTCATTAGCTTACTCGCGATAGTTTCTGCCGGTATCTATACCTATATGTTGCAGCCACAGTTTGCAGCACCTTATGTTAAAGAAGCCAGCTATCAAGGTAAATTCACAGACGGGAAGTTTCACAATATTGAAGAAGTTCCGGTATCGACTTCAAGTGAGGGTGCTCTGGTCGGATTCTATCGCTTCCTCACGGACCCGGTAGTTGATGCGGTACCAGTTACAACGCTACCTTCAATAAAGTCCGATTTATTGAGCCTTAACCCTAACGATAACGTGATGGTTTGGATGGGTCATTCCAGCTATTTTGTTCAATTGGATGGTATCCGCTATTTAATTGACCCGGTTTTTAGTGAAAATACTTCTCCCGTTCCGTATACCAATGTCGCGTTCTCCGGCAGTAACGTTTACACGGCAGATGATATCCCAGAAATAGATTATTTATTGATTTCTCACGACCATTGGGACCATCTCGATTATCCGACCATCAATGCGCTTAAACAAAAAATCGCTCACATTGTCGCCCCAATCGGTGTCGGCTCATATTTCACTCAGTGGGGATTCAAACCTAATCAGGTCACCGAAGGAGATTGGTATGACTCAGTCTCAACAAAAGCTGGTCGTATTCATATTCTCCCAGCACAACACTTCTCGGGTAGATTGCTAAAACGCAACCGTACACTTTGGGCATCATTCGTGATCTTATCAGGTCAGCATCAGATTTATCTCGGCGGTGACAGTGGTTACGGAGAGCATTTTAAAACTATCGCCGAGCAGTTTGGCGGCTTCGATATTGCGGTGCTTGAAACAGGTCAATACAACGAAAACTGGCCGTTCATTCATATGATGCCAGAAGAAGTCGCGCAGGCAGCCAACGATCTTAATGCAAAAGCATTACTGCCTTCACACAATAGTAAATTCAAGCTGTCTAAACATGCTTGGTATGAACCGCTAGAGCGAATTGCTAAGGCGAGCCAGAACCAAGATTACCGCTTAATGACACCAATGATTGGAGAAATAGTCGGCTTAGATGATAACAATCAGACTTTTTCTCATTGGTGGAGGCAGTAATACCAATCTAAAAAAATCAGTGCCTGATAATCGGGGGAATCTTTGCGATTCCCCTGCCCAAAGCTTAAAAGTGGACAGGATCCATAACAATTGACGACTTGATATAAGGTCAAAGCACAAGCCTTTTTAACGGGATGAATATTCTTCGACGGGATTTAATTTATAGGTGATAGACAGAAGTCGGCGAATGCGATTCTTCAAGCAACGCATCAATCACAACTCTCTGACGCGGTTTTAGATAGCGCGAACGTGGCCACACAGCATGTATAGGCATTTCTGCACCAGCCCATTGGTCTAAAACAGTCACTAAGGCTCCAGTTGCCAAATGCTCATTGACCAGCCAAGTAGGCAACTGACTTAACCCCATACCATTCAGTGTCGCATCAATCATCGCGTCGCCATCACTAAAGTCATAACGTCCTCGAATCACTTGAGAAAAAGACTCTCCGTTTGGCTGACGAAATAGCCAAGCTGGCTGCGAACTACGTCGACTGCCAATAATACAATCGTGCTCAGTTAACTCGGCAGGTAACTGTGGAGCACCTCTGCGTTCAATGTAATCCGGGCTTGCACACACTACCAAACGCTGGCTCCCCAGCTTACGAGCAATCAGATCCGCGTCATCTTCCAACGTGCCAATTCGCACTACCAAGTCCACACCTTCGTCGATAAGGTTGATTCGTCTCTCGGTAAAGTTTACAGACATGTCCAAACTCGGATACTGAGTCGCTAGACGTGATAATACCGGCATTACATGTCTTCGCCCAAAAGCCGCTGGTAAATGAATATTCAAGCGCCCGGAAATCTGGCTACTTCCAGCAACAACACCTGATTCAAGACTCTCTATCTCGTCTAGTATTGCCACCCAGCCATCGAAGAATCTCTGCCCTTCCGGAGTAGGAGTTAAACTGCGAGTCGTTCGGTGCAGTAATGTGGTTCCAAGCTTCTGTTCAAGTCGAGTTACGCTCTTACCTACCGCAGAACCAGTCAACCCTAACCTCTCACCTGCAGCGGTAAAAGAACCCGTTTTGAGTGTTTCGACATATTCAACCACACCAGAAAATTGGGTTTCATATAGCCTCATTATGGAATCCAGGGACTAAATAAATGGAATTTAAACTGTATTATCATCTTTAAATAAGTCAATAGAATACTTCCACACAAGATGATATTGCCCGCTTAACTGCTGTCGCAATGCTTTCCATCGTGATTCAAATATTGAATGGAGATATCCCATGACTGATCAAATTGATATGAAGCGTATTCAAGCCTTATTGGATCGTGAAGAAATTAGAGCCTTACGTTTGCGCTATAGCCAACTATTAGACGGTGGGCAGGCAGAACTTATGGGGGAAGTCTTTACTGAGGACGCAGAAGTCAAAGTAACCGTCGGATCCATGCAAGGTCTGAATGAAATTAAGCAAAGTCTTGCTGAAGCTTACAAAATGTTCGACACCAAAGATCGCAAGCATTTCCCATTCATCCACGCTGTCACTAATCATGACATTACGCTTATTGATGAAAACCACGCGAAAGGCAGTTGCTACTTGCTTGATTTCGTCACGGATCGAGAAAGTGCACAGCACCCATTTTTACTACTTGGTCATTACTTGGATAATTATGTTCGCGTAAATGGTGAATGGCGTATTTCCCACTCAGAGCTTGATGTTCTCTGGCCTGACGCTTAGTAATCCTCGCCCACGCTACCAATACACTGATGGAATTAAAAAGAGACAACCATGACAGAGACACTGAACCCAAGTTTTACGCGCGTGTTTTCCGAAGATAAGATCACGATCGGGCTGCTCACACCGTTGGAAGGTTATCCTAGCTCACCATTTCCCACGTTGGCAGACCACCAGCACACCGCTCAATTAGCGGAGCAAGCAGGCTTTGCCAGTATTTGGTTGCGTGACGTACCCTTTTACGATCCAAACTTTGGTGATGCGGCACAGATGCTCGACCCTTTCGTTTACGCGGGATACATGACCGCAGCAACAAAGTCGATTACTCTGGGCACAGCCGGAATTGTGTTACCGCTCCGTGATCCTATTTCAGTGGCCAAGCAGTCGGCCTCTTTGGATTATCTGACCGGGGGTAGATTCGTACTTGGTTTGTCTACCGGTGATCGCCCTGTAGAATACCCTGCATTTGGAGTTGACTTTGACCAACGAGCTGATTTATATCGCAACTCAGTAGAAATGATTAAGACTCTTCACAGTGAATCATTTCCACAAATGCAAAGCCGCCATTACGGTGATCTCACCGGCAACTTAGACATGCATCCAAAGCCAATACACGGCAAAGTTCCCATGATGGCAGTTGGACGCTCTCGTCAACCAATTGACTGGTTGGCTCGCAACGTCGATGCCTGGATTTGGTCAGTCGATGATGAACGCGCAATCACTGAGATTGTGGCATCACTGAAAACCGCAGCAGGGGATCGTCCAGCGCCTAAATACGGTTACGCGACCTTCTTTGATCTTGATGCTAACCCTAACGCGCCATACCAACGCTTCTACAACGTAGTTCGCATTGGCCGAAATGCACTGATAGAAAGATTAAAGCGACACAAAGAAATTGGTGTTCGTCATATTGCTCTCAACCTTAAGCCCTCACGTCGACCTGCGAACGAGGTCATTGAGGAAATGGGTGAGTTCGTATTGCCCGCTATCAATCAGGACTAAAGGTCATCAAGCACGTGCAATGCTGTCTGAAAGCATTGCTCGTTATTGGAGTTAGCCTTTGTAACCGTATAGCTCATAGAGAAGGCTCAACTAAAAATTAGCCACCCTCGATAGCGGCCAGAGGAACTTGATAAACTTCCTTACCATTAATCACCACATTCCAAGTATCGCCATCTAGTTCAGCTTTTACTTCACCATTAGTAACGTTGACATAATCTTTCATGAAATTAATCGTGAATTCTTCTTCTGCCGGGCTAAGGACCACAATACTAGCCTCGTTGTCCTCCATGCGTAGAATACCAGCCGGACATGTACCGAAATCTTCCTGCCCTTCTGCACGGCATCGCAACATAGTGGTTGCGTCATCATCTGCAGT
Source organism: Vibrio sp. YIC-376 (assembly GCF_052353105.1). Classification (NCBI taxonomy): domain Bacteria; kingdom Pseudomonadati; phylum Pseudomonadota; class Gammaproteobacteria; order Vibrionales; family Vibrionaceae; genus Vibrio; species Vibrio sp. YIC-376. Next base: position 12,825 of record NZ_JBBWFK010000014.1, read on the forward strand.
CTAGATGGGAGAAGTGGTGTTATCGGATGCTGGGTTTATTACCAACACACGCCATCGATGCGTTTCTCTGTGATCAATTTACTTACACCACTCTTCAAGGCTTGGTATAACAGCATCAATAAAGATAGAAACGGTTTAGTTAAGAAAGGAAGCACTGTGAAGATTTGTTTTAAAAACGTAATTGCGAAGGGATGGACTTCGACGCTAGATATCCAACATTGGGAAATTGAAACCGGGCACGCTTGGGGTATTTTTAGTTCCGAAGGGGATATAGGTTCACTACTTGGCGACCTGCTTTGTGGCGAACTTAAGCCAACTGATGGCAATGTCGATCTTGGCGGATGGAAAGTTGCCCAGGTCTCATTGTCTGAGCAGCAACGGCTCTTAGATCTTGAACTCAAAAAAGATGACACTGATTTTCTTGACAGGATCGACCAGGGCAGCACCGTTTACTCACTGATTTTTGAATGCTGCCAAGACCAAGAGATAACTCAAAAGTTAATAGAAGAATTAGATCTTACTCACCTTCAGCAAAGTGGTTTTCGTGTGTTGTCCACGGGAGAAACAAGACGAGTGATGCTTGCTCGCGCCTTGGCAACAAAACCAGATTTAGTCTTGCTAGATAACCCTTTTACAGGCTTGGATGTTGGACACAGAGCTTCATTAGCCAACTATTTGCACTCACTTTCTCAATCTGTACAAATGCTGATTAGCTTTTCTCGAGAATCCGATATGCCAGAGTGGATAGACCGCGTCGCTCTGTTCAATGTGGGTAAGCTTGACAGTACCATGGACAAACAGAGTTGGGATGAACACCCTATCATTGAGCAAATTAAATCGCAGTCAAAGAAACAAAGCGAAGAAATGATGACTTTGATACGTCAGCATCAGCACTCTACACACTTCGAAAACCCTATCTTTGAGCTGAAAAATGGTCACGTAGAATACACTGAGAAACGGATTTTTACTGGCTTAAACTGGCGTATCGACAAAGGTCAGCACTGGCAAGTTAAAGGACCAAATGGCTGTGGCAAGAGTACTTTGCTTGGAATGATATTTGGCGATCACCCACAATGTTACAGCAATGACATTCATATTTTTGGTAAGAAACGGGGCTCCGGAGAAAGTATCTGGGAAATAAAGCAACACATTGGCATGGTGTCGTCCGCTCTGCACCTACAGTACCGGGTGAATTGTAGTGCTTTAGAGGTCATATTATCCGGGTTTTACGACTCGATCGGTTTATACCACCAACCAACACGTAAAGAGATTGACGTCGCGAAAGAGTGGCTAGAAATTCTACATATGAGTCAATATCAAAAAACGTCATTTCGCCAATTGGAATACGGTCAACAACGTTTACTACTGATCGCCCGTGCGATAGTTAAGCAGCCAACACTCTTGATTCTGGATGAACCTTATCAGGGTTTGGACTTCTTAGGAAGACGATTGGTCAAAAACACGTTAGAGCTCATTGCACGTGAAAATCTGAGTCAGCTCCTGTACGTCTCTCATTATCAGGAAGACCGTTTAGAAAGCATCAAAAACGACTTAAAGTTTGTCTTTGATGACGAAGTACAATGTTACCGGGCTCAGGTGTACCAGTACTAGTTCTCTTCGCAGAAAAATCCCTGCCGATGAATATTTCTTAGGGATCGGCTTACTCAGGTGTTTCGATTCCCTTGGCAGTAAGCTTTATTTTCAATTCATCGGCAAATTAGATTAACGCATTCAAAACTACTGCACTCTCGCGTTGAATGACAAAATTGCTCGATAGAGCGTTCGTTGTCTTCATACTTGAGGCGCAGAAATGAGCGAAAAAACCAATCTTTTTATGGGAGACTTGCATTTTCTCATTTAATGAGAAATGAATTCAAAAATTATTTTTATTTTCTCAGCTATTAAGAATTATATTTGTCCTAATTCATCTAACAAGTTACAACATATCCATGACAACAAACAAAGCTAATGCTAACCAGGTAAACGAAAAGGCCCTGCAATTATTAATGAAAGTCGCAGTGAGCCCATTCCCAGTATCTGCGAAAACACTAAGCGAACAATTAAACGTACCATTGAGCAGTCTTTATCGACATTTAAAACTGCTAAAAGAATGGAACTTGATTGAAGAAAGCGTTCACGATAAGACATTTGTCGTCGGGCCTGCTGCTCTGCTTTTGATGCACAGTTATGAAAGCGCTCAGCACGGTCTTGATTTGGTCGAAACGATCTTATCTCGCTTGGTACAACAAACTGGTGAAATGGCGGCCTATATGGTCCCATCTGGTTATCGAGCTCTCTGTGTCAGACAAAAAGAAAGTATGCAGGCGCTACGGTGCAGCTTCGTCCAGGGTCAAAGTCAACCCCTGCTTCGTGGCGCCTCATCCAAGGTGATGCTGGCTTACATGCCTAAAAGTCGTTGTGAGAAGATCTTACGCTATTTCAAGCAAGATCATAAACTTAATGACTGGGAACAAGAGTTCGCCACTATCCGTAAACAAGGATATGCCATTAGTACATCCGAAATTGACCCCGGTGTTTCTGGTATCAGCGCACCGGTCATGAAAGGAAGTAAGCTTGTTGGCGCTGTTTCAGTGATGGCTCCAGCACACCGTGTCGAAAAGGACAACCAGCGCATCGTTTTACACGTACTGCAGGCGGCAAGGGCACTACCACCAGAAAGGTAATTCATCATGTTGAGCTTTTTCAAACGCTATAAATTTCATCACACAACAAAAGCACCAATGCACCACTACCCTTTCTCATTTATGACGGTATGTGAGCACGTAGCTCCTATGTCGAAGGGCGCGTTTGAATTAGCAGATCAGAGCTTAGACAATGCAAGTGAATGGCTATATCAGCAACATGACCAGACAACAGCAGCTGATTGTGGTCATTTTACTCATACTAAGCTGGAGAATGGCGACTTTCAGGAAGCACTCAGTTTGTCGCTTTCGCGCCACTCTATCCCTGTGTTAGTAACGAACTGCACCGAAGCCATTTTGTCTATGCTACCTGTGGTTGTTTCGTGCCAAGATGAAGTCGGCATTGTGAGCATCGGGCATAAAATGCACTTAAAACCGACTCTTGAACCACGGGTGGGCTCTGCTTTTCATTTCGCGCTATCCAGATATCAAAACGTCCGTCTGTTTTTTGCTGGCGTAAATGAACAAGATATCAAGCAAGAGACGTGGGAATACGCCGAGGATCAAGGCTGCGATTGGGTAACAGCGCGAGAATTTACTTTCCGACACCGAAATAATGTCAAACAACAAGTGAGTAATTATCTGGATCACTGTAACCAAATTATTGTATCGGTTGACTTAGGTTCGCTTGTCGCAAAAAACAATCTTGATGGCGACATGTCGCTAGATATTCAAATGGTATTGAGAACCATCAGACTGTGTTTGGTGTCTGGCAAAGTCAAAGCTATCCAGTTGGTTGGTGATCGTGACCGTTTAGTCTATTCAAGACAAACCAAAGCGATCATAGAAGAGCTATATCAAATCGCTCCTCTGATTGATCACGCAGCTTAACTGCAAGTAAACTCAAATAAAAACGCCCTTCACGAGAAGGGCGTTTTTGATCCAATCAATGCTGACATTATTTTGTCGTGCGACGTGCTTTCAAACGCTTAACCATTGCCAGACGACGTTCCGCAGAACCTTGGTCTGTTGCTGATTGGTTTGGATTGTTACGGCGACCCTGGCGGTTTTTAAATGCAGGTTTTGAGTTCAGCTTTTCGATGTATGATTCACGTTGTTTAGGCTCGTAGCCCGCAAGCTCGATACGACGGATACGTTGCTGAATCAAGTTTTCAACCTGAACCACCGTCAGTTCTTCATCTCGGTTTACGAAAGAAACAGCGTGACCCTGCTTTCCTGCACGACCAGTACGACCAATACGGTGAACGTAGTCTTCTGCCAAGAATGGCATATCGTAGTTCACTACATGTGGCAGATCTTCAATATCCAGACCACGAGCAGCAACGTCTGTCGCCACCATCACTCGAACTTTGCCCGTTTTGAACTCTTCAAGAGCACGACGGCGAGCACTTTGCGCACGGTCACCATGACAAACGACCGCTTTGATACCATCCAGCTTAAGCTCTTTAACAACGTCATTTGCCGTTTCTTTGTAGTTCACGAACACCAACACTTGCTTCCAGTTTTTGCGACCAATCAGTTCAGAAAGCAGTTCTGTTTTGCGCTCTTGATCAACTGGGTAAAGCACGTGAGCAACAGTATGTGCAGTGGTATTCGCACGTTCTACTTCAATACGTTTTGGCTTACGCAAAATATCTTTTGCCAATAGATTTAGCTGGCTAGACGTTGTCGCAGAGAACATCATGATTTGCGGATCGGTGTCCACATCCAACATGATCTTGCGAACGGCGTGAATAAAGCCCATATCGAGGATACGATCAGCTTCGTCAAAAACCAGGAACTCCAAATTTGCAACTGACACGTTGCCTTGGTCGATGTGCTCTTCCAAACGACCTGGTGTCGCCACAAGAATATCGACACCATTTTCTAGTGCCGTCACTTGTGAAGACATTTTGCGACCACCAAAAACAGCAGTCACCGATAGATTAGTGTATTTAGTGTACGCCTTAATGTTGTCAGCAATTTGCTCAGCCAGTTCACGCGTAGGTGCCAGGATAAGTGCGCGAGCCGTTTTACGCGACGCACTACGATTACTGTCCAGCAACTGCTGAATCATAGGCAATGAGAATGCTGCAGTTTTACCAGTACCTGTCTGTGCTGTAGCGAAAATATCATGGCCTTTGCGAGCCATTGGAATCGCCTTCTGTTGAATTGGCGTTAACTTTTCATAACCGCATTCTGCCAGCGCTTTTACCACTTCTGGTGCAAAACCTTGAGATGAAAATGACATTGAGCGTATTCCTTAAACAAACCACTAAAAATAGCTTTAAAAATTCAGCCGTGCACTATACCCGAATTTAAGTGATTTATCTCACTTTTCTCTCTTTTTTCAGTTTTAGTCTCGCTTAGTAGCGAAAACGGCGAATCCTGACATGAAGACGATTCACCGTTTAGCTTCTATCTATTACAACTCAATGCCAGACAATTTTAACAAAATCTGTTCGAGGTCATCCCAAGGCAACAATTGAGAGTCAATGACTTCTAATCTCGACTCAAAGCCTTCAAGACTAATTTCATTAACTGAAACCACGGTATTGGCAACATTAAATGCGTAGCATCCACGATCCGTATTTATTACCGCTTTAACTCGTTCCGCTGTCAGAGCCGAAAGCATGGAAAATAACTGGTCAAAATCGAAGGTGTATTCGGCACCAAACAACCAGCCGCAGCTATAGTAGCCTTGCCCTATATTCTCTTTACGGATAAACGCTTCACCGGGCGGCAACTGAAATTGAGGCTCTTGGTGAGCGTGATCATGATGATGCGATTCAATATGTGAAGAGGCGCAACCATGGATTCGTTCTATATCTAAGACTTCAAGTGGTAACTCACCATCATGGATCAACTTGCTAAACACTTTCGATGGTGACTGATCCGTAATCCAGTCATTGAATACATCGATATCATGGCTAGAACACAGATCAACTTTGCTGCCTATGACTACATCCGCGCTGTCTAGTTGATCAATGAAGTTTTGATTAGACAGGTATTTTTCATTGCTTAGATTACGTGGATCCACCAATGCAATTGTCGCCTTCAGATCAACGTATGGCAGATATTGTTCAGACGTCAGCGTCGCAATCACTTGTTTTGGATGGCCCAAACCTGTTGGCTCAATGAGCAAACGGTCTGGTTTTTGACGTAGCAACGCAGTAATGCCGACAGACATAGGTACCCCAGCAGTACAACACATGCAGCCACCAGGTACCTCTTTAATTAAGGTACCTTGCTCTGTCATCAAAGCGCCGTCAATGCCAATCTCACCAAACTCATTAACCAACACAGCCCAATTTTCGTTTTCAGGCTTATTCTTTAATAGATTTAAAATCGTCGTCGTTTTACCTGCGCCCAAAAATCCCGTTAGTATGTTGGTAGGTACTCGATTTGACATGTTTTTCTCCGACGTTAGTGCTTTTATGCTATCGCAAAGTATACGGACATTGAGATGTGCTTCAATGCTTTTATCTACTGGAAGAGCAACACCTTACCCACGATTTGAAATAGAAAAAGCTTATTCAGTTAACGTAACTTCGACGCTCGAACAGAACCCAATATCAAGAGGTTTCAGCAAATCTGTCCACCAGTAACAACAATATCTGAATCATGGTTAATCGCCACTTGCGCAACCAATCTTAGTCCTTCCACTATAGTATCTAAGGCCATCGTTGGCTGATCACCCATAGGATTTTGTTCCGGTAACAGCGGAATATGCACAAAACCATGACGAACTGGCTTATCTTTGAGGTAGTGTTGTACGCCGTAAAACAGGTGATTGCATACAAACGTCCCTGCACTGTTAGAGACTTGGCAAGGAATACCTTGATCTTGCAGAGCTTGTACCACTCGTTTTATTGGCAACGTGGTGAAGTAAGCATCTGGCCCTTCTGCAACAATAGGTTCATCTATTGGTTGGTGACCACCATTGTCAGGTATTCGGAAATCATCAACGTTGATGGCAATGCGTTCTGTCGTTATCGCGGCGCGACCAGCTGCTTGCCCTACCGTTATCACGCAATCTGGCTGGTGCGTTTCTATGGCTTCTATCACTGCGTTAATAGAGTCATAACGGGTAACGGGAACATGGCAAGTGACAATAACGCCACCATCGATAGCCACTTCTTCTAACCTCTTGACTGCTTCCAAAGCGGGATTGATGGTATCTCCACCAAATGGCTCGAAACCAGTAATCAGGATTTTTTTCATTTTAGTCTTCAATCAAATCTTCAATCAAACGGACGAAATATCCAAAAATTATTACACCCCCGTGTCGCCTCTCCAAATTTTAACTCACTGTAACCTGTTTATTTGTGGGTATTATGTGACACCATTCCAACCGGAGAGTCAGTGACGGTTCTTACGCGAACTATCAGAAACTTGGTTTCTCTACTTAACTTAGGTAGAGTACGTGCCACAAAGAATCTGCACTTCGAAGAGATTGAAATTAATGAATATCGATAATCAAGTGATCGAAACCATTGAAGAGCTAGAAACATTTCTCCACCTGGTAGAAAGCGGAGCTCTTGGCCTTGAGGGTGTCACTGGCATTGCACTAGCTACGACCAACAGCGATGGCCGTCCATTTATTGCTGTTTTAGGCGAAAATCACCAACTTCTGTTGGGGCGTTGGGTATCAAAACACGTTTACGACCACGGTAAAGATATTGTTCGCAACGGCCCGAGCCGTACCCATTAAGACACACCCAATTTAGATAAGCTTGCTTACTTTAAGCAAGCTTTTTTGTACCTGCTTTCTACTTTAGTCACTAAAGAATCATCTATAACCCGTTGTTACATAATAAAATACAAACTTTGCGGCACAGTAACACTCCACTGACAAAGCACTCGGCGCGTACTCCTAATATCAAAAGCGAAAGCGGTTGTTCGTTTTCAGACTCCATCGCAGAGAACACTTTCTTGTACTCTGTTTGTCCCAAAAGATCCTTGTGACAGCATCGGATCTTTTGGGAACTTTTTCTATGCTTCTCTCAATCTGCCTGCATTCTCGAATAAAACTTTGCTACGTCGATTTTGCACTAATAAACTAGTTCACGATAACAGCATCACGATTTAAGCAACTGATCACACAATAACGGTTTGATTTTCGGTATAAATGCATAAAGACTCTCGTAAATACTAGGATGTAAAAATGGAAAACTCGTTCAACTACTCGATGCCAAACAGTGATGGATTCTTCGGCGAATATGGTGGTAGCTTTGTTCCACCAGAACTAGAACAAATTATGCGCGACATAAACTCAGCGTATGAAGAATGCTGTAAAGATCCCGAGTTCAAATCCGAATTGGCGCGCCTTTACAAACACTTTGTTGGCCGACCTAGTCCTATTTTCCATGCAGAGAATTTATCCAAAAAATACGGTGCTGATATCTATCTGAAGCGCGAAGATCTCAATCACACTGGCGCTCATAAAATCAACCACTGTCTGGGCGAAGCGATTCTCGCCAAAAAGATGGGCAAAAAGAAATTGATTGCCGAAACTGGTGCTGGTCAACACGGTGTGGCTTTAGCTACTGCCGCAGCACTTGTCGGTCTGGAGTGCGATATTTATATGGGTGAGGTCGACATTGCTAAAGAGCATCCAAACGTGGTTCGTATGAGAATCCTCGGTGCCAATGTCATTCCTGCCACTCATGGACGTAAAACGCTGAAAGAAGCGGTAGATGCTGCGTTTGAAGCCTATTTAAAAGATCCAGAAACCCAACTATACGCCATTGGCTCTGTGGTTGGTCCTCACCCATTCCCGAAAATGGTACGAGACTTCCAATCTATTATTGGTAACGAAGCGCGAGTTCAGTTTCAAGAGATGACAGGTAAATTGCCGGATAATCTCGTCGCTTGTGTCGGTGGCGGCTCAAACGCTATGGGACTATTTAGCGCATTTTTAGAAGACGAGCAGGTTGCTATTCACGGTGTTGAGCCGGCAGGTCGTTCTCTGGAAAAAGTGGGCGAACATGCGGCAACCTTGAGTCTGGGTGAGCCTGGCATCATGCATGGTTTTAAATCTTACATGCTCAAAGATGAGCAAGGTGAGCCTCAAGAAGTCTATTCAGTGGCAAGCGGTCTGGACTATCCGTCTGTTGGCCCACAGCACAGTTACCTAAAGGATATCGGACGCGTAAATTACGGTTCAATCAATGACGACGAAGCAATTGATGCATTCTTTGAGCTTTCACGAGAGGAAGGCATTATCCCTGCGATTGAGTCTTCTCACGCAGTGGCATACGCGATAAAACTTGCGAAAGAAGGCGAAACGGGTTCGATTCTTATCAACCTTTCTGGCCGCGGTGATAAAGATATCGATTTTGTTGTCGAAAATTACGGTGCGAAATACGGGATTGAATCGCTGATCTAAGCATTAGATTGCTAATTTAAAGCCACCTACAAAAACAGGTGGCTTTGCTGTATTTGGGAACCTGTTAGGCTTACATTCGTTTGAGTGGTTTTACAACGCTGTCTAAGCCTTCAATTTTCAAAGCTAAGCACAACTTGAGTAAATCCCCCAACTCGCCACTTGGCCATTCTTTTTTGTCGAACCACAGCAAATACTCCTCAGGTAAGTCAATCAGGACTCTCCCTGCGTATTTCCCATAAGGCATTTGCATTCTCGCCAGTTTTATCAGGTTTTCTTTTTCTAACATAAGTTGGATTGTGATTAACGTAATTCGTCTAAGAGTATCATTGGCGCGATCTCCCGACCAGTTTCACTTCGCTTTATGCTAAAGTAACCGCCATTCAAAAAGAGAACGAGAAATCAATGAAGTCACCTTGCCGTGCCGCATGTAAAAATAATGGCGGCATCTGTTCGGGTTGTCACCGAACAATTGAAGAGATCATCCAATGGAAGGATAAAACGGATGAACAGCGAGACAACCTAATAGATCAAATTACTGGTCGTGATTCTACCCACTCATGCCCTGAGTGCGGTACTCAGGCACACTGTGATATCGCAGCAGGAAAAGAAACGTGTTGGTGTTTCGACGTTGAGGTCAGAGATTTACCAATACCTCAGGAAGGACAGTTATGCCTTTGTCGCAAGTGTCTGGAGAACAAGCCAGTCGCTTAAACGACTGGCTCTATTTAATTATTTTGCTACAAGAGCTGGTGACTCAAACTTCACACCATCCCATCCGCTTACCATAAAGTTACGAATATTCTGATGATCATTGCTTTCTGGATGTTGTAAGACATCTTCACGGTAAAAACGACCAAAACAAGCAAGTGTTGCTTCCTTATCAAGGTTATTCAACAGGCCAAATGCAAAGATCTTGCACGAGCCGTTGTTCTCACCAGCGCCATTTTCTGTCGCACCATTTGTAAACGCAGTAGGTGTGAATTCGTAATTCGCTTCAATCACCGCTATCGTCGTTTCAAATTCAATTTGTTCTGGTGTCGACGCCACTGCATTTAAAAATTGTTGTAGTTCCATTTTAATTCCAAATCCTTATGCCATCATTCCAATGACATATTTGTTTAATAAAAAGCCAATATAAAAGTCATTAATCATACATATATTCATAGCCTTACCAAAACACACATCGATCAATGCTCCAAAATTATTCAACTATAGAAGTGAATATTTATTACAAGGCTATGCATTGAACGACATTGTACCGGATTGATAAGGAGAAATCATGACCACCCCATTCAAGGCCATCGGTGTATTAGCACTTTCCTCACTCGCCATTGCATGTTCTTCAACACCTGACAATACGTTGGCTTCCTTTAGTGCGGAGTGTAAAAGTACCATTGCACCCGTTGCCGGCGAAACCTCTGTCCACGGTTTGACGTTAATGGGGACGTCTATCGCAGATGCTCCATTTGATACTTCGGCGGCAGAAATTGTCAGCTACGACTCTTGTAGTGATAGACTTTATGTCGTTAACGCGCAGGCGAAACGTGTCGATGTCTTATCCATGGATGAAAAGGGGATCCCTACAAAATCCGCGTTCATTGATTTGAACAGTGCCGGAAACGCTGCGTCCATCGATATTGGTGCTGCAAACAGCGTCGCTGTATCCAACGGTCTTGTAGCGGTTGCAATAGAGAATAGCAACAAAACGGACAACGGCATCATTGCGCTTTATCGTTCAGATGACCTCTCTCTTATTACAACCTTCCCTGCAGGTGCGTTACCAGATATGGTCGGTTTTTCTAAAGATGGTCGTTATATTGCTACCGCCAATGAAGGCGAGCCAAACGGTGATTACAGCGTAGACCCGGAAGGCAGCGTAACGTTAGTGGATTTAAGCCAAAGCGTTACCAACGCCGAAGTCACACAAATCGGTTTTGGTGATTTTGATAATGCGCGTGCTAATGAGCTACCTGCAAACGTGCGTATCTCTGGACCAAACGCTAGCGTCGCTCAAGATCTGGAGCCTGAATACTTAACGTTTGCTGACAACGGCAAGATTTATGTGGCATTACAAGAAAATAACGCCATGGCTATCATTAACCCAGAAAGTAAATCAGTAGAAAAAATCGTCGGGTTAGGTGAGAAATCATGGTCAGAACCTAAGTTGGATGCGTCTGACAAAGACAAGATCGTCGGTAATTTTAAAAGCTACCCGCAACTGGTTGGATTGTACATGCCAGATACACTCGACAGTTACTCCGTGGATGGTAACACCTACATTGTTTCAGCCAATGAGGGCGATGGACGAGAGTATGGTTTCAAAACCACTCAGGACCGTTGTGATCAGGCGAATTTTACGTGGGATGAAGATGACTACCAAGGCACAGACGCCTACACCAGCAAAGAAGGCACGTGCTTGAGTCACTTGGATGAAGTTCGCGGCAAAAAACTAAAAGTAGCAGACGATCACCCGCTTGCTCCTGCACTGAAAGATGAGCAGCTGTTAGGCCGTTTAAAAATCATCAAACCCGCGACAACCCTATCTGCAAGCGACAATGTTCAGGCTTTTGGTACCCGATCTTTTTCAATCTGGGATGAGAACGGTGAACGTGTTTTTGACAGCGGTGATGATTTTGAAACCATCGCTTTGATTAATGAAGGAAAAAACTTCAACAGCACCAACGACAGTAATGACAGCGGTGACAATCGAAGTGACGATAAAGGCATTGAGCCCGAAGCGATCGAAGTTGCACAAATCAACGGTCGCCACTATGCATTCATAGGACTTGAACGCCAAGGTGGCATCATGGTTTACGATATTACGCAGCCTAAACAAGCCGTATTCATTCAATACATTAACAATCGCAACTACGAACAGCCAGTGTGCACACAAGTTGAAGATAATGAATGTGCTAACGATACCTACAACCCGTTAGCTGGTGATCTCGCACCTGAGTCAATTAATTACTTCACACGCAACGGCAGCCACTTTATTGCGGTAGGTAATGAGGTTTCGGGCACCACCTCTGTGTATCGTATCGAGCTGTAACGTTTATTTTTCTCCTAAGTGATTACGCCCGAATGCAAATTCGGGCGTAATTGTATCAGTCTGAGATTCCCGACTACGTACCTTTGTCGTTATCGGGAAGATACGGCAGGCTATGTTTAGGTGCTTTATTGCCCTTCGATAGCCAGAGCATCACACTTGGATGCACAGATAAAATCGTTCTTGTGTAAGCCCTTAATCGAGTGACTCCACCACGTCACCGTCACTTTGCCCCACTCCAGCAAAATCGACGGATGATGGAACTCGTCTTCAGCCAACTCAGCGATTTTGTTGCTGAACGCCCAAGCCTGCTTGAAGTTCTTAAATTTATACACTTTCTCTAACTGAGGAATCTCCTCTCTCTCAATGATCTGCCAATCAGATAGTTGCAAAAGTAGAGACTGTTGTTCTTCTTTACTAAGTGCAATGGCATCGATACTACAAGCTTCGCATTTTTGTTCATTCAACATGAGCAGGTTCCTTTGGTTCAAATAATGGTGGAAGCAATCCAGCTTCAATAGCCCTATCGGCTTGCTTCAATAAATTTAACTGGCTGATTTGATAAAGCTGTGAAAAATCATCTATGACGTAATATTTCGGTTGCATAATGTCGATGCGGTAAGGCGTTCGCAGAACGGTTTGTAAATCGAATGCTTCGCGAATCGCGATATCATTTTCCAACGCATAAATGGTTTCACCCGGGGACGAAAGAATGCCTCCTCCGTAAATCTTGGTTGTGTTGCCTTCTTTTACTAAGCCAAACTCGACAGTAAACCAGTACAAGCGAGCAAGATAAGCTCGTTGCTTAGGTGTCGCAGCTTGCCCTAACTGCCCATAATGCTCCGTAAACGCAGCAAAATCAGAGTTAGTCAGCATGGCACAGTGTCCAAATATTTCGTGGAAGAAGTCTGGTTCTTGTAAGTAATCAAACTCTTCTCGGCTACGAAGAAAAGTGGCGACAGGAAAGCGTTTATTACCTAACAGATTAAAAAATCGATCGAAATCGATCAGTGCTGGGACAGGCTCTACCTGCCAACCCGTCGTTTCCTTCAGTACTCGGTTAATCTCTGGCAGTTGTGGCACACGATCCTGAGGCAAATCCAGTAACGACAGTCCATGTAAGTACGCCTGACACGCACGATCTTGAATAACACTCATCTGTCTCGTCACTAAGTCTCGCCAAATAGCATCCTCTTCGATGCTCCATTCCACCCTTCCATCCTGATCAACGGGCTTAGAATGATACTGAGTCATGGTTATTCTCCATTAACAAATCCTTTACATTAAGCCTATCCGTACTCTTTTCTGGTTCCAATCCCTCAGCGATTTTCCCTAACTTAATTTGGTGTAACAAATTGTTTACAATAACACGTAAGGTTATGATATTACTCACATCAAACACTTAACCCCAAGTTTGACATTATTTATGAAACCTTTCAGACTTAACGTGTTATCACTTTGTTATAGAAGGAAGCTATGAGCGAGAACAACAAAGTATGGCAACCGAGCGAGAGTCGTATCAAGGAAGCCAACATCACCCAGTTTATCGAACACATAAACAGGCAAGGGAATGACATCGAAAGTTTTGCCAATCTGCATCAGTGGTCGTTGGAAAATACAGAGAAATTTTGGCAAGAAGTCTGGTTGTTTTGTGACGTGATTGGTAATCCCGGAGAAACGGTTAAAAGCCAGTCTGAAAGTAAATGGCAACAACCAGTTCCTAATCGTGACGCACTTTGGTTTCCTGATGCTCATGTAAATTATGCGGAAAACTTGCTCAGCTTCGCGTATCACAATCCTGATGATCTTGCGATTTGGTTCGAAAATGAAAGAGAAGAGCGACAAACTTACACATGGCGACAGCTATGTGAAGACGTTTCCAGCCTTCAACAGTGGCTGAGAGATTGTGGCATCAAGCAAGGTGATGTGGTTGCTGGTTACCTTCCTTATCTGCCTCAATCCGTCATTGCTATGCTGGCGACAACCAGTCTGGGTGCAACATGGACATCGACTTCCCCAGATTTTGGTGTAGAGAGTGTTTTGGAACGATTTGGGCAGGTAAAACCCAAAATCCTCTTTACCTGTGATGGTTATTCATTTAACGGCAAAATATTCGATATGGCGGACAAGAACCAGCACATAGCGGATCAGCTCGATGAATTAAAACAGGTTTGTCAAATCAGCTACCTGAAACCACACGTCTTTGAATGTGATGTTTGCACCCAAGACTGGCAAAACGTGTTAAATCAGTATGCTCCAGAGCCACTCACTTATACTCGCGTTAACTTCAATGACCCGTTGTTTGTACTCTACTCGTCCGGCACAACCGGGAAACCTAAATGCATCGTACACTCTGTCGGTGGCACGATACTCAACCACGTCAAAGAACATCAGTTACATTGTGATATTCAGCCAAATGACAGAGTATTTTATTACACAACGTGCGGCTGGATGATGTGGAACTGGCACGTGTCCACACTAGCAAGTGGAGCCTGCCTGGTTATATTTGATGGCAGTCCAATGTATCCCTCACATAAGGTACTATGGAACCTGGCAAAAAATGCGGACGTATCACTATTTGGTACATCAGCAAAATACCTCGAAGCGATAGAAAAAGCCGGTTACTCGCCGAAAGAAAACGATCCATTTCCATCGTTAAAAACTATCTGCTCAACAGGTTCAGTCCTCTACCCTGAACAATTTGATTATGTCTATCAACATCTAAAAGAAGATGTTCACCTCGCTTCCATTTCTGGGGGTACAGATATCTGTGGCTGTTTTGTATTAGGTAATCCGATATCTCCTGTTTACCGTGGTGAATGTCAGTGCGCCGGACTAGGGGTTGACGCAAAAGTCTTTAATCCACAAGGCCATCAAGTCTTGGGTGAGCGAGGCGAGTTGGTGTGTATCAATTCAATTCCTAACTTCCCTGTCAAATTCTGGAATGATACCGGAGAACGTTACCACCGAGCTTACTGGGATAAGTTCGATAATGTGTGGCACCACGGTGACGATGTAGAGTTAAACTCATCTACTGGCGGCTACATCTTTTATGGACGAAGTGACACCACCTTGAATCCCGGAGGTGTAAGGATAGGCACCGCTGAAATTTATCAGCAAGTAAACGCAATTGAAGGAATTGTGGACTCGATAGCAGTCGGGAAAGAAGTCGATCGTAACGAGCAGATTTGGCTGTTTGTTCAACTTGCAAATAGCGATAAATTAAATGATGACATGGTGGCGAAAATCAAAGCTCAGCTCAAGTCTGCCTGTTCAGCACGGCACGTTCCAAGTGAAATCTTTGCTATCAGTGATATTCCAAAAACAAGATCGGGCAAATTAGTTGAACTCGCTGTCAAACAAGTGATTAATGGCAGAGAGATAGATAATATCGGCGCCATTGCCAACGCGCAGGTTTTAGATGAAATTAAAACGCTCATTTCTGCCTAAGCAGGTTAAGCGTCTGGGTAATAACCAATAAAAAAGCGAGCCTTTGAGCTCGCTTGTTTTCTTGTGTTTTAAATTGGTCTTAACGGCGACCAGCACCCATCAATACCGACAGGGTCTGCCCATCTGATGTAATATCAAAAACAGACTTCACTTCAACATCGGTGAAACCGGCTGCGATTAGCGCGTCTTCAGATTTCGCCAACGTAACCCCTTCTTGTGCTACGTCAGATACAAAATCAAAGTGTACAAAGTAACCGCCGTGGTTTAGTAATGATTGCGAAATATTCAATGCTGTATCAATATCATCGACAAAAGCTAAAACTGAAGATGCAACCACTAAATCAAACTGTCCACGAAATGCTGGATGTTGAGCAACAAGGCCGCGCGACAATGTATCAACGACAGGCTCAACGTTAATCAGTTCTTTTTTGTCTAACTCTTCGATCATCTCTTCAGATGCATCTAGAGCCACGATATCTTTTACGATTGGTGACAATAACTGACTTAATTGCCCTGTTCCGCATCCAAAATCTAATACTTTAATGCCATCAAGCTGAGTTAACTGTTGTAGCTGTTCAAACACTGACTGAGCAAATTGCTTTGTTGCGGGATTTGATTCCCAGTTCTTTGCTAAGCCGTCCCAATCTTGTGCCATCGTGGCCTCCATGTTCACTTCTTATATCTCACATCTCACCATGTGACGCCAAAACTGCTCTAGTTAAGGTGAAGAGGATTTTGCTTGGTTATCTAACTTCAATCCCGTTCAAACTGTATAAAACACTTTGGGCGTTACACCCCAAGAAGCTTCCTTCAGATAACATCTATTCAGCGCAGATGCCGCAATAATAGGCTTATTATGATAACCAAGTCACATTACAGCCTAAGCTATTAATAGCCAATTACGACACATTGCAAAAATAAATTCGACGGGTCAACATTTTCTCGGTATAGGGTACCCCAAAACCACAAAAAGACCATAGACTTATCTGGCGAAATCACATTTTTTTCGTTAGTCTTTCACAGCATCCGGAATAGCTATGTACCTTATTCCCGCTAATTTCAAATTACTTTTCGGTCGTTTCAAATCATGAACTTAACGCAAGTAGAAGCCTTCTGTACTATCGCTGATTGTGGATCCGTATCTGAAGCCGCACGGCAATTGGACTGCAACCGAACCAAACTGAGTATGTCGATTAAATCCTTGGAAAAAGAGCTCGATGTCGAATTATTTATTCGAACAGGGAATCAACTTACGCTCTCTGAAGCCGGTAAAGCCATTTATAAAGATTGCGAATACCTATTAGTTATCGAGCAACGTATTCGAAAGACCTGCGGTCAAATGTCAGAAGGGTTCAACGCGGAAGTTTGGATCGCACGAGACGACTCATTACCTGACGATCTCTGGCAAGAACTTTCGCACACATTAAATAACCGATTCCCGTCGACCACCTTCAACTTGATCCTCGCCTCAAGTGGTGACTTGGCAAACTTGGTTAGCACTCATCAAGTAGACTTCGCTTTTGGTGTCGATTATGAGCGCGTGAACGATCCGCATATCGTCTATAACCCGCTGGGAAAAATACGAATGATGTCGGTGTGCAATACAGAACATCGACTAAGCAAAATGCGTCGTGTTTCCGACGAGGAGTTACGCAGCCAGATGCAAGCGCTGATGGTTTATTTAAATGAGAAAGATAACCCTGAATTGCAACCATTCTCGACCAGGTACATTGGGTTTTCTAGCTTCGACTACATGCTTAGCACTATTTTGGAAGAAGACGCATGGGGAGTGCTGCCAGAGCCTCTGATCCGCCACTACCTTCGCCAACAAAAGCTAGCTGTCATCAAACACACCTATGGATTAACACAAGAAGACTACTGTATGTTTTCTCCAAACGGCCAAATTGAGCACCCTGCAATAACCTGGCTAGAGGACAAACTAAGCGAATATTTATTTGACTTCTAAACACCTCACAGTGAGCGTCAATTTTAATGACACCAAAAATACAACATAACTTATTGATTTAATTTAAATAAAAACAAAAACCCTAAACATGCAATCGTAATTACTCAAATTCCAGTTGCCTTAATAGCCTTGTAGACAAAGAATATAGAGGTATAAAAACTACAAGGTATATATCATGTGTGTCAGGACAAGCAGAAGCGAAAACCATATTCTAACCATCTCAGCCCTTTTAGCATCTGGGTTTGCTGCTGGTGGTATCGTGCTTGGGCTGCTCGTTGGGTCAATTGTTATCGTTTTTGATGGTGTTTACTCTTTAGTCAGCCTACTGCTAACATTATTGTCACTGGCTGCTTCTTACTACATTAACAAACCATCGAACTCTGTATTTCCATTTGGTAAAGCAGTATTAGAGCCTATCGTTATTGCGATCAAGGCAACAGTTATTCTCGTAGTGGTGCTATTTTCTCTTTACTCTGCGATTTCTTCATTAATGTCAGGTGGTCGTGAAGTAGATGCATCTATTGCCACAATCTTTGGTGCAGTAAACATTTTAGGCTGTGCTTACGCTTGGTGGTTTATGGCCAAAAGAAGCCGTCTCTCAACATCCGGACTTATTGAAGCAGAGACGAAGCAATGGCAAATGGATACACTGTTAAGTGTGGCAGTGACTGTGGGGTTTGTAGCGGCTTGGTTAGTATCTTTATCACCGTTTGCGGAATACGCTAGATACGCTGACCCCGTAATGATGGTTCTAATGGGCTTCTACTTTTTAAAAGTACCGTTTGATATGTTATGTGGTGCACTACGCGAACTACTCATGATGGCACCAAGCAAAGAGCTATGTCAGGTGGTAGGTAATGATGTACTTGAGATAGAAAAAGTTTCAGACCACCAGCTAAAAGTTGCAGGTATAACTAAGGTTGGACAAGAGTTGCGAGTCAACATCGATCTTCATGTGGATGATGATATGCTCGAGTTAGAAACGCTAGAGCAAACACGTAAGCAACTAACAACACGCTTGTCGAAACATAGATTCAAACTTCAGCTTCAGCTAAACGTTGCACATTGCTAGATTATCGAACACCAGTAAAAAGCTCCCAAACAAGGGAGCTTTTTTGTGTTTAGCGTTGTAACTGAAGAGGAAACTTGCGCTAACCCGCAGCTTCTCGTTTTTCTTTTGTTACTAGCCAACACAAGAGAGAGCCTATTGTCACCATCACAACCCCACTCCAAAAACTCTGGCTAAGCGTAACGCCAAGAATGATTGAAGAAAATAACGCAGAAAATATAGGTGTGAAATAAGAAAGCGTTGCGAGAAATACCATATTTCCGCTGACAATAGCGATATTCCATAAGCCATAGCCACCCGCCATCAAAGCAGAAGAAGCAAACAAATAGCCGATTGCTGACCAAGAGAATGTAATATCTGGTTCATCCGTTACAGCAAACTTAACCCATAAAGAGACCGCTGTAGCGATAAAAAATAGCGTTATAGCATTGTGTTTAGATTGCTGCTTCTGGGTGAGATTGCAGTACACAGCCCAAATGACGGCACCGGTAAAGGCCATAAAGTACACTACCGGATTACCATTTACATTCGTAACGATTTGTTGCAACGATAATCCGTTATCGCCACTCACCGTCCAGGCGACACCAACAAAGGCGATAATTACCGCAGGATAAAGCAGCCAACTTGGTTTCTTATTACTACTTCGCACGGCAAATAACACTGTCAGCGCAGGCCACAGATAATTCACGATAGAAACTTCGATCGCCTGCGCACGTGAGTTTGAGTAACCGAGCGCCAAAGCAACAAATATCTCATAGCAGATGAACATCGAACCGCCTAAGATTAAATAC
The DNA here is from genome assembly GCF_052353105.1 of Vibrio sp. YIC-376. Classification (NCBI taxonomy): domain Bacteria; kingdom Pseudomonadati; phylum Pseudomonadota; class Gammaproteobacteria; order Vibrionales; family Vibrionaceae; genus Vibrio; species Vibrio sp. YIC-376. Next base: position 32,180 of record NZ_JBBWFK010000014.1, read on the forward strand.
TTAGGGGAGAAACAAGATAGTTTTGGAATACCCACCACAATCAGGAGAAAGACAGAGCTCAGAGAATACAGCATGGCTGCGCCACCGACGGGCCCAAGACTCTCAGTGACCAATCTTGCAATACCTAATAAGCAACTCCAAGAAAGAATGGCAATACAACCATAAAGTGTGAACCGAAACTGCACGGATTCCATGTGACCTACTACTCACGAATGCCAAATTAAGCGTCAGCTTAACTCATAAATAACTGGCTTCAACAGACTATTTGGTAAAAATACGTTTAAATATTATTCCGTTACGAGTTTAGAACAAATACGAAACAATTTAGCCGCATTATGCTGACACCTTGTTTCGTGCACTACTATGATGAAGAAGTAGATAGCGAAAATATAAGCGTCGAAACTCATGTTTATTCTCTAATAGAAAAGAGAAATAAATGGAAATCTCAGACTAAAGGAACTCTCAGATGAAAAAAGTCGCAGTAATCTTCAGTGGCGCTGGTGTTTACGATGGTACAGAGCTTCATGAAGCAGTATTAGCGCTCCATGCAATTGAAAAAGCAGGTGCTACGTGGCATTGCTTTGCGCCAAATATAGACCAGCTACACGTTATCAACCATCGAACTGGTGAAGAAATGGACGAAACCAGAAACGTCTTAGTTGAGTCAGCGCGTATCGCACGAGGAAAGATTGAAGATGTCGCCAAGCTGCATGTTGACGATTTTGATGCATTACTTTTACCAGGCGGTTTTGGTGCGGCAAAAAACTTAACTGACTTCGCAGTGTCTGGCGCTGAGTGCTCTATCAACACGCACGTCGCCCAAGCCTGCCGTTCATTCGCTCATGCGAACAAACCTGCGGGTTACTTATGTATCGCTCCTGTCATCATTCCGATGATTTATGAACATGGAGTGCAAGGAACCATTGGTAATGATGAAGCAACTTCGGCTGCGTTTAATCAAATGGGCGGAGAGCATATCTCGTGTACAGTCGATGAGTATGTATTTGACGAGAAACACAATGTACTTTCAACACCTGCCTATATGTTAGCGGAAAATATCTCTCAAGCTGCATCAGGTATTGAAAAGTTAGTATCAAAACTGGTCGAAATAGCTTAATTATTGATAGATAACTTAAAAGCACTGACCAAATCCCCATTGATAAACTCAACAATTGATGGGGATTTCTTATACTTTAGTCTAATTTAGATACAAATCGCCATTAAACCTCAATTTTTACTAATCTTTTAAGCAACAAGTTGCACTTTTGCGCTACGTTATATTAGTGTTGCACCTTCATACTGTGCAACAGCAAATTCCAATTAATAAAACCAATAACGAACGACGGAGCAATCCAATATGACAAGTGCATTTTTTATCCCTACGGTAAACCTAATGGGCGCTGGCTGCCTCAAAGACGCAGCGAACAGTATTCAATCACAAGGCTTTAAAAAAGGTTTGATCGTTACCGATAAAATCCTTAACCAAATCGGCGTAGTTGAACAGGTTCAAGGCCTTCTTAATGAAAGAAACGTCCCAACCGTTGTGTTCGATGGCACTCAACCAAACCCTACTATCACCAACGTTAATGATGGCTTAGCGCTTTTAAAAGAGAACGATTGTGACTTCGTAATCTCACTTGGCGGTGGCTCACCACACGATTGCGCGAAAGGTATCGCACTAGTCGCAGCAAATGGTGGCCACATTTCAGATTACGAAGGGGTTGATCAGTCTGCGAAACCAATGCTGCCATTAATCGCTATCAACACGACCGCTGGTACAGCTTCCGAAATGACTCGCTTTTGTATCATCACCGATGAAGAGCGTCACATTAAGATGGCTATCGTAGATAAACACACTACACCGCTTATTTCTGTAAATGACGCGGAACTGATGCTTGCTAAGCCTGCTTCACTAACCGCAGCTACTGGCATGGACGCACTAACTCATGCGATCGAAGCATACGTATCCATTGCAGCGACTCCAATCACTGATGCTGTAGCAATCAAAGCGATTGAGCTGATTCAAGCACATCTGCGCACCGCTGTGAAAAACGGTCAAAACTTAGAAGCTCGTGAGCAAATGGCGTACGCACAGTTTATGGCTGGTATGGCATTTAACAATGCTTCGCTGGGTTACGTCCATGCGATGGCCCACCAGCTAGGCGGTTTCTACGATCTGCCACATGGTGTATGTAATGCTATCCTGCTTCCTCACGTACAACGCTACAACGCGCAAGTCTGCCCTGGACGCCTGACTGACGTGGCGAAAGCGATGGGAGTGAATGTGGAAGGCCTGACACCAGAGCAAGGTGCAGCGGCTGCAATCGAGGCGATTGTCCAGTTAGCTAAAGACGTCGGTATACCGGCAGGCATCAAAGAGCTCGGGGCTAAGTTGGAAGACATCCCTACGCTCGCGGACAACGCTCTGAAAGATGCTTGTGGTTTCACTAACCCTAAACAAGCTACGCACGAAGAAATCTCTGCCATTTTCGAAGCAGCAATGTAAAACGCCCAGTTATTCATTCTCGATAACGCAATTCAATCCCCGATTTCATATCGGGGGTTTTTCCATCGATTTTTTACATCTGTATACAGATCAATTCCTGACAAACCCATCGATCTGGTGTTAATTTTTTAGTAGCAAACACGCTCTAAATTGGAAGGATCCATGAGAACATTTATCATCGGCTTACTCGCTTGTTTATCGCTTCCCACCTACTCCGCAACTTATCAGGCAAAAGAAATCGCAAGCGGATTCCAGGTTCCGTGGGGAATTGAGTTTCTCGACTCACAACGTGCTGTGGTTAACGAGAAGAACGGTACTATTTCTCTGCTTAACGTCGAGTCGGGTAAACGTGAAACGCTTTTCACGGTTTCAGGCGTCAGTAATATCGGACAAGCTGGCTTACTCGATGTGGCTCTTGCACCGAATGCTGATAAACAAAATCCACAACTTTTCTTTACTTACAGTAAGCGAACCGAAAAAGGGAACACCGTCGCTTTAGCCACCGCGACTCTTCAGCAAAATGCATTAGTCGGTTGGAAAGATCTCTTCGTAGCAGATGCAATTACTGATACTGGAAGGCATTTCGGAAGCCGCATAGCGTTTGTTGATGATAAGGTTTATTTTTCTATTGGAGATCGGGGGGAGCGCGATAACGGGCAAAACCGGCAAACCCATGCAGGGTCAATTTTACGCCTTAATCTGGACGGTACTGTTCCTGCTGATAACCCATTTAAAAGCCCTGAAGGACGACCTGAAATCTGGAGTTATGGCCACCGTAATCCGCAAGGTTTGTACTACGATGAGTCCACTAAACAACTGTGGTCCATTGAACATGGTCCGAGAGGTGGCGATGAAATCAACCTGATTAAGAAAGGCGCTAACTATGGCTGGGCCAGAGTCTCTCAGGGTCAGGAATACTGGGGACCGCTTGACGTCGGTGAGGCCAAATCCTTACCGGGTATGGAAGATCCAAAACTGGTGTACATTCCCTCTATCGCACCAAGTAACTTAGTGGTCTATCGCGGCGATAAATACCCGGATCTGAATGGAAAAATCATTGCCGGCGCGCTTAAGCTTACGCACATCAATGTCGTTTCTATTGAAAACGGTAACCTGACTGAGTATCAGCGACTGATGGAAAACCTGAGGGAGAGAATCAGAGACATCACCATCAGTCCTGATGGATACCTCTACTTTTCAACCGACACTGGGAAAATTTTTCGTCTTGAGCAGAAATCAAAATAGAGACTAAACTAATAATTAAGCTTATGTTTTAAAAATAGTTTTAATTCCCCATGAGGTCACAATGGTCCCATTTCCATTAATACTCGATAGAATCAAAGCCGTTATATTCGATCTAGACAACACGCTTGTGAGCTCTGATATGGACTTCAAACATCTACGTCATCAACTTGGCTGTCCGCAGTCTGAAGACTTATTGGATTTTGTGGAGAAGTTAGAACACCCGCACCATAAAGAGCACGCCCATAACGTTATTTTTGATCACGAGATATCTGATGCAAATCAGTCATCACCGATGATAGGCTGTCATGAAATTCTGGCCTACTTGCATCAGAAAGCTATTAAGACGGCCATCGTCACACGAAATTGCCAAATTGCAACACAACGAAAACTAGAACATAACCAGATCGTGGTTGAGCGTGTTATTACTCGAGAGTGCTATCCACCTAAGCCCGACCCATTGTCTCTGCAGGTGTTAGCGAAGGATTGGCGGTTGATGCCCGACGAAGTGCTGTATGTGGGAGACTTCCTTTATGACTTGCAGGCAGCGTACAATGCAAAAATGCCTTCTTGTCTTATTCATCATGGGAACCATACGGAGTTTAACTCTTCCGCATCCCTCGCGGTGAAAGAACTCACAGATTTGTTGATGTATTTCGAATCATCACACCTGCGCCAAACCCAAAACAGTTAGTCAGTTTCATCAAATAAAAAAAAGAGCACGCTCGTGCTCTTTTGAACTTATTTCCCCGATTCTTATTTGATTAGCTTTGAAGGTAAGCATTTAGCATCCACATCAACTTTTCTTGTTCGCGGATGTAGTCACCCATCAGCGCAGCCGTGCCTTCGTCGTTTGCTTCTCCAGCGTTGTGCAGAATTTCACGCTGCTTGATAAGAAGAACGCCAAAGCCATCACCCAGACCTTTCACACACTCATCACCTGAAGTCGCATTTTGATGCTCGTTAATTTCGCTTGATTCGAGATAGTGACTAAAGGCGTGAGCCGGAGTGTAACCCAGGGTCAAAATACGTTCAGCCAGTTCATCAATTTTCACTTGTATGTCTGTGTAGATTTCTTCAAATTTTACATGTAGCTCAAAGAATTGATGTCCTTTGATGTTCCAGTGATAACCACGGGTGTTCATGTACAACACTTGATAGTTGGCAAGTAGTTGATTCAACTGTTGTGCTAGTTGCTCAGAGTCTTGGCGATCCAAACCAATCAGGCTTACTTGTGTGCTCATATCGTGCTCCTGGTAAATTAAAAATTCTGTTGCAGTGTTTGCTGCCGATGGAGTCATATTAGATCTGTGCACTGAGTAAGAAAATTCGGTTTTAACTATAACTTTGATAACCAAAGTCTATAGTTAGACCCATCTTGATAAAGTGATCGCTTAGAGACAATAAACTAGCTGTCGCTAAAAGCTGTATCGAATATTCGCAAACAATAAAATGGTAGGTGTTTCGCCGAAAAGGCTGTCATTTGATCCGTTAAAGCTTTGTATTACAGTAAGAAGTTGCCAATCGTTAGCAAGTGAGTAATTGCTCGACAGACCAGAAAAAAACGAACCATCATCGTAATAACTTACCGATGCGGTGAGGCGATTGAGTGATGTGAGGTCAAAGCTCAAATCCGCATAAACCGTGTGTTGCGTGAAGCTTAACGTTTTTGCGTTCAGAGGCAGATTTAGGTATGCCAAAGCACTTGATGCATCTTCAGGATCCGAAATAAATAACCAAGCCGCACGTCCTAGCCAACTGCGCGTTCCACCAAAGCTGTAATCCATCTCGAGACTGCCTACCATGGTGCTCTCGGTAAGTTCACCTTGATACTCCGAGTCAACAGGATCGAACCATGTCAGCTCTCCACGAAAACCTGCTTCGTAAATATCCGTCGCAAAACCTGCTCCAAGAACAAAATCCCGGTTCGCACGACCTGCAATCAACTGATAATCCAGACCTGAACTATTCGCGAAATAGCGCATTGATACACTGTTTTTATCCGGCGTTTTGGCTGGCGCGAAAATTAAATCTATGCCATCGGCAAAACCCAGCTTTTTGCTAACCATAACCGCATCGGTCCCCGCTCTCTCTTCATAATCAAAATCATAAATAGAGTAAGCGTTATAGATATCGTTTGGATTCCAGACGGTATTCATCGACCAGTTGACTCGGAATCTGCCGAATTGAGCGATCCAGTCTTCTTGTTGCCAGGACACGTAGAGACGGTCGAGCTGAGTATTGAGAATGACTTTATCCTCACGCCAGTTTTTGCTCAAATCGAGGTAGCCATTATCCAGTGAGACCAGATCCGGATATTGAGCAATGTCCAGCGCATCACCCCATATCGCGCGATTTCTCATTCCCACATTTACACGCCAATTTGGTGAAAATCGATACTCAAGATTAAAGCGATTATGAATGAGATGATCGAGCGTGTTGCTCTGCTTTTCGGGAATGCTATACGTTGCCATGTACTTGACATAGCCGTCCAAGTCCCAGGATTTTTCCGGTTCTAAACCCGGAATAGCGGCGAAAGCTGGAAAAATAGTGAGTGTTAGCAAGGGAATAGTCAACGCCTGTTTCAGGCTGCAGCTATACAGTTCCCTAGGCATGCGTTCTCTCCGCTGTATTGCCGATATTCATGAAATCTCGAGCTAAACGTCCGTCTTCAAAGACGATAATACGGTGTGCGCGTTTAATCACCCGAGGATCGTGTGTAGAGAAGATAAATGTCGTACCCTCTTGCTCACTGAGTTGCTCCATAATGTCGAGCAGTTCAGCCGTACTCCTCGCATCCAGATTGGCAGTTGGCTCGTCAGCCATCACAAAACGAGGTTTAGGTGCAAGAGCACGCGCTACCGCCACGCGTTGCTGCTGACCACCGGACATTTTACTCGGACGCTTATGCATTTGAGAAGACAACCCCACCTGTTCCAGCAAAGACGTAGCACGCTCGCGACACTCCCTTTCCGATTTGCCTTGCAACTGCATGACAAATTCCACATTCTCCAGCGCAGTTAAAACGGGTAACAGGCTGTAGTCCTGAAATATAAAACCAATATTGTCTCGTCGATATGCAATCAGCTCTTTCTCAGACATGTCTGAGATAAGACAACCGTCTATCTCGACTCGACCTGAAGTTGGTGAATCGATGCCACCAAGCATATTTAATAAGGTCGTTTTTCCTGAACCAGAAGGTCCCATTATGGCGACAAACTCTCCTTGCTTGATTTCTAAATCCACACACTTAACCGCATGAACTGGGAAATCGCTCTCGGGGTTGTATGTTTTGGTCAATCGTTCGAGTTTAATCGTCATTAGGTTTTCTCCGCCATGGCATCCACTGGTCGACGCTTGAGTATTTGTCGCGCGGGATACAACGCAGCAAACAGGCTGGCAACAAAAATTGCCACAATGATCATTCGGTATTCATCAAAAGAGACTCTTGGGAAAAGCAAGGTATCAACCCCGTATGCCCCAAGCCCGTCAGCAAGACCACCAAGAGACAATCCAGTAATACTTAGAACTTTCAGCATGATGGCACTGCCAAGCAATCCTAACGTACAACCTGACAGACCGAGAAACATGGTTTCTAAGATGATCAATGAGCGAATTTTGTGTTTCTGCATGCCAACAGCCATCAACACCCCAAACTCTCTGGTTCGCTCGAACACCGACATCAGCATTATATTGATGATGCCCAGTGTCATAGCCAATACAAAAACCACCAGCATGACTTGATTCGAAATGTCCATCGAACTCATCATTGTTGAAAGCAAAGGCTGTATCTCAATCCACTTCCTCACTACCAGCGGTTCTTTTGTCATCTGAGATAATAACGACTGAGTAAACGTCTTGGTTTTCTCAAGGAGCTTATCGTCGTTCGAGTTGAGTAAAATAGATATCTCGTGTGCGCCTCTAAGACCTGCGACTTTTTCAAGGTCCGCTTTACGGACGTATACATTACCATCGTCAAATGCCGTGGATGGCGTTTTGAATATCCCCCGCACACGAAAAGCTGCCCCAGAAACCTCGCCATTAACATCAGAAAGCGTCAAAATCACTTTTGAACCTATCCGCAACTTTAATCTTTGCACGGTTTTCTGGGAGACTATAATCGGGTTTCTCCCCTCGTCATCCAACCATTGACCTTGCAGAATGTGTTCTGCAAGTGGCGTGATTCGCTGTTCTTGCTCAATATTGACGCCATTAATACGGATGCCTCGTGTACTCCGAGCAGAAGCTATCATTCCATCAGCCAGAAAACGCTCCGACACTGCTTTCACTTCTGGGTGATTTGTCAAAATATCGGCAATTGCCTGAGCATCAGGAATAATGTCTTTAAGTTCGGGGTTAATCAGATATTCGCTTTGATGAATCTGTAAGTGGCTGGTTTGCCAGGCAATAGAATTTCTTATCATGCTATCGACGAGGCCATTCATAAAACCAATCATGGCAACGACACCCATCAAGCCAAATACCATGGCGCCCATCATGATGGATGTCCTGATCTTATTTCTCCATAAGTTGCGCCACGCTAATTTAATCAACATACGCGCCTCCTTTTAGTCCGCTTGCAATTGGCAGGCGTAATAAGCGAGCCATCGGATACAAAAGACACAAAAAGAGAATAAGAAGAACAACCAGAATTTGATTCAACGCTAAGTGTGGATCCACTGAGACAGGAACGATGGGTTCAAAGCCAGTTTCTAACATGACCTCGGCAGCCGCACCAGTAATTTCAATCGGATTAAAGTAGAAGTAACCAAGTACGGGCGCACTAACAAGCAAACCAAGCAGAATCCCAAAAATGGAGATAAAAAGAGATTCAATCACCAACAATGAAATCAACTTCCTCCTCAGCATTCCGGTTGCCAACATAACAGCAAATTCTCGCTGCCTTTCCAGAGTGGTCATAAGAATGGTTGCAAACAGGCCAAAACCAACGATGCCGTAAAGGATATAAATTAAAAAGATTCCGCCAGCTTTATCTAACGCAATCTGCTGTGAAAGTTCTGGAGACAAAGTTTTCCAGTCTTTCACAGCAACATCTTTACCATAGTCTCGGCTTAGTTGGTCAACGACTGCAGGCAAGCTTAGTAAGCTTTCCGTATTGAGTACCCAAGCGGTAACCTGTTTATCAAGGGAATACAGAGATTGCGCAGTATCAAGCGGCATGTACACGAGTTGGGAATCTAATTGCTGCAAAGGGAAATGCAAAATACCAGCAACGCGATAGAGTCCCGCCGCCGTCTGTCCATGATAGCCCATGCCATATAAGACCAGCTCATCGCCAACGTCTAAACGAAGATACTGAGCTAACCCGCCGCCTACGAGGACTGAATTTTGTCCTGCCGCTATATAAGTACCTTGTACTATTTTGCTACTGATGCTGGAATATTCGTCCTCGGCTTCCGGATCAACACCCAGAACCAGAGCCCCCTTGGAACGTTCACCTTTGGCAGCAAGTGCAAAAGATTCAAGTCTTGGCAAAATGACATTAATATTCGGGTTCTCCCTTGCAAAGGAGATAAACGTCTCGCTCTGCGGCAGAACATCGTCAATGCTGGAAGAATCACTAAACTCTGGATTCTGTAACTGGATCAAACCCGTGTAGAACTTGGCGGCATTTTTTATGTTGGACGTGTAACTACCTTCCTGAAAGGCTCGTGTTATCAACGAAAGAAACAGCACTAAAGCCAACGCAGTCGCAGTTAACAACGTCCGCCGCTTTTGCCGCCACAAATTTCGCCACGCAAGTTTCATCAGCATACGCTAACCTCTTCACCCATGACAAAACGCCTTAATCTCGCAGTGACTTCATTTGTTGTTGAGAGAAGAAGTCATCGTCAATTTTAAAGTCGAACTGCGCCTGATGTGTGGTGAGCACCGTTTTATTACCCGGCTTTTCGAGAGGTTGCATTTCCATGCGGGTTGCAACATTTCTGCCACCCAAAGTTTTGACATCAAAAGTGGTCATCACATTAACCAGATCATCAAACTCATCATAAAATTCTATCTTGCGCTGTAGGTAAGTGCTCTGAGAAATCCACAATGAAATTTTGTTCCAGACGACTGGGGCATCGGGCTTGGCGATAGCGTCAATTTTCCATACTTTGTCACCATCAAAAGTATCTTCTCCCACCAAAGTATGTTGATAATCCACAACGATAGAGGACTGATTAATCAGATCATCATTGGTGAAATCCGACCCCATCCATGACTGGCTCAACATTGATGGTGCAATTTTAATGATTCGCTCAATACTCGGCACCCAGTTCCACATTTCTCTGTAACGCTTTAGTGAAGCACTTCCCTTATCTTTTGCCGGAGCTGTCACCAAAACTAAGGAAAGTTCAGTGCCTTTCGTCCAGCTTTTCATCGTCATCGAACGTCGCCAATCTGGCCTGATAATGTCCATCGTTGCTTCACTGTAACTAGACTTTCCTCGCATCATTTGATCAGACTTTTGGACGATCTCAAAGGCTGTTTTAGCCAGGGAAAGCGGTGAGGCCATAATACATAGCAGGATTATGAAGATTTTAAACATAACTCTCCTCGCGCCAAACCGACTGGAAGCCGTCACAGAAATCACAATAAAAACATGGAATTCAATTGAGTATAGCAAGGAACTGATATCGACTAGGCGATTTAAAGCAGAAAAACCGGATGTGGAAGATACGCACAGTTCCACTGGCAATCAGTACGCTGTTCTTCCTTCGAGAATCATGAGAAACGTGTAAAAAAAGCCCTATTCAAAATCCACATTGGGAGAACTTTGAATAGGGCTCTTTGCCTCTATGCTTCATTTTCCGACTGAAGCTGCCTTTACCTTTTTTCGCGCTAACAATTCGTGTTTTAAATAATTGACTGGTAACAACGGCTTTTAACGCATTGTCTTTTATTTCACCTCTGCCGAACTCGGTATCTCTATTGAATTCTTTCGGCTGAGGATTAGTTTTTAACTTCGCCATAAATCCTCCTTAATGGTCGGATCAGATTGGACAATAATAAGAAAAATAAGTCAATTTAATTAATTAAAATGAGAATTATGCTCAAAAACTTCACAACGACGTCATTTAATTGAAAATTACTCTAAAACATGCTGATTAAATAGTGACAAAATACAAATATTTTCCCTTAAACTACTAATATCTGTTGACTCTTACTGTATTTAACCTAGACTCAACCACGGCTAGAAAGAAAGTTCTTTGTTTTCACATTTCGTTGGATTACTTGTAACTCCGTCGTCCTGTGGTACGCAATAGCAATTTATTTTTCCACGCTATAAGCGCCGTTGAGGCGAAAGATTACACAAATTTAGATATTTAGGAAAATAGACATGTCTAACACAGCTACTGGCACAGTTAAGTGGTTCAACGAAACTAAAGGCTTCGGTTTCATCCAACAAGAAAACGGTCCTGACGTATTTGCTCACTTCTCTGCAATCACTGGTGACGGCTTCCGTACTCTAGTTGAAGGCCAGAAAGTAGAATTTGTTATCTCTCAAGGTCAAAAAGGCCCTCAAGCAGAGCAAATCAAAGTACTTTAATTCTTAAAGAATTTGATATGATAGCCAGCTTTTAGCTGGCTATTTTTTTTCCTGTAACTAATTTTTCGCATCAAGCACTGATAAAAACATGGCGCTAAAACCAACAATTTATAAGTTTCGTATCGATATTTCAGATATGAACAACGACTATTATGATTCTAAAAAGTTCACCATCGCGCTGCATCCCTCTGAGAAATCGCAACGCATGTTGGCTCGTGTATTAGCATATTGCCTAAATGCGGAAAGTGACTTGGAATTTACCAAAGGGCTATCGACAACTGACGAGCCTGATTTGTGGCACATTGCTGATGACCAAAGTATCATCCACTGGATTGACATTGGTGAGCCAGATCCAGACCGAATAAAGAAAGCCACACGTCAGGCCAAGAACGTAAAAGTCTACAGCTACAACACGAAAGCTTCTGTTTGGTGGGAGAAAGTATCAGGCAAGTTTTCGATGCTTCCTGTGAGTGTCGCGAGCTTTGATTACGAAGCCATTGATATGATTTGTCAGCACCTTGACCGAGGCGCGAGCCTTTCTGTTATGATCACCGGTACGTCTATATTTGTTGATATCAATGATCAACATATCGAAGTCACGGTGAAGGAACTGCAAAGTCATGACGCCACTTAATGAACTGATTAATGAAATGGGAGTCAGAACGATTCCCTTTGTAACCGAGCATAAGGCGGCAAAGAAGCGTTGGTTGGAAGAGCAAAATTCGCTGTTCAATAGAGTATGTGAAAACAAACCGACAACAGCCCCGACACTTCATCTACTGGGCTTGCTTACTAAATCGCATATTGAAGCCAGTGCACTTTATGAGCAGCACGCTCACACTACACAGCAGATGCAAATAGCACTCAGCGAATCGGTAGGCTATGAACACGCAAGTAAGTTCATCAATCAATCAGCAGAAGACCTCATTCTTGTCACTCATCTTTGGCTCTATACTCAGGGTTATCTGAATATGGACTTCAGCTTGGCTCACGATCATGCGGAGCAAACCCAAGCTACCCTCCAGCACGAGTTAGTGATTAAACGAATGGACATGGACGCTTTCAGATCAGAACTGATGCGCAGCTTTTACTTGGGTCGAGAAGCAAACCCAAGAAAGTCCGGTGGCGTTTTAGGCTGGCTCAAACGATTATTACCCTGATAAAAAGTCCTGATAAAAAGCATGGTTTAATCCAACCTGAACAACTGATAGACTCCTTTCCAATGCAACACCTATCATGCTTGCATACACAAAGGGCATTCTTCCATTGAACATCAAGGATTCGTTATGAAGTTTATTCGTTGGTTTTTAGGCAAAGTCATATTATTGCTTAACGCTATTTTTTCTCCTCGTGGAATCAAGCGTGATGCTAATGAACAGATGAGCGTTGACAACAAAGCAAAACAATTTGCGCTTTACCAGTTTGAAGCTTGTCCTTTCTGCGTAAAAGTTCGTCGTGCGATGAAACGACAATCAGTAAATATCGAATTACGTGACGCAAAAAACGACCCACTGCATCGACAAGAGCTTGAACAAGGCGGTGGCCGAATCAAAGTTCCTTGTCTTCGAATCGAAAAAGATGGCAAGACAGACTGGCTTTATGAGTCATCAGACATTGTTGCGTACATTGAAAAAGAATTTGCCTAAGTTCCCCCTAAGAACACCGGCGAAAGTAAAAGAGGCACCAATTGGTGCCTCTTTTCTTTTTCTATTGCACTAATTGTCAGCCGCTAGTCACTGACAATCAACATCAGTTCCACACGTCGGTTACACGCTTTACCACTTGATGTCGCATTACTGCATTGTGGGACGTGCTCACCAAACCCACGGGAGAAAACTCGCTGGCGTGGAATACTGGTTGCTAATAATTGTTTTTCAACCTCACGTGCCCGCTTCTCTGATAAGGTGTCATTGAAACTGGTAGCGCCTGTGCTGTCCGCATGGCCATCAATCACGACGTCGACATCGGTTCTACCGGCAAGATAGTGCCCCAGACTTCTTAACCAATCTTGCGATTGTAACGACAACTGCGCAGAGCCTGTCTGAAAGTGTACCTGATCTTTCAAACGCACCATTAAATGTCCCCCACTAATCGTCTCATGGGAAATATTGTGCCTGTCTAAAAACATCTCCAGTGAGGTGATGTTTTGCGAAGCAGTTGCTGCAGAGCCTGAAGTTTGTTTCACATGAGAAGAAGTAACAGCACCTGTTGAGCTGGCATAGCCCCATTCTGGGTGTCTCAGTTCAGAGTTCGTTTTTGGGGCCGTATCTAACATGTTTCCACCCAGAACCATATCTTGATTGATGCTGCCACACCCCGAGAGAATGCCACACACAATTAAAAACCACTGCTTCATACCGTTACCAACGTAGAAAAATTCATATTCACTATGTCGACTAAGTGCTCGTTGTCTTTAGCACTTTTGTCAACTCAAAATCAGGTCATAGACCCAAATGACGTTAAGATATTGGCTCTTGATGCACCGTTCATGCCAGTGACAAGGCTCTGTAACGAGGCTATTTGGCTATAATTATCCCACTTTAGTGTAACAATCAGTTTTAATGGTTTTAGTCGCTATCGTTAACCGATAAACTAGCGAAAATTCCTCATTTAGAACGCTAATATGTTTAGAAACATTTTGAAAGGATTGGCTTTTGTTGCCGCAGTATCTGCACTCTCTGCTTGTGACAGCGGCAACTCTCAGCCACAACAAGGCAAACAATATGAAGTTCTGCCTGTGTCACTAAAAGAATACCAGCTTGCACCCGTTACCGAAGCTTTCTCCTTAACCTGTGGCCACTGTCGCTCAATGGAAGAATTTGTCCCGCAGATTGAGTCTCTGACTGAGCAAAAAATTGATAAGATGCATGTTACGTTTAATGAAAGTGCACAGATCAGCGCTATCATTTTCTATACAGCGGTAATGCAGCTAAACGCGACACCAGATAAAGCATTTATGGCCGACCTTTTTGCGGCGGTGCAAATGGGGCCTGAAGCGACGGCAGAAAAGCGCCAGGCAGCGGTAGAAAAAGCATTTGATTCTCGAAACCTGATCAGCCCTTATCAGCTTGATGAAACACAACAAAAGCAGCTGTTTGAATACATCAACAAAGCAGATGCGATAACGACTAATGGTCAGATTAACTCAGTGCCAACCTTCATCGTCAATGGTAAATATCAGGTGGTTACCAGCGGTCATGAAAGTGTTGAGGGCATGGCAGAAACCATTAACTACTTACTAAAACAACCTAAATAGACAAGGAGCCAACGTGTCTAAATTTCTGTTTCCTCTTATCATATTTGTTTTGGCGGCGTTTTTCATTTACCGCACATGGACAAACCATAAAGCTGCGGATGAAAATTTTGCAAAGGGACAAGCATTCCTGCTAGAAAATGCCAATAAGGAAGGTGTTATCACCACCGAAAGCGGTCTTCAATACATGGTCTTGGAAAAAGGTACGGGTGATGTTCATCCGACTGCAACGAGCAAAGTAAAAGTGCATTACCATGGCACACTCATCGATGGTACGGTATTTGACAGTTCAGTAAATCGCGGCGAGCCAATCTCATTCGGTCTAAACCAAGTCATTAAAGGCTGGCAAGAGGGTGTTCAGTACATGGTAGTGGGTGAGAAAATCCGCCTGTTCGTACCTAGTACACTCGGTTACGGCAAAGGTGGTTCAGGTCCAATCCCACCAGCCAGTGTGTTGATCTTTGATATTGAGTTGTTGGAAATTCAATAATTTCAAACAACATTGCTAATGCCGTTCGCTCAACAGCGAACGGCATATTCAGGATCTACTCTCCGAGCAATTTATTGCCGAATCTATTTCTCTAACTTCTCAGTTCGCTGATATTAGATTCCTGGTCTCGCTAAAACTCGCCGGAATGACGCCGATAAAAATCGTTAGACGATTGGTTCTGTTGTATGCAGAGAGGCTCACATCATTTAGAAGTTGATATTGTGGTCAGCAAGTAAAGCAATAAACAACATAAACAGATGGTAGATGGAAAACTTAAACGTTTCTATTGCACTCTTTTCTTCTGGGGCAAACTTCAGTTTCCAGGCATGGTAAATAAACCCAGCATTGAGCAGCAGTGACGCAAACAGGTAGACAAAGCCCACCATACCAACCAACACCGGCATCACGCAAACCAGCGTAAGAAGCACTGAATACAACAGAATTGAGGTTTTGGTGTATTCGATGCCATGGGTAACAGGGAGCATCGGAATATCCACCTTCCGATAATCTTCTACTCTGTGAATCGCGAGAGCCCAAAAATGTGGAGGCGTCCAGATGAAGATAATCATGACCAAAAGCCACGCATTGCCATGTAACTCTCCAGTAACCGAAGTCCAGCCTAACAGCGGTGGCATCGCACCCGCTATACCGGCAATCACAATGTTCTGTGGCGTAGCCCGCTTTAAATACATAGTGTAGACAACCGCATAACCGAGCAAACTCAATAACGTCATCCAAGCGGTCAGTGGATTTACCCAAGCATACAGCAATACGAACCCTACAATCCCTAAGCAAACAGCAAATATCACCACAGACATAGGGTTGGTGTCACCGGATGGCAATGGACGTTTATGAGTACGCGCCATTCGTGCATCTATGTGACGGTCGATAAGATGATTAAATGCTGCCGCAGAGCCTGCCATCAACCCTATTCCAGATAGTCCTATCGCGGCTTGTAGCCAAGGAAAGCTTTCCACGGGCGCCAAACTCATACCGACTACGGCTGTCACCAGCATAAGTGCCACTACTTTGGGCTTGGTAAGTTTAAGGTAAGTGGAACCTATTCTCTTTCTACTCTCTAGTGACAATGCAAGTTCTTTACTCATAGCGAACTCCTTTCGCTTGATGACTCCATTGGGTTTTACCTTGCCACAAGTAAAATTGACTCACACAAATCAGGCACAACATAATCGCCGCTCCAAGTGTATGTGCCACAGCTACGTAGATAGGAAGCTGAAACACAACATTACTCACGCCGAGCATGATTTGACAGATGAGTGCTAACCCAATCCACATTCCTAAGGTTCGAGAATAGTGAGAGCCTTGTTTTATCAGCAATATAGAATATGACGTCACTACTATCGCGGTAATAATGGCCCCCATACGATGAGACACATGAATGGTCATTCTTGCCGGATATTCTAAAATGCCAAATTCGTAGTTCTCAAATCCCGTTTGCCAAAACGAGAACGCTTCTTGCCAGGATAAATAATTCACCCAATCGCCTTCACAAATGGGAAACGTAGTACACATCAAAGCGGCGTAATTTGAGGATGTCCAACCACCCAGCAGTATCTGTAAGAACACTGTTGCAAAGGCCACCATTGAGAACAAACGCACCGTGTTGGAAGAGGGAGAAAAGTAGAAATTGCCTTGTGCTTTAAGCTGACAATAAAACACCGCTTGTAGTACCAGCAATGTAAAGCCGCCGAGCAGGTGCAACATCACGATAACGGGCATAAGCTTAAGGGTTACCGTCCACATACCCAACATTGCCTGCCCTATCACTAGCAGGCAGAGCATCATAGGTATAGATGCATTCACCCGCTCTGAGCGCGATGCGATAACTGTCATAATAAGAATGACAATTCCAAGCGTTCCGGCAAAATAACGATGAATCATCTCCAGCCATGCTTTTTCATGCTCAACTGCACGCTCAGGAAAATTGAGGTTAGCCGTTGCGACATCGTCTTCATGATGCGGTACCGATAAATGACCATAGCAACCCGGCCAGTCAGGGCAGCCTAAGCCAGCGTCGGATAAGCGTGTATACGCACCGAGCATGATCACTACCAATGTGAGAAGTAAGCTTACTCTTACTAGTCGAATTAATGTCATGTTTCCCCCTATCCCACGCGGGATAACTTAAGCAGTTTGCGTAAATCAGCCAGCATATCCTTGCTGAGCTTGGCCAAATCTTCGTTTGGCTTTGGCGTGTAGGACATCACTAACTGCCCTAAAGGGTCAACGATAACCACCTGTCCCTGCACAACTATTTCCGCTACCGATGCGTTCATTGCCATCGTCTCCATTAGCGCTTCTACCGAGTCTGACGATTCCGATGTCCATAACACGGGCACAACCCGATCTTGGTACTTACCCAAGGCAATATGACTTTGTTTGAGAAGATACAGTTGTTGCAGGCATTGCTCCTCACACTGATTGGGAACCACATACGCCAACTGCCATCCGTGAAGCGCTTGTGGTGACGCCTGTCCTAGTTGTTCTAGTGTTGTGTAAGGCTCTATCAGTTTGCCTCGATTAGTCACACCACTGTGATACCAGCCCTGACTCAAAATCAACTTAGCGGCGATAGCCGGAAGGGCGAACAAGCAAACCAATGAAATCAGGACTAAACGTCCTCTTATGACATTCGACGTCATGCTTCACCTCCATGTGATGCCATGGTTCTTAACCAACGAATAAAAACCACGATAGTAAGTAATAGAAAAACACCAGCCATCGCAAACCACTGTACTGAGTAACCAAAATGCTTGGCACTCGTGAGTGGTAATGGATTCCATGGAAATTCGTATGGCCAGTTATCTAAGTTGTCAGGCTGTAAAACGGCTGGCATTAACTCGACATTCAACAGGTTGTTCAACTGAGAGATATTGAGATTTTGTACACGGATTATTTCTCCTAGCTCAGGCATCAACTCGGAACTTAGAGGGTTCATCGACTTGCGGTACAAACGGCCAGTCACCAAAGTCGGCGCCTCTAAATCTTTGACGACAGGTAATTCAGATCGGGAGCGCTCTCCTTCCACAAAGCCAAGCTCCATGAGCGCTAATATATTCTGCTCCTGACTGACTGACACGACCTGATAAGCGAGATAACCTACATTCCCGTTATAGGTTTGGTTATCCAGCAGAATCACAGGTAAAGGCTCAGGTTTTATATGCGCTTTAACCTTAATCCCAATGACACTTTCTTCACGCCAGTCGTTGTTATCGAGTACAGCGTTCATTTCCTGATATGGTAAGTCAGCACGTGCCAGGATTGATTGCTCAAGCGCTTGTTTTTCTACGCCTCTTTCTAGTTGCCAGAAGCCCAGTTTGACCAACAGAGAAAACACAGCCACAGTTATACAAACAACAATCCAAAACCGCTTCGATAGAAATAGCAATGAAACCGGAGGTTCCATGTCCACCGTATTCCTGTTCAAATTGACGCTCATCCTTTTGCTGCTTTTCATCATCTTCAACCTCGCAAAAGCGCTTATCGAAATGGTTCGTGAAGACCCGGATAATCCCGATAGCAGCCATAAACCAATGAGCCACTACTTAGGTCGTCGTGTCATGTTTTCCGCGTTGGTCGTCATCCTTCTTCTGATCGCTTTGAGTTCAGGTTGGTTAGAGCCTAACCCTCGGCCATATTAGATGTTGAACTGCTCTAGAGCACATAAACAAATACGAACAGACACAACCAGACCACATCTACAAAGTGCCAATACCAGCTACCTGCCTGAAACGCAAAATGGTTGTGAGGAGAAAAATGGTCTTTCGCTATTCTAAAGAGCAATACAATCAGAAAGATGCTTCCCAAGCAGACATGCATTCCGTGAAAGCCGGTCAGCATAAAGAAGGTATTGCCGTAAACTCCCGATTGTAGAGTCAACCCCATTTCCTGATACGCGTGGATATACTCTTTTGCCTGATAAAACAGAAAGAACCCGGCAAGTACAATCGTGATTTCCAACCAAATAATCAGCGCGGTACGTTTGTTTTGCTCTAAGCTGATGTGCGCCATATGTAACGTAACAGAAGAGAGTAAAAGAATGATGGTGTTACTTAAGGGAATCCCTTGCCAGTGCATCGCTTGAGTGGTTTCTCCATCAGGAGTGGTGGTCAGTGGCCACATAGCTTCGAAATTGGGCCAGAGAACCTCGTTAGTCATGAGGTTGTTGTCCGCCCCCCCCAGCCAAGGCACGGCAACCATTCTCGCGTAGAACAGCGCTCCAAAGAACGCACCAAAGAACATCACCTCGGAGAAAATGAACCAACTCATCCCCTGACGAAATGAACGAGTAATTTGCGAACTATACTGACCAGTCAAAGACTCAGTAATCACGTTACTGAACCAGCCAGCTAACATATACAGTAGAAACAAAAAGCCCACGGCCAAAACAATATGACCTATGGTTCCAACCGCACCTTCACTTTGCGTTCCCAGCACCGTCATGCCAGCCCCGACCGCCACCAAGAACAGAGCAAAAGCCCCAATGATCGGCCAGCTGCTTTGGGCAGGAACATAATAAGTCGCGGGTTTATTACTCATAAGTTCTCTCCTTACAGACACTATTTAGTCTGTCTCTCTCCATGAGAGGTTAACTGCCTTCCATCGGAGGCAGTTTGTAGAGTGTGTACGACAGCGTTAACGTATTTATTGAGTCAGGCACATCCGGCTCAATGTAAAAAATCAGCGGCATTTGGGCATGTTGATTGCCATCCAGAGGTTGCTGGTGGAAGCAAAAACACTCAATCTTATTAAAGTAAGCCGCGCCAATGCCTGGAGAAACCGAAGGCACAGCTTGTCCAACCAATTTGTGACCGCTTTCGTTGTACGCAAGATACTCGGTTTGCACAACCTGCCCGGGATGGACATCCATCGAGATAACTTTTGGTTTAAATTCCCAAGGCATATCCGGACTCACGTGTGCCATAAATTCCACACGGATGGTCCGGCTCATATCTGGCACCATACCGGCTGGCTGAACTGCCGCCACTTCATTGGTTTTGCCGTTAATCCCCAACGTATCGCACATAACGTCATATAAAGGGACCAGCGCGAACCCAAAACCGAACATCATTGCCGTCGCCATAAGCAACTTGATGACCAGTTTTCTGTTGGATGGGTTTGACTTAGTCACAATCGCCACCTATCCGTTAATCGATTTTAGGTGGTGTAGTGAAGGTATGATGTGGCGCCGGACTTGGTACTGTCCATTCCAGACCCTCAGCTCGCTCCCAAGGTTTCGCGCTGGCTTTCTCACCACCACGAATGCACTTAATCACCACCCACAAGAAAATCAGCTGTGAAAGGCCAAAAGCAAAACCACCTATGGATACGATTTGATTCACATCCGCAAACTGAATCGCGTAGTCCGGAATTCTTCGCGGCATACCAGCCAGACCTAAGAAATGCATCGGGAAGAACAACACATTGACGGAAATAAGCGAGCACCAGAAGTGCAACAGACTCAGCTTGTGGTCATACATATTCCCTGTCCATTTCGGGAGCCAGTAATACGCTGCCGCCATAATGGAGAACACAGCACCGGTAACCAGCACGTAATGGAAGTGTGCGACCACAAAGTAGGTATCGTGATACTGGAAGTCGGCTGGAACGATAGCGAGCATTAACCCCGAGAAGCCACCAATCGTAAACAACACAATGAATGCAATCGCAAACAACATTGGGGTTTCAAACGTCAGTGCACCGCGCCACATAGTTGCAACCCAGTTAAACACTTTCACTCCCGTCGGCACCGCAATCATCATGGTGCAATACATAAAGAAGATTTCAGCAAACACCGGCATACCGGTTGTAAACATATGGTGTGCCCAAACAAGGAATGACAACAAAGCGATACTGCAGGTCGCATACACCATCGAATGGTAGCCGAATAGCTTTTTACCACTGAAGGCAGGAATAATCGCCGAGATGATACCAAAAGACGGAAGTATCATGATGTACACTTCAGGGTGGCCGAAGAACCAGAAAATGTGTTGGAACATGACAGGATCACCACCACCAGCGGCATCAAAAAAGCTGGTACCAAAGTATTTATCCGTCAGCACCATGGTTACCGCACCAGCCAAAACTGGCATTACTGCAATAAGTAAGAATGCGGTGATTAACCAGGTCCAGACAAACATCGGCATCTTAAACCATGTCATCCCCGGCGCTCGCAAATTAATGATGGTCACGATGACGTTAATCGCCCCCATGATCGAGCTAATTCCCATGATATGTACAGAGAACACAAATAAAGCCGTACTATCGGGACCAAATTTCGTAGAGAGCGGTGCATAGAATGTCCAACCAAAGTTAGGAGCACCACCAGGTAAAAACAATGAGCTTAATAGAATGAGAAACGCAAAAGGTAATATCCAGAAGCTCAGGTTATTCAGACGAGGTAATGCCATGTCTGGCGCACCAATCATCATTGGGATCATCCAGTTTGCTAAACCCGTAAACGCGGGCATCACAGCACCAAATACCATGACCAGACCATGAACCGTGGTCATCTGATTAAAGAACTGAGGATCCACCAACTGTAACCCCGGCTGAAACAGTTCTGCTCGAATGACCATCGCCATTGCGCCACCGGTAAGGAACATCGTAAAGCTGAACCAAAGGTACAACGTGCCAATGTCTTTATGGTTGGTCGAATACAGCCAACGAGTAATCCCTTGTGGTACATGATGAAGATCATGATCATCATCAAGGGCTATGGTTGAATTCGCCGAGGTTTGCGCCTCAATCGGCGCTGACTTTATGGCCTTTTCTGCTGGCTTGCTCATATTTCCTCCTTAGCACTCTTTTGTGCCTTAAAGGCATTGACGTCAGATGCTTGAACGGTATCTCCAGTGTCATTACCCCAAGAATTTCGTTGATAGGTAATCACTGCTGCGATTTCTTGATCACTTAACTGGTTAGCAAAAGATTGCATGGCAGTTCCCGCACGGCCATTCACAACTACGCCAATATGTTCAGTCACATTACCGGTTGCCACAGGGCTGCCTTTAATAGCAGGGAATGCACCGGGTATACCTTCCCCACTAGCTTGGTGACAAACAGCACAGCGAGCGGTGTATATCGCTTCACCTTGTGCCATTAACTCATCCATGGATAAGTCTTGTGTTAATGCCTCTTGTGCTGCGGCTTTCTGAAGCGATATTTCTTCTTTCTTATCGGAAAGCCATTGGTCAAACTCGTCTTCTGCCATCGCATGTACAACAATTGGCATAAATCCGTGTGCGCGACCACAAAGCTCAGCACATTGACCTCGGTATACACCTGGCTCATCAATTCTTGTCCATGCTTCATTGATGAATCCCGGTATAGAGTCTTTCTTCACGGCAAAATCCGGCACCCACCACGAATGGATGACATCGTCAGAAGTGAGAAGAAAACGGACTTTGCGATTGACCGGAAGTACAAGTGGGTTATCCACTTCGAGTAGGTAATGCGCTCCCTTGGTCTCGATTCCGTCGATTTGTTTCTGACTAGTAGCGAGAAGGCTGTAAAACTCGACGTCTTGACCAAAGTAGTTGTAATGCCACTTCCACTGAGAGCCAGTGATTTTGATGGTGATATCCGATTGGCTTGTATCTTCCATTGCAACTAAAGTTTTCGTTGCAGGAATCGCCATCGCAACAAGAATGATGATAGGGATAACAGTCCAAATAATTTCCACTTTTGTGCTTTCATGGAAATGAGCGGCAACTGCTCCTTTTGATTTGCGATGACGGATGATGGAATAGAACATAACACCAAAGACAACGAGGGCAATCGCACAGCAAATATAGAAGATCAGCATATGCAATTCATAGACTTGCTCACTGATCGCTGTGACCCCTTTAGTCATATTGTAGTCATTGTCTTTTGACCATCCGTAAGAGGAAAATGTGATTAAAATCACATTCAGTGTTAAGGCAAGAGTAGTCGCTAATCTTTTCAAAAGATCTCTCCTCTGCTCAGCCGCTACGCTTACGCGAGCTTCCTTGCGTCCCGATGCAAATATCGAACAAATTTACGAAAAATCGCAAAAAATGCGATTTCAACATGGTTTGTTATATTTATGTTAAAAGGCTAGTTATAGTTCTAAGGTTCTTCAAGAAATAAAATGAGAATAAATTTTGTTTGAACATGAAAATAAATTCGGTTTATCGATTGCCCTCTTTGAACTGGAATTAAGAACCATTTACATTAAATGCAAGCTATGACGTAAAAGTCTAAACAGGTAGGTTCCCCACCTAAGGAAAGAGAGACATGACCACAATAATTGATCAATGGCTAGCACGAGACCCTGATCCTAGAACTCGTGAAGAGCTGCAACATCTCGTCGATACAAGTGATCAGCAAGAATTAACTGACCGCTTTGGCTCACGCCTTGCTTTTGGTACAGCAGGACTACGTGGCAAAGTTGGCGCAGGGCCTAATCGCATGAACCGCCTAGTAATTCAAGAGACTGCAACTGGGCTTGGTCACTACCTGATTGAGCAGGTAAAAGATGCGTCTTCTCGTGGTGTTGTTATCGGCTACGACGGTCGCCCGGACTCCAAACAGTTTGCGCACGATACGGCGTCTGTACTAACTGCTCTTGGCATCAAGGTCTACCTGACTCACAAAGTGGCAGCGACTCCGATTGTTGCGTTTGGTGTGCGTACATTGAACGCTGCAGCTGCCGTTGTCGTGACAGCAAGCCACAACCCCCCGGAATACAATGGCTTTAAGGTCTATTGGGAAAATGGCGCGCAAATTATTCCACCGCACGACTCAGGTATTGCAGCGAAAATCGACGAAGCAACCACTAAACCGTTGCCATTAATGGCATTAGACGATGCTAGACAACGTGATTTACTGGTTTGGCTAGAAGATGACTACTACCAAACCTACCGTAATACAATGAACGAGAACGCATTGTTAACGCCAGATAAAAATACGGATATTTCTATCGCTTACACTGCAATGCATGGCGTGGGTGCCGATATGGCAGAGACCCTTTTGGCTGACGCAGGTTTCGCGAAAGTGGCAAGTGTAGCGCAACAACGGGAGCCTGATGGCACCTTCCCAACTGTCAATTTCCCAAATCCGGAAGAAGCTGGCGCGATGGACATGGTGATGGCACTGGGTAAATCGGTTGATGCCGATATTGCCTGTGCTAATGACCCAGATGCAGACCGCTTTGCTGTTGCGGTGAAACGTCCTGATGGGGAATACCAAATGCTGACGGGTGATCAGGTTGGTTCATTATTTGGTGACTACTTACTGGAACAGCAACCAAACGCTTTGGTGGGTAATACGATTGTATCTTCTCGTCTACTGAGCAGCATCGCAAAAGCACATGGCGCAGAATACTACCAAACCCTGACTGGTTTTAAATGGCTGACCAACGTAGCAATGAGTAAAGAAACTGAGCAACACCCATTCTTGTTCGCCTATGAAGAAGCATTGGGTTACACCGTTGGCAATAAAGTCTGGGATAAAGATGGTCTCTCTGCGATCGTTGCCTTCTCTCAGTTGACCGGAAAACTGAAAGCACAAGGTAAAACGGTATGGGATAAGCTGGAAGCACTTTACCGCCAGCATGGCTTCTATTTCAATGCGCAACGCAGTATTGCGTTAGACCCAAAATCTCCACCAATAGGCGACAAGCTACGCACAAATCCGCCTAAGGATATTGCAGGTAAAAAAGTGGTGATCTCAGAAGACCTGAAAACATTAGTGAGAAGCTATGACGACGGCTCAGAAGAAGCTATTGACTTACCATCAAGTGATGTTCTGATTTACCACTTGGAAGATCAATCTCGAGTAATCGTTCGTCCGTCAGGTACAGAACCAAAATTAAAATGTTACTACGAAGTCATCACAAACTTCCCAGATAACATGACCTACGAGCAAGCACAGCAAGCTGCAGAAGCGAAGATGAATGAGCTTATCGAAGCTCACCAGAAGAGCTTGTAAACAAGGGCCTTGTGATACTGAAAAAGAAACCGCCAGCAATAACTGCTGGCTGTTTAGTTGAAATTGCTATTGTTATTGCATTTGCTACACCACGAAACTACTCAACATCCAAAGCGCAAGTATCACGAATATAAATCCCATTAATTTATGTTGGTATGTTCGAAATTTATCATTTTCAATCAATCCCTTACCAACTGTACCTGCCAACGCAACTAACAACAGATTAAAAAGAAGCCCCATCACATTAAGCAACAACCCTAGCGCCAGCATTTGCTCACCAGATGTAGCCGTAATGTTGCTTGAAACAAACTGAGGCAAGAACATAACAAAAAATACTAACGCTTTTGGGTTGAGTAAGTTGCTCATCAAAGCACGCTGGTAGTATGTCGATGCCATCTGACTCATTTGATCAAGTCCAGGTGCCTCAGAGGCTTGAGCTCTCATGCAGTCCCAACCCATTTTTAGTAAATAAGCACCGCCCAACAAGTGCAACACTTTAAGTGCTATCGGGCTCATGGCAATAAGGGTGGACACACCCATCGCGGCCAGCAGAGTTAAGATCACGCCGGAGGTCGCATTACCTAAGCTAGCAAACAGTCCAACTTTCTTACCGTAGCTCATACTTGAGCTAGCAATCAGCAGCATGTCAGGACCCGGCAACAGAAGTAAGGCAATAACGGCGGTGAGATAAACGGGAAGTACAACTAAATCAATCATAGAGGAATAGGATTACAACAAAATGGCGCAGGATTTTATCCCAATCAAGAAACCATTAACAATAAATATATTCCATTTATTTTTTAATTTTCAATATTAATAATGGTATTGGTTAAATAAATCAAACCATAAGACTTTTGAAAACCATCTCGCCAAGTTTAAAACACATAGCAATTTTGTACAAAAATAAGCACCATAGATTCGTTATACTCTCCATTTGGTTCCTCTAGGTAAATGAGACATCATGAAAGAAAAGAAAAAGGAAATCGCGACATTCAAGATTGCTCAAGAACTTGGTGGCTTAGAACTGCTCGATGCGAAATATGAGAAACAGCATTTTTCTCGCCATAGCCACGAAGGCTATACCATCGGAGTGATAGAAAAGGGAGCGCAAAAGTTCTTTCGTACCGGTGGAAACCACATAGCGCCGCAAGATAGCATCATCTTGATCAACGCAGATGAAGTACATAGCGGCCATTCCGCATCAGAAGGTGGCTGGGAATACAAAGCCATGTATCCTGTCCCTGAGCAATTTCAAACCCTAGGGAAAGAGCTTGGTTCTCCTAACATTGCACTTCCGTACTTTCCTCAACCGGTGGTGTACGATCCTGATCTCGCCAATCAGTTACGTCTGGTCTTTGACACATTAGAGAAGTCTGACAATCGACTGCTTAGAGAAACCTTGATTTACGGCACATTGATCAAACTGGCCAGCAAGCACAGCACCCACCGGGCGCCACTTCAAGAATCGACGAAAGCACAAAAACAGGTAATGTTAGTTAAAGAATTTTTGGAAGACTTTCCTCAAACCGACGTATCGCTGGAAGAATTATCCAAGCTCGCTGCGCTAAGCCCTTTTCATTTGCTCCGAGAGTTTCAAAAGCAGTTTGGCTTCCCTCCTCATGCTTTTCAGATTCAACAACGTCTACGAATGGCTAAGAAATTGCTCAAACAAGGTGGGAAGATTTCTGATGTCGCTCAAGAGTGTGGTTTTCATGACCAAAGTCACTTACATCGTCACTTTAAGAAAGCAATAGGTGTGACCCCGGGTCAATTCGCTCGTTATTGTTAACCTCAGCAACTTTGTACAAGGCGCGTAATGTTACTCGCGCTACCTTAGGTATAAACCTGATCTCTGGATAAATAAGAACTTACTATGGACAATACTTTGCCTTTAGAAGAAGAATCAAAAGCCTCACTGTTTTGGCAAGGCACAATAGCCATGATGCCACTTAGCATAGCGGTACTCCCTTGGGGTTTACTCGCTGGCTCATTTGCTATCGATATTGGCCTTCATCCCCTTGAGGGACAAGCGCTTTCAGCCATCTTATTCGCAGGCTCCGCGCAACTGGTCGCGATGGGAATGATTAAAGCAGGCGCTGGATTGGCTACTATGCTGTTGACCACCCTTTTTATAACCTCGAGACACTTCCTGTACAGTGTATCTATGCGCAGCAAGATCTCACCGCTTCCCCTGAAATGGCGCTTATCCCTCGGATTTCTGCTAACCGATGAGTTATTTGCCGTAGCAGGTCATCATTCAGATAAACAGTTCAACCGATGGTATGCATTAGGTGCGGGTTTAAGCTTCTACGTCTTTTGGAATTTCGCCACCCTAACGGGAATTATAGCGGGCAGTATGATCCCTGAACTCAATGAGATGGGACTTGAATTCGCGGTTGCAGCGACATTTATTGCCATTGTCGTGCCAACCATTAAGAATGGAGCGGTTCTGGCAAGTGTCGTCAGTGCCTTGGTGAGCTCAGTTGCTCTTGCTTACTACAAGGTTGAGGGCAGTTTGATGATATCGAGCATTTTGGCGATGTTAATCGGGTACTTAGTTGAACAAGTTAAGGAAAAACGCTAATGGTTATGTTGTCCATCCTGCTTATGACGGCATTGGTGTTCACCAGCCGGTATTTGTTTCTTGAGCCTAAGCTTCCACTTCGACTGGGCGCACGTACTCAAAAAATCTTGAGTTACGCGAGCCCTGCCGTTCTGACCGCGATTTGGGCACCCATCGTTTTTATTCCCGAAGGTGAACTTGGTTTGAGCTTACAAAATCCGTTTTTGCTTGCCGCCATTATCGCCGCTGTCATCGCTTATCTGACCAAGAACGTTTTGTTGACCACGATTATCAGTATGGTTGTGTTTCTTCTGCTGAGAGTACAGCTTTAATCCGCAACCCACTCCGTTTCCAACAAGGTGACGTCACCACATTTTAAGCGACCAAGAAAGACGTCACCTTGATGCACTTCCCCCACACCTTTTGGCGTTCCAGTCATGACCACGTCGCCATTTTGCAACGTGGTGTAGCTGCTTAGCTCTTCCAGAATCGTAAGAGGTGGGTAAAGCATTTGCTTCACATGACCTTTTTGTACATGAACACAATTGATCAAAAGTTCGAGATTCAGGTCTTTGATATCAACGCCTTCAAGGGAAACGAAACGGCTTAAAACTGCAGAACCATCAAACGCTTTAGCACGTTCCCATGGCAGCCCCTGCTTTTTCAATGTCGATTGCAAACCTCGCTTAGTCAGATCCAGTCCCAGACCAACAGCTGCGTATTGGCCATCTTGAATCAAAAAGCAGATTTCAGCTTCATAATGCAGAGGCTCTTGGTGAAATGACCGTAAAGTCGTCGATATCGATGTTGAAGGCTTATTGAATACGACCATTTGGTCTGGTATCGCGTTATCTAATTCGTGTATGTGCTCTACGTAGTTACGTCCCACACACAACACCTTACCCACTGTGACTTTTTTATCTTCAACTTGAACTACATTCATTGCTCTTCCCTGCAAAACAAAAACATCAACATAATCTAACCCTTAGGCTAACGACACTAAATCGCATACCCGAATAGTAAAAGCAAGAGATTCAGCTCATTTTGAGTTTTATGTCACCAATCTGAAGCAAACATTTCCTCACGTAATAGTGTTCAGTTTGCACAGCAATGACCTCCTAGTGAGTAAAGTGCATATAAGTCAGCAACTTACTAGAAATAAAAATGAAATAAAATCATAACACTACAGAAATCTATCTTTCATTTTCACGGTTTACCTTAGCGTCATCAACACATCAGGCAAGAAAGCCCATCTATAACAAATAAGGTTCTAAGAAAATGAAAAAGGCAGCACTAACTACCGCGATTCTTACAGCATTGGTAACAGCACCATCTTTTGCAGCAACTGTTTATTCAAATGACGGCACTGAACTACAAGTTGGCGGTCGTGTTGAATTCCGTGGCGACTTCATCGGTTCTGGCGGTGCGGAAGTTGAAGGTTCAATGAAAGATAAAAGCCGTGCTCGTGTAAACCTTAAAGGTAAAACTGACATCGGTAATGGCCTATCTGCATTTGGTGTTTACGAAGCAGAACAAGACACTGGTAAGAGTGAATTTAAAAACCGTTACATGTACGCTGGTGTAGACTCTGAAGCAGGTGCTTTCTCAGTAGGTAAGCAGGATATGGCTGCGGTAATCATCTCTGACATGTCGGATATCACTGAGTTCTCTGGCGTTCAACAAGCTATTGATTCATCGTCTGAAAGACAAGACAGTGTATTTGCTTACCGTGGTGAGTTTGACGCTCTACAAGTTCAAGCAACTTACCAAGCAAACTCTGACGACGACCAAGACAAATACGGCATCTCTGGCATGTACTCTCTGCCAATGGGTCTAGATTTTGGTCTGGCATACTCAGGCGGTGATATTGACGCGGATAACTCTGAAGACCAAATCCTTGGTGGTATCGCTTACTCTCTCGATAACCTTTACCTTGCAGGTACTTACTCACAAGGTCAGTTGTCTGATTCTGAAGACTTCACTGCTTACGAATTGGTTGCAAGCTACAAAGTGGCTAGCCAAGTAACGATTGCAGGTCTTTACACTTACCAAGAAAACGATCTAGACGGTTCAGGCAAGTACGATGCAGTTGATGGTTTCGAGCTAGTTGGTTACTACAAACTAAACAGCAACTTCCGTACTTACCTTTCTTACTACTTCAACCAACTTGATGAAGAAAAAGATCAAGACACAGGTTTGGTTACTGAAGGTGAAGACACACTACGTCTAGGCGTACGTTACGATTTCTAATTCTCTCTTGTCCTAGAGTGAGTCCTTGGCCGGCATCTTTGTCGGCCATTTTTTGATCTAAGAAATACTTTCTCGAATTCACTCTGTTTATTTAACCTGTTTTCATTTACTTGCGCTAAATACCCACAAACTCTTCGTATTACTCTGCCCTCTTTTAATGCAATTTATCACTGACTTAGTGCATATCTTCTAAGTGGCATAAGCAACAAAAATATATATCCCTATATATCAATAAGATAAAAGTTGGCACGCGAACTGCAATATAGATATTGCAAATGCATGGCAGCGTTTGTGCTTCTCGTTCTTTGTACCTGTTTTAACAGGCACGTCCTTTGAATTGGTAATGTGGCCTCCTTATGGGAGGCATTTTTTTTATTGGCGCAATGACCAATAGAACGTATGATCCGCACATTCCCAATGTTCTGAAATACTCAATGAAATCATCATACTACTTAAGGTACTGCTTGGACTCTAAAGGCAAGTTTTGCTTTCTTCACAGATAGGGAGAGTAAAAGTCACATTCAATTGAAAGAAAAATCTAGCTCTTGAGTTCTATATTTTCAGAGAAGGAAATGAGGAACATCGTATGACACAACCCATCAAAATCACACTCTATCGCTGGGCGGGTAGCTGGGGGCCATTCAAAGTAAGCATCCCTTGCGGTGAATGTACGCTCACGAACGATATTTTAACCGATACCTTTAAAAATGAGTTGTCGGATGTGCCAATAGAGTTGGAAATAAAAGATTGGTTATCCCATTGGTGGGAGCCGTTAAAATCAGGGGCTTGGCACGCCCCTATTGTAGTTGTGGAAGGTAAAGTGATCAGCCAGGGCGAAGCACTAAACCGAGGAGCCCTAGTGCAATCCGTTATTTCTGAGTGGATTAAACGTGACCAACTGAAAGGGAACATTGTGTACGGCAAAGCCACGTGCCCGTATTGTAAAAAGGCAAAGCAACTGCTTGATGACGTGGGTCTGGACTACCACTACTACGATGTTGTTAAAGACAGTGCAGCACTTTACAGGATGATACCGGAAGTAAAAGCCATCATTGGTCAAAAAACACCAGTGACAGTGCCACAAATTTGGCTCGAAGGGGAATATGTGGGAGGCGTTGATAACCTCGAAAAGTGGTTAGCGGCAAAGGGGTTAGATAAGGTTCCAAATAACGTTGTCGAGATACCGAGCCAATCCGCTTAGTACTTGTTTAAAATAGCACTCGTTTAAAACAAAATCGTATCTGAAACAAAAAGCCCTGATTAACAAATCAGGGCTTTATGTATTAATTCGCTAGCTTTTTCACTAAACGAGCAAAAACAGAAGCTTTTTTCTTCTTCGCTTTACCGTGAAGTGCTTTGTGCATTGCATCTTTAGCAATCATTTGGCCAATGTAAGCGCCACCAAGTTCGTTATTCATGACCTTCTCCTGAATTTATTCCTTTAGGCTATGTAGTAATATTACACCACAAAAAGATAAAAACAAGATCTAAGTCACAATAAACCGTAATTAAATTTCACCAAGTACTTAGATACACGTCATCACTAGCGTTTTGGCTGCTGATACGTTTTCCCAGCGGCAACATAGGTATCTTTCTGTTTGATTTCAAAGAAAGTTTCAAAAAACCAAGCAGCAAATTTGATCAGATGATCCCCTTCGTTCATTACGTGTTCAACGTATTCTTGCTCTTCCCCTGAGTCATCGACTTGAGTAGTAATATGGTAAATGCGTTTTTCACCATCCACTTCTGCGAGCCCAAACTGGCCCGTTAGAGATTGCGCCGCTTGTGCAACTTCTTCTTCCTCGCATGCTTTAAGTAATTCAAGCGCTTTAGGCATGCTTTCTTGTTGGGTAATTTCTTTTACCAGCGTTTCAAATTCGTTTTGTTGCATTCTTTCACCTAACGATATCCAGATAAATTGTCAGTATGCAAATAATGATAGTTGAGTGATTGATACAAATCGTTTGGTATTGGTGATACATATCAAAATGACTCACTCTAAAAATAGCTTGCTACTATGACTCGGTTTGCTGCGCATTTTAGGAAGGTGGTGCAACCCTTGCAAGAAGAATCAACCCGAAGCTTCAGCTTGTACCGAATCTCTGGAATATCTATCACCTTGGTTTAAAACAAGCACAAAACTAGAAAGCACAGCTATAGCGAAGTAAAACAGGCCGAGTTGTTTCTGATTAGTTACCCAAGTTTCCACCAGATACCCGCCAAGAAGACCTGCCAGGCACATTTGGATAGAGCCAGATAACGCCGACACTGCACCAGCCTGACTCTTATGTGGTGAGAGCAGTAAAGTTATCGAAACCGGGAAGGACAATCCTTGTGCAAAGCTCAAAAACGTAAACGCGATAAGTAATGAGTGAATGGTGAAAGATGAGAACAGCAAAACGCTACCGGCTACCGCGACAATAGTGAAGCTGATCATCAATATTTGCTGTGCTTTAAATCGAGTGTTAATGGCGTTGAGAACCAAGCTACCCATTAACAAACCAATAGAAGGAATGATCATTAGAGATCCATAGTCTGCCGTGCTCAAGCCAAGTTCCTGCTGCATCAAGAACGGATACAAAGAGAGCGTCACCAGAGCTGACAGATAGCTCAGCCAATTATAACTCGCACTGCCGATGACTTGTTTGTCCGTCAGCAGTTTCAAATAGTTCGTGCTCACTTGGACTATATTAAAACTGCGTTTGGGATACGGTAAAGTCTCTGGCAATACCATAAAGCCAAGCAGAAAAATGGCAACCAAATACACAAGTACGAAGGCGAATACTGCCTGCCAACTAAAGTGGAAAGCAATCCAACCTCCAAATAGAGGGGCAACGATTGGCATTACTGAAGCGGTAACCGAAATATAAGAGAGTGCTTTGGTCAGGTGAACGCCATCATAGCTGTCTCTTAATACAGAGCGGCCAAGAACCGAAGCACTTCCCGCCCCGAGTCCTTGTAGTAATCGACCGGCCTCAAGAGAAGTAATATTGTCTGCAAACACAATGCAAATAAAAGTTCCCGCCAAATACACGCTTTGTCCGAGAAGGAACACAGGTCTGCGCCCTATTGAATCAGACAGAGGACCATAAAATAACTGTGAGACACCGAATCCGACCAAAAACAAGGTGACGAGTTTTTGAATAGCGTCTTGCTGTAATGCGAGGTCATGTCCAATAAGCGGTAACGACGGAAGATAGATACTCACACCTACCTGACCTGTAGCTATTATCATCATCGCAAGTAACAACGGCGTTTTACGCAATCCTCTCTCCTATCCTCTGACAAACTTGGAGCAGACAGTGTATATTGGACGCTCTAAGATGATAATCAGATAAATTGGAAAGGAATTGATTCCCAGGAGGATATAGTGGACTGGATTCAAAGCGTACAAAGCTATATTCGTGTCGTCGAAGAAGGCAGCTTCAACGCAGCGGCTCGAAAACTCAACACAACCAGCTCTGCAATCAGTAAGCGTATCCAATGGTTGGAAGACAAGGTTGGTGTACAGCTTCTAAAACGAACCACCCGTTCAATCAGCCAGACGGAAGCTGGCGCACTATTTTATGAAAGAGCTAAAAGTCAGCTCGACTCATGGCAATCCGTTTTAGACGAGACACGTTCGGTGAACCAATCACCTGCTGGGCTCTTAAAGATAGGCGCTACACTTGCGGTGGGCTCAAAGTTTCTTGTTCATTATTTGGATGACTTCCTCGAGAAATACCCAGACATAACACTACAGTTAACGACAACTCTACCCGGTCAGCTTCCTGAACTGAGCTTAGATCTCTTTATTAGTCGTGAGTTAGAACAGCTTAACTCCCTAAGTTTCAAGGCCAGCCCTTTGTTTGAACACAAAGCGCAGTTTTACGCAGCGCCAAGCTATTTAGAGAAATATGGTACTCCGGAGAGCGTCGAAGATTTAGCCAAGCACAACGTTCTAATCTGGGGAGAGAAACCCGTTAGGGAAATTAAAACCAACAAGCGTCAACGTATCACCTTGTCTGGAAACTTCGCGACAACAAACCCTGAAGCATTATTTCACGGAGCCAAGCGTGGCATGGGGATACTAATGACCAACAATGTCATGATTAAAGATGATCTTAAATCTGGCGCTTTAGTGCCAATTTTGCCTGAAGTCACGGCAGATGAAGCTATCGTCTATGCTTATTATCCTAAATTAGACTATCAACATACTCGTACACAGTTGTTCCTCGATTACTTGAAATCTCGTTTAGAAGAAGAGAAACGAATGTAGTTTTATTTAGCCTGACAAGTTTCCAAAAAGTGAATCTCTCACTGCTGCGCCGACAATACTTTGAATGAAGGAAAGAAAAATTGCCTGACTATGACACTTCGAAGCAGCTCACTTATTACTTTGGTCAATGACAAAGTTTGAAAAATTCAACTAAGTAAACGATAGTTTGTCTGATACGTATCAAATATTAAGTGCTCGCGAATAACAACAAACAACACTCGATATTAAATAATCAACGTTAGGTGACGTGTACAATGGATCATGTACAAATCAGTTTGCAAAAGCTTGCTGAAATATTGAAACTGAGTGGTAGTGCTCTGCTTAACAGAGTGATATTAGATATCCATCAACAGATACAGAGTCATTGTACCTGTATCGTAGAGGTGGCTCATCTTCAGCACTCCGCTCACACAATATCCGTCGCTAGCGGAGGTAAAATTGAAGATGACCTAATTTACCCACTTTCTGGTACGCCTTGCGAGGAAGTGGTGAAGGATATCGGCGAACAGATATTCTATAAAGACTATGTCTACCGCTACGTCTCTGATGAGGGAATGTTTCTAGATGACAATGTAAGGGCTTATCTAGGGTTACCACTAAAAACACAAAATGGCGATGTTCTCGGCATCTTGGTATCGACTTTCGCTCGCAGTGTCCCAGATAATGAAGTTAAGCCCATACTGGAACTTCATCGCTTTTATGCCAATGTCATCATTCATAGCTTGCGAGAGAAATGGGTCAGTGAGCGCTCTGACAAGCTTCTAAATCAACTGAGTTACGAAGTCTCTCATGATAATCTAACCGGACTGCTAAATCGTAGTTGTTTAGCGGATACGCTAGAGACCTTAACACACCAAGCCACACACCCATTTAACCTCGCTTATCTTGATATAGATAACTTTAAGTCGATTAACGACATCAATGGCAACTACATTGGCGACCAGATTATAAAGTTCACTGCAAATATAATACAGCAAAGCTTGTCATCACCCGATAATGCATTCCGAGTGGCTGGCGACGAATTTGCCTTTATCACCTTTGACGAAGATCCAGTGGCTATCTGTCAACAAATTCTGGATAAGATCGAGGCTGGATACAGCGATAAGTCAAACCGCATCTCCTTCACGGTTAGCATAGGCATTGCACGCTCTCCCATTAAAATGCTGAGCAGTGATGAACTCATTTTAAACGCCAGCCTAGCACTAAAAGATTGCAAAAAACACAGAGATACGAGAATTCAGCACTATGACAACCAGTTGAGTGCGCTTTATCACCGTCAAACTCAACTCATTGAGGCCATCCGAACCCAATTAAAAACGAGTATTTGCGACAATCAGGAACTGTTTGTTGTCGTGCAGCCTATAGTAGACGTCACGAACAATCGCTGGGATTACTTTGAAATTCTGGCTCGCTGGAATAGCAGTGTATTAGGCACCATCTCTCCTACCGAGTTCATAGAAGCTGCTGAGCAATCGGGTTTAATCGTTGAACTCGGAGAACGTATCATTGAGCTCGCTTGCATCGCCAAACAAGAATTGGAAATGAAACTCGGATACAAAGTGAAGCTATCGATCAACTGCTCCGCTTACGAATTAGTTGATTCAAAACGCTATATCAACCACTTAACAAACATGGTTTCAAAGTACCACCATTCGGCCAATGACTTTGTCATCGAACTTACCGAAACCGTTCTTCTATCTCTGAGTGGTCGTGAGCAAATGGTTCTCAATTCTTTACGCTATCTGGGATTTAAAGTCGCCTTGGATGATTTTGGTACAGGCTACTCTAGCTTGAATTACATCCACAACTACCCTATCGACAGCATAAAAATAGACGCAACGTTTGTTAGGAATATGCTTTCCAATAGAACTTCTGAGCAAGTGGTCTTGTTGATCGTGCAACTTGCCCAATTGCTCAACGTCAGCCTAGTGGCCGAAGGCGTAGAAGACGAGAAGGCATCGAAAAAGTTGATAGAAATGGGATGTCATTTCATTCAAGGTTATTTTTACGCTAAGCCAAACCGCGTCACTGAAATGGTAGCTTTGATTAACAAACGACAAGCTAAAAGTGCATAACAAAAAAGGCCAAGCAGTGCTTGGCCTTTTAATTCTCGATTATTCATTAAGATGTATGTCTGTATTAAAGAACCACTTTCTCTTTGTTCTTCAAAAGCTTATCCATCTCATCACGGTTAGCAATGAAAGTTGCCATCTCTTTATTCGGTACAGAACTCGCCATTGGAATACTTGCTCGCATAGCGTTCACCGGGCGACCGTATTCAATCAACTCGTAATGAAGGTGTGGACCGGTTACCCTACCTGTTTTACCAGAAAGGCCAATGCGTTGCCCTCTAGAAACTTTGTCGCCTTTCTTAACTAAGATCTTGCTCAAATGCAGGTATCGGGTTTTGTACTTGCTGCCGTGCTCGACCACCACGTAGTTACCCGCATAAGGGTGTTTACGTGTCATGATAACGGTTCCATCACCCGTTGATACGACTGGTGTACCGATCGGAGTGGCGAAATCAGTACCGTTGTGTGGTGCAACTCGACCTGTCACAGGATGATGGCGACGCGGGTTAAACCCAGAGCTGACACGCCAACTGCGACTAACCGGGTAACGCTGGAATGCACGTTGCAGGCTCTCACCTTTGGCGTTGTAAAACTGGCCATCTGTATGCAGGTAAGCGGTGATTTCACGACCGCGGTTATAAATCTTAATCGCTTCGATTTCATTCTTGCCCGTCGAGACACCATTGATACTTTGAGCACGTCTAACCACTTCAAAGCGGTCACCAGCACGAAGATCTCGACCAAAATTAAGTTGCTCTTTCAGCAGCGTCACTACCTGACTAATCTCAGCAGAAGTTAAACCTAGACGACTCGCTGACGAAGAAAAGCTCCCCTGAATGACACCGACTAAAGGTTCCTGATTCCAAACACCCGGAATAGAAATGTCGGTAAAGTCATAGCCGCCATCGCTGTTTAGCTCATAAACTACTTTATCTGCAATAGAGAATTGCAGTTCCATTTTAAGTAGTTCACCTTCGATATCATCACGCCAAAAACGAAGAGTATTACCTGGCTTTAGTGTATCTAATGCAAGGTAGTTCAAATCCGTTTCCATTACTTTCATAAGAGAGCTGTAACCGAAACCGAGCTGACTAAAAATCGTACTCAGATTATCACCGGCCTGGATTTGATATTCGAAGTTTGGTGGAACGACAACTTCTGTAGTTGCAGTTGTCGTTGTCGCATCAAGAATTCTTTCAACTACCTTGGATTCAGGCAGATTTAAGGCAATGGTTTTCGTTAATGATGACTCTTTGAGAGAGTGAGAAACACCAATAGCGACTAACACGGGCAAGGAGTACAACAGCAGCGCTCTACGTCCTGTCAGATTCGGCAACCGTCTTGTAATTTCATTTGTAGACACGGGAATTACTTTCTCCTTTTAAACATGGGACATAGCTTATGCATTCCCGCATAAGAAATCACTATGAAATTTTGAGATCTAGCTCAGAAAACACTTATTTTTTACAGAATCAAAATAAATTCATCATTGTTGCATATGTAAGAAATTTCCGACGCGCGTAATTAATACAGAATTTAATTGTTTTGGTGTTTCTGCCATCGCTTGATTAACATCGTGCGTCAGATAAGAAATTTCGATATTAGTGTCATCATGCCACTGCAATTGGTTAAATTTAATACGGTCACCAATGAAGACACTATCAAGTAATATCACTCTGCTTGGTACTGCATCAAATTTGAACAGACCAATATAATAAAATGAACCTGTACCTTGTGTAGTCACGATCATAGGCGCGACGATCCAAGGCTCTTGGTTAATCTGTCGCTGTACAATAAACTCAGTCGGTAACAGAACCTTGCCTTTCGTCGCTCCAGCATCATAGTTGCCAATCAAATAGCCAAGCTCCTTATCCCACTCCTGCAGAAAACTCACCGCATTTTGCTCTGGAACCTGAATTGTCCATGGGTTTGAAGATTTAATATTCAGAACTTCCGAAACAATAGAATTAGATTGAACTTCGTTGTTTGGAAACTTGTTCAATATTTCGTCATCAGATAGGCTAAATCGGTAAAGACCAGCAACAATGACGACGATTAATAATAGAATGGGAATGAGAAGAATAAGTGGAATAGGCAAAATTCGGTTACGAGCCATGAAGACTTCCTTGTTTTTATGTTCTGTATCTTTCGCTCGGAGTATATACCAATTAATGATCCATAACCCGAAAACGTATATCCCTTTAAAACTTCAAATGTTTCAAAATAAAAACGCCCTATTCAGTTCAAATTTTGCACGATACAAATTCACGACAACACGCTTATATTCTAGTCGCACTATCTGGCTTGTGAATAATGAATCAGATTGCATATAAGGCAACGATTTGAAGTCAATTGGGTATAAATGTCCTAAACTATTTTCTGGGAAATTGAAAAGTAATTAAGATGCCGAAGACAAACATAATCCACTCGTGTGAATGTGCTTGCGGTTTGGTTCAGCTTCGCTGTAACGGTGAACCAATACGTACATCCATTTGCCACTGTTTTGAGTGTCAAAAGCGAACAGGCAGTGTATTTGGGGTGCAAGCACGCTTCAGTAAAGAACGTGTCATCTTAGATGGTGACGTGATTAGCTACACCAGAATCAGCGATGATGGGAATGAAGTTCGATACGAATTCTGCCCTTCGTGTGGGACGACCATGCGTTTGCTATTGCCTGCAGCGCCAGAAATCGTTGTTGTTCCCGTCGGGTTATTTGGTGATAAAGAGTTTCATCGCCCTACAGTATCTATTTATGAGGAGCGAAAACATGGCTGGGTAAGTTTCGAGTGCACCTTAGAGCACATCGAATAGCCAGGCTGATGCTGACTTATTTCCTTTACTCCTACTGTAAGCTCGATGTAACCGTGATTTTCCGGTAAGCACCTCAATACAACGCTATTATGTACACTCAATAACCTCATGGCCTTGCGATAATTTTCCTATTTGAGTTTTTTTTGAGACTGATCAACCCAGTTGTACAGTAAGGGGTTTCGTATCTGCGTATGAGCGCTATAATCGTCTCCTAACATTTGGTGAGGTTTAATTGTGATTTCAAAACTTCCTCGTTGGGTGGAATATGGCGCATTTCTACTTGCTCTCCTCGCGGGCTGCGTCAATGCCGTAGGTCTTCTCGGCTTTCAACATCAAGCGATAACGCACATTTCCGGAACCGTAACTCAGCTAGGGAACAGCTTACTAACAGGTATGGACAGCTCCATTCACCTGCTCTTTATCATATTCAGCTTTTTAATTGGCGCTACATTCAGTGGCTTTTTTATCGAAAGTAGCGCGTTAAAACTTGGTCGGCGATACGGTGTCGCGCTTTGTATAGAAGGAAGCCTGCTTCTTTTAAGTTTGGGCTTTTTGGTGCAGGGTAATGTGTACGGCCAGTACTTAGCTTCTGCCGCATGTGGTTTACAAAACGCTATGATCACCACATTCAGTGGTGCCGTAATCAGAACAACGCATATGACAGGAATCATTACTGATCTTGGAATAATGATTGGTGAAAGCTTAAGGGGACGTCAATTCGACCGACGCAAAGCGAAGTTGTTAATATTTATCTTTACTGGATTTTTATTAGGGGGTATTGCGGGTACAGCGCTCTTTACTGTGTACGGTCTACACACTTTGATATTTCCAGCTCTGTTGGCATTTAGCACAGCACTCATTTATTGGGTGTATCTATATACGCTTGGCCGCCAACAAACACCTTGATATCACTTAAGTTCAGACAAGATACATGTAAAAATTCATCAGCATAAACCTTGCGGAGGTCGAGCAAGACATCAAAAGACCCCAAGTGAATACCTCCGCATCTGTCATACAGTAAAACACTACTGCGATATCAATAGAGTATTCTCGCTTTCCTGTCGCTCATTTCGTCCATCAAAAATTGCTACATGTAAGTGATAAAACCCTACTTCGAGTATGCCTAAGAATGGAAAACATCCGAAAAGCGACGCGATAAAGATCACAGTTAATCGACTTTTTACAATTCCAGTCACACTGCTTCCCATATTTATCTTCACAAAAGTTATTTGATGATACAATTTTCTAACACGAGCAACATATTCTTATACAGAATTACTTTATTTAACGAATTTTCCGACAAATCGACTGAATAAGTAAATGTATTTAATGAATAGTATTGCAATGGATGTAGTTTGCGGGTACCCTCCGCAACCTGCGATTAAATACGGATGTTTAGTGAATATTTATGTCATGGACTATGACAGGTATTGACTAGTAGTAACACGAGACAACTATGCACAATCACACTAATGCTACTGAAGCTCCTAAGAGCAACTTCTGGATGTTCTTAATCCCATCCTTAATCGGCCTCCTACTTTTTATGGCTCCTATCTCTTATGATGGAGATCTAACTATTCCGGTTGCGGTCATGGCTAAAGTCATTCCCGCTGTATTAGGCGATGCACTGATTGCCATTATTACAGGAATCATCGCTTTTATGGCTGTCGCTTCTGTTCTTTGCAAAATCTTCCAGCCTGCTGCGATTCTTCGAAATGGTTTCCTTAATGGTTTGTTCAACCCTTCTCCACTTTGGTTAATTGTTCGCCTTATTGGTGCTGCAGCCGTTCTGATGACTTTCTTCCAGATTGGTCCAAAAGCAGTATGGGAAGAGAACACTGGTGGTCTGGTTCTTACCGGACTATTGCCGACACTATTCGCGGTATTCATCTTTGCTGGCCTATTGCTTCCACTATTGCTGAATTTTGGCCTTTTGGAACTCTTTGGCGCACTTCTAAGTAAAGTAATGCGCCCTGTATTTAACCTACCTGGTCGAAGCGCTATCGACTGTATGGCTTCTTGGTTAGGGGATGGCAGTGTAGGTATCCTTCTGACCAGCAAACAGTACGAGAACAAGTTTTACACCCAGCGTGAAGCTGCTGTAGTGGGTACAACATTCTCTGCAGTATCGATTACTTTTAGTTTGGTAGTAATTGCTCAGGTACAACTAGAGCATTTATTCCTGCCGTTTTACGGCACTATCTGCCTTGCAGGTGTTATCGCTGCGGTAATCATTCCTCGCTTACCACCATTGAGTCTGAAGAAAGATCGTTACATTGATGGCAGCAAACCTGATAAAGATGCTGATGCAGTACCTGAAGGCCATACAACGTTCTCTTGGGGTATGGATTTAGCTCTGAAACGTGCATCTGAAGTAACATCTTTCCAATCTGTGTTCAAAGAAGGTGTTCACAACGCGATTGACATGGTATTCGGCGTATTACCTGTCGTTATGGGTCTTGGTACTGTTGCTCTAGTAATTGCAGAATACACTCCAGTATTTGAAATTCTGGGTCAGCCTTTTATTCCATACCTAGAGTTGTTACAAATTCCTGAAGCAGTTGCAGCATCGCAAACTATCGTTGTAGGTTTTGCTGACATGTTTATCCCAGCAATTCTGGCAGCGTCAATTGACAATGAAATGACTCGCTTTGTGATTGCAGCAATGTCAGTAACTCAGCTTATCTACATGTCTGAAGTTGGTGCCCTACTACTAGGCAGTAAAATCCCAGTAAACATCGTAGAACTGTTTGTTATCTTCATTCTACGTACCCTAATCACTCTACCAGTGATTGCTGGCGTCGCTCACCTGATCTTCTAATATCAGAATGCTTACATAGAAAGGCTCCGTATCGCGGAGCCTTTTTTATACATACCGTCATAGTCCCTCCTCCAGATTTCTGTTCCGTCGAAGCCACATTTAGACGACAAAGTAGTCAGGCGACAGATGGATATCGCCTCCGTTATTTTCAATTTTTATTCCCTACAATTGCATAGCAACATTTGTATTGTAAATGCCTCTTATCGTAAGTAATTAAAATGAAAGCAATAAATGAAAAACTTACGTTCCAATAATAACCTTGGCTTAATACTGACTTATTTTCCTCACAAAAGATCATCTTTGGCTTCAAGTTTTTAATAAGGTTGCCGATATAAAAACAATCAAGCACTAACGCTTTCTCTTTCTGCAAAATTTACCCGAACAATAAGAGGTGAAAGCAGAGTTAGGCCAATCGGGAGACTCAGAGGAGAGCTCATGAAATTCAGACATAAGGTTGTCACCGCTTCTTCAATTATGCTGCTAATTACCGTGTCACTATTGTCTATTGAACAGGTGTTGACGATCCGTTCTCAGACTCAAGAGCATATTGATACGAGCGTAAAAGAAATTTTGACCAGTGTAAGCAACACCGTTCAATCAGAGATGAGTGCTAAGAAGGAACTCGCTCGTTCTATTACCGAGGTCATTGAACTCGCTCCTAGTGCGCATGATTATGTTAAGAATATTGTCGAGAAACCAACACTAAAATCCAATTTCTTAGCAATTGGTTTAGGATACGAAAGCAACGGTTCTGTAGTTGAAAATGACGATGGATGGGAGCCAGACGCAACTTACGACCCTCGTAAACGTCCTTGGTTCACGGCTGCAAAGAACAAAGGCGATCTAATAGTTACCGCTCCGTATGTCGATATCTCAACGAAAAACGTGATCATCTCTGTTGGTACACCAGTCAAAGAAAATGGCCAGTTTATGGCTGCTATGTTTTATGACCTGGAGCTGACTACCCTTTCTGAGTTAGTAAACAAAGTAAATTTATTTGACGCCGGATACCTGTTTCTTGTTTCTGAAGATGGCACAACCATTGCTCACCCTGATAGCAAATACCATGGTGAGAAGCTAAGCAGCTACCTGCCACAAGTGAACCTTACGAGCGCCACTCAGCAAATCGAGTTAGATAACAAACCTTTCATGGTGAGCCTGACCCATATTACGGGTGAAGACTGGTATCTGGGCGCAGTGATTGATGAAACCATCGCATATGCAGATGTGAACAATTTACGTAACACTGCAATCATGTATTCGGTCATTGCTATTATTGCCTCGATTATCGCTCTGACTTTGCTGATCCGTACATTAATGCGTCCACTCGATGCACTTAACAACGCGATTAAAGATGTTGCTTCAGGTAAAGGTGATCTCACACAACGTCTGGAAACCAATACCGATCCTGAGTTTTCTGAACTGGCGAAAAACTTTAATACCTTTATAGAGAACTTGCAGCATCAGATGATTGAGTCTAAAAGCATTTCTGACCAAATCCTAAATGGTACGCAAATTACAGCTCAAGGCGCAGAAGATTCTGCAAGTGCGATTCAAACTCAACTTCAGGAACTAGAACAGTTAGCGACGGCGATGCACGAAATGTCTGTCACGGCTAACGAAGTAGCGAACAATGCACAAGGTGCTGCAAGTGCAGCAAAAGAAGCAGATCAAGCGACGATTGAAGGATCATCCATTGTTAGTGAGTCCACACAAACCATCAATCAACTCTCTGATCGTATTGATCTTGCGGTAGAGGAAGTTCATGTTCTTGAATCGGCAACTGCGAACATCGAAACCATCCTTAAAGTCATTAACGACATCGCAGACCAAACTAACCTACTCGCACTTAACGCTGCGATTGAAGCCGCTCGTGCTGGTGAGTCAGGCCGTGGTTTCGCCGTTGTTGCTGACGAAGTGCGTACGCTGGCTCAACGTACCCAAGAGTCAACAACAGAGATTCGCAACATGATTGAACAGCTTCAGTCAGGTGCATCATCTGTAGCCAATGCGATGCACCAAAGCAAAGGTAGCGCTGTGGACGCAGTAGAGAAGGCTGAACTTGCCAACAATGCGCTACAGAGAATCCGTGATGCCATTCAACGTATTTCAGACATGAACTTGCAGATTGCATCCGCAGCAGAAGAACAAAGCCTGGTCGCAGAGGAAATCAACAATAATACCGTCAACATCAAAGACCTCTCGACTCAGGTCGCTGACTCAGCGAATCGAACCAACGAAGCGATGCAAATACAGCAAGAGGACGTTCGTAAGCAAGATGAGATCCTCAACCGATTTACGGTATAAATTGGTCAAAAATCAAAAACAGCGAGCAATGCTCGCTGTTTTTTATAATTTTAAGTCAACATGGACATAGCGGTCGTTCGAACGACGGTAATAGTGGTCATCAACCTTTAAGTAGGTCAAGTTACCGATTTGAATAAAGACGCTATTACTTGGAACTCGATCTCGGTGGTAATATCTGTATCTCGGTGGTCTTGATTCAACGACAATCACTTCCCGATGTTTGTGCTTGTATTTACGCTTATGGTGATGATGATCGTCATCATAATCGTAATAATGGTGATGATCATCTCTATGACCATGCTTGTGTTTCGGATCAGCCATCGCGTCGGCACTAAACATACCTAATGAAAGCATAACGCCAGCTATGGCAAAAGATAATTGTTTTGACACAACAGTTCCCCTTAT
Organism: Vibrio sp. YIC-376; assembly: GCF_052353105.1. Classification (NCBI taxonomy): domain Bacteria; kingdom Pseudomonadati; phylum Pseudomonadota; class Gammaproteobacteria; order Vibrionales; family Vibrionaceae; genus Vibrio; species Vibrio sp. YIC-376. The sequence goes on from NZ_JBBWFK010000014.1 coordinate 76,688, forward strand.
CGAATTAGCTATTCATATAATAGGAAGCATCTGTCGAATTCATGTCAGTCCTACGCTAAGGTTTTTCACCAAATCGTCAAACTTTTCACCATATATCAGATTTACGTCAGAGCGATAATACTCCTTCGTTCTTACATTCTGGTCTTAAAACCAATAATAAAGCCGCGTAGTCACGCGGCTTTTCTCTTTATCTATTTGATGTAACTGTCTTTTAAAAACTATACCGCTTGAGCAACCAGCAAAAAGCAACCAAACAGGAACATCATACTCATTCCCATCGCACCGCCACCAGCTTCATAGATATTATTGTCTTCTACTGGTACTCGACGAACTTTCATCGTCATCGATAACGGAACAAATACCGCAAGGAATACCAGAATAATACCGGCGTAGCTAAGAATCGCTAAGAAGTGCTCTGGAGCAAAGATTGCGCCCAATAACGGCAAGATAAATGTGGTCACAAATACCACAGGCTTACTTGTTTGAAGCAAATCTGCGTTTTGGTCGTACAGCGCCATCGCCACGCCTAAGAATGAGGTTAACAAAGCAAGGCCCGTAAACATCGACAGAATAAACTCCAGACCTGAGTAATGCTGACCCAGAACCGAGATCAACTCAGTTACGTTTGAGTACTGTACAAGCTCATGTGGCGGTAAGTTACCTACCACTGCAAGTAACCACAATAGGTAGCAGACGAGAGGAATCGTCGAGCCAACAATAATCATGTTGCGCAGCTGAGTTTTACTCGCTTCTTTGTTGTAGCTGACCAAAGACGGAATCACCACCATAAAGCCAAAGCTCGTGAATAGAACAGAGCTAGTTTTAATCAGCGCCACTTTGTCTTCACTAACTACTTCATCCAAGCCTTCGAACGTTACGCTTGGCATAAGAGCAAATAGAGTGAGGATAAGCGCAACAATCATACCAACGAACAAGGCACGGTTAAGCTTATCAATAACACCGGTACCAGCAGAAACGATGATGCCAACCACAAGTGTAAAACCAACCTGGCTTGAGATAGTGGAAACAGGAAACCCTATAGACGAAGTGACTTTTTGCACAAGATCACCAGCACCGATAATGTAAGCCATAAGCAGACAGACAAGCAGTGCGTAAAGTAGGCCGTTAGTCACCAACTGACCACCTTTGCCCAGTGTATCTCGGGCAATCGCGTTCATACTAACGCCACCACCAACTTTACAACTTGCTTCAAGAAGAAGCAGTGCCGCATAAGTCGTTCCAGCCCAGATGAAAAGCATAAGAAGAGTGCCCCATAGGAGGCCAAATTGAGCTAGCACCATAGGTATAGCAAGCATACCGGCGCCAAGAGCAGTACCTGCAACGATCAGGGAACTGCCGACAAGTTTTAGATTCACGGTTAATACCTCTAAATTCAATCCGTTTTTATTTCGCCAGTCGTACTACGTAAATAGAACAAACAACAAAACGTCCCCTGCTAGCCAAAATTTGGGCGCAAAAAAAACACCAAAAGGCCATAACACGTAACGAACATTAAGAGAATTAACTCTAATGATCATGGGTATGCAGGAGATCATTTCCAGGCGATATTTTGATTGATGGGATGCCAAATTTTTGGGTTCGAAGCAAAAATCATCCATCGTATTCATCAATCTCCCATTCTTAACGGAATGGGATTGGTTCGGCGGGATTGTAAGGCATAACTAGGATGATTGAAAAGTAAAAGGTCAGATTTCTAGCCAGATATTTTAACAAGGTGACTTAACTACCATAAATGTGTTGCTGTGTTGACCTGCAGACATGACGAACGTCTAGCCACTTACTTTGCTTAATATTTAAACAGCGTACATTTTATTTTACAGTTCGAGAGCGCGCGTTAAATTCCAATGGCGTAGCCTAGATCGGACAATATCGCTATTATTCGCTGCGTTCCGACAAGTTTCGGTTCATATACCTCTAAACACTGATTTACGGTTCGAAAATTTGGTAAGTCAGTGTCGAAATGCTGGGTGTGGTTCCCCAGCATTTATATCTTTTCTTCCGTAACATTTGGCTTTAAATCCAGAACGTTTTCTCTCTTTGATATACTCACTCATCATTTCCTGTCTAACGCTTCAATCGTGTACGTCAGCGCAGAAACTCCTTCATCTGCAATCACTTTTTCAATCACACTCATTGTTTCATAAAGTGTCTGTAACTCTTCTTCGCCAATCGATTCACGATGCAGATAAAGTTCCTTGTAGTTCATCAACCGAAATTGAGATTCTCGCGTTAGAGCTATAGTGTTCTCACTCGATACCTGTGGCTTATCCGCGATTTCACTGCGTAATTTGTCTAAAATGCATTGCATTTTGCGAATAAACGCTTCACTCGTGGTTGAATAACACGACTGATAATTTTCCATTTTTTATAACCAACTGAAATATGTGTAATTTTTAGGTCGCCATTCTTATACCTATTTTTAACATCGGTAAAGAGTGACTGGTTAAACTGGTCCACTTCTTGCGTTATTTAGGTCAAAACAGTCCACTAAAGGAGGAGCTATGCATGTCGACCCTATTATCGAAGCGCTTATCAAAAGGCGAAAAGAGCAAGGTCTTTCCCGCGAACAAATTGCCCAAATGGCAGGTATGAGCGTAAAAACCTACCAAAGAATCGAACGAGGTGAATCTGACCTGAAACTTTCACAATACCGCTCTATTTTAAGATCACTACAGTTAACTGATCTTGATATCGCTCTGGATATCAGAGGGGTAGAGCACGTTTCCGAAAACGATCTTGCTTCCATTGCCCGGGTGCTGTCTCCCGAAGCTCAATCCCTTTTAGTTCGTCTTTTATCTCTCATACTTGAACAGCATAAGAGCACATCCTAAGCCTGATGCTCTGTTATACTTAGGCATGAGTACATCTGCTCTCCAAATATGTAACGGAGGCGTTTTATGAAAAGCGGTTCAATCATCAGATGGGTTGTAATAACCTTGATATTTTCTCTCATTGGTATGGTTTCAGTGTCGGCTAAACCGAACAACGAGCCCTATGTACGCCCAGTTACTCAACCAGGTAACAAACATCAGACTCGGCCGATTAAGCACCCTACTAAACCAGTAAAGCCTCCGTATCAGCATAGACCACCGAGTTACTATCGTCCTCCAAATGTAAGCAGACCGCCGAGCTATCATCGTCCACCAAATGTAAGCAGACCGCCTAGTTATTACCGTCCGCCGGTTGTGATTAGACCACCGCATCATCACACAACCTATATTAACGTTCGTAGAGGCTATCGTTATCCACCCTATCGTGGTCATTACTATTACTATCACAGAGACTTAGTAGACATCGCCACATTCGCTATATTTGCCGGGATTACGTACGCGATAGTTCACGACGCCTACTATCAGAAAAATGGCGACCGCTATGTGTATGTGCAAAGCCCGCCAGCCGGCAACTACACGGTGATAGACAGTAATGATGTGGTGCTCTCGTCAGGCTCGAATGCTGCCTCAAACAGCCCTTACAAGAAAGGAGAAATAGTCGATACTCTCCCAAGCACTAAGAAAACCGTCATAGTTAATGGGCAGACGTATTTCCAATATCAGAACACCTGGTTTCTACCTTTAAGGGATCAGAGAAAATATGTGGTTGTCGAGTCACCTTTATAGAAATTGTAGACCTTGATTCGTACAACAAACGTTAATCAGCACACCACACAGAGCGTATTTCGGGCCATCCCCAGTTGGTTAGTGCCACATCTTCCAGTACGCCCTGAAAACGCAAAGTTTGTGTGTGGTGAAACATTGGTGCTATCCAGTATTCGCTGATTAACGTCGTGGCTATGGGTTCGAGCGCGGTTAAATAATCGTTAAGAGGCGTATGTGCTCGCAGTGCTTCGAGTTGTTCATCCAACCAGACTGCGTTTTCTTCGCCTAATGTATGGTGTAATACTGCATTACTAAAAAAATTGCTGAATGCGGACGCATGCCGATTATCATCCAGATTGGTATTGGTCACCACGAGCATCTCGTCAAGAGTGCCATTTCGGGCTCGTTCACTCAGTTCTCGGTAGGAATACATCACAACCTCTACTTTGCAACCTTTACCTTCTAAGCGGGATGAAATCGCACGAGCACATCGACGCAAAGCCGTATAGTTATAACCTGCGATGGTAATGTGCTTCGGCAACTTGCTCTCAACCCCAAATGGTCTCAAAACTGGTTTCCAGGCTGGCAATAAGTTGAAGGCTGGGATACTGCCGAACACAATATTTTCACTTTTCAACACTTCGACTAAGTATTTAGGCTGAATCAAATCACTGATGTACCGGCGCTGCTCCTGAGACAACTTGTGCTTAGCATTATGGTTAAATAGAGCAAACAGACATCCATCTTCGATGCGACTCCTTTTGCTCGATGGTAGCGCTTCGGTGTCGACTGCAGACATTGAATGACTGCATACCCCATCAATCGCTGTCCGATTCGTTAGCAATGTGTTCGCAGATAATGAAGGGTTTTCCATCTTCTCATCATCAACAATCCAGATGGTAACTTGGTCGGTTAATACTCTGCAAGCATAGTACCCATCGAAAGCCTGCAACTTAATTCGATTATCACTGTGTTCAATGACAGAAAAAGGTCCGCTCCCAACGACAAGAAGATTGTTTGCCGCATTCACCTGACTTACTGGCTGGATGCCATACTTCACTCCCGAAACAAGACCGGCAAAACCCAAGTCAGGCTTATTTAATGTAAACACAATCTTAAGCGGACTCGGCGCGGTAACCATTTCGACATGGGCGAGGTCTTTGTCGTAGTAATCCAAAAGTCTAAGTTTATTGAAAAGACTGACTACCATTTCAGCATCAATAGGGCCGCCATTGTGAAAGGTGAGGCCAGGACGCAGATAAAACGTCCACTCAAAATTGTCTTCATCATATCGCCAATGATGAGCCAGTTCCGGTTGGATTTGTCCGTTGTAATCACTAGATACGAGGCAGCAATATATTTGGCGCAACAGAAAGCGTTCACTACTTCGCTGAAGTTGATGAGGCACCACACGCTCAAACAAACGCTTGTAGGTCAGCTGAATATTGAGCCTTCCTTCTTGAAGCGATGCACCGGACGTCGTTTTTAGTAAGCGACCAAAAGCCGCTTCATCTTCATCCAGAATGGAGAGTGCTTTTTCGTATTTCCCTAACTTGATTCGCTCGACTGCCAGGCTCTCTTTCAACGCGCCGAGTTCGATATTTACTATTAAAGAAGAACGGTGATTCCGGCCAGCTTTAGGACTCCAACTCAACCACTCTAGTTCTTGCATTTGCGCTAACAGACTGCGCGCATGACGTGGCGAAACAAACAACAAATCCGCGATTTCATGTAGTGTAGTTTTTGTTTCTGTACCAACCCCAAGTGACATCAAACGTTGATAGTAGCGAAACAAGTTTAGATCTGACACCGACCATTCCTTAGATATAGAAGATTTTATCGTTAGGATATTTTACTAAACCTAGCAAAAACAAAATAAGAAAACCTCAATCAATCTAGTTCCTCTTTTTCCATAAGATCCGCCCAAATTTGCAGGGTTTCCTATTCATTTAAACATAACCAGGAACGGACTTAAGAAATTCACTCTCTTTTTCCAATCCCCTTTTCTTCGCATACTGCAGTTGTCAGCCCAATTAGGAGAAACAAATATGATGTCAAACATGGATAAGACAACGATGGCTTCCTTTTTCCAACAGCGCGTCGTACAGTCACATAGCAAATTAGAAGTCATGGCATTGATTCACCTCAATGAGATGTTTCACTGGACTTAACCCTTCTCTTCAAAGCAGAACTTAGCTCCTGATACCACACCCCCTAACGTCGTATCTTTAAGTTCTGCTTTTCCTCATTTTGGTAAGATACCTCTTGCATACCTATCTTGTACCTCGTAGACTCAATCGTAATTCGACGATTAACTATAAAGACCAAACGATGAGCGATAAATGCAGTAGTATTTGCCAGGTTTCTTTCGAGACTACTCCGCAACAACTTAACAATGAAAAAACGTTAGCAGCACAAGCAAAAGCCTTGTCACATCCTGCTCGTTTACGCATTCTGCATATCCTTCATACACTAGACACTATGGGTGGGTGCTTGAATAGTGATTTAGTGTCTGAACTTGGCCTTGCTCAATCCACGGTATCAGAGCACTTACGTATTCTTAAGCAAGCAGGGTTCATCACTGCCGAGCCAAATCCCCCAAAGGTTTGTTACCGAATCCAAAGCGAGACTCTTGAGAACTTCAAGACCAGTTTTTCCACACTTTTTAGTTAGCCTATTATCCTTTCACTTTATAAGGCGCATGCAGATGAACGTTATATTTAAACATCGTCTTTCGACGATAAACGAGTAATAGATACGATGACGACTGAAGTATTAAATAATGCCAGTAACAGAATGAGCTTCCTGGACCGTTACTTAACGGTTTGGATTTTTGTTGCCATGGCTGTTGGCGTGGGTATTGGAGCGGCATTCCCACAAGTTGCAGAATGGAATCAGGCAATGTCTGTTGGCAGTACTAACGTACCGCTGGCTGTAGGTTTGATCCTGATGATGTACCCGCCACTGGCCAAGGTGAACTATGGTCTGCTAGGAACGGTGACAAGAGATAAAAAAGCGATCACGCTTTCTCTGGTAATGAACTGGATCGTTGGCCCGATACTGATGTTCATCCTTGCGCTGACCTTCCTAGGCGATCATCCGGGATATATGGTTGGTATCATTCTCATTGGCCTCGCTCGTTGCATTGCGATGGTTCTGGTATGGAATGACATCGGTGGTGGTAATAAAGAATATGGCGCAGCTTTGGTCGCATTAAATAGTGCTTTCCAAATTCTGACCTACAGTGTTATGGCTTGGTTATTTATCACCGTGCTACCGCCATTCTTTGGCTACGAAGGATTTGTGGTTGATATCTCGATGAGTGACATTGCTCAAAGCGTGTTGATTTACCTTGGCATTCCTTTCCTAGCTGGTTTTATTAGCCGCAAGTGGCTAGTCGCAACTAAGGGAGAGCAATGGTACAACGACGTGTTCATTCCACGTATTTCTCCAATCACCTTAATCGCTCTGCTCGCGACTATCGTGCTGATGTTCAGCCTCAAGGGTGAAATGATTTTAGAGCTGCCCATGGATGTCTTCCGGGTGGCCGTTCCACTGGCTATTTACTTTGTATTGATGTTTTTTGCCAGCTTCTTTATTGGCAACAAGATGGGACTCCCATACGACAAAAACGCCTCAATCGCTTTTACAGCAACCGGTAATAACTTCGAACTTGCTATCGCGGTTTCCATCGCCGTGTTTGGTTTGAGTTCTGACCAAGCTTTCGCTGGCGTGATTGGTCCACTGATTGAGGTGCCAGTATTAATTGCTTTGGTTAACGTCGCACTGAGAATGAAAGAGAAATACAACAGCTAAAAAGCCATAGTTAACGATCAGAGATGAAAACGCCTTCCCCAACCGGAAGGCGTTTGAGTATAGTGTTTACGCTACTCCGGTTTTGCTCAGAAAAGGAAAAAGAAATGGAATTAGATATTTACGTGGTTGACGCATTCACAAACTCACAGTTCAAAGGTAACTCCGCCGCAGTCGTTCCCCTGACTGAATGGCTTGAACCTGAGCTGATGCAAAACATCGCCGCAGAGAATAATCTTTCTGAGACCGCGTTTATTAAACAAGTCGGTAAAAATCAGTATGAAATTCGTTGGTTCTCGCCACTGACTGAAATCGACTTTTGTGGTCACGCGACGCTCGCTTCATCATTAGTGTTATTTGACCAATTGAATGTTGAAGGCAGTATCGAATTCTACACTCTGAAAGTAGGAAAACTAACCGTAGTGAAAAATTCGCACGGTAAGATCGAAATGACCTTCCCAGCCAGAGCTCCCCTCCCCGTTAAAGAGATCCCAACGGCACTAATTGAGGGCCTCAGCAGTAATGTCGAACGTGTATTGCTAAGCTCTCAAGCTTACTTTGTCGTTTTAGATAACCAGCAAGACGTGCTAGACATTGAATACCAATCTGCCCAGCTTAAGAAACTCGCTCCGTACGATGTTGTCGTTACCGCAAAAGGCTCTGACTATGATTTTGTCTCACGTTACTTTTGGCCCGCCAATGGTGGTGACGAAGATCCTGTAACAGGCTCTATTCACGCCGGGCTCGCGCCGTTTTGGGCAAAAGAGCTTGGTAAAAGCTCACTTGTCGCCTACCAAGCTTCTGCACGTGGTGGCGTTTTACACTGTGATGTGAGTGAAGACCACGTTAAAGTTTCCGGTGATGGTGTGCTGTATATGAAAGGGAAAATTTTCGTTTAATAAACCACTCAGTAGACGATCCAAAACCAAGCCCAACCGCAAGTTGGGCTCAGATTGATGACGAACCCCACTTTTAAGGTGGGGTTCTGTTTTTTTTGCGGCCGCAGGCCGCGATCGCGATATTTTTTGTTAGATAAACTCTAGAGCGTTAGTGTTCTTAAATTGGCGTATATAAGTGAGGATTTGCGCTATTTCACCTCGATTTAGGCCGAGTTTACGCAGAGTGCTCACCACCAACGCTATCTTCTTGATGTTTTGAGCAGCCGCCGCCAACCAGCACTGCATCTGCACCTTGGCTAACCCTCGAAAGCGAGCGTATCGATGACCGTGATGTTGTTTTGCATCGGCGAAGCTTCTTTCTACCGTTTCACTTCTCCGCCTGTAGGTTTTCTTTCCATAAGCAGAGAGCCGCATCTGGTTGGCTCTATCCATGGCCTCCGTATAGATATGCCTCGTGATGACCTTCTTCATGTTTTTACTTTGAGTACAGTCATCACGCATTGGGCAGAACGCACATTCTTTAGGGTCTGAGTGATACTCTCGGTAAGCGCCGCGTGACGTCGTCTTGTAGATAAGGTCCTGTCCGTTGGGGCAACGATAGCTGTCTTTTTCTTTGTTATAGATAAAGTGTTTCTTCTTGAAGGCATTCTTTGTGCGTGATGGTCGGCGATAGCCGAACACGCCAAGTATCCCTCGGCGCTCAAGGGATTCAGCAACAGGGGCCGTGAAGTAACCGGCATCAAGACCAACGGCGATAGGATTGAGGTTAAACTGTTCAAGCGTGTGGTCGAGACGGCAGATATAAGGCTGGGAGTCATTGACATTCCCCGCGGTCGCATGGGTATCAACGATGATGCCATGCTGACCATCAACCGTGCGATGGTCGAGATAGAAGAACCCTTGCGGCTTATTGTCTCGGGTCATGAAGCCACTTTCTGGGTCAGTCGTACTGCTCTTCGTGTTATTAGCTTTCTGCTCAGAAGTTCGTTCTTTAAGTGGCTTCTTTCCCTCTTTTGCTCGGTCTAGTGCAACGTCTTCATCCAGCATATCTAAATATGCACTCGCTCGGACTGCCGTTTGTTTATTGGTGTGCTTGTTTTTGTTCGCGTTCGCTTTGAGGTGAGTGCTGTCAGTAAAGAGCTCTTGTCCAGCGACTAAGCCTTTAGCCATCGCTTGTTGAACGATGTTAATAAAGATACGTTCGAAGACATCCGTACCATTGAAGCGACGGATACGGTTTTGACTGAGTGTCGAGGCATGGATGACCTTTTCAGTGAGGGACATGCGGAGGAACCAACGATATGCGACATTCACTTCGATTTCTTTGACAAGCTGACGCTCGCTTTTTACGCCGAAGATGTACCCCAGTAGGATAATTTTGAATAGGCGGACAGGGTCTACAGGTGGTCGGCCATTGTCTTTGCAATAGAGGTGGGCGACTTCATCACGAATGAATTCAAAATCGATAGCAGAGTCAATTTTACGCACAAGGTGGTCTTTGGGAACAAGTTGTTCCATCGTCACCATTTCAAGTTCGTATTGTTGTGGAGAAGGTTCTTGAAGCATGTCGAGGTATCCAGATTTCGATACTCCTATTAGATCAAAGGACTAGCC
>NZ_JBBWFK010000015.1:0-82743 GCF_052353105.1 Vibrio sp. YIC-376
TCGTATAAGGAGGTGATCCAGCGCCAGGTTCCCCTAGCGCTACCTTGTTACGACTTCACCCCAGTCATGAACCACAAAGTGGTAAGCGTCCCCCCGAAGGTTAAACTACCTACTTCTTTTGCAGCCCACTCCCATGGTGTGACGGGCGGTGTGTACAAGGCCCGGGAACGTATTCACCGTGGCATTCTGATCCACGATTACTAGCGATTCCGACTTCATGGAGTCGAGTTGCAGACTCCAATCCGGACTACGACGCACTTTTTGGGATTCGCTCACTTTCGCAAGTTGGCCGCCCTCTGTATGCGCCATTGTAGCACGTGTGTAGCCCTACTCGTAAGGGCCATGATGACTTGACGTCGTCCCCACCTTCCTCCGGTTTATCACCGGCAGTCTCCCTGGAGTTCCCGACATTACTCGCTGGCAAACAAGGATAAGGGTTGCGCTCGTTGCGGGACTTAACCCAACATTTCACAACACGAGCTGACGACAGCCATGCAGCACCTGTCTCAGAGTTCCCGAAGGCACTCTAGCGTCTCCGCCAGATTCTCTGGATGTCAAGAGTAGGTAAGGTTCTTCGCGTTGCATCGAATTAAACCACATGCTCCACCGCTTGTGCGGGCCCCCGTCAATTCATTTGAGTTTTAATCTTGCGACCGTACTCCCCAGGCGGTCTACTTAACGCGTTAGCTCCGAAAGCCACGGCTCAAGGCCACAACCTCCAAGTAGACATCGTTTACGGCGTGGACTACCAGGGTATCTAATCCTGTTTGCTCCCCACGCTTTCGCATCTGAGTGTCAGTATCTGTCCAGGGGGCCGCCTTCGCCACCGGTATTCCTTCAGATCTCTACGCATTTCACCGCTACACCTGAAATTCTACCCCCCTCTACAGTACTCTAGTCTGCCAGTTTCAAATGCTATTCCGAGGTTGAGCCCCGGGCTTTCACATCTGACTTAACAAACCACCTGCATGCGCTTTACGCCCAGTAATTCCGATTAACGCTCGCACCCTCCGTATTACCGCGGCTGCTGGCACGGAGTTAGCCGGTGCTTCTTCTGTCGCTAACGTCAAATAATGCATCTATTAAACACACTACCTTCCTCACGACTGAAAGTGCTTTACAACCCGAAGGCCTTCTTCACACACGCGGCATGGCTGCATCAGGCTTGCGCCCATTGTGCAATATTCCCCACTGCTGCCTCCCGTAGGAGTCTGGACCGTGTCTCAGTTCCAGTGTGGCTGATCATCCTCTCAGACCAGCTAGGGATCGTCGCCTTGGTGAGCCCTTACCTCACCAACTAGCTAATCCCACCTAGGCATATCCTGACGCGAGAGGCCCGAAGGTCCCCCTCTTTGGCCCGAAGGCATCATGCGGTATTAGCCATCGTTTCCAATGGTTATCCCCCACATCAGGGCAATTTCCTAGGCATTACTCACCCGTCCGCCGCTCGCCGCCCAACAAATCCCCCGAAGGTTCAATGTTGTCGCTGCCGCTCGACTTGCATGTGTTAGGCCTGCCGCCAGCGTTCAATCTGAGCCATGATCAAACTCTTCAATTTAAGATTTTGTCGGCTCAATGAATACTGAACATTACATAAGTAATGTTTGAATTGACTGTGCTGAATCTTGCGATTCAATGGTCACTTCGTATCATTGAAACCTAATTTGAAACCGAAGTTTCTAATTGGATTATCATCAACGAGTGCCCACACAGATTGATAGGTCTATATTGTTAAAGAGCTTTCCTATTGAGCCTTGAGCTATGCGCCCCACTCAAATCGGACGGCCATTTTAGCGAGTTAAGGTTTAGTGTCAATCACTTTTTTTAAACTTTTTTCAAGCGTTTCCGCTTGGCTAATTTGGCTAGCTAACTCAGTTTCGTTTCTTTCGAAGCGTTGCCGTGTCAGCGAGGTGGCATTATAGGGATTGCGATCACATTGGCAAGCCATTTTTTGCGTTTTTTTTGAATTTTCTATCATTCGGGTGAAATATCAGCAAAAACACTCAAAAGAGCACGTTATTTCTACAGTTCTTTGAATTTATCCACGAAAAGAGTCACTTTTTCCCAGTTGGTGTATTCCACTTCTTTAGTGGTGTCGGTCTCCCCACCAGTCATCGACATGATGAACTTGATAATCATTTTGTCGAACCATCCATATCGCGGATAATAAAGCGCACCAGCAAACACACCTATCAAGGTTGGCTTCCAAGGGGATTTCATTAAGAACTTACGGATGTACGCACTGCCTTCCGGCGTATCTTTACCCTGGTCTTCTTTACGTGCCGTTAAGTTCACACAGAAGAAAGCCACTTTGTGCTGCTCCAACTGGGTGAGATGACGCTCAATAAATTGGTACAACTTCTTATTTAAATGACCATAACGGATCGATGCACCGACCAACACTTTGTCATAAGGGCTGAAATCAATCGTCTCTGCAGTGTGTAGATCCACTAAATCACAATCGAAGTCCGTCAACTTCTCTTCTATATAGTGGAAGATTTTTTTTGTTTGCCCTTCACGGGAAGAGTATAAGAACAACGCTTTTGCCACGATTTCCCCTTAACTACGCCAAAACGTTGGCGTGAGTAGAATGAGTAAGGTAAAGATTTCCAGACGACCAAACAGCATGGAGACGATCAGTACCCATTTTGCTTTGTCATTCACATCACCAAAATGCAGAGCCACTTCGCCCAGCCCTGGGCCAAGGTTATTCAACGTTGCAGCGACAGCCGAGAATGCACTCAGTTCATCCATGCCAGTTGCAATCAGGCATAACATACAGACAACGAAAACCAATGCATACGCAGAGAAGAACCCCCAAACGGCATCAACAACTCGTTGTGGTAGCGCAGTGCCGCCAACTTTAATGGTGTAGACCGCACGAGGGTGAACCAGACGCTTAATCTCACGCGCACCTTGTAAGGTAAGCAGTAAAATGCGGATCACTTTCATGCCACCACCTGTTGAGCCAGCGCACCCTCCTATAAAAGATGAAAACAGGAGAAGCACTGGCAAGAACAATGGCCAGTCTGCAAATCCAGTTGTAGTAAAACCAGCCGTCGTCGAAATGGAGACGGTTTGGAACAGCGCTTGGTCAAAAGCATCGTAAGTGGACGTGTATGAGTGATGCTTCAGTAATAATGAGAAGCAAACCACAAACAATATCACCTGTATAAAGATGAAAGCGCGAAACTCGGGATCTTTCCAATAGTATTTTGGGTGAACACCACCCGATGCAAATGCGGCAAAGTGCAGCGTATAGTTACACGCAGATATCAGCAGGAAAATCACGGTGATGAGATTAATCGTATAACTATCAAAATACCCCATGCTCGCATCATGGGTTGAGAACCCGCCAATTGCGATAGTCGAGAAACTGTGACTGATGGCATCGAACGGTGTCATACCCGCTAACCAGAACGCCGTAGCACATGCGATGGTTAAACTCAGGTAGATATACCAAAGGGCTTTTGCTGTTTCGGCAATACGTGGGGTCATCTTGGTGTCTTTTACTGGCCCCGGGATTTCAGCTCGATATAACTGCATGCCACCGATACCAAGTACTGGCAGAATCGCGACCGCTAATACGATGATCCCCATCCCACCGAACCATTGCAGTAACTGGCGGTAGAACAAAATCGCTTTAGGCAACTCATCCAGACCAACAATCACGGTTGCACCAGTTGTCGTTAATGCTGAAAACGATTCAAAAAACGCGTCGGTCACTGAAACATTAGGGTTATCTGAGATTAAAAACGGAATAGAGCCTGCACTACCCAATACCGTCCAAAATAAAACAACGATAAGGAAACCATCACGTGCTTTCAGCTCATGCTTGTGCCTGCGGTTCGGAAACCAGCAAACGGCTCCGCAAAACAGCAGAACAAAAAATGTCGCAACAAAAGATACACCTGCGCCATCCCGATACGTAAGCGCGACGATTGCGGGCGCGAGCATTGTGACACTAAAAAGCGCGAGCAATAGCCCGACGATTCGAATAATTGAACGAAATTGCATGGATTGATTGACTAGCGAAGCTGTCCCTGTTGCTTCCTATTTTTCATTATTTTCCGTCTAGCGGGGTAACAATTGCCTTTGCACCACTTTTATTGATGATAGCTTGGGTAAATGCGCTCACTTCACGAAGCTCAATTTCTACCACCAGCACGACCTGATCACTGTATTCAGCATCGACTTCAACTGCTCCAAACTGAGGCATAATAGATTGTGCGATAGGCATGAATCCATAGTCTAACGCTAGTCTGAGCTTTGTGGTTATTTTTTTCTCAATAGTTTGAAGCTGCTTGAGCGCTTGTTGAACACCACCACCATAAGCCTTAACCAAACCACCTGTGCCTAACTTGATTCCACCGGAATAACGAGTCACAACCGCAGTAATCTCCCCAACTCCAGATCCAGATAACTGCGCAAGAATAGGTTTACCGGCTGTACCCGATGGCTCGCCATCGTCGCTAAACCCCCATTTCATCGAATCTTCTGGCCTTCCAGCAACGAACCCCCAGCAATTATGTCTCGCGTCCGCATGCTTGGCTTTTATTTGATCCACAAACGCTTTAGCCGCTTCAATACTTGGCGTGTGGGCCAGATAAGTAATAAACACACTCTTTTTGATCTCTTCTTCGAACTGAGTTGGTTCCGCTGGTACTAAATAAGGCTGGTCATTCATAGAATTAGGTCACTTGTCTCTTTATCTAGAGTTTATCACGAGAGTGATTTCCGGGGTGCATAAGATCTGGCTCAGTGCACAGTGTTAAACACTTGTTTGAAAAATGTATTGAAATTAAACATTCGCCGATCAAAACTAACATTAATGGTCTTACCAGAATTAGAATAAAGCACTTCCTCGATACCTATTTTCCGAGGCTATTTTTACGAGGAAGGTAGCACCATTTAAATAGGTATACAGACAATCCCAGATTGTATGTCATGGAGATAGACAATGATTTACCAAGCCGAAACCCTACAGGTAAAGGAAATACAGGATGGTATTGCAGAACTTACTTTCTGCTCGCCAAAATCCGTAAATAAACTCGATCTAGCTACGCTTGAGTCTTTAGATAAAGCTCTTGATGCACTTATCGCACATCAAGGTCTGAAGGGCTTAATGCTTACCTCAGATAAAGACGCGTTCATTGTAGGCGCGGACATCACCGAATTCTTAGGTCTGTTTGCTAAAACAGATGCCGAACTGGATCAGTGGCTACAATTTGCCAACAGCATCTTTAACAAACTTGAAGACCTACCCGTTCCAACTATCTCAGTAATCAAAGGCCACGCTCTTGGTGGTGGTTGTGAATGCGTACTCGCAACAGACATGCGTATCGGTGATAAAACCACCAGCATTGGTCTACCAGAAACCAAACTTGGTATCATGCCTGGTTTTGGCGGTTGTGTACGTCTACCTCGCGTCATCGGCGCTGACAACGCAATGGAAATCATCACACAGGGCAAAGCTTGCCGCGCTGATGAAGCATTGAGTATTGGTCTGTTAGATGCTGTAGTAGAAACAGAGTCTCTATATGAATCAGGTCTGCAAACGCTGACTTCTGCAATCAACGAGAAACTTGACTGGCAAGCACGCCGCAAACAAAAGACATCACCGCTAACGCTGAGCAAGCTTGAGTCGATGATGAGCTTCACGATGGCGAAAGGCCTGGTGGCACAAAAAGCAGGTCCACACTACCCAGCGCCAATGACCGCTGTCATTACTATTGAAGAAGGCGCTCGATTTGCACGTAATGAAGCGCTGGATGTAGAACGCAAACACTTCGTTAAGCTGGCAAAATCAGAAGAAGCGAAATCACTGGTTGGTCTGTTCCTTAACGACCAATACATCAAAGGCATCGCTAAAAAAGCTGCAAAATCAGCAAATAAAGACACTAAGCGTGCAGCAGTACTTGGGGCGGGCATCATGGGCGGCGGTATCGCATACCAATCCGCGCTGAAAGGTGTGCCTGTACTGATGAAAGACATCGCTCAGTCTTCGCTAGATTTGGGCATGAACGAAGCATCTAAACTGCTTAACAAACGTCTAGAGACAGGTCGTCTTGACGGCTTCAAGATGGCTGGCATCCTAGCGTCTATTACACCAAGCCTGCACTACGCTGGCATCGAAAACGCAGATGTGATTGTCGAAGCTGTAGTTGAAAACCCGAAAGTGAAGGCTGCGGTACTAAGCGAAGTCGAGCAAAACGTTGGCGAAGATACGGTTATCACGTCGAACACATCGACCATTCCAATCAACCTGTTGGCTCAATCACTAAAACGCCCAGAAAACTTCTGTGGTATGCACTTCTTTAACCCAGTACATCGCATGCCTCTGGTTGAGATCATCCGTGGCGAGAAAACGTCTGATGAAACCATCAACCGTGTTGTGGCTTACGCTGCAAAAATGGGTAAATCTCCGATCGTAGTGAATGACTGCCCTGGATTCTTCGTCAACCGCGTACTGTTCCCATATTTCGGAGGTTTCAGCATGCTACTTCGTGACGGAGCAGACTTCACGCAAATCGATAAAGTCATGGAACGTAAATTTGGCTGGCCAATGGGTCCGGCTTACCTGCTTGACGTCGTAGGCATTGATACCGCTCACCACGCACAAGCGGTAATGGCTGAAGGCTTCCCTGAGCGTATGGGCAAACAAGGCCGCGACGCGATTGATTCTTTGTTTGAAGCCAACAAATTTGGTCAGAAAAATGGCAGTGGATTCTACAGCTACTCCATTGATAAAAAAGGCAAACCGAAGAAAACCTTCTCTGAAGAAATCTTGCCACTACTGGCAGACGTGTGTGCCGATAAACCTTTCCATGATATAGAACGCTTCGACGAGCAGACCATCATTCAACGTATGATGATTCCTATGATCAACGAAGTGGTGCTGTGTCTGCAGGAAGGCATTATCGCGACTCCTCAAGAAGCGGATATGGCTTTGGTTTATGGTCTGGGCTTCCCTCCATTCCGCGGCGGTGCGTTCCGCTACCTAGACAGCGTTGGTATTGCGGAGTACATCGAAATGGCAAAACAATACGCAGAGTTAGGCGCGATGTACCAAGTACCGCAAATGCTGATTGATATGGCGGCTAAAGGCGAAAGCTTCTATGGCGCACAACAGCAAGGTTCTATCTAAGGAGGGATTCCCAAAATGACTAATCAAACAAGAAATGTTGTCGTAGTAGATTGTCTACGTACCCCAATGGGTCGCTCTAAAGGTGGCGCTTTCCGTAATACTCGCGCTGAAGACCTTTCTGCACACCTGATGAAAGGCATTCTGGCGCGTAACCCACAAGTAAACCCAAGTGAGATAGAAGACATCTACTGGGGCTGTGTACAACAAACGCTGGAACAAGGCTTTAACGTTGCACGTAACGCAGCGCTACTGGCTGGTCTGCCAATTGAAATTGGTGCCGTTACTGTGAACCGTCTGTGTGGTTCATCAATGCAGGCTCTGCATGATGGTACTCGCGCGATCATGACTGGCGATGCTGAGATCTGTCTGATTGGTGGCGTTGAGCACATGGGTCACGTACCAATGAGCCACGGTGTGGATTTCCACCCTGGTATGGCAAAAAACGTAGCAAAAGCAGCGGGCATGATGGGCTTAACGGCAGAAATGCTGGGTAAGCTACACGGCATCAGCCGTGAGCAACAAGACGAGTTTGCTGCACGTTCACATGCTCGTGCTCACGCAGCAACTGTGGAAGGTCGCTTTAAGAATGAAATCCTGCCAACTGAAGGTCACGCGGCAGACGGCACACTGTTTACACTCGACTACGACGAAGTCATTCGTCCAGAAACGACCGTTGAAGGCCTGTCTCAGCTTCGCCCGGTATTCGATCCAGCCCATGGTACGGTCACCGCAGGTACGTCATCGGCTCTTTCAGATGGCGCATCAGCCATGCTCATCATGAGCGAAGAGAAAGCAAACGAGCTTGGCTTGAAGATCCGCGCACGCATCAAAGGCATGGCAATCGCAGGCTGCGATCCTTCCATCATGGGTTACGGTCCGGTACCAGCGACACAAAAAGCACTGAAGCGCGCAGGACTGTCTATCGAAGATATGGACGTAGTCGAGCTAAACGAAGCGTTCGCGGCACAATCTCTACCATGTGCTAAAGACTTGGGTCTGCTTGATGTGATGGATGAAAAAGTGAACCTGAATGGCGGTGCAATCGCTCTTGGCCATCCACTAGGCTGTTCAGGCTCTCGTATCTCAACAACATTGATCAACCTGATGGAAGCAAAAGACGCGAAATACGGCCTTGCAACCATGTGTATCGGTCTTGGTCAGGGTATCGCTACTGTTTTTGAAAGACCTTAGGTATTTGAAGCTGCATAGTGATCCACCCTGCAATCTGATGAAATGAACCGATACTAAAGAAATTTAGTATTAGACTTAAGGGCGACATCCAATGTCGCCCTTTTCTTTCTCGGAATGTCATTAACAAACTATGCATGTAAAGCATAGATTAAATGATGAACTTTCATTTTATTCATAATCAGACAAGACATACACTTAGAGGCAGTTAATATCTTGCTGCTGTGGCTTCTCAGCCACACTACCGCACACTCGGAGAACCTCATGTTTAATGCTCTAGTTCTAAACCAAGAAGACAAACGTACTATCGCCAACATCGAACAGATTGATGAATCTCAACTGCCGGAAGGTGACGTCCTGATTGACGTTGACTACTCATCGCTAAACTACAAAGACGGTTTGGCTATTACTGGAAAAGGTAAAATCATCCGTCATTTCCCAATGGTTCCGGGCATTGATCTGGCCGGTACAGTGGTAAGCTCTGAAGACGCTCGTTACCAAGCTGGCGACAAAGTGGTCCTTACAGGCTGGGGCGTAGGTGAACATCACTGGGGTGGCATGGCGCAACGTGCTCGTTTAAAAGCAGATTGGTTAGTGCCTCTGCCAAAAGGTTTAGACAGCAAAAAAGCAATGATGGTCGGTACAGCAGGCTTTACCGCTATGCTGTGTGTTCAAGCTCTGCTTGATGCAGACATCAAACCAGAAGCGGGCGAAATCCTTGTCACTGGCGCAAGTGGTGGCGTGGGATCAGTAGCGGTAACGCTTCTAGCTCAACTAGGTTACAAAGTAGCTGCCGTAACAGGACGTGTAGAACAAAACGGCCCTCTGTTAACAAAACTGGGCGCAAGTCGCATCATCGACCGTGTTGAGTTTGAAGAACCAGCTCGCCCGCTTGAAAGACAAATCTGGGCAGGTGCAGTAGATACTGTCGGCAGTAAAGTGCTGGCAAAAGTATTGGCACAAATGGACTACAACAGCGCAGTCGCGGCATGTGGCCTAGCTGGTGGTTTTGACCTGCCAACAACGGTAATGCCATTTATCCTACGCAATGTGCGTCTGCAAGGTGTGGACTCAGTGATGTGCCCGACTGAAAAACGTATCGCCGCATGGGAAAAGCTGGTTGAGATATTACCTGATAGCTACTTTGAGCAAGCTTGTACAGAAGTTGAACTGTCAGAAGCGCCAAAATACGCTGAAGACATCACCAATGGTCAAGTCACCGGACGAGTGGTTATCAAACTTTAAACAATACAATTACAAAAGAGCCAGCATTGCTGGCTCTTTTTAGATCAACCCAGTCCCATATCTTCGATACGCTTGGCAATCAACCGACCACACTCTTCTTTAACAATTCCTCGCAGCCACTCTTGTGCGGGAGAATGCTCGCAACGCGCATGCCAGATCATCGAGTAGTCAAACGGAGTAAATTCAAACGGCAAAGGTTTGACTATCAGGTCATAGCGTTCAGCCACTAAATACGCCAAGTCTGCAGGCACAGTGATGATGATAGGTAGAGTGTCGACAATCGCCAGTGCTGCTTCCAAATGATAAGCACGCAAGACCATTTTACGCGCAGGCTTATCGATCAAAGCCCGCTCTATAAGCGCATTGACACCATCACTGATGGCAATCATTGCGTGAGGAAAACTTAGGTAATCATCCAGACTCATCTCTTTAGCCGCCAGAGTGTGTTGTTTCGATAACAAACATAGCACTCCTACCCGACCTAATATTTCACTACGCAGTGGCTCTACAGGACCGGTAGGTCGACAAATCGCGAGATCAGCACCTTCATAGGTTAATTGATCAGATAACCTGTCGTGCTGCAATGGCAGAAAATTGAAGGATACATTCGGCGCCTCCTGATAAATACGTGGCAGAGCAAAAGGTAATATTGTCTGCATGGCGTAGTCTGTTGTCGAAATCGTGAATGTCAGATCACATTGCAACGGGTCGAATTCAACCGGAGAAAGCAGTTGTCGTAACGACTCTAATGGTTCGCCTAGCGAGCGATCAATTTCCAGCGCTTTCTGTGTTGGAATCAAATGCTGTCCCTGCCGCGTAAAAAGCGGATCACCCAGCAAATCACGCAGTCGACCAAGCACTCGACTCATCGCCGACTGGCTCAAATTCAAACGGGTTGCAGCCTTGCTTACACTGCTTTCTTCAATCAGCACACGTAATGCAACTAATAAATTAAGATCTCGACGATAAATGTCTTCTAATTCCACAATGACCACATACAATAGAAGGGATTAGATAAATTGTACTCTTCAGGCAAAAAAAATCCCGCCTTTCAGCGGGGAAGCCCAAGAAAAAATGGGGATAGTGTCGGAATGAAGTGCTTGGTAATAAGCCGGTGGAAATTTCAACGAATTTTGATTGAAAGAGCAGGACTAATTTTCTTGCTCGGATGCATCTGACCATTTATGCATCTCAATCCAAATACCAATAATCGTCGCAATCACGCCTACAAGAGGCAGTAGTGATGTTTCAGCTGGTGCTCTGAGTACTAATCCACAGAACGAGATAAAACACAGAACGGAGTAAATCGTAAGTCTGTCTAATGCTGTCAGCATCGTTTATCGCCTCCCTTTCACCACTTGTTACCAATTTGTTAATTTAAGGTAAAGCAAAAATAACAGTTTGCCAAGTGGTTATTGAATATTTTTTCCACGAACGTAAAATTCAACGCTAAGTTAGCTACGAGAATCACACTATGAGCTTTAATCCTGAACTGGCAACCAAGACATTAGAAGCAGAGGGACTGCGCTGCCCGGAGCCAGTGATGATGGTCAGGAAGACAATTCGCAACATGCAAGATGGTGAAATTTTGCTAGTAAAAGCGGACGATCCATCAACAACTCGAGATATTCCGAGTTTCTGTCGTTTTATGGATCACCAGTTGATTGCAGCACAAACAGAGCAGCTGCCCTATCAGTATCTGATCAAGAAAGGGTTGGAATAATCAAAAACGGCAGCCCAATGGGCTGCCGTTTGTTTATTCATCATATTCTAATGTGCGAACTTCTGACTGTAGCTTGTTGAGCTGTTTCTTCATCGCCCGCATTTCTTCATGCATCGGTATGATATGAGCAACCCGAATCCACGCTTCTACCGTTAAACCGGTAAGAACGAAAGTTCCCGCCACAATCGGTAACCACATATCGGTCAGCGCCAATGCCAACAAGCACAGCGCCAAACCAAAAGTGAATAAATAACTCTGACTTTTTGGGGTCATCCCCATGTAACGTGTAAGCATAAACTTGCCCTCTCGCTATCATTCACATCAATATACAAACTACCATGACAAGTATGACACTAATATGCCTCTCGTCACGCTACTGAACGATTTTAAGCCAGAGTTTGAAATAAGCCACGATTTCGCTACTTGTTGATAATTAGCACCATTTTCATCGACGTTTCGTGAACAAAGCCCCCTCTACAGTTTGCTTTGTCCTCGAACGCAAATTAGAAGAATGCAGCACCAACCGCCAATAAGATGAATAAAAAGGCGGTCACTTTACGAATAAGACCCAGAGGCATTTTATCCGCTGACAACTTACCAATCAGAACCACTGGGACATTCGCCAGCAACATACCAATCGTAGTACCTAACACCACCCAATTCAGGGCATCAGCATATTGCGCGCCAAGAATAGACGTTGCGATTTGGGTTTTGTCACCGATTTCAGCCACAAAAAAGGCAATAAAGCTGGCAATGAATGGACCTCGGTTGGAGATTTCTTCATCGTCATCAAGTTTATCAGGGATAAGAACCCAAGCCGCCATAGCTGCGAAGCTGACCACCAGCACCCATTTTAAAACTTCAGGAGACAGGTAATCGGCCACAACGACACCTAACCATGCAGCCAAAGCGTGGTTGGCAATAGTAGCCAAAAAGATTGCTGCAATAATAGGAACCGGCTTGCGGTATCGACTGGCAAGTAACAGGGATAGCAATTGGGTCTTATCGCCAATTTCTGCTAACGCTACAGTAGTAATTGAAATAGCTAAAACGCTCACGACATGCTCTTTGAGGCAGGGATTATTATATTTAACCGTAGACAAACCTCACGCCCCACCCCGGTTCGTGATGATTTGTCTAAGGTCTTGCTAAACTCGAAAGGCTTCGAGTCTCGAGCGCCATGGTGATTTTGCACCAATTATGTTGACGAACGAACCGGATGAATTGAACCTTCACCAGGTAAGCTACTCCCCAAAGACAGGCGCAATTCTAGCCAACCTTGTTGCACACCTCAAGCACCAATTCAGTCGAAAACTCCCTTTTAAGAAAAATACCGAAGATAACTCGGTAAAAATCCATTAAAGGAGAAAATTGTCCACGAATTAATCAAGATTAGCTCTACTCCCATGCTCAATATCTGGGTA
Organism: Vibrio sp. YIC-376; assembly: GCF_052353105.1. Taxonomy (NCBI): domain Bacteria; kingdom Pseudomonadati; phylum Pseudomonadota; class Gammaproteobacteria; order Vibrionales; family Vibrionaceae; genus Vibrio; species Vibrio sp. YIC-376. The sequence goes on from NZ_JBBWFK010000015.1 coordinate 12,728, forward strand.
TACTTGATTGTTAATTTATTCAACCGTAATTACTCCTTATCGCCCTTGTTAGAGTTACAAAACTCGGCATAGAGAGCGAATTAACGAGTAACAAGAGAATCGCGCGAACCTGACTTATGCAAAAATACGATATCAAAACCTTCCAGGGAATGATCCTCGCGCTGCAGGATTATTGGGCTCAAAATGGTTGTACGATTGTTCAACCACTCGATATGGAAGTTGGTGCGGGTACCTCTCACCCAATGACCTGTCTACGAGCGATTGGCCCAGAGCCAATGTCGACAGCTTACGTACAACCTTCACGTCGTCCTACTGATGGCCGTTATGGTGAAAACCCAAACCGTCTTCAGCACTACTACCAATTCCAAGTAGCGCTAAAACCATCGCCAGACAATATCCAAGAGTTGTACCTTGGTTCTCTTGAAATTCTTGGTATTGATCCTCTTGTACACGACATCCGTTTTGTAGAAGACAACTGGGAAAACCCAACACTGGGCGCATGGGGTCTAGGCTGGGAAGTGTGGCTAAACGGCATGGAAGTAACTCAGTTTACGTACTTCCAGCAAGTTGGCGGCCTTGAGTGTAAACCTGTAACGGGTGAAATCACTTACGGTATCGAGCGTCTAGCTATGTACATCCAGGAAGTAGATTCTGTTTACGACCTTATTTGGAACATCGCCCCAGACGGCAGCAAAGTCACTTACGGCGATATTTACCATCAAAACGAAGTTGAGCAATCAACGTATAACTTCGAACACGCTGACGTTGATTTCCTATTCGGTTTCTTTGAGCAATGTGAGAAAGAGTGTAAAGAGCTCGTCGCTCTTGAAAAACCTCTTCCACTGCCGGCTTACGAGCGCATCCTAAAAGCAGGTCACGCATTTAACCTACTGGACGCACGTAAAGCGATCTCAGTCACTGAGCGTCAACGCTACATCCTGCGTATCCGTAACCTGACTAAGTCTGTGGCAGAAGCATACTACGCATCACGTGAAGCTCTTGGCTTCCCAATGTGCAAGAAAGAAGAAAACGCGTAAGGGAAGAGAGAAACATGGCAAAAGAATTTCTAATCGAGCTGGGTACAGAAGAGCTACCACCAACGCAGCTTCGTACTCTGGCTGAAGCATTTGCAGCAAACTTCGAAGCCGAACTTAAAGGCGCAGAGCTTACTCACGAAGGCGTAAAATGGTTCGCAGCACCTCGACGTCTGGCACTAAAAGTAGCCGCGTTGGCAGAAAGCCAGTCAGACAAAGTCGTTGAAAAGCGTGGCCCTGCTGTTTCTGCTGCATTTGACGCAGAAGGTAACCCAACTAAAGCGGCTCAAGGCTGGGCTCGCGGTTGTGGTATCACAGTTGACCAAGCAGATCGCGTGGTGACTGACAAAGGCGAATGGCTACTCTTCAATCAAGAAGTAAAAGGTCAGCCAACTTCTGATATCGTTTCAGAGCTAGCGGCAAAAGCACTGGCCAACCTACCTATCGCAAAACCAATGCGCTGGGGTAACAAAACGACTCAGTTTATCCGTCCGGTAAAAACGCTGACCATGCTGATGGGCTCAGACCTTATCGAAGGCGAAATCCTTGGCGTACAGTCTGACCGTACTATCCGTGGTCACCGCTTCATGGGTGAAAAAGAGTTCACTATCGATTCTGCTGATCAATACCCTGCACTTCTTGAAGAGCGCGGTAAAGTAATGGCAGATTACGAAGCGCGTAAAGCCATTATCCTTGCAGACGCTCAAAAAGCGGCGGCGGCAGTTGGTGGTATCGCAGACCTGGAAGATGACTTGGTAGAAGAAGTGACCTCTCTGGTTGAATGGCCTGTGGTACTTACCGCGAAATTTGAAGAAGAGTTCCTGAAAGTACCAGCGGAAGCCTTGGTTTACACCATGAAGGGTGACCAAAAATACTTCCCTGTTTACTCAGCAGATAAAAAACTACTGCCTAACTTCATCTTCGTGTCGAACATTGAATCGAAAGAACCTCGTTACGTCATCGAAGGCAACGAAAAGGTAGTACGTCCGCGTCTTGCTGATGCAGAGTTCTTCTTCAATACAGACCGTAAACGTCCTCTGATCGACCGCCTTCCTGAACTGGAAAACGCTATCTTCCAGAAGCAGCTTGGCACGATCAAAGATAAAACCGACCGTATCGCGGCGCTAGCAGGCTACATCGCTAAACAAATTGGTGCCGACGTAGATAAATCAACCCGCGCTGGCCTACTGGCGAAGTGTGACCTGATGACTTCTATGGTATTCGAATTTACCGACACACAAGGTGTGATGGGCATGCACTACGCGCGCCATGACGGTGAAGACGAAGCGGTTGCAGTTGCACTAAACGAGCAGTACATGCCGCGTTTCGCTGGTGACGATTTACCAACTGACGGCGTATCAACTGCGGTAGCGATGGCAGATAAACTAGATACTATCGTTGGTATCTTTGGTATCGGTCAAGCTCCTAAAGGCAGCGACCCATTTGCACTTCGTCGTGCATCACTAGGTGTACTGCGTATTATCGTTGAGTACGGCTACAAAGTTGATCTGGTTGATTTAGTGCGTGAAGCGAAAATGCTGTTCGGTGATAAGCTAACCAACCACAACGTTGAGCAAGACGTTATTGAGTTTATGCTTGGCCGTTTCCGTGCTTGGTACCAAGATGAAGGCTTCAGCGTAGACATCATTCAGGCAGTTTTGGCTCGTCACCCAACCAAACCAGCAGACTTCGATCAACGCGTGAAAGCAGTATCTCACTTCCGTGAGCTGGAAGCGGCAGAATCTCTGGCGGCAGCGAACAAACGTGTTGGCAACATTCTGGCTAAATTCGACGGTGAACTAGCGGAAGAGATCGACCTAGCGCTTCTACAGGAAGACGCAGAGAAAGCACTGGCAGAAAGTGTTGAAGTGATGACTGAAGCACTTGAGCCAGCTTTTGCGACCGGTAACTACCAAGAAGCCCTTAGCAAACTTGCTGACCTGCGCGAGCCAGTAGATGCGTTCTTCGATAACGTAATGGTAATGGCAGACGATGAAGCACTTAAGAAGAACCGTCTGACGCTATTGAATAACCTACGTAATCTGTTCCTACAGATTGCCGATATCTCTCTTCTTCAAAAGTAAGTAACCTGGTTACAAGCTGAAGAATAAATCACAAGAAAACCAAAGGGGAAGCGGATGCTTCCCCTTTTTTGTTGCCAACATTCTGATGTTAGAGAAGTTTATTATTCATTTTGTGAACAAGACAAAAATTTGTAGGGTGAGAGACGTTTAACTTGTTGGTACACCGCTCGGATTGTAGAGGTACCTTTTTGTTATAAAAGAGTTGTTTATTCGGGGGAAGGAAACAATGAAAAAAACAATTCTCGCACTCTCTATCGGTCTGCTCAGTGCCTGTAGCCAAATACCAGAAAATGCCATTGTACTGAGCGTCGGTGAAGACAAAGCCGTGTTTGAACAGAATGCGCAAGGCTTACTTATTGCGGAGCAAAAACTGGAGAAAGGAAATTACACCTTTACTATCGCCGACAGCAAGCAGAGCTGTGGTAGTAGCTTCGCACTGGCGGAAGAAAGCCGGATCAAATTCAATACGCCATTAAAAATGGATAACTGTGCAACTGACGCTAATATGCAGCTGCGCATTTTCAAAGCCAATACTTACCAGTTTACGCTGAACCCAAAGACCAACGAGCTCACAGTGAAGATCAAGCCACAACAATCTCAAAGTTTGGCTTACTCTTGCCCTGTCGCCACAGATACAGCAAAAACCATTAATGTGGGCGAGACCTTCAGTGATGGCACCTTGGTTCGGGATGCACTTTCCGGCCAAGAGATCACAGTAACGAACGGCACTGTAACTCTTCAGCCGGGACCGATGAGTCAGGGCCTGCTGCTGTTAGAAAAAGTAGACCAGCAAGCTGACAAACCATTCAGTTGGGATAACGCGACGGTTTACTTCGTCATGACGGATCGCTTTTACAATGGTAACGCGAACAATGACAACAGCTATGGCCGCAGTAAAGACGGCCAATACGAGATCGGTACCTTCCACGGTGGCGACTTAGCGGGCCTGACCAAAAAACTCGATTACATTGAATCACTGGGCGTGAATGCCATCTGGATAACCTCACCACTGGAGCAAATTCATGGCTGGGTAGGCGGCGGTGATAAAGGTGACTTCAAACACTACGGCTACCATGGTTACTATCATCAGGACTGGACCAAACTTGACGCCAACATGGGCACGAAAGAAGAGCTGCGTACTTTCGTCGATACTGCGCACAAAAAAGGCATCCGCATTGTTTGGGACGTGGTGATGAACCATACCGGCTATGCAACCTTAGCCGACATGCAGGAATTTGGCTTTGGTCAGCTTTATCTTGATGAGCAGGAAGCAAAAAAAGTACTTGGTGAAAATTGGACAGACTGGCAACCAAAATCGGGCCAGAGTTGGCATAGCTTCAACGATTACATCAAGTACAGTGACGGTGAAGCGTGGGAAAAATGGTGGGGCAAGGCCTGGATTCGAACCGACATCGGCAATTACGATGCACCTGGGTACAACGACATCACCATGTCTCTGAACTACTTACCGGATCTGAAAACCGAGTCGACCCAGAAAACCGGCTTGCCAAATTTCTTCCGTAATAAAGACACCAGTGCACGTGATGAGCAGAAAACCCCACGTGAGCACTTGATCACCTGGTTATCCGATTGGGTACGTGATTACGGCATTGATGGATTCCGTGTCGATACCGCGAAACACGTGGAAATGGACGCGTGGTCAGAATTGAAGGCCAGTACCACACAAGCTCTGGCAGAGTGGAAGCAAAACAACCCGGATAAAGCGCTGGACGATTTGCCATTCTGGATGACAGGTGAAGTCTGGGCACACAGCGTGGTGAAAAGCCCGTACTTCGATAACGGCTTCGACTCAATTATCAACTTTGAATTCCAAACAGACGTGGCACCGAAAGCTTTGAAGTGTTTTGCGAGCCTCGATAGTGATTACCGACGTTACGCGGAGCAAATCAATAGCGACCCGGAATTCAACGTGTTGAGTTACCTCTCTTCTCACGACACTCAACTGTTCTGGTCTGCACGTAGCCGCAGTTTCGATGATCAGGCGCGTGCAGCAAACGCGTTAATGCTGACACCAGGCGCGGTGCAAATCTACTACGGAGATGAAGTTGCCCGCGACTTTGGCCATACCGGCTCAGATACCCATCAAGGTACCCGTTCAGACATGCCATGGGATAAGATTCATGGCGAGCGTGAAGACTTACTGCAGCACTGGAAAAAACTGGGTGAATTCCGCAAACGTCATCCAGCTGTGGCACAAGGTCAGCACATCACGCGTAATCAGGAAGGCTACTACGCCTTCGAGCGCCAGTATCAAGGTGATAAAGTGCTCATCGTCTATACCGGCGAATAGCACATCCATCTATCCACCAGCAAGGGAAGCGTAGGCTTCCCTTTTTAATCCTCTTTTCGCTTTATAATCCATTCATCTGGTCTGAACAGACACTTTTTTCTTCTTCGAGTGAATTCACACTTTGCGTCGTTATAACATTAGGGTAAGGTCACGTATTACACTATAAGCTGATGCGCAATCAGCAAGATTACACAAAGCAATCACAATGAATTAGGTATAAGTAAACATGCAGTACTCAAAGTTTGGCGAAAAATTTAATCAGTATTCAGGTATCACGCAGTTAATGGATGATTTGAATGATGGTCTGCGTACGCCCGGTGCCATCATGCTCGGCGGAGGCAACCCAGCCGCCATTCCTGCCATGCTCGATTACTTTCACCAAGCCTGTGAGGAAATGCTCGCCAGCGGGGAGCTTATTTCTGCACTGACCAACTATGACGGACCTCAGGGTAAAAATGCGTTTATCAAAGCGCTGGCTCAGCTCTTCCGCGAAACCTACGGATGGGACATCAGCGAAAAGAACATCAGTCTGACTAATGGCAGCCAAAGCGGCTTCTTCTACCTATTTAACCTGCTCGCTGGCCAGCAACCAGATGGTTCGCATAAAAAGGTGTTGCTGCCGATCGCACCAGAATATATAGGCTATGGGGATGCAGGAATTGATGAAGATATCTTTATCTCTTACCACCCAGAAATCGAGTTGCTCGACAATGGTCTGTTTAAATACCACGTTGACTTCGAACAGCTAAAAGTTGATGACTCCATCGCGGCTATCTGTGCATCTCGCCCGACCAACCCAACAGGCAACGTGTTAACTGACGAAGAAATTCGTAAATTAGATAAGCTGGCGCGTGAAAACAACATCCCGCTGATCATCGACAATGCTTACGGTTTGCCGTTTCCGAACATCATTTTTGAAGATGTTGAACCCTTCTGGAATGACAATACGATTCTGTGCATGAGCCTATCTAAACTAGGATTACCGGGCGTGCGCTGTGGCATTGTGATTGCCAGTGAAGCGATCACTCAAGCTCTGACCAATATGAATGGCATTATCAGCTTAGCACCAGGCAGCGTGGGCCCTGCTATAGCCAACCATATCATTGGCAATGGCGATCTACTTAAACTGAGTTCAGATGTCATTAAGCCCTTCTACAAACAGAAGTCGCAACGCGCCGTAGAGCTCTTGCAACAAGCCATTACCGACCAACGTTTCCGTATTCATAAGCCTGAAGGTGCGATCTTCTTATGGCTGTGGTTTGATGAACTACCTATCACTACGATGGAATTGTACCAACGCCTGAAAGCTCGTGGGGTATTGATTGTTCCGGGTGAATACTTCTTTATCGGTCAGGAAGATGAATGGGATCATGCTCATCAATGTTTGCGCATGAACTACGTTCAAGATGACGAGATGATGCAGAAAGGCATTGCGATAATCGCCGAAGAAGTTGAAAAGGCGTACCGCGAAGTTAAATAGATAAAATTTCAAAAGAACGAATTAAAAAGAGCGCCTTTTCCATTACGGAAGGCGCTCTTTCTCACTCTATAGTGCAAATCACTTGCTGCTTAATTGCTTTCCAGCAGGTTGCCACCGCCAATAGCAATTTTACGTGGTTGCATCGCTTCCGGAATTTCACGAACCAAATCAATATGTAGCAGGCCGTTTTCCATTGATGCACCAGTGACTTTCACGTAGTCGGCTAGCTGGAACTTACGCTCAAAATCGCGTTCTGCAATACCTTGATAAACGTAGTTTTTACCTTCTTCAGCTGGACGTTCACCCTTCACAATCAACATGTTTTCGTTTTGGGTTAAGTCAAGATGCTCTTCAGCAAAGCCCGCAACTGCCATCGTAATACGGAAGTTGTGCTCATCTTTTTGTTCGATATTGTATGGAGGGTAACCACCGGAAGAGTTTTTCGCAGAACCCGCTTCCATCAGGTTTAACAGACGGTCGAAGCCAATAGCATTACGGTATAGTGGTGAGAAATCTACATTGCGCATAAATCTATCCTCTTAATCAAGCAATAGTCTTAGCCCAGATGACGGTCATCTAAAAAGCGAGGTTATGCAAAAACCAGCGCTGAGCTAAGCGATTCTTATCATTCCGCAGGCTGTTATCTTCAGCACGGAGACATGATGTGGAATCTTTAGGGTTAAGTTTTGTTGCTAAGACCACGTATCCTCTTCTGAGCGATTGGGTTTCAGCGATTGCAGAGGGCTGAACTTCTAGTCTTTAGCAAGCCAGCTAACCTCTTCAATTCTAGATATAAGGTCTGAAAGATTGCTTTCAAGGGTTAAAGCGAGAAAAATTTATGGATTTGAGGTCCTGTATTAAGATCCTAGGTTCTAGAATCCTAGGTCCTAGGAAAAACACAATTACGGATTACGGATTACGGATTACGGATTACGGATTACGGATTACGGATTACGGATTACGGATTACGGATTACGGATTACGGATTACGGATTATTTTTCAACCACCCAATCACGATGTCAAACACTTCTGTATTCTGTAATCCGTATTCCAAGACAACAAGCACCTGAGCTTATAGTTGTAACTGAACTAACCGCAGACACATCTAGGCCCTAGGATCCTAACCACCTAGGGCCTTTACTAATCAAAAACAAAAAAACGCCACCTCTTTCGAGATGACGTTTTTAATCACAATGAGTTGCGAGTTTTCGACTACACGTCTAGGTTAGCAACCTTCAGTGCGTTCTCTTCGATGAAGTTACGACGCGGCTCAACTTGATCACCCATTAGCGTTGTAAACAACTGATCTGCACCTACTGCATCTTCAATCGTTACTTGCATCATGCGGCGAGTTTCAGGATCCATGGTGGTTTCCCATAGCTGATCCGGGTTCATCTCACCAAGACCTTTGTAGCGCTGCAGGCTTAGACCACGACGAGATTCTTTAATCAGCCAATCTAGTGCATTAGCAAAGCTAGATACCGGCTGAGTACGCTCACCACGCTTGATGAATGCACCTTCTTCAATCAGGCCATCTAACGCTTCAGATAGATCCGCCAGTTTGCTGTACTCTTTCGAATTTAGGAAATCGATGCTAAGAACATGCTTATGGGTCACACCGTGAGTACGCACGATAATCTTCGGCAGATTTAGGCCTAGTTCTGCATGCTGCTCTACTTCGAAGCTGTACTGGCTCGCACCCACTTCTTTCGCGTTAAGTTGCTCAACCAACTGCTTGGTCCAAGCTTCTACCGCTGCTGCATCATTGCATAGTTCTGCTGTCAGACGAGGCGTGTAAACTAGCTCATGCATCAGTGCGCTTGGGTAACGACGACTCATACGATCCGCCAGCTTTACGCCCGCATTGTATTGCTGAACCAGTTTTTCCAGCGCTTCACCCGCAAGAGCCGGAGCTTCTGCGTTTACGTGTAGCGATGCACTGTCCAATGCTAACGAAACCTGGTATTGGTTCATCGCGTCTTCATCTTTGATGTACTGCTCTTGTTTGCCTTTCTTCACTTTGTACAGTGGTGGCTGAGCGATGTACACGTAGCCACGCTCGATCAGCTCTGGCATTTGACGGTAGAAGAACGTCAACAGTAACGTACGGATGTGAGAACCATCGACGTCCGCATCGGTCATGATGATAATGTTATGGTAACGCAGCTTATCTGGATTGTATTCGTCACGACCGATACCACAGCCTAGTGCTGTAATAAGCGTTGCTACTTCTTGAGAAGACAGCATCTTATCGAAACGAGCTTTCTCTACGTTCAGGATCTTACCTTTTAATGGCAGGATGGCCTGGTTCTTACGGTTACGACCCTGCTTAGCACTACCGCCCGCAGAGTCACCCTCCACTATGTATAGTTCAGAGAGTGCCGGATCTTTTTCCTGACAGTCTGCAAGTTTACCTGGAAGACCAGCAAGGTCTAATGCGCCTTTACGACGAGTCATTTCACGTGCTTTACGAGCCGCTTCACGAGCACGTGCCGCGTCGATGATTTTCGAACAAACCATTTTCGCTTCAGACGGGTTTTCAACCAGGAACTCAGACAGCTTCTCACCCATTACAGACTCAACCGCCGACTTCACTTCTGATGAAACCAGCTTGTCTTTGGTTTGGCTTGAGAATTTTGGATCAGGCACTTTTACAGATACGACTGCAGTCAAGCCTTCACGCGCATCATCACCTGACGTCGCAGTTTTCGCTTTCTTCGAGAACCCTTCTTTATCCATAAAGGTATTCAGTGTACGCGTCAGCGCTGCACGGAAGCCAGCCAGGTGAGTACCACCGTCACGTTGCGGGATGTTGTTAGTAAAACAGTAGATGTTTTCTTGGAAACCGTCATTCCATTGCATTGCTACTTCTACTGCAATGCCGTCTTCACGCTCAAAGTTGAAGTGGAATATTTTCTCGATGATCGGTGTTTTATTAGTGTTCAGGTGCTGAACGAATGCTTGAATACCACCTTCATACATGAAGTGGTCATGCTTGTCTTCTTCACGCTCATCAAACAGCTTAATAGAGACGCCAGAGTTAAGAAACGACAGTTCACGCAGACGTTTTGCCAGAATATCGTAATGGAATTCCGTGTTAGTGAACGTCTCAGCGCTTGGCCAGAAGCGAATTTTCGTACCAGTTTTATCCGTATCACCCACTACCGCTAGTGGTGCCTGAGGCTCGCCATGACGGTAAGTCTGGCTATGGATATGACCACCACGATTAATCGTCAGTTCGACTTTCTCAGACAGTGCGTTTACTACTGAAACACCCACACCGTGCAGACCACCAGATACTTTGTAAGAGTTGTCGTCGAACTTACCACCAGCGTGAAGTACCGTCATGATAACTTCTGCCGCTGAGATTTTTTCTTCTGGGTGCAATTCAGTTGGAATGCCACGACCATCATCGCTAACGGAAACCGAGTTGTCCTCATGAATTGTCACAACGATGTCTTTACAGTGACCTGCCAACGCTTCATCAATTGAGTTATCCACCACCTCGAAAACCATGTGGTGAAGGCCGGTGCCGTCGTCCGTATCGCCGATGTACATACCTGGACGCTTACGTACCGCATCCAGACCCTTCAGTACCTTAATACTCGATGAATCGTAATTTTCAGACATGAGTTTCTCTCTTCTAGTTTGACTCTATCCTGCCATGTTCCACATGAAACAATTTACCATGTTCGTCCAACATGTCGGCGATTTGGTTTTCAGTGATAGAGCTTACAAATACTTGTGCGCCCGTCTCTTTCAAGCAATCAGCAAGACGCTTGCGACGTTGGCTATCTAATTCCGACGCAAAGTCGTCAATTAGGTAAATACATTGTTTACCGGTCATTTCTGTCAGATGCTGCCCTTGCGCCACTCGCAATGCACACACCATGAGTTTTAATTGACCGCGTGACAGAACATCCTCCACCGGAGTTCCATTCACTTTAATGCGCAAATCCGCTTTATTTGGGCCACTAAAGGTGTAACCCAATGCCTGATCACGCTCGAAATTCTTCTCTAGTATCTCTTGGTATGGGGTGTCTTTATCCCAACCACGATAATACTTTAATTGGATCTCAAATTCTGGCAAAAATGTCTGACAGATGGTTTCTGCGACAATTTTCATCTGTTCGATGTAAAGCGCACGCCACTGGCTGATATTTTCCGCCAAACGTGCCATCTCCTGATCCCAGTAGCTGAGCTCTCGATAGCTGGTGGCGGTTTTTAGTAATGCGTTTCTCTGCTTATTAAGACGCTTAAAACGTCCCCACGCATCATAAAAAGCGGGCTCGGTGTGGAACACTCCCCAATCGATAAATGCGCGACGATGTTTTGGACCATCGGTAAGTAAATCAAACCCTTCCGGATGTATCAATTGCAGTGGTAACACTTGTGCCAGCTGCGCTAATTTTTGTCCGGATTGGCCGCCTATTTTAACCTCTGTCGAGCCATCGCGCTGCTTATTAATGCCTATTGGTAGCTCAAATTGATCAGAGTTCAAAAAACGCCCATGAACAAACAGTTCATCGCACTCATTTTGGATCACTCGACCAGTCAGAGTGCTTTTGAACGAGCGGCCATGTCCAAGCAAATATACGGCTTCTAAGACACTGGTTTTACCGCTGCCGTTCGGACCGATAAGAAAGTTAAAGCCTGCTGATAACTGAATATCACAGGCTTTAATGTTTCGAAACTGCTGAATAATAAGACGAGAAAGAGGCATTCTGTTCGCTTATAGACGAATTGGCATCACCACGTACATGGCACTGTCATCGTCGGCATTTTCAATCAGCGCACTTGCATTGGCATCCGACATCGACACGCGCACATTTTCACAACGTAGCGTATTCAGCACATCCAGAACGTAGCTGACGTTGAAGCCGATTTCGATCGGTTCACCATCAAAGCTGACGTCCAGCATCTCTTCAGCTTCTTCTTGTTCTGGGTTGTTGGCCGTAATGCGCATTTCCGTATCTGCCAGATTGACTCGCACGCCACGGAACTTTTCATTTGATAAAATCGCAGCACGTGAAAATGCCTGACGCAACTCATCACAGCTTGCGACTAAGGTTTTGTTGGTATTTTGTGGCAATACACGGCGATAGTCAGGGAAACGACCATCAACCAGCTTAGAAGTGAAGATAAAGTTGTTCACTTCAGCACGCACATTCGAGTTACCAATTTGCAAAACGACAGGCTGCTCAGGTGCGTCCATGAGCTTAACTAATTCCTGGACACCTTTACGTGGCACAATGATTTGCTTTTGAGCGAAATCTGCGCCCAGTTCTGTTTGTGATACCGCCATACGGTGGCCATCGGTGGCAACGCTACGTAACGTTGTACCATCAACTTCAAACAACATACCATTGAGGTAGTAACGCACGTCCTGATTTGCCATCGAGAACTGAGTTTTGTCAATCAGTGTGCGCAATTCCGCTTGGCTAAGTGATACTTCAACTTCACTTTGCCAGTCTTCAATGTTCGGGAAGTCATTCGCAGGTAGCGTGGCTAATGAGAAACGGCTGCGGCCAGAACGAACTTGTACGCGATCGCCTTCCAGTACAAAAGTAATGATCGCGTCGTCTGGCAAGCCACGACAGATATCGAGAAACTTACGAGAAGGAACGGTAATGCTGCCCGCTTCAAAATCCCCTTCCAGAGTCACTTTGCTGACCAGTTCCACTTCCAGATCGGTTGCGGTCATTGATAGCACGTTCTCTTCTACTTTCATCAGTAGGTTGCCCAGAATAGGCAGGGTTGGTCGGCCACCCAAAGCGCCCGAAACCTGTTGTAGCGGTTTGATTAAATGACTACGTTCAATAGTAAATTTCATGCTTGGCTCTTTACGCTGTCAGCTCAAAAAATGATTTGCTTAGAATACCGTTATTCTAACCGATTAAGAAGACAGGGTGCGAATCAAGTTAGAGTAATCTTCCTTAATATCGTGGCTCTCTTCACGTAGCTGTTCAATCTTGCGACACGCATGCAGAACCGTAGTATGGTCACGTCCGCCAAACGCATCACCAATTTCAGGTAAGCTGTGGTTAGTCAGCTCTTTTGCCAGTGCCATCGCCAGCTGACGAGGACGCGCAACAGAGCGAGAACGACGCTTAGACAGCAAATCTGCCACTTTAATTTTGTAGTATTCCGCCACCGTTTTCTGAATATTGTCGATGGTGACCAGCTTTTCTTGCAGCGCTAGTAGATCGCGCAGCGCTTCACGTACAAAATCAATCGTGATTGGACGACCAGTGAAGTTAGCATTCGCGATGACGCGGTTCAGTGCGCCTTCCAGCTCACGAACGTTTGAACGCAGACGCTTAGCAATAAAGAATGCCACTTCGTCTGCCAGGTGAATTTGGTGATCTTCTGCCTTCTTCATCAAAATCGCTACGCGAGTTTCCAGCTCAGGTGGTTCGATCGCAACAGTCAGACCCCAGCCGAAACGAGATTTCAGACGATCTTCTACCCCACTGATCTCTTTTGGATAACGGTCAGAAGTTAGGATGATCTGTTGGTTACCCTCTAACAACGCGTTGAAGGTATGGAAGAACTCTTCCTGCGAACGCTCTTTATTAGCAAAGAATTGAATATCATCGATAAGCAATGCATCCACACTGCGGTAGTAGCGCTTAAACTCTTCGATCGCGTTATTTTGCAGTGCCTTAACCATGTCCTGCACGAAACGCTCAGAATGCATGTACACCACTTTCGCGTTCGGGTTGTTATCCACAATTGCGTTACCTACTGCGTGCAGCAGGTGAGTTTTACCCAGACCGGTACCACCGTAAAGGAACAACGGGTTGTAAGCTGCGCCCGGGTTATCCGATACCTGACGTGCTGCAGCCAAACCCAACTGGTTCGACTTACCTTCTACAAAGTTGTTGAACTTGTGTTTTGGGTTCACGTTCGAGCGGTGGTTGATGTCCGCGATTGCTTGTGCGTCATCATCCCAGGTTTTATGCACTGGCTTACGAGCCTGCAACTGGGCCGGAGCCGAGGATTCAGCAGCCACATCCGCTGGCGTACGCGTCGGTGCCGGCTTAGGCGCGGAGACCGGGCGGCTGCCTACTTCAAAACGTAAGCTTGGGATGTCATTACCGCAGAATTCCTGCAGTAAGCGAGTAATGCTGTTCAGATACTTGTCACGCACCCAGTCCAACACGAAACGGTTTGGCGCGAATAGAGTGAGAGTATTGTCATTGAGCTCCGCTTGTAGCGGACGAACCCACATGCTGAATTCTGTTGCTGGTAGCTCTTCTTGAAGCTGCTGCAAACATTGCAGCCAAAGCGAAGATGACACGGTGCCCCCACGGAGTAATTGGATTGTCGGAAAAGACTGGCAATTTTACCTGTTGATAACCAAGATCGCCAGCACTTGATCGACGATCCAGTGAATAAGATCTAAGTTATTCACAATTATTTCGCCAAACTTGGTGAGATCAACACACCTTGCCCCAACTTTGCCCACACATTGATCCACAATTGGGCAAAATTGCCCCGATCGACTGATTGGTGATAACTCTGTGTATTATTTTATTTCGACCGCTATTTTTTCGATCTTAATTTCTAGTTGAGATCGTATTTCACCAGACCTGTGAATAAACTTATTATTATTTGAAACATTTGTTAACTTATTACGCCCAGATCTAGATTATTGCACTTGGTTATTATTTAATTGAGTGAACCAACAGTAGTATATCTAACCATAAAATTGTGGAGATTTAAGATGAAAAACTGGATTAAGGTTGCTGTAGCGGCTATCGCACTATCGGCAGCAACTGTTCAAGCAGCAACAGAAGTAAAAGTAGGTATGTCTGGTCGTTACTTCCCGTTCACATTTGTTAAGCAAGATAAGCTACAAGGCTTTGAAGTCGATATGTGGGACGAGATCGGTAAACGCAACGATTACAAGATCGAATACGTCACGGCAAACTTTTCGGGGCTGTTTGGTCTGCTGGAAACTGGTCGAATCGATACTATCTCAAACCAAATCACGATGACTGACGAGCGCAAAGCGAAGTATCTGTTTGCTGACCCATACGTGATTGACGGAGCACAAATTACCGTACGTAAAGGTAACGACAGCATCAAAGGTATCGACGATCTTGCAGGCAAGACGGTTGCGGTAAACCTAGGTTCAAACTTTGAACAACTGCTTCGTCAATACGATAAAGATGGAAAAATCAACATCAAGACTTACGACACAGGTATCGAACACGATGTCGCTCTGGGTCGTGCAGACGCTTTTGTAATGGATCGTCTATCCGCTCTGGAACTGATTAAAAAGACAGGTCTGCCACTAGAATTAGCAGGCGAACCATTTGAAACTATTCAGAATGCATGGCCATTTGTCGACAACGAAAAAGGTCGTCAACTGCAAGCAGAAGTTAATAAAGCACTGGCAGAGATGCGTGCCGATGGTACCGTTGAGAAGATCTCAGTGAAGTGGTTTGGTGCTGACATCACCAAATAAAACACTTTGAAATATAAGGTGCGGAGAGATACCCTCCCCACCAGTATAAATTTACGGGAAGGTGGAACGTTGTTTTCCACCTTTTCTTTTCTCTAGCCTTCAGGAAAGCCATATGGGATTTGATTTTAATTACATGTTGGAATTGCTGCCGATATTACTCAAATATCTTGGCACAACGATGGAAATGGCCACATGGGGATTGGTGTTTTCACTGATTTTAGCCGTAATTTTGGCTAACATTCGCGTATTTAAGCTACCCGTTCTCGACCAATTGAGCCAACTGTACATCAGCTTCTTCCGTGGTACTCCGCTTTTAGTACAACTTTTCCTGCTTTATTACGGCTTGCCTCAAATCTTCCCTGTCATGGTTGGTATCGATGCATTCTCCGCTGCAGTGATCGGCTTAACCCTCCACTTTGCAGCTTATATGGCAGAGAGTATTCGTGCTGCTATCATCGGCATTGACCGCAGCCAGATGGAAGCCAGCTTATCGGTGGGGATGACGACGCCACAGGCGATGCGTCGGGTAATTTTGCCACAAGCAACTCGTGTTGCTCTGCCGTCACTGATGAACTACTTCATCGATATGATTAAATCGACTTCTCTCGCCTTTACGCTAGGTGTGGCAGAAATCATGGCCAAAGCGCAAATGGAAGCGTCTTCAAGCTTTCGCTTCTTTGAAGCTTTCCTCGCGGTCGCGCTTATTTACTGGGGTGTGGTGGTGATTCTAACCCGAGTACAAACTTGGGCAGAATTGAAACTGAATAAGGCGTATGTACGATGATCAAATTAGAGAATATTCATAAGCGTTTTGGTGAGACAGAAGTGCTGAAAGGCATCGATCTCAACATCAAACAAGGTGAGATCATTGTTATTATCGGCTCCAGCGGAACCGGTAAATCAACCCTGCTGCGCACGGTCAACTTTTTAGAACAAGCTGATGAAGGCCGTATCACCATTGATGATATCTCTGTCGACGTAAATCACCATACTAAAGCAGAAGTGCTGGCTTTACGTCGCCGAACGGGTTTCGTCTTCCAAAACTATGCACTGTTTGCTCATATGACAGCACGCCAGAATATTGCCGAGGGTCTGGTTACCGTTCGCGGTTGGAAAAAAGACCAGGCACTACAACGTGCTCAGCAGATTCTGGACGATATTGGCCTCGGGGAAAAAGGCGACAGCTACCCTGCCGCACTATCTGGTGGTCAGCAGCAACGTGTTGGTATTGGCCGCGCTATGGCATTGCAGCCAGAACTGCTGCTCTTCGATGAACCGACTTCTGCACTCGATCCTGAATGGGTCGGCGAAGTATTGTCTTTAATGAAGAAATTGGCCAACCAACATCAAACCATGCTGGTGGTCACGCACGAAATGCAATTTGCCAAAGAAGTGGCGGATAGAGTGATCTTCATGGCCGAAGGCAACATTGTTGAACAAGGTTCTCCACAGGATATTTTCGATAATCCACAAGATCCTCGTTTGAAAAAATTCCTTAACCAAGTTGGAATAGAGTAACGATCAAGCATCAGGATCGATTGATCCTTGAGATTTTACTCACACTACGTATAATCGCCCGGCCGGAATTTCATACGCATTGAGTCATTGACACATAATGTGAGTGTGATTACAATTCCGCCTCTTTGTTGAGAGGCGTCGGTTGCCTTCTCTATGTAAAGAGCTTCTTTATATAAGAAAGCATGTGCCCACGCCGGGTTTAACAAGAACCTAAAACTACTGATCAGTAAAGGTAATTATCATGAAACGCACTTTTCAACCTACAGTTCTAAAGCGCAAGCGTACTCACGGCTTCCGTGCTCGCATGGCAACTAAGAACGGTCGTAAAGTTATCAACGCACGTCGTGCAAAAGGCCGTGCGCGCCTATCAAAATAATCGCTAGTTTATTTTGAACACGTACGCGTTTAATCGGGAGTTACGCTTGTTAACTCCCGAGCATTATCAAAACGTCTTCCAGCAAGCTCATCGAGCTGGCTCGCCTCATTTCACCATCATTGCTCGCAATAACACCCTTTCTCATCCACGATTAGGTCTGGCTGTTCCGAAAAAGCAGATAAAAACTGCCGTAGGTCGCAATCGATTTAAGCGCTTGGCACGTGAAAGCTTTCGTAATAAACAACATCAGCTTCCAAACAAAGATTTTGTTGTGATCGCGAAGAAAAGCGCGCAAGATTTAAGCAATGAGGAATTATTTAAATTGTTTGATAAGCTATGGCAACGCCTGTCTCGCCCTTCACGTGGATAGCCATTGGGCTCGTTTATCTTTATCGCTGGTTTATCAGCCCTTTGATTGGTCCTCGTTGCCGGTTCACACCAACTTGCTCCACTTACGCGCTAGAAGCTTTGAGAGCTCACGGTTTTGTAAAAGGATGTTGGTTATCAGGCAGACGTCTATTAAAATGCCACCCTTTGAATGAAGGGGGGTATGACCCCGTTCCACCAGTCCAAAAACAAGACAGAGATAACTAACGATGGATTCTCAACGTAATATCCTGCTCATCGCTTTGGCCCTGGTTTCTTTCTTGCTGTTTCAACAATGGCAAGTAGCGAAGAATCCAGAACCTCAAGCTATTGAACAGGCTCAATCAAACAGCAGTCTACCTGCACCATCTTTTGCTGATGAACTCGACCCAGCTCCTGGTCACCAGCAAGCTTCTGCAAAAACTATCACAGTAACGACTGATGTTTTAACTCTGTCGATCGACACCGTTGGTGGCGATGTGGTACATGCCGACCTAAATAAATACGCTGCTGAACTAGATTCTTCAGACCCATTTGTTCTGCTTAAAGATACACAAGGCCACCAGTTCATCGCACAAAGTGGTCTTGTTGGTCCTCAAGGTATCGACCTTAGCAGTACTAACCGCCCTCAATACACTGTAAGTGCAGAGAACTTCACTCTGGCTGAAGGCCAAGACGAACTGCGCGTTCCGATGACTTTCGCGGCAAACGGCATTGAATACTCGAAGACTTACATCTTTAAGCGCGGCAGCTACGCACTTAACGTTGAATACGATGTAGTTAACAACTCGGGTAACAACGCAACATTCGGTATGTACGCTCACCTTCGTCAAAACGTGATGGACGATGGCGGCAGCATCACAATGCCAACATACCGTGGCGGTGCTTACTCAACTGAAGATACTCGCTACAAGAAATACAGCTTTGACGATATGCAGGATCGCAACCTGTCTATCAATCTGGCAGATGGCCAAGGTTGGGCAGCGATGATCCAACACTACTTTGCTACAGCTTGGATTCCACGCAACGAACCAGGTACCAACCTTTACACTCGTGTAATTGGTAATCTGGCTGACATCGGCGTACGTATGCCAAACAAAACTATCGCAAATGGCGACCAAGCGAAGTTTGAAGCAACACTATGGATTGGTCCAAAACTGCAAGACGATATGGCTGTCGTTGCTCCTAACCTGGACCTAGTTGTGGATTACGGCTGGCTATGGTTTATCGCGAAGCCGCTACACTGGCTACTGTCGATGATTCATGGCTTTGTGTCTAACTGGGGTTTGGCAATCATGCTGTTGACCTTCGTGGTTCGTGGTGCAATGTACCCACTGACTAAAGCTCAGTACACCTCTATGGCGAAAATGCGCATGCTACAGCCTAAGCTGCAAGCAATGCGTGAGCGTATCGGTGATGACCGTCAGCGTATGAGCCAAGAAATGATGGAGCTGTACAAGAAAGAGAAAGTGAACCCATTAGGTGGCTGTTTACCTCTTGTTCTACAGATGCCTATCTTCATCTCTCTATACTGGGCACTGATGGAATCAGTTGAGCTACGTCACTCACCGTTCTTCGGTTGGATTCATGACCTTTCAGCGCAGGACCCATACTACATCCTGCCACTGCTGATGGGTGCTTCAATGTTCCTAATCCAGAAGATGAGCCCGACAACAGTAACGGATCCAATGCAGCAGAAGATCATGACCTTTATGCCGGTTATGTTTACCTTCTTCTTCTTGTTCTTTCCATCAGGTCTGGTTCTGTACTGGTTGGTGTCGAACATCGTTACGCTTATCCAGCAAACTCTGATCTACAAAGGATTAGAGAAAAAAGGCTTACACACCAAGTAATCCTTTTGGAATTGATAGAGAAAGGCGGCCAAAAGGTCGCCTTTTTGTTTTTGGCTGATTACAATTCAGCTAACAAATGGTTATGG
The DNA here is from genome assembly GCF_052353105.1 of Vibrio sp. YIC-376. Lineage (NCBI taxonomy): Bacteria > Pseudomonadati > Pseudomonadota > Gammaproteobacteria > Vibrionales > Vibrionaceae > Vibrio > Vibrio sp. YIC-376. Next base: position 32,313 of record NZ_JBBWFK010000015.1, read on the forward strand.
CTCAGTTGAGCCCAGCTCAAAAGGCAAGATTATGACTACAGATACGATTGTCGCTCAAGCGACCGCGCCAGGTCGTGGCGGTGTCGGCATTATTCGTGTTTCCGGCCCCAAGGCCAGTCTGGTGGCTCAGGAAGTAACGGGCAAAACTCTCAAACCTCGTTACGCAGAATATCTTTCATTCCAGGCAGAAAACGGCACTGTGCTTGATCAGGGCATCGCTCTGTACTTCCCTAACCCACACTCTTTCACTGGTGAAGATGTACTGGAACTGCAAGGCCACGGCGGCCCTGTCGTGATGGATATGCTGATTAAACGCATTCTGGGTATTGATGGTGTGCGCGCCGCGCGTCCGGGTGAGTTCTCAGAACGAGCATTCCTCAACGATAAAATGGATCTGACCCAAGCAGAAGCCATTGCAGACCTGATTGATGCCAGCTCAGAAGAAGCAGCAAAATCCGCACTACAATCGCTACAAGGCCAGTTCTCTCTGCGCATTCAGACGCTGGTGGAATCACTGATTCATCTGCGTATCTATGTGGAAGCCGCCATCGACTTCCCGGAAGAAGAAATTGATTTTCTCGCCGACGGCAAAGTCGCCGGAGATCTACAGACGATTATCGATAATCTTGACGCTGTACGTCGTGAAGCGAACCAGGGCGCGATTATGCGTGAGGGTATGAAGGTTGTCATCGCGGGTCGTCCAAATGCCGGTAAATCCAGCCTGCTGAACGCGCTGTCCGGTAAAGAGTCAGCTATCGTGACCGATATCGCGGGTACCACGCGTGACGTACTGAGAGAACACATCCACATTGATGGTATGCCTCTTCACATCATCGATACTGCAGGTCTGCGTGATGCTTCCGATGAAGTCGAAAAAATTGGTATCGAACGCGCATGGGATGAAATCGCTCAAGCTGACCGAGTTCTGTTTATGGTTGACGGCACCACAACCGATGCCACCGATCCTAAAGACATCTGGCCTGACTTTGTCGATCGCCTTCCAAACAATATTGGTATGACAGTGATCCGTAACAAAGCGGATCAAACCAGTGAAGAGATGGGGATCTGTCATGTGAATAACCCCACTCTGATCCGACTATCGGCAAAAACAGGTGCTGGCGTCGATGCATTGCGCGCGCATCTAAAAGAGTGCATGGGCTTCTCAGGTAACACCGAAGGTGGCTTTATGGCTCGTCGTCGCCACTTAGACGCGTTAGAACGTGCTGCTCAGCACCTGCAAATCGGTCAGGAGCAGCTTGAAGGCTATATGGCTGGTGAGATACTCGCTGAAGAGCTACGCATCACTCAGCAGCATCTGAACGAGATTACCGGGGAGTTCAGCTCAGACGACCTGCTCGGCCGCATCTTCTCTTCATTCTGTATCGGCAAATAATAAAAACTCGCGGTGTTAAGCTTAAGCTTGCCACCGCGTTTCTTTTTGTACTCCCGCTCAACAACTCTATGTACGAGCACAGGTATGGCTTTATAAGGAAGACAAATGATCCACATTATTACAGGCAGTACCCTAGGTGGCGCTGAATACGTGGGTGATCACCTGAGTGATCTCCTCATTGAGAACGGATTTGAAACGACGATCCACAACCAGCCAGAGCTAGCGTCAATTGATAATCAAGGTACCTGGCTGATCATCACCTCAACACATGGTGCAGGCGAATACCCAGATAACATTCAGCCTTTTATCGCCGCACTGCAGAATACACCACCTAAGATGACGGATGTGAAGTTTGCTGTGATTGCCATTGGTGACTCAAGCTATGATACGTTCTGTGCTGCTGGCCAGCATGCGTATGATTTACTGGAAGACATCGGTGCGACCCCGATTGCTGACTGCTTGAAGATTGATGTCCTTAGCCACACAGTACCGGAAGATGCCGCTGAAGAATGGCTAAAAGAACATATCGAGCGATTCTAACCTCCCGACTCCACCGCTTTCAGAGTCGCTTTGCGGCTCTGCTAACCATCATGTGAATAACTTCCCCTGTTATTTTTTCTCAAACGGTCAAAAAACACCCAATCTATCTGTGGATAAGTAAGAGAAGATCCAGTGATTTTCCTTTAGTTATCCCAATAACAACTTTGATCGTTTTTACCCCCTGTGTATAACCACCTATTTTGATCCCAGCTAATCCTCGATCAGATCCAAGCAAGATCACAAGATATGATCCAAAGAAGATCCATGATCTTGTTGATCATTTTTAGGTTATCCACAGAAGACGTCGATCCTAATAATAGATCTAATAAAAGATCATATATATAGATCTTATATATATTTATCTTGAAGCTTAAAACGGATAAAGCGAGAAAACGATTTTCTCTCCGGCATAAAGCAGGTAAAATACTGCTCCTTTATCTGTCCAATAAATCCTTTGAATACCTGAGGTCGGTTCATGCTTTATCACGAAAACTTTGACGTCATTGTTGTTGGTGGCGGACACGCAGGAACGGAAGCCGCACTCGCATCTGCACGTACAGGACAAAAAACTCTTCTCCTTACCCATAACATCGATACATTAGGCCAGATGTCTTGTAATCCGGCGATTGGTGGTATCGGTAAAGGTCACTTAGTAAAAGAAGTGGATGCTATGGGCGGTCTGATGGCACAAGCTATCGACCATGCAGGTATTCAGTTCCGCACACTTAATGCCTCTAAGGGGCCAGCGGTACGAGCTACACGTGCTCAGGCTGATCGCGCCCTTTACAAAGCGTATGTACGCAGCGCATTAGAAAATGCACCTAACCTGACATTGTTCCAACAATCGGTCGACGATCTGATTGTTGACCAGGATCGCGTGGTTGGCGTTGTGACCCAGATGGGGCTGAAATTCCATGCCAAAGCGGTGGTCATGACGGTAGGTACTTTCCTGGGTGGTAAGATCCACATTGGTATGGAAAGTTCTTCTGGTGGCCGAGCTGGTGATCCACCATCGATCGCGCTTGCGGATCGTCTTCGTGAACTTCCGTTCCGGGTTGATCGCCTGAAAACAGGTACACCACCACGTATTGATGCTCGTTCAGTTGATTTTTCTGTGCTGGAAGAGCAACACGGTGATAATCCAACTCCTGTGTTTTCATTCTTGGGCAAGCGTGAGCAGCACCCGCGTCAAATCCCATGTTTCATTACTCATACGAATGAAAAAACACATGATGTGATCCGCAATAACCTCGATCGTAGCCCGATGTATGCTGGCGTTATCGAAGGTATTGGTCCGCGTTACTGTCCGTCTATCGAAGACAAAGTAATGCGTTTTGCGGATAAAAATAGTCACCAGATTTTTATTGAGCCAGAAGGTTTAACAACCAACGAACTTTATCCAAATGGTATATCCACCAGCTTGCCATTTGACGTTCAGGTACAAATCGTTCGCTCAATGAAGGGCTTTGAGAACGCGCATATCGTGCGTCCAGGTTACGCGATTGAGTACGATTTCTTTGACCCACGAGATCTAAAACAGACTTACGAAACCAAGTTTATTAGCGGATTGTTCTTTGCGGGCCAGATTAACGGCACAACCGGTTACGAAGAAGCGGCTGCTCAAGGTTTGATGGCGGGTCTGAACGCAAGTTTGTACAGTCAGGACAAAGAAGGCTGGAGCCCACGTCGTGACCAGGCTTACATGGGCGTATTGATTGATGATCTATCAACAATGGGTACTAAAGAACCGTACCGTATGTTTACCTCTCGCGCCGAGTACCGTCTGTTGCTTCGTGAAGACAATGCCGATTTACGTTTGACAGAAAAAGCACGTGAGCTTGGACTTGTTGATGACGTTCGTTGGGCGCGTTTCAACCAAAAAATCGATAACATGGAAACCGAGCGTCAGCGTCTGAAGGCGACGTGGATGAATCCAAACTCGGCGGGTATCGACGAATTAAACAAATTGCTTAAAACCCCAATGGCTCGCGAAGCCAGTGGTGAAGATCTTCTGCGTCGCCCGGAGATCTCCTATGCTCAGTTAACTCAATTGGATGCGTTCGCTCCGGCAATGGACGATCAGCAAGCCGCTGAGCAAGTTGAAATCCAAGTGAAATACGACGGTTACATTAAGCGTCAGCAAGAAGAGATCGAAAAATCGCTTCGCCACGAACACACTAAGCTACCTGCGGATTTGAACTACAAAGACGTGAAAGGCTTATCGAACGAAGTGGTAGCGAAGCTGAGCGAAGCCAAACCTGAAAGCATTGGTATTGCGTCTCGCATTTCGGGTATTACGCCTGCGGCAATTTCAATTCTTCTGGTACACCTGAAGAAACAAGGATTGCTCAAAAAAGGTGAGGAAGAGTAATGAGTGCACTACGAACTAAGTTAGATGCTCTGATTGCTCAAACCGATTTAGAGGTTTCAGATAAACAACGCGAGCAGTTAGTCGGATACGTCGAACTGCTCGATAAGTGGAACAAAGCCTACAATTTAACGTCGGTACGTGATCCGCTTGAGATGTTAGTGAAACATATCCTTGATAGCATAGTGGTTAGTACTCACTTGCAAGGTGAGCGATTTATTGATGTCGGCACTGGTCCTGGGCTGCCTGGGATTCCACTCGCTATCATGAACCCTGACAAGACCTTCTTCTTGCTGGACAGCTTAGGTAAGCGTATCCGCTTCATCAAGCAAGTGGTACATGCCTTAGGTCTAAAAAATGTGACGCCAATTCAAAGTCGTGTGGAAGAGTTCCAGCCTGAAGAAAAATTTGATGGTGTTCTAAGTCGTGCTTTTGCTTCAATGACAGATATGGTGGAATGGTGTCATCATCTGCCGAAACAGGAAAATGGATTATTTCTTGCATTGAAAGGTCAGCACCCTAAAGATGAAATAGATCAGCTTCCTGAGTGGTGTTATGTGAGCGAGGTCATATCTTTGATGGTTCCTGAGTTAGAAGGGGATCGTCATCTAGTAGTCTTATCGCGCAAGGATAATTAGCGAGGTAATCGTGGGTAAAATTGTAGCAATCGCCAACCAGAAAGGTGGGGTCGGCAAAACAACAACGTGCATTAACTTAGCGGCTTCGATGGCGGCAACAAAGCGCAAAGTTTTGGTTATCGATCTCGATCCTCAAGGCAATGCTACGATGGCCAGTGGTGTTGATAAGTATATGGTTGATGCCACGGCATATGATCTTCTTGTTGAAGAAGCGCCGTTTGACCAAGTTGTGTGCACCGAAACGAGCGGTAAGTATGATCTTATCGCGGCAAACGGTGATGTGACGGCCGCAGAAATCAAACTGATGGAAGTGTTTGCACGCGAAGTTCGTTTGAAAAATGCCTTAGCATCAGTTCGTGATAACTATGATTTCATCTTTATCGATTGTCCCCCTTCTCTAAACCTTCTTACAATCAATGCTATGGCTGCAGCTGACTCAGTGCTGGTGCCAATGCAATGTGAATACTTTGCGTTAGAAGGTTTAACTGCTCTGATGGATACGATCAGCAAATTAGCTGCCGTGGTGAATGAAAACCTCAAAATTGAAGGTTTATTGCGGACTATGTACGATCCGCGCAACCGCTTATCGAACGAAGTATCTGACCAACTTAAAAAACACTTTGGTACCAAAGTGTATCGCACGGTTATCCCGCGTAACGTACGTTTGGCTGAAGCGCCAAGTCACGGTAAACCAGCCATGTACTACGATAAGTACTCTGCTGGTGCCAAAGCGTATCTTGCTCTTGCGGGTGAGATGCTGCGCCGTGAAGAGCTTCCAGTTTAACTCTAACCTAAGGAATTCAATCCCATGTCTAAGCGTGGTCTAGGAAAAGGACTGGATGCGTTGTTGTCGACCAGTTCATTTGCTCGTGAAAAACAGCACATTGCATCGCAAAGCCAAGCCTTATCGGTTGATGGTGAGTTAACTGAAATAGCGATTGCTCAATTGCAACCGGGTGTCTACCAACCGCGTAAAGATATGGCACCGGAAGCGCTCGAAGAGCTGGCGGCCTCAATTCAATCTCAAGGCATTATTCAACCGATAGTGGTTCGTCAGGTCGCCAGTGGCCAATTCGAAATCATTGCGGGTGAGCGTCGTTGGCGCGCGGCTAAGCAAGCTGGACTTAAGCGTGTCCCTTGTTTAGTTAAAAAGGTTGAAGATCGCGCTGCGATTGCAATGGCGTTAATTGAAAACATCCAACGTGAAGATCTCAATGTTATTGAAGAGGCTCAGGCTCTTGAGCGTCTGCAAGACGAGTTTGTCTTAACGCACCAGCAAGTGGCTGATGTGATTGGTAAGTCAAGAACCACGGTGAGCAACTTGCTGCGTCTGAATCAGCTTGAGCTTGAAGTCAAAAGCCTGGTTGCGCAGAAAAAGCTTGAGATGGGTCATGCTCGAGCACTATTGGCACTGGAAGGTGAGCAGCAAGTTGAAGTAGCTCAGCAAGTTGCGAAGAAACAGATGACTGTTCGTCAAACCGAACAGTTAGTAAAAAAGTGCTTAGCCCCACAGAATGAGCAAAAAGCTCAACAAGAAGATACCGAAGCTGTGCAAATGTCGCATAAATTAAGCCAAATGCTTGACGCTAAAGTTTCTCTGGTTCGTTCTGCAAATGGAAAAGCTAAATTGACGATAAGTATTGATGAGCCTCACAAATTAGACCAACTTATTGCCAAGCTTGAAGCCTAAATGAGATAATTGATTTAGGTCAATAAACTGAATAATTCGAATTTTGTGCGAAAGTTGTCGTTTTGTAAACAAAACTGTAAGTTTTTGATGCAATTTAATTGCATTCGGTTGGACTGAACGTATAATTTTCGCCAATTTCACTGCACAGAGAGTTTAGTGCGAAGTGGATATTACTAGAGGTACGAATACATGGTAGCTGCGTTAGCTAGACCAGGACGAGAGCTTGCAAGGCAATTGTTAATGATCGAGTCTGGCGCGGTTATTTTTGTGGCTGCAGGAATGGCGGTGGCCGTAAATCCTGATTGGGGACTTTCAGCGTTGATTGGTGGGGGCATTTTTGTCATTGCCAATGCAGTATTCGCGTTATGTGCTTTCATGTTTAGTGGAGCTCGCGCTGCCAAGCGCATCGCTGCCTCCTTCTATACGGGCGAAGTACTGAAAATTCTCATCACGGTTGCACTGTTCTATGTTGCCTACATGTATATGCAGGTGGAACTTGTTCCCCTCAAACTAACCTATTTGCTGGTACTAGGTATTAATATCTTTGCACCAGTGCTATTCATTAACAACAAAAAATAGGATGAGTTATGGCTGCGCCAGGTGAAGCGCTAACATCGTCCGGTTACATTGCCCACCACCTTTCTAACCTATCGTTATACAAGTTAGGTTTAGTTGCGGAGGAGACAAGTTTCTGGAACGTACATATCGATAGCCTGTTTTTTTCTTGGTTTACTGGTTTAATTTTCCTCGGAATCTTTTACAAAGTAGCGAAGAGAACAACAGCGGGTGTACCAGGTAAGCTTCAGTGTGCTGTAGAAATGATCGTTGAATTTGTCGCTGATAACGTCAAAGATACGTTCCATGGACGCAACCCACTGATCGCGCCTTTAGCACTGACTATCTTTTGTTGGGTATTTATAATGAACGTGATGGACTTAGTTCCTATCGACTTCTTACCATACCCAGCAGAGCATTGGCTTGGTATTCCTTATCTTAAGGTTGTACCTTCTGCTGATGTGAATATCACCATGGCTATGGCTCTAGGCGTTTTTGCATTGATGATTTTCTACAGCATCAAAGTGAAAGGTCTAGGTGGATTCGCAAAAGAACTTGCACTACATCCATTCAATCACCCACTGATGATTCCGTTTAACCTACTGATTGAAGTGGTATCGCTACTTGCGAAACCTCTATCACTTGGTATGCGTCTATTCGGTAACATGTTCGCGGGTGAGGTTGTATTCATTCTTTGTGCGGCAATGCTACCATGGTACTTACAATGGATGGGTTCCCTACCGTGGGCAATCTTCCATATCTTGGTTATTACGATTCAAGCCTTCGTATTCATGATGTTGACAATTGTTTACCTGTCAATGGCACACGAAGATCCTGATCATTAATTTTTTTAGCTTTTTATTTGGGCACTAAGCCAACAACTATAAATTGGAGATAGTAATGGAAACTTTACTGAGCTTTTCTGCAATCGCCGTAGGTATTATCGTCGGTCTTGCTTCTCTTGGTACAGCGATTGGTTTCGCACTGCTAGGTGGTAAATTCCTAGAAGGTGCAGCACGTCAACCAGAAATGGCTCCTATGCTACAAGTTAAGATGTTCATCATCGCAGGTCTACTTGATGCGGTTCCAATGATCGGTATCGTAATCGCGCTACTATTCACATTTGCAAACCCATTCGTTGGTCAACTAGGTTAATCACCTTTAACTCGGGGCGAGCTTAGGCTTGTCACTGATTAACACTAAGTCCAAATAGAGGGGTAGCTGTTGTGAACATAAACGCAACTCTGCTAGGTCAAGCAATCTCGTTCGCACTATTTGTGTGGTTCTGCATGAAGTATGTATGGCCACCATTGATGCAAGCGATCGAAGAACGTCAGAAGAAAATCGCTGACGGTCTTCAAGCAGCTGAACGTGCTGCTAAAGACTTGGATCTAGCACAAGCCAACGCTTCTGATCAATTGAAAGAAGCGAAGCGCACAGCAACTGAGATCATCGAGCAAGCGAACAAGCGTAAGTCTCAAATTCTAGAAGAAGCTCGCGAGGAAGCTCAGGCAGAACGCCAGAAAATCCTAACGCAAGCAGAAGCTGAACTTGAAGCTGAACGTAATCGTGCACGCGATGAGCTGCGCAAACAAGTTGCTACTCTGGCTGTAGCTGGTGCTGAGAAAATCCTTGAGCGTACTATCGATAAAGAAGCGCAAAAAGATATTCTTGACAACATTACTGCAAAACTTTAAGTCTGGGGGCGCATATGTCTGATTTGACTACAATCGCACGCCCCTATGCTAAAGCAGCTTTCGACTTTGCGGTAGAAAAAGACCAACTAGACCAATGGGGTCAAATGCTGTCTTTTGCTGCTGAAGTTGCCAAAAACGAACAAATGAGTGAGCTACTAACCAGCTCATTCTCTGCTGAAAAAATGGCAGAGATTTTTGTTGCAGTTTGTGGTGAACAAGTTGATGCAAATGGTCAAAACCTTCTGAAGGTGATGGCTGAGAATGGTCGTTTAACGGCCCTTCCTGATGTTTGTGAGCAATTCTTCATTCTGAAGAAAGAGCATGAGAAAGAAATTGATGTTGAAGTAATTTCAGCATCAGAGCTTACTGATGAACAACTTGCAAAGATTGGCAGCAAACTTGAAGCACGTCTTGAACGTAAAGTGAAGCTGAATTGCAGCGTAGATGAGACCCTACTTGGTGGGGTTATTATTCGAGCCGGAGACCTAGTCATCGATGACTCAGCGCGTGGTCGTTTGAACCGCCTGAGCGATGCATTGCAGTCTTAATGGGGATTGGAGCATGCAACTTAATTCCACGGAAATCAGCGATCTGATCAAACAGCGTATCGAATCTTTCGATATTGTTAGTGAAGCTCGCAACGAGGGTACTATCGTATCGGTAAGCGATGGTATCATCCGCATCCACGGCCTAGCGGACGTGATGCAAGGTGAAATGATTGAATTACCGGGTGGCCGTTATGCACTAGCACTTAACCTTGAGCGTGACTCGGTTGGTGCGGTAGTAATGGGCCCATATGCTGACCTTAAGGAAGGCATGAAAGTTACAGGTACTGGCCGCATTCTTGAAGTGCCAGTTGGTCCAGAGCTACTAGGCCGCGTAGTAAACACGCTGGGTGAGCCTATCGATGGTAAAGGTCCAATCGAAGCGAAAATGACTTCGCCTGTAGAAGTAATCGCACCAGGTGTAATCGACCGTAAATCGGTAGACCAACCTGTACAAACTGGTTACAAATCAGTTGACTCAATGATCCCAATCGGTCGTGGTCAGCGTGAGCTAGTAATCGGTGACCGTCAGACTGGTAAAACAGCAATGGCGATCGATGCGATTATCAACCAGAAAAACTCTGGTATTTTCTCAATCTACGTAGCAATCGGTCAGAAAGCATCGACTATCGCTAACGTAGTTCGCAAACTAGAAGAGCACGGCGCGCTAGCTAACACTATCGTTGTTGTTGCATCTGCTTCTGAATCTGCAGCGCTTCAATACCTAGCGCCATACGCAGGTTGTGCGATGGGTGAATACTTCCGCGATCGCGGTGAAGATGCTCTGATTGTTTACGATGATCTATCTAAGCAAGCGGTAGCTTACCGTCAGATCTCTCTACTACTTAAACGTCCACCAGGCCGTGAGGCATTCCCGGGTGACGTATTCTACCTCCACTCTCGTCTACTAGAGCGTGCAGCTCGTGTAAGCGAAGAGTACGTAGAGCGTTTCACTAACGGTGAAGTGAAAGGTAAGACTGGTTCTTTGACTGCTCTTCCTATCATCGAAACTCAAGCAGGTGACGTTTCAGCATTCGTACCGACTAACGTAATCTCGATTACCGATGGTCAGATCTTCCTACAAACTGAGCTATTCAACGCAGGTGTACGTCCAGCTGTTGACCCAGGTATCTCAGTATCTCGTGTAGGTGGTTCGGCTCAGACGAAAATCATCAAGAAGCTATCAGGTGGTATCCGTACAGCACTAGCTGCATACCGCGAACTAGCAGCATTTGCTCAGTTCTCTTCTGATCTTGATGAAGCGACGAAGAAACAGCTAGACCATGGTCAAAAAGTTACAGAACTAATGAAGCAGAAGCAGTACGCTCCAATGTCTGTATTTGACCAAGCGCTAACTATCTTCGCAGCAGAGCGCGGTTACCTTGACGATGTAGAACTTAGCAAAGTTCTAGATTTCGAGGCGGCTTTACTATCGTACGCTCGCGGTCAATACGCTGAACTAGCAGCTGAGATCGACAAGTCTGGTGCTTACAACGATGAAATCGAAGCTCAGTTGAAGAAACTGACTGACGACTTCAAAGCAACCCAAACTTGGTAATTAGGTCGGTGGCAGTTTCTGCCACCAACTAACGGAGAGTAACGATGGCCGGCGCAAAAGAGATACGTAATAAAATCGGTAGTGTTAAAAGCACGCAGAAAATTACGAAAGCGATGGAAATGGTAGCAGCTTCAAAAATGCGTCGTTCTCAAGACGCAATGGAAGCTTCTCGTCCATACGCTGAAACAATGCGTAAAGTGATCGGTCACGTGGCTAATGCAAATCTAGAGTACCGTCATCCGTACCTAGAAGAGCGTGAAGCTAAACGTGTTGGTTACATCATCGTTTCGACAGACCGTGGTCTGTGTGGTGGTTTGAACATTAATGTGTTCAAGAAAGCCGTTACAGATATGAAAACATGGAAAGAGAAAGGTGCTGAAATTGAGCTGGCAGTAATTGGCTCGAAAGCAACAGGTTTCTTTAAACATGGTGGCGCAAAAGTTGCGGCACAGGTTTCTGGTCTTGGTGATAATCCAAGCCTGGAAGACCTAATCGGTTCTGTTGGCGTAATGCTAAAGAAATACGATGAAGGTGAACTGGACCGTCTATACGTAGTGTTCAACAAGTTTGTGAACACTATGGTTCAGCAACCAACGATCGATCAATTGCTACCTTTGCCTAAATCGGACAGCAAAGAGATGCAGCGTGAGCACTCATGGGACTACATCTATGAGCCTGAGCCAAAACCTCTACTGGATACGCTACTAGTGCGTTACGTAGAGTCTCAGGTATACCAAGGTGTGGTTGAGAACCTTGCTTGTGAGCAAGCGGCTCGAATGATTGCGATGAAGGCTGCAACGGATAACGCAACCAACTTGATTGAAGATCTAGAACTTGTGTACAACAAAGCCCGTCAGGCTGCGATCACACAAGAACTGTCGGAAATCGTTGGTGGTGCATCTGCGGTTTAAGCTTAGGTAAAACGAAATAGTTTAGAGGATTAACGATGGCTACAGGTAAGATCGTACAGATCATCGGTGCGGTAGTCGACGTAGAGTTCCCACAGAGCGATGTACCTAGTGTATATGACGCTCTAAACGTAACGGACTCAAAAGAGCGTCTAGTTCTTGAAGTTCAACAACAGCTAGGCGGTGGCGTAGTTCGTTGTATCGTAATGGGTAGCTCTGATGGTTTACGTCGTGGAGTTGAAGTAGTAAATACTGGCGCTCCAATTTCAGTACCAGTAGGTACTAAGACCCTAGGTCGTATCATGAACGTTCTAGGTGACGCGATTGACGAGCGTGGTGAAATCGGTGCAGAAGAGACTTACTCTATTCACCGTGAAGCACCAAGCTACGAAGAGCAATCAAACGAAACAGCTCTACTAGAAACTGGTGTTAAAGTAATCGACTTGGTTTGTCCATTCGCGAAGGGTGGTAAAATCGGTCTATTCGGTGGTGCAGGTGTAGGTAAGACCGTTAACATGATGGAACTTATCAACAACATCGCACTTCAACACTCAGGTCTATCAGTATTTGCTGGTGTTGGTGAGCGTACTCGTGAAGGTAACGATTTCTACTTTGAGATGCAGGAAGCGGGCGTTGTAAACGTTGAGAAGCCTGAAGAATCTAAAGTAGCGATGGTTTACGGTCAGATGAATGAGCCACCAGGCAACCGTCTACGTGTTGCACTGACTGGTCTAACAATGGCAGAACGTTTCCGTGACGAAGGTCGTGACGTACTTCTGTTCGTTGATAACATCTACCGTTACACGCTTGCAGGTACTGAGGTATCAGCACTTCTAGGTCGTATGCCTTCTGCGGTAGGTTACCAGCCAACTCTTGCAGAAGAGATGGGTGTACTACAGGAGCGTATCACGTCAACTAAGCAAGGTTCTATCACGTCTGTACAGGCAGTATACGTACCTGCGGATGACTTGACTGACCCGTCTCCAGCAACAACGTTCGCGCACTTGGATGCAACGGTTGTACTTAACCGTAACATCGCAGCAATGGGTCTATACCCAGCGATCGACCCACTAGATTCAACGTCTCGTCAGCTAGACCCACTAGTAGTAGGTCAAGAGCACTACGACATCGCTCGTGGCGTTCAGCAGACACTTCAGCGCTACAAAGAGCTGAAAGACATCATTGCGATTCTAGGTATGGACGAGCTGTCTGAAGCAGATAAGCAAGTTGTATCTCGTGCACGTAAGATTGAGCGTTTCCTAACTCAGCCTTACCACGTAGCGGAAGTATTTACAGGTGACCCAGGTGTTTACGTACCTCTTAAAGAGACTCTACGTGGCTTCAAAGGTCTACTAGCTGGTGAATACGATGACATTCCAGAGCAGGCATTTATGTACTGCGGTAGCATCGAAGATGCTATTGAGAATGCTAAGAAGCTATAAGGCTAACTAGGAGGCGATATGGCACCAATAACCTTTCATCTAGACGTAGTAAGCGCTGAGAAACGTATTTTCTCTGGTCGTGTAGAAACGTTTCAGGTGACCGGTAGCGAAGGTGAGCTTGGTATTTTCCATGGCCATACTCCGCTTCTGACCGCTATTCAGCCTGGTATGGTGCGTATTGTGAAACAGCACGGCCACGAAGAGTTCATTTATGTCTCTGGTGGTATGGTCGAAGTTCAGCCGGGTACTGCTACAGTACTCGCTGATACTGCGATTCGTGGTGAAGATCTAGACGCAGCGAAGGCAGAAGAAGCTAAGCGTCGTGCTGAGGAGAATATCCAGAATCAGCATGGCGATATGGACTTCGCACAAGCGGCCAGTGAACTGGCTAAAGCCATTGCTCAGCTACGAGTTATCGAGCTGACTAAAAAGCGTCGCTAAGCTCAATTAGCAACGTTGCATGAAAAAGGCGGCCAAATGGTCGCCTTTTTGATTATTTTTAATCGGAAATTGACCTCTCGCCATTAACTTATCCCTTCAAGCTGTCTAAAATATCTGCCAACTACATAAAGAACGTCAATAGGTTATTAATGAAATTCAGTGCTGTTATTCTGGCTGCGGGAAAAGGAACCCGTATGTACTCGAACATGCCTAAAGTGCTACACACTTTGGCAGGGAAGCCAATGGCAAAACATGTGATCGATACATGTACAGGTCTGGGCGCGCAAAACATTCATCTGGTGTATGGTCACGGTGGTGAGCAAATGCAGCAGACGCTTGCTGACGAGCCTGTTAGCTGGGTACTTCAAGCTGAGCAGTTAGGTACTGGTCATGCGGTAGATCAGGCTTCAGCACAATTCGAAGATGATGAAAAAGTACTGATCCTGTACGGGGATGTACCACTGATTTCTGCGGAAACCATTGAGAGCCTGCTTGATGCACAACCAACGGGTGGTATCGCACTACTGACAGTTGTTCTGGATAACCCGATGGGCTACGGCCGTATCGTACGTAAGAATGGTCCGGTGGTGGCTATCGTTGAGCAGAAAGATGCGAGCGAAGAACAAAAACTGATTAAAGAAATCAACACCGGTGTGATGGTCGCAACAGGTGGTGACCTGAAGCGCTGGTTGTCGGGTCTTAACAACAACAATGCGCAGGGCGAATACTACCTGACTGACATCATCGCAGCAGCACATGATGAAGGTCGTGCGGTGGAAGCGGTGCACCCAGTTAATGCGATTGAAGTTGAAGGCGTCAATGACCGTGCTCAACTTGCTCGTTTGGAGCGTGCTTTCCAATCCATGCAGGCGCAAAAGCTGCTGGAGCAGGGTGTAATGCTGCGTGATCCAGCGCGTTTTGACCTACGTGGTGAGCTGCAATGTGGTATGGACTGTGAAATCGATGTCAACGTAATCATCGAAGGTACCGTATCATTGGGTGATAATGTTGTTATCGGCGCGGGTTGTGTTCTGAAAGATTGCGAAATCGATGACAATACCATCGTTCGTCCATACAGCGTAATTGAAGGCGCGACCGTCGGTGAAGAGTGTACGGTAGGTCCATTTACTCGCCTTCGCTCTGGCGCTGAGCTGCGTAACGACTCTCACGTAGGCAACTTCGTGGAAGTGAAAAATGCCCGTATTGGTGAAGGTTCTAAGGCCAACCACCTGACTTATCTGGGCGACGCTGAAATTGGTCAACGCACCAACATTGGCGCTGGCACGATTACGTGTAACTACGACGGTGCAAACAAGTTCAAAACTATCATCGGCAATGACGTTTTTGTTGGTTCGGACAGTCAGCTGGTGGCGCCAGTGACTATCGCTGATGGTGCAACTATTGGTGCGGGTACGACGCTTACCAAAGATGTAGCTGAAGGTGAGTTAGTGATCACTCGTGCGAAAGAGCGCAAAATTACTGGCTGGCAGCGTCCGGTTAAAAAGAAATAACTCACGATTTTGCTGATAAATTGAATCAAAGCCGCTTACTATGAGCGGCTTTGTTGTATTTAGCTTTCTTTTTCACTAACAACGCGAGCATTGTCGGGTGTGGCAAAGTGCTTTGCCAGCTCTCGGTTTGACAGAATGTAGCCCATCCATAAACCGCCCATGCAGATGACAATCGCGATACCAGTGATTGACTGAGCCTGACTGGCCATCGCGGCAACGAAAGCGCTGGCCAGACTACTGACACAGATCTGCAGGCTATTTTGCAAGCCAGCTGCTGTCGCTGGGCTTTGCTGAGCACTCTCCAGAGCTCGGTTAACCACAATAGGATAAAGCGCACCGTTTGCAACCGCGATAAGGCAGAAAGGTGCCAGAATTGGCCATATAGAGGTTAACGTCCATTGTGACGCGACGAACACCATCAGCGCCGCAACGCTAAACAGACCGATCAGCTGGCGCAAAACGTTTTTGTCGCCATATTTGCGCACACCCACTTTGCCTAGGTAGCCACCAGCCATAAAGGCGATGGTTTGTGGAATAAGGCTCAGACCAATGTCTTTTGCTTCGTAGCCCAGTTGAGCCATGATTTCCGGCATGCCGGTTAGGTAAGCAAAAAACGCAGCAGATGCGGTGGCAAACATAATCACGTTGCCGAGGTAAGTTTTCGACCCCAGCAGAGTTTTAATATCAGATGAGATGCTGGTTTGTTTTACTTCCGCTTTTTCGTCTTTTTGCATCATGGTTGCGGCGACAAGTAATACGCCCACCAGCGTTAAAGCGATAAAAATACTGTGCCAGCCAAAGTTGTCCGCAAGTAACACACCCAATTGAGGAGCAAGAGCAGGAGACAGGGCGACCAGCGGCATGATAGTGGCAAATATCTGCTGACTGCTGCTGGAATAACGTTTAATGACCATCGCTTGCCAGATCACCGCTGGTGCGCATACACCGATCGCCTGAACAAATCTCAACGTGAGTAATTGCCATACTTGATCGCAGAACGCTAAACCAAATGAAGCGAGAGTAAATACGGCTAAGCCTGCTGCCAGAGTATTACGATGACCAAACTTATCTGAAGCCAGTCCCCACATAAGCTGACCAAATGCCATCCCGCCTAAAAATACGGTCAAAGACAGGGCGATTTGTTCCGGCCCTGTCGCGAAGTCTGCTTCCATTGCTTTAAATGCTGGCAGGTACATGTCTGTGGCGATGAAGCCAAGCATCGATAATACTGCAAGATAAACGAGTTGTATTTTTGATATTTTCATTATTAAACCAATCAAATTATTTAATTATTTTTTAACCAATATCAGTTGGCGCCAACCCTGATTTATTTACCTTTTCATTCTATTTTTCGATTTATAAAAAATAAAACGTTAAAATTATTCGTTATCAATCAAAAAATTTGAAAGGTCAATGGCAATGTTTTCCAAATCTTCGTTAGAAATGCTCGATACCGTTGCCCGGTTAGGCAGTTTTACTGCGGCGGCTGAAGTTCTGCACAAAGTGCCTTCAGCAATCAGTTATGGTGTGCGTCAGGTAGAGCAAGATTTGGATGTGGTGTTGTTTCGTCGCTTGCCAAGAAAGGTCGAGCTAACTCCTGCCGGGGAGCTATTTATGGCAGAAGCGCGCGCTTTGTTACGCCAAATGGAAGAGGTGAAAGCACAGACGCGCCGTGCAGCACATGGCTGGCAAACGACCCTGAAGCTGACTTTGGATAACGTTGTGAAATTGGAAAAGCTAAAGCCTCTGGTGGAAGACTTTTATCGCGAGTTTGAATTTGCCGAATTGCAGATCAACATGGAAGTGTTTAATGGTTCGTGGGAAGCGATTGCTCAGGGGCGGGCAGATATCGTGGTTGGTGCGACTAGTGCCATTCCGGTTGGCGGTGATTTCGAAGTCAGAGACATGGGAATGCTGGACTGGGCCTTTGTTATGTCACCAGCGCATCCCTGTGTGCGTCAGCAGACATTAACCGAAGCGTTTGTCAGCCAGTTTCCTGCTATCTGTCTTGATGACACGTCTAGTGTATTACCCAAGCGTCATACTGGTCATTATGCTCAGCAGCGCCGCTTATTACTGCCTAACTGGTATGCCGCGATTGAGTGTCTGAAAAATGGGGTAGGTGTGGGGTACATGCCGCGTCATATTGCGACACCATTGATCAATGAAGGTGTGCTGGTGGAGAAAGTGCTGCCGGACGACAAGCCACTAAGTCGATGTTGTTTGGTGTGGCGTAAAGATGAAAACCATAAGTTGATCCAATGGATGGTCGATTATTTAGGATCGTCCAATCAATTACATCAGGACTGGCTTCAGTCATAGAAAAACACCTCGCGTTTGCGAGGTGTTTTTTAAGGCTGCTACGATAAGAAGAACTTGTAGGACGGGTTATCCGTTTCGTCTTTGCACTGATAGCCTAGTTCACGTAAATGTGCAGAAAACTGGGCTAAATCGCTTTCATCTAACTCGAAACCACACAGAACACGTCCGTAATCTGCACCATGGTTGCGGTAGTTAAACAGACTGATGTTCCAGTGAGTACCGAGTGTGCTCAGGAATTTCAGCAGCGCTCCCGGATATTCTGGAAACTCAAAGCTATACAAACGCTCTTTCAGTTTTTTCGATGGTTTGCCACCGATCATATAGCGAATGTGTAGCTTCGCCATTTCATCGTCGGATAAGTCCACCACTGGATAGCCACCTTCTCGCAGATCGCGAATAATGTGTTCCAGCTCTTCCTGACCACCTTGAAGTCGAACACCGACAAAGATGTTCGCCAGTTCGTCATCATTGTAACGGTAGTTAAACTCAGTGACTGCACGGCCGCCAATCAGGTTACAAAACTCAAAGAAAGCACCTTGGCGTTCTGGAATCGTAACGGCCAATAAGCCTTCACGTTTTTCACCAAGTTCACAACGTTCGGATACATAGCGTAAGCCGTGGAAGTTGGTGTTGGCACCAGACAACACCGTACTGAGGTTTTTGCCTTTAAGCTGATTCTTCTCGGCAAATTTCTTCAGTCCCGCCAAAGCCAAAGCGCCGGATGGTTCCGCAATTGCACGAGTATCTTCAAAGATGTCTTTGACTGCAGCACAGATTTCATCGCTCGATACGGCTACATGACCATCAATGTATTTCTGACAGAGACGGAACGTTTCCTCGCCGATGCGTTTTACAGCCACACCATCTGCAAACATACTGACCTGATCCAGCACCACTGGTTCGCCAGCATCTAAGGCTGCTTTTAAACATGAAGAGTCTTCAGGTTCGACAGCAATTACTTTGATTTCCGGCATCAGTTGTTTAACCAGTACCGCTACACCCGCAGCTAAGCCACCACCGCCAACCGGTACAAAGATGTAATCAAGGTGACCATTTTGCTGCAGCATTTCCATGCCAATGGTGCCCTGACCCGCAATCACTAACGGGTGATCAAAGGGAGGAACAAACGTGTAGCCGCATTCTTCAGCCAGACGTTCTGCTTCGGCCTTGGCTTCATCAAAGTTGTTGCCATGCAGCACGACATTACCACCAAAGCTTCGCACCGCATCCACTTTGATATCTGGCGTTGTCTTTGGCATCACGATGGTGGTTTTGATACCCAGCTTGGTGCCTGAGAGCGCCATGCCTTGCGCATGGTTACCTGCTGAAGCAGCAATCACGCCCGCAGCTTTTTGCTCTTCAGATAAGCTTGCTACCATGTTATAAGCGCCGCGCAGCTTAAATGAGTGAACTGGCTGACGGTCTTCACGCTTGATTTGCACGTTATTGCCAATCCTTGCAGAAAGGCGGGGCATATCTTGTAGCGGTGTGACCGTAGCGACCTCATAAACTGGCGCACGCAGGATCTGACGCAGATAGTCTGCGCCAGTTTGATTCACTTTCTTTTCGGGTTGAGATTCCATCATTGCTAGCCCTCTAGCTTAGATTTGTCTCGTACTGCACCTTTGTCAGCACTGGTTGCCATGCTGGCGTACGCTTTAAGTGCAAGAGAAACTTTACGTTGACGGTCTGCAGGTTTCCAGCCAAGTTCATCTTGTTTTGCACGACGCTCTGCAAGTTCTTGTTCAGAAACCTCAAGTGAGATACTGCGATTAGGGATATCAATCGCAATCAAGTCTCCGTTCTTCACCAAACCAATCGCACCACCGTTTGCGGCTTCTGGCGAAGCGTGGCCGATAGACAAACCTGATGTACCACCGGAGAATCGACCATCAGTCAGTAGCGCACATTCCTTACCCAGACCCATCGATTTCAGGTAAGTCGTAGGGTAGAGCATCTCTTGCATACCCGGGCCGCCTTTTGGTCCTTCGTAACGAATCACGACGACATCACCCGCTTTAACTTTGCCACCAAGAATGCCATCTACTGCATCTTCCTGACTTTCAAACACGATTGCCGGGCCGGTAAATTTGAGGATGCTTGCGTCCACACCTGCGGTTTTAACGATACAGCCATCCAGCGCGATATTACCTTTAAGAACAGCAAGACCGCCGTCTTGGCTAAAGGCATTCTCTTTGGTACGAATACAGCCTTCTGCGCGGTCATCATCCAATGTATCCCAGCGACAATCTTGTGAGAATGCCTGAGTGGTACGGATGCCTGCAGGACCTGCACGGTAGAATTTTTTCACTTCTTCCGAATCGGTCAGCATGATGTCGTATTGTGCCAGTTGCTCTTCCCAATTAAGGCCCAGAACTGTCTTGGACTGGTTGTTTAAAAGCCCTGCACGGTTGAGTTCACCAAGAATACCAATTACGCCACCAGCGCGGTGTACGTCTTCCATGTGGTATTTCTGTGTCGATGGAGCCACTTTACATAGATGAGGCACCTGACGAGACATACGGTCGATGTCCGTCATATCGAAATCGACTTCACCTTCTTGAGCAGCAGCTAGCAGGTGCAGAACCGTGTTGGTTGAGCCACCCATGGCGATATCGAGTGCCATCGCGTTTTCAAACGCGGCTTTGGTCGCGATATTACGTGGTAGGGCTGTTTCGTCGTCTTGCTCGTAGTAACGCTTAGTCAGTTCAACGATGCGTTTACCTGCGTTGACGAACAACTCTTTACGGTCCGCGTGAGTTGCAAGCAGAGAACCGTTACCAGGTTGAGACAGACCCAGAGCTTCGGTCAGACAGTTCATTGAGTTTGCAGTAAACATACCTGAACACGAGCCACAAGTCGGACACGCTGAGCGTTCGATCTGTTCGCTTTGCTCATCAGATACTTTTGGATCCGCACCTTGGATCATTGCGTCAACCAAGTCGAGTTTGATGATCTGATCAGATAGCTTGGTTTTACCCGCTTCCATTGGGCCGCCAGAAACGAAGATAACCGGGATGTTAAGGCGCATTGACGCCATCAGCATCCCCGGAGTGATTTTGTCACAGTTAGAGATACACACCATGGCATCTGCACAGTGAGCGTTAACCATGTATTCCACTGAGTCAGCAATCAGTTCACGAGAAGGTAGAGAGTAAAGCATGCCTCCGTGACCCATTGCGATACCATCATCCACAGCGATGGTGTTGAATTCTTTTGCAATACCACCTGCTGCTTCAATCTCTTTAGCAACAAGTTGGCCTAAATCTTTCAGGTGTACGTGGCCCGGTACAAATTGAGTAAACGAGTTTACCACGGCGATGATTGGCTTGCCGAAATCCTCTTCCTTTACACCTGTTGCGCGCCATAACGCACGAGCACCCGCCATGTTACGACCATGTGTGGTGGTTGCTGATCTATATTTTGGCATTTCTTAATTCCTTCTTAATTCTGCTCTGGGTACACACAGTCTAATCAGCACCATTTATCTTCTGTGGTGCCTTTAAATAGGCCATCGTAGGCCTCTTGCAGTTCTTTAGTATTAGGGCCGTGTTTACCGCTGCCCATTTCCATTTTGTCAATTGTTATAACAGGTACCGCAGCTTTCTCCTACAGAGTCATTTCATTCATTATTAAACCAAATGACCTCTGTAGTTTGCGTTGCCATTGATGGCTTACCTTATGCGTTTACCTGTTGCTGTAAGTTGTGGTTTGGCAGTTCATCGTTGCGGATTTTGAGTACCTCAACTTTACGAACATCCCATAACTTTTCAATTTGGTTTATCAAAAAGGAGATAGGTCTATCGCTGTCGACGATGATCTCTACACTGGCTACTTTGCTTTCGTGGTTTTGAGTCGCTGCCACTTGTTTGATCACAAAGCCGCGGTGACGAATCACACGTAAAACGCGCTCTAACAGTACCGGTTTGTCATCGGCTTTGATGTCGAGTAAATATCTGTCCATGTGATTGTCTCCTACGTATTTTCCAACATATCACTGTTTGATGCGCCAGGTGGCACCAACGGCCACACGTTCTCTTCTTCGTCGATTAAAACGTGAAGCATATAAGCGGTTTTGCTTTCCAACATCTCTTTGAGTGCTGGTTCCACTTCTTCTTTCTTGGTGATGGTTTTTCCCGGAATATCGAATGCTTTTGCCAGCATCACGAAATCTGGGTTGTCATCAAGGATGGTTTCGCTGTGTCGTCCATCAAAGAACAGGGACTGCCACTGACGTACCATGCCAAGGCGTTGGTTGTTTAGGAGAACAATCTTCACCGGGATTTGGCGGCGTTTTAGCGTACCTAACTCCTGTACGTTCATCATGAATGAACCGTCACCAGAAATAAGGATAGACTGATCATCCGGACGCGCGACTGCTGCGCCCATTGCAGCTGGCAGGCCAAAGCCCATCGTGCCCAGACCCGCTGAGGTGATGAAGTTTTGTGGCTCACGCGGCTGGATATGCTGCGCTGCCCACATTTGGTGTTGTCCTACATCAGTGGAAACGATGGAGGAATCCGGCATCATGTCAGAAAGCTGCTTAAGTAACAGTGGTGCGTAGATAGGATCGCCTGGGTGGTCGTAGCGCCACTTAAAGCCACTGCGTAAGCTTTCACTATGGTGAACCCACGGTGAGATGTCTTGAGTCAGCTCTAACTGAGGAAGAATGGTATTGATGTCGCCACGTAGTGGTGCATTTGCGTGGCGCAGCTTATGAATTTCTGCTGCATCGATATCGATATGAATTACTTTTGCATTGGGTGCAAAAGTATCGAGTTTACCCGTCACGCGGTCATCAAATCGTGCACCAACAACAATCAGTAGGTCCGCTTCTTGAACCACAAGGTTGGCAGCTTTAGTGCCGTGCATGCCCAACATACCCAAGTAATGAGGGTCATGGCGCTCAATCGTGCCGAGGCCTTTCAGAGTGCTTACCGCTGGCATTGGGTTCAGGCGTAAGAACTCTCGTACTGCGTGGGTTGCTTTTGCTAGCTGAACACCACCACCAACATATAGCACTGGACGAGTAGACTCAGCCAATACTTCTTGTGCGCGTTGGATGTCTTCAACGCTGACATCTGGGATAGCTGGTGCTACGTACGGAGGCAGTAATTCTGTAGGAGTTTGAGCAAGCTGAACATCTTTCGCGATATCGACAATGACTGGGCCCGGACGGCCAGTTTTCGCAACTTCAAACGCTTCAGCTAGCGTAGGAGCAAGATCTTCA
The DNA here is from genome assembly GCF_052353105.1 of Vibrio sp. YIC-376. NCBI lineage: Bacteria > Pseudomonadati > Pseudomonadota > Gammaproteobacteria > Vibrionales > Vibrionaceae > Vibrio > Vibrio sp. YIC-376. The sequence continues at coordinate 55,151 of NZ_JBBWFK010000015.1, forward strand.
ATTTCTGTAACCAGATAGCTGTGCTTAGTACAGGCTAGAGACATACCAATCACATCCATTTCTTGGAATGCATCGGTACCGATATGAGAACTGGCAACCTGACCTGTGATGGCTACCAGGGGAACTGAATCAAGGAACGCGTCGGCAAGGCCTGTAACAAGGTTAGTGGCGCCAGGGCCGGAAGTCGCCATGCAAACGGCAACATCTTGAGTTGATCGTGCCATACCGATGGCGGCCATGGCAGCCCCTTGTTCATGACGACATAAGATGTGTTCCACACCTCCGTCATACAAGGCATCGTAGATTGGCATGATGGCTCCACCGGGGTAACCAAACACTGTCTTGATGCCTTGCTGTCTTAAAGCGGCTACGACAAGTTGTGCACCAGTCATCGTAAACCTCCTTTGCTACGTTGTGGCTCGTAGCTATCACTATGTGTATTGCACATCATGTGCACTCCCATTCTTCCCGTTAAACTGTCCAAGGATTAGACAGATGACAACTTGTAGTTGTAAAAAAACCCCCGGACTTTTCAGCGCGGGGGTTTTTTGTAATTTGTGGTTATCTTTCGCCCACAATACCCCGCGCGGTGCCAATAATGACCACGATAATCAGGGCTAGCAGTGAGTTAATGTAAGCGAAAAGATTCATCTGTCTGTCGTTCTTTCGTAATTTAGTTAAAAAGTGTTGTGTAATGTTCTACGAAATTGTTTGCGTCATTAGTGGTATCACACAAATCCTCTGCATGACAAGCAAAAAGTCATTCTTTTTTCACATTAACTCTGAAATTGGACGCGGTATATAACATAACTACTTAGAAAAACATTTGTTTATATAGTGTTCAATAAATCGAGGAGCGTATGGGGCTGGCAATCATTCATAGTCGGGCAAGTGTCGGGGTAGAAGCGCCGGCAGTTAGTGTGGAAGTGCATATCAGCAATGGCATGCCAGGCTTTACTCTGGTTGGGCTTCCAGAAACCACGGTAAAAGAGTCCAAAGATCGGGTACGCAGTGCGATCATCAATTCCAATTTTCAATTCCCGGCCAAGCGTATTACGGTTAATTTGGCACCGGCGGATCTGCCTAAAGAGGGTGGCCGTTTTGACTTGCCTATCGCATTAGGGATTTTGGCAGCTTCGGAACAAATAGCGACAGATAAGCTAAAAAACTACGAATTTGTTGGTGAGTTAGCATTGTCTGGAGGCTTAAGAGCAGTAAAAGGTGTGCTGCCTGCGGCATTGGCTGCGAGCAAGATTCAGCGCCATTTAGTGGTACCTAATGCGAATGGCGATCAGGCAGCGCTGGTGGGCAAAGAACAGCATAAGTCGGCACAATCATTATTGGAGGTGTGCGCAGAGTTATGCGGTCAACATCGACTTAATCTTTATCAGGCACCAAAGTCTATTACGCCGGAAAAACATGGTCGAGATTTGCAGGATATTATTGGTCAGCAACAGGGAAAGCGGGCTCTGGAGATCGCTGCGGCAGGTAACCATAACCTGCTTTTTCTTGGACCTCCAGGTACCGGAAAAACCATGCTAGCGTCACGTCTGTGCGATTTGTTACCGGAGATGAGCGATGAAGAGGCGATGGAAACTGCGTCGGTGGCGTCGCTGACCCAAAGTGATATTAACGAGCATAACTGGAAATCAAGGCCATTTCGTTCTCCGCACCACTCAAGCTCAATGGCGGCGCTGGTGGGTGGGGGTTCGGTGCCCAGGCCGGGGGAAATTTCTTTGGCACACAATGGATTATTATTCTTGGATGAAATGCCGGAGTTTGACCGCAAGGTGCTGGATTCGTTACGAGAACCGCTCGAATCAGGTGAAATCATCATCTCACGAGCTCAGGGTAAAACCCGCTTTCCGGCTCGCTTCCAGCTGGTGGGCGCACTCAATCCCAGCCCGACAGGCTACTACGAAGGCAATCAAGCGCGTACTAATCCGCAAGCTATTTTGCGCTATTTAGGCCGCTTATCGGGACCGCTGCTCGACCGATTCGATATGTCGCTGGAAATTCCTGCTTTACCAAAGGGAACGTTGTCTGAAGGTGGTGACCGAGGTGAGCCTACCTCCGTCGTTAAGGAGCGGGTCAACCATGCTCGTCGTCACATGTTGAGTCGTAGTGGTAAGGTGAATGCCTTGCTTGGTAGCCGTGAGATAGAGGCGTTTTGTCCATTACAGAAAAACGATGCAGAGTTTCTGGAGACCGCTTTGCATCGGCTTGGTTTGTCTATTCGCGCCTATCATCGCATCATCAAAGTTGCCCGTACTATTGCGGATCTTGATGGCGCAGATCAGATTGAGCGCTCCCATCTGGCGGAAGCGCTCGGATATCGCGCGATGGACCGATTACTGAAACAGCTGACTGCTCAGTCAGTGTAATCATTCTCAGATTAATCAGCCTGAACAAGAACTGAATCCGTCAGCCTACTTAAAGCGATAGTTGAAACCTAAAGATAATAAATATTCTTTCTCATCGTAGAAGGTGATGTTTGAGTCGGTTTGGTTATAACCTGCGAACGAAATGAACGACCAGTTTTGCCAGTCAAATACGTTTTGGTATTCATAAGCGGCAAACAGGCCAATGATGTCGTTACTACGTTCCTTATCAAAAGTCTGGCTTTTGGATTGATAGTCTTGGAGAGTATAGTTGGCGGTGAGAGCAAGGCGGTGGCGATTGATGAACTTAAACCAGCTCAGCTCAAACCCATAAGAGTCATACGATTCTGCCTTGCCATCGGCATCTTGATTCATGTACGTAAAAGCGGGTTGCAGAATAGAAGTACTATCGAGTGAATATCGGTAATCACCTCTGACGTAGTAGATCTTTGCATCGCGAGCCAGAGTGCGATCGGTGACTTCTTCCTTATCAATTTCCTTGTCGGCAAACGCAAGGTCGAGGTTAAAGTTTTTATCAATCAACCCTTTTATCTGGAAACGGTAAGCGTTACCGCTTTCATCTGTTTTGCGTCGAGCCACACCTACCTGATAGGGATTACGCCACGCTTCTCCATGTAACAAGGTTGGTAGATAGGACACATCGAGCACTGTGCCTGAGGGTAATTGGTATTGATAACCTAACTGAAAAGCAAGTGTGCCTATAGCGATATCCGAACGGGCCGTACCTGCATACACTTGCTGGTTGAGTTGCTTACCGAAGGTATAAGCGATGTTACCCAGAGGCGCAGCGACAACCGAGCTGTCGCTGTCACCACTTTTATCCAGCGAATCGATGGTTTTGCTGTTATCGGTGTTAAAGTTAGATTCTGACGTCACAAATGCTGCGTTAAGTGCAATCTCTCCGGTGAATCCTGCGGTTTCAGCGAGCTGAGCCTGAGCTGAGCTGACGACAAAGGCCAAAGTAAAGACAGTTAGCCTTGGTTTCATTCGTGCTCTCCTTTTTTATTTGTTGAATGCATGATCTGAACTATGGGTGAGTTTTAATTTAGAGTAGCAGTTCTTAAAATTTCTGCTTCGTCTGCCAACACAAACATGCTTCTTGAGTATGTATTGCGGGGGTATAGCGATGCCGTAACTAATCAGACCATTCTCTTAAATATTTCAATGTGGCAGTGGAACAGTATAATTACACGCTGTTTTATTATTCATTCCTAACCATTGTTGTTTAGTTATCATGTTGGCATATTTGTTACTTTTTCTTAACGCTTCTCTTGTGATCATCAATTCGGCGACTTGCTCAATCGCGATTTGCATTATCGCTGTGATTAAACTCTTACTTCCAAGTGCGAAGCTGAAAGCTAAAGGCACCGAAGCGGCTAACAAGGTGATGTGGCTATGGTCAACTGTCAATGCGGGGATATTAGCGCTGTCCAATCGCGTTGAATGGGACGTGCAAGGTGGTGAGAATCTAAAGCAAGACGGCTGGTATCTCTTGATCAGTAATCACCTGAGTTGGACAGATATCGTCGTACTTTGCTGCGTGTTTAAAGATCGCATCCCGATGCCGAAGTTTTTTCTTAAACAGCAACTGCTGTACGTTCCTTTTATTGGTATGGCATGCTGGGCACTGGATATGCCATTTATGCGCCGTTATTCACGTGAATATTTGATCCGCAATCCGCATAAGCGTGGTCAGGATCTAGCAACCACTCGTCGTTCCTGCGCCAAGTTTAAGTACACCCCGACAACGGTGGTGAATTACGTAGAAGGCACACGCTTCACGGCAGAAAAACAGCGCCAGAGCAAGGCGGGATATCAGTATTTACTGCAGCCCAAATCTGGTGGTATCGCTTATACATTGGCTGCGATGGGCGATCAGTTTGAGAACATTATCGATGTGACTTTGGCTTACCCAGAGAACACTGGCAAGCCATTCAAAGACATGTTGATGGGGCGCATGACCAAAATTGTGGTGCGAGTGAAAGTGCTGCCTGTCGATGAACAAGTGCTGGGCGATTATTTCAACGACAAACCATATAAGCGTCAATTCCAGCAGTGGTTAGGTGGTATATGGGAAGAGAAAGACCAGTTGCTTCAAGAAATACACAGAAAACAAAAGACTTAGAAAACAAAGGGGAGCTTTCGCTCCCCTTTGTATGATTAAGATAAAGTTATTTAAGTTCTAGTAAGTAGTTCACCAGAGCAAAATACTCATCCGTTGTTTTGATGCTTTGCGCTTGCACCAGGTACTTGTTGTTCACGATCACCGCAGGAACACCGGTCAGGCCGCTGTCTTCAAACTGCTTGTCCATACGACGGACCATGGAATCGACTGCAAAACCTTTAAATGCTGAGTCAAACTTGTTCGCATCTACCCCTTCATCTAAGAAGATTTGACGCAGTTCAGCATCATCACGTGGCGCTTTACGCATATTGTGGATGCGGTTAAACATCACCGGTACCATCTTGTCTTCAATCTTTAGTGCAACCATGGTCGCGAATCCTTTGCTCATCGACGAACCCATGGCGCCACCCATGAATGACACATGGTTCTTTTGTAGCTTCACACCTTCAGGCAACTTTTTCTTAAGTTGCTGAATCACTGGTTCAAACGAATTACAGTGCGGGCAGTAGAATGAGAAGAACTCAGTTACAACAGGCTTATTCGATGCCTCTAGATCCAATACCTTGTAATGTTCACCTTCTTTGAATTGCGCTGCCTGTGCCGATAGGCTCAGCATCAGCATAGAAAACAGTGCGAACAGCTTTTTCATCTAAATATCTCCATTTTGAATTATTTGGCTGACTTACCATTGAGGCATTAAAGAGAGGGGGGCTTCTTCTAAGTTGGCAATCTGCTCTTTAAAACTCAGAACTTGACCTTCCCAATATTTTGGCTCATTAAACCACGGAAAAGCGAGTGGAAATGCAGGGTCATGCCAACGTTTTGCTAACCATGCCATATAGTGCACCATTCGTAGACCGCGAAGTGGTTCGATTAGTTTCAACTCTGCTGAGTTAAAATCACAAAACTCCTGATATGCTTCCATAACGATATCCAGCTGCATCAGCTTATCCTGACGCTCACCATTGAGCAGCATCCATAAATCTTGTACCGCAGGTCCGTTACGAGCATCATCCAAATCGACGAACATAGGGCCGTCACGCCACAAGATATTGCCCGGGTGGCAGTCACCATGCAGACGAATGGCGTTGAAGTCATCTTTCCAGTGGCTTTCGATGGATTTGATCAGCATATCTAAGTCATTGAAAAAGCTATTCTCCAGATGCATGGGGATCATGTCTGAGCTTTGCAAAATCTCACGCGGTTCGTAGAGATACTCTTGTAAGCTGATGCTTGGTCGATGTTGAAAGGTCTTTCTGCTGCCAACTTTATGGATACGGCCGAGGAATCTTCCAACTCCTTCCAGTTGCTCTAAATTATCTACTTCGAACTGACGCCCGCCGACGCTTTCAAACAGCGCAAAGCCGTAACCTTTGTAGTGATGTAAAGTGTGACCATTGAGTAAAACTGGTGGTGCGACAGGGATTTCGTTTTCGATCAGTTCTAAGGTGAAGTCGTGTTCTTCCTGAATTTGCTCATCGCTCCAACGTTCCGGGCGATAGAACTTAACGACATAACGGCGGCGCTCTTCATCAGTAAACTGATAAACGCGGTTTTCATAACTGTTGAGGGGGAGAAAGCCAGATTCTGCTCGAATACCGATGCTTTCTAACGCATACCACATGAAATCTGGGGTAAGGGCGTCAAAGTTAAACGTACCTTGGGACATATAAATAAAAAGGCTCATTGCTGAGCCTTTTTCCATTAGTCATCGAAGCTAGGATCAGAGTTTCTTGATAAAACGGCTTTCCACTTCGATGGTGAAATCGTTGCTCTTATCGGTGAGTATAAACTGAATTGTAGTGATCGCAGAGTTTAGCTTGTCAGGATCTGCGCCAAGACTCATTGGTAAGTTCAATACTTCACCTGGTTGTACCTGAATGGTCTGTTTACCATACCAACTCACATCGCTCATGCCTTTCACATCCAGTTGGTATTCCTGCACTTGCTGGGTTTTGTTGATCACTTTAAGGGTGTAGGTATTCTCTACTTCACCCGAGCTATTGACGCGGAACAGCTGGTTACGGTCACGAATCACGCTCATGCCGGCAGGATCCACGGAAGCAATCTGAGCAAAGAATAAGCCAATCATAATCAGGAATACCGCACCATAACCAAGCAGCTTAGGACGCAGAACTTTGGTGTTTTTGCCTGATAAGCGGTGCTCTGTGGTGTAGTTGATCAGCCCTTTCTCATAACCCATGCGATCCATGGTGTGGTCACATGCATCAATACAGGCACCACAGTTGATACATTCATACTGTAATCCATCACGAATATCGATACCCGTCGGACACACTTGCACACACAAATCACAGTCAATACAGTCACCCAGGCCAAGTTGTTTCGGATCTGCCTTACGTGAGCGCGGACCGCGTTGTTCACCGCGCTTGGTGTCGTAGCCAACGATGAAGGTATCTTTGTCGAACATCGCAGACTGGAAACGTGCGTAAGGGCACATGTGAATACACATGATAGAACGCATCCAACCTGCATTACCGTAGGTACAGACAGCAAAAAACATCACCCAGAAAACTGGCCAGAAGCTGGAACTAAAAGTAAAGAAATCGATCACGAGTTGCTTCATTGGCACGAAGTAACCGACAAAAGTAAAACCAGTGACGAGTGCAATCGCAAACCAGGCGATGTGTTTGAGCGTTTTACGCATCACTAGGTTGGCGGTTAACTTGTTGGCGTCTTGTTTACGACGCTTATTGGCGCTGCCTTCGAGTTTCTCTTCAAACCAGATGTACATGAAAGTCCAGACGGTTTGTGGACAAAGGTAACCACACCAGACCCTACCTAAAAAGGTCGTAATGAAAAACAGGCCGAATGCCGCTATCACAAACAGCAGCGCAAGTAAGGTAAGATCTTGTGGGTAAAGCGTGGTGCCAAAAAAGTTGAATTGCTGATTACCGATATCAAGCAGAATGGCTTGGCGTTCTCCGTAAGAGATCCATGGTGTCAAACCAAAGAGTAGCAGCAAAAACCAGCCGCCGTAGCGTCTCAGTTTTTGATAGGTTCCTTTACTTTCACGTACATAGATACGATTGCTAGGGTTAAAACGATCCCCATCTCCTTTATGAGTTTTTGGGTTAAAGGTTTTGGGAGTCACATCTTTAATATCAATCTTATCCTGACTCATGCACTCATCCTTCTTAGGCTTTTTATAATGTACGGCGTCATTTCTGGTGATGTCGCTCGATGACATTGCTATTCGTTAACTATTTTAGTTAATACTGATAAACGGCGATTATACGATCAATAACATTTCCTTTTCTTTAACGCAGTCAATGTTTAACAACAAAAATCAGTACAGTTAACCTGATAATTGGCTGAACAGTTATCACTTTCTTTTATCTCACTTATTCAGTTGCAAAAAAGCGACTCAAATGAGTCGCTTAAGAGAGTAGGCGTTGTCTTAGCGCTTTATTTGATGATGCCACGGGCGCGTAAAATCGCGGTCTTGAAATCGTCTTCCTGGTCTTTTTTCAAGCCTGGGATCATTTCATCTTTACTGCTGTTACGCATTTTAAGGTGGTAGATAAGCACATCATCGGTGAGCTCTTCCAGCTTACCGTTATAACCCGCTTCTTTAGCCAGTTTGATAATGAACTGGATAAGGTTCATGTCTTGGTCTTTATGCCACTCCGGCTCTAATAGTTCGAGCAGTTCTTCAATACGATGACACTTCATTTCTTTCTCCACAAATTTTATAGGTATTTTGCTTAAGGTATCAAATTGCATGGAGAAGACAAATAGGTGAGGAGTGGAAAAGAAAAAGCGCGGTAGATACCGCGCTTTTGATTAAGCTGCTTTGATAACTTTGGACGGAGCTTTCGGTGTTACCGCGTTTTTCTCAACCATTGTCATAGCTGGCGCAACTTGACGTGCCTTTGGTGCAGCAGCAAAACCACTGCGACGGCGCATTGCACTACTATTGGTGTGTGCGAACCTGACTGTTGTTGGGCGCATTCAATTACCTAACTGCCAGGCATATCCATTGCCGATGTTATGACCTGAATCACTATGAGCTAACTTCAACAAATTACTGAAAGCTTTGCTCTTTTGGCTCTCGCCAATCCAGTTAATGAGTCAGGGTTAACGATATGCATACATATCAGTTATTAGGTTAGCACCCTTGTTATAATTGGTCGATACTTGAACAGTTGAATTCTTTCGATTTTGTTAAATTTGATAGCGAATGAATACAAAAATTTGTTTTGATCCCGTGATCAGCAGTAGTAGTATGAGATCTCGATAAAGGAGGTGTGTATGTCATTTTTAAAGAAGACACTTGCGAGTTTTGGGATCGGCAGTGCTAAGGTCGACTCAGTTCTGAATCAGGATGTGATATACCCCGGTCAAAGTGTGGATGTGTCAATCCATGTTTATGGTGGTTCGACAGAACAAAAGATCGATAACATCGACCTGAAACTCTGTTGCCGCTATATCGCAGAGGCTCCTGATGACAGGGGATCTCGAGAAGGGCACAGCATGCGTCGAGTGCCGCAAGCTCATATCTTAGCCGAGTGGAGCCTCCCTTATTCATTTGTTATACATTCCACAGAAGAGCGCACCTTTGATGTTAAGCTCGATGTCCCTTGGAATACTCCCGTAACTATCGGTGATGCGAAAGTGTGGCTGGAAACGGGCTTAGATGTTGCCGCAGCGCTTGATCCCACAGACAAAGATATCCTTACGATTAGACCGGACCCGCTTATGGATGCGATTTTATCTGCATTTGAAGCGCAAGGGCTGCGTATTCGCCAAGTCGAATGTGAAGAAGTAAAAGGCTTCGACCTGCCATTTGTTCAGGAATTTGAAATGGTGCCAACCGATGGTCCGTACCATGGTGTATGGCGTGAACTGGAATTTGTAGCGCATCGAAGCGAAGAAGAGCTGAAATTATGGTTTGAAGTTGACCGGACTCGCAGTGGGACTGGCGGCATGCTTGCGAGTTTGCTAGGCAGTGGCAAGCTCAATCGAGAATTGACGATTCCGGTAACGACCAGTCCTGAAGAAGTCGGAGAGCTCGTGCTTAATTTTCTGGACCAAACCACGGCGACGCACGACTCTGAATTTTAGCTTACACGTGTACTCTTAATGTGCCATACTAGAGTGAAAATTCACGCTCGCTCTAGTATAGGTGCATTTATGTCATCGCCACACAAACCTCAATACAGTCAGAGTGAAGAGTTTGCTAATTCTGTCACTCATGGAATCGGGATGATATTGGGTATTGTTGGCCTGATTCTGCTGTTAATCCGATCGTTAGATCAGCAGGCAGATACCCTGACGATAACCAGTATGGCGATATACGGGGCCAGTATTATCGTGCTGTTTCTCGCCTCAACACTCTATCATTCTATTCCGCACCCTAAAGCCAAACGCTGGCTGAAGACCTTTGACCACTGTGCGATCTATTTATTGATTGCAGGTAGTTATACGCCATTTTTGCTGGTGAGTTTACGTACGCCTCTTGCGATTGGGCTGATGATAGTGATTTGGACTATTGCTCTCATTGGTATCATCATGAAAGTTGCATTTATTCACCGCTTCAAGCATCTGTCGCTGACGAGCTATCTGGTTATGGGCTGGTTATCGCTTATTGTGATTTATGAGTTGGCGATCACCTTGGATATCGGTGGTCTGACGCTGCTAGCGGTAGGTGGTTTGATCTATTCTCTTGGTGTTATTTTTTACGTGGCTAAGCGCATTCCATTCAATCACGCGATTTGGCATGGTTTTGTTTTGGCGGGATGTGTATGCCACTTCTTTGCGATTTATTACTTTGTCGAGCCGATTTAACCGTTGGTTTGTTAACAAGGACTAAATCGGCTCGGAATGTGCTGATTTTTAGCGAGTTTGTACTTCTACGACTTTTGCCGAGAATTGGTATTGTGGAGATTGCGGCACAGCCAGTTTGATGCGCTTACCTTGCTCAGCTTGTTGCGGGCGAAGATAAGTCTCAGCCATACGTTTAATGGACTGCCAAACGATAACATTTTCTTTTGTCAGCGCTTTACCCGACATATCGAACACCTGAACTTCTACTTCAATCTGAATCACAGACTGAGAACTCTGGTTGGTGATAGAGGTTGGTAAAATCAGTTCCCCACCTTCGTAGCTCGCAGAGCCAATCAAGATATCCACACCAGAATCAGACAGTTGCATGGTTGGCTTTTTCGCATTGACGATAAGTGTTGTTCCGACGGTTTTAGTTACAACGGGAATCGTCGCAATCGCTGGCGTTACGGCGATCTTAGTAGATGTTGTTACCGCTTTGCCTTTTGATGCATTGCTCTTAACCACATACTCCCAAGTAAAGTCATCATTTAATTTAACTTCTCGTCCATCAGCTAAGGTAACGACCTCGGCAGCATATACCGATGAAGTGGCCAGCAGGGTGGCCAAAGTAATCCACGTTTTCATTGTTGTACCTTTTGTTTGATAGGGTTTAACGGCGCCAGAATGCCGGAAAGAACAACACAAGGATAGTCAGAATTTCCAGACGACCCATTAACATCCCAAAACTTAACAGCCACTTGGCGGTATCGGGTAATGGGGCGAAGTTACCTTTAGGGCCTATCACTGATCCCATGCCTGGCCCGACGTTTGCGACTGCGGTGATGGAACCCGAGATACTGGTGACTGGATCTAAACCCAGCGCACTCAAACAACCTGCAATTACTATAATGGTGATAAAGAACATCAAAACAAACGCAACCACTGAACGTACAATATCGTCGTTCACAGGGCGTTGGTTGTAGCGTTGGACAAACACACCGGAAGGGTGAACCAATTTAAGCATCTGCTTGTTCAACAGGGTCATCGCGATCTGGAAGCGGAATATTTTTATCCCGCCTGCTGTAGAGCCCGAGCAGGCACCTGCAATCATCAAAAAGGCAAACAGAGTTGTTGGTAATGCACCCCAAGCGGTGAAGTCTTCCAAACCAAATCCGGTCGTAGTAACGACGGATACGATGTTGAACATAGACACACGCAGTGCATCTGACATGGTGTAACCGTCGCGAAAAACCAGCCAGGTGGCAACGACCAGACTTGAAAAGAGGAACAGATAAGCAAAGCCGCGTACCTGTGCATCTTTTAGCAGGATATCAATACGACGTTTGCGTAAAGCGGCAACGAACAGCAGGAAAGGCAAACCACCCAGAAACATAAACGTAGTTGCTACCCAGTGCGCGCCATTCGAAAAGTGATTCATCGAGCCGTCAGAAGTCGAGTACCCACCAGTCGATAGGGTGGTAAACGAGTGGTTGATAGCCTCGAATACACTCATGCCTGTCAATATGTAACCGCCAATACACAGCCCGGTTAATATCAGATAGACCAGCACGATGTTTTTCGCCACGGTTTTGGCTCTTGGGCTACTTTTATCAGACCAGTCGGAAGATTCGGTTTGGAACAGTTTCATACCACCGACGTTAAGCATGGGCAGGACAGCTACGGCCATTACGATAAACCCAACACCGCCAAGCCATTGCAGAATCGAGCGCCACAACAAGATACTTGGCGCCATGTCGTCTAAGCCACTCAGTACGGTCGAACCTGTGGTGGTGATTCCTGACATAGTTTCAAAATAGGCATCGGTAAAGCTGATGTGGTTAATGAACACAAATGGCAGTGCTGCGAATGCACTGGCTATGGTCCAGACCAAGCTTGTAATGAGAAACATATCGCGCACACTGAGTTTGAAATCGGTCGTTCGACCGACCGTCAGACAGAAAAATGCAGCAACATGGGTGATCACAACGGCTTGGGCGAAGTCGAGGAATCCGCCCGTACCAGTTAAGAAAGCGACCAAAGTAGGCACGTACATGAAAAGAGCCAGTTTGGATAAAACCAGCCCGATAACAAACAGTACGGGACGTAAGTTGACCATTGGAGAATCCTAGAGGAAAAATGGGCTCGGTTGGAACAGAGCTTCGACGTCTGGTACGTATTTTTTGTCGACCAGGAACATCACGACGTGGTCATCTTGTTCGATGACGGTGCGGTCGTGAGCAATGAGTACCTCTTCGCCACGAACGATTGCGCCAATTGTCGTTCCCGGTGGCAGTTTAATATCACCAATCGCTCGACCAACCACTTTCGATGTGGTCTCGTCACCATGGGCGATAGCCTCGATTGCTTCAGCGGCACCGCGACGCAGAGAAGATACGTTAACAATATCGGCACGACGAACGTGAGTCAGAAGTGCGGAAATGGTCGCTTGCTGAGGCGAAATTGCCACATCAATCGCACCACCTTGCACGAGGTCGACATAAGCTCCGCGCTGGATAAGCACCATTACCTTTTTCGCACCCATGCGTTTTGCCAGCATGGCTGACATGATGTTGGTTTCATCTTCGTTGGTCAGGGCAATGAATACGTCGACTTGGTCGATATTTTCTTCGGTCAGAAGCTCCTGATCTGCCGCATCACCACAGAATACAATGGTGTTGGCGAGTTGCTCTGACAGTTTTTCTGCACGTTGGTAGTTGCGCTCGATTAATTTCACGCTGTAGGTCTGTTCTAAGCGTTTTGCTAAGCTTGCACCGATGTTACCACCACCGACAATCATAATACGACGGTAAGGCTTCTCAAGGCGCTGTAGCTCACTCATCACTGAGCGGATATGATTACTTGCCGCGACAAAGAACACCTCATCGTCTGCTTCAATGATGGTCGTGCCTTGCGGACGAATTGCACGGCCTTGACGGAATATCGCCGCCACACGGGTGTCAATGTGAGGCATATGCTCGCGCAGTGCGGATAGCGCATTACCCACCAACGGCCCGCCATAATAGGCTTTTACGGCAACCAGGCTGACTTTCTGTTCAGCAAAGCTTACTACCTGTAGTGCACCAGGGTATTGTATCAGACGCTCTATATAGCTGGTTACCAGTTCTTCCGGTGCGATAAGGTGATCGACTGGGATGGCACCAGACTTAAACAATGCTTCTTTTTCTGCCAGATACTCTGGGGAGCGGATACGTGCGACACGGTTAGGGGTGTTAAACAGAGTGAAGGCAACCTGACATGCTGCCATATTGGTTTCGTCAGTGTTGGTTACCGCAACCAGCATGTCGGCATCTTGTGCGCCCGCTTCGTGCAGTACATCCGGGTGACTCGCATGGCCGTTGACCACGCGCAGGTCATATTTGTCCTGCAGTTCACGCAGTCGGTCAGAGTTGTTATCGACGATGGTGATGTCGTTGTTCTCACCAACCAGGTTTTCTGCCAGTGTGCCGCCAACCTGACCAGCACCAAGAATAATGATCTTCATACTCTTTTCTCGTTATCTGAAAAAGGCGATTGAATGACTCCAATCGCCCTATTTAGCATGCTGTTACGCGTGTGTTTTGGTTAGCACTGCGTAGTAGAAACCATCCATATCTTCTTCGCCTGGTAGAATTTGACGACCAGGCTGTTCGGGATCTGAATCCAGCAATTTCGCATCAGTGGTGCGAGCTAAAAATGCTTTCACTTGCTCTATGTTTTCTTGTGGAGTAATTGAGCAAGTTGCGTAAACCATTGTGCCGCCTGGTTTTAGCTGTGTCCACATAGCGTCGAAAATTTCACTTTGCAGCTCTGCTAATGCCGCGATATCGTCGGCACGTCGTAGCCATTTGATATCCGGATGACGGCGAATGACGCCCGTCGCAGAACACGGAGCATCCAACAAGATACGGTCAAATTGTTCACCTTGCCACCATTCTTGAGGATTACGCGCATCACCACAAACTACTTTTGCCTGAAGATTGAGACGCTTCAGGTTTTCATGTACTCGCTTCAGGCGGGTGTCGTCACAGTCAATCGCGACCACTTCGCTACCAGATGTACGTTCAAGAATGTGTGCTGTCTTTCCGCCTGGTGCTGCGCAACAATCCAGAATCAGTTCACCATCTTTTGGTTTCAGGTAGTTAATCGACAACTGAGCCGCTGCATCTTGTACCGATACCCAACCTTTCTCAAATCCAGGCAGTTTGGTCACATCGCATGGCGCTGCCAATTTTAGCGCGTCCATCGCTTCTGTGTGCGGTGTGGCCTCAATGTTTTCATTTTTGAGTAGTGCCAGATATTCATCGCGAGTGTGATGCTGGTGGTTTACTCGCAGCCACATCGGTGCTTTTTGGTTATTGGCATCAACAATACTTTCCCATTGCTGTGGGTAAGCTTCTTGTAGCAGTTTGAGTAACCAGCTTGGGTGGCCATATTTACCAGCGTTGTTGCTGACTCCAATCTCGTCAAGCTCTTCCTGATTGCGTTGGTAATTACGTAACACCGCATTAATCAGACCACGCAGGCGAGGGCCTTTAAGATCTTTGGTGCCTTCAACGGTTTCGCCAACAGCTGCGTGAGCAGGAATACGCATAAAGCTCAGTTGATAAAGTCCAACTAGGATCAGGTGATGGAATACACGTTGTTTGCCTTTAAGCGGCTTATCCATCAGTTGGCTGGCGATCGTTTCTAAGCGAGGTAGGTAGCGAAGCGCACCGTAACAGATCTCTTGCAGAAGAGCGTGATCACGAGGGCGGATGGTTTGTTGAGCCGCAGGAAGAGCACTGGAAAGAGAGTGGCCCTTGTCGACGACAAGATACAAGACGTTGGCAGCCGCAGCGCGAACATTCATGATGAGTACCTTAAATTAAAGGAGGGCATCTCTGCCCTCTAAAAGTTCGTATTAATAAGGGAATAGACCCTAGTATGGCTTAAATCAGCAGGGTGCCAACCTCAAACCAAGAGGCTCGTGAGTTCAGAATATCTTGAACTGGCATCGCTTTTTTACCCGGAACCTGCAGTTGTTCCAAAACCAATACGCCATTGCCGGTTGCCACGTAGATACCGGTTTTGTCTGCCTGAATAATCGTGCCAGCTGGCTTAGAGCTGGTTTGTTCAGACACACGGCTTTGCCAAACCTTTATGCTGTTTTCAGCCGCTTCAAAATGGCTCATAGGCCAAGGATTGAATGCACGTACACAGCGTTCAATATGTGCTGCGTCGTCGCTCCAGTTGATGCGAGCTTCTTCTTTGCTGAGCTTTTTCGCGTAGTTCGCGAGCTCATCATCTTGCTTAACTGGAACTGCTTTGTCAGTTGCTATATCGGTCAGGCAGTCAATCAATGCTTGCGGACCAAGCTCGGCAAGCTTTTCGTACATCGATGCACTGGTATCGATCGCTTCGATTGGCAGCGTCGCGATTTTCAGCATATCACCTGTGTCTAAACCGATGTCCATCTGCATGATGGTTACACCAGTTTCTGCATCGCCAGCCCAGATTGAGCGTTGGATTGGTGCGGCACCACGCCAGCGAGGCAGGATAGAACCGTGTACGTTGATACAACCTAGCTTAGGTGTGTCTAATACCGCTTGTGGCAGCAGAAGGCCATAAGCCACAACCACCATGATATCGGCATTCAGATCAACAAGCTCTTGCTTAGCTTCATCTGATTTGAAGTTCTCAGGCTGATAAACCGGGATGTTGTGTTCTAGTGCGATGTTTTTTACCGGGCTTGCAGTCAATTTTTTTCCGCGACCCGCAGGGCGGTCTGGTTGAGTGTAAACTGCAATTACTTCGTGCTCCGAAGACAATATCGCCGCCAAGTGACGGGCGGCGAAATCCGGAGTACCTGCAAAGACAATACGTAAAGACTGACTCAAGGTAGACTTCCTTCTTATTGGTATGGTTCGCGATTAAGCGCTTAGCTGCTTCTCGTTATAGCGTTTGATCTTCGCCAGTTTGTCCTGAATGCGCTTACGCTTCAGTGGCGATAGATAATCAACAAACAATTTGCCTTGTAGGTGATCCAATTCGTGTTGAACACAAATCGCTAGCAGGTCGTCAGCGTCAAAGGTAAATTCTTTGCCTTCACGATCCAGTGCTTTAACTGTAACTTCAGCCGCGCGAGGTACAAGTGCACGAGCACCTGGTACGGATAGACAGCCCTCTTCAATGCCATCTTCGCCACGCTTGTCCAGAATCTCAGGGTTGATAAGCACCATTGGCTCATCACGAGTTTCTGAAATATCAATCACTACGATACGCTGATGGATATCAACCTGCGTTGCAGCAAGGCCAATACCTTCTTCGTCGTACATGGTTTCGATCATGTCATCGACGATTTTTTGAATTTCAGGTGTCACCGCTTCAACAGGCTTCGCGACTGTGCGCAGGCGATCATCTGGAAATGTTAATACTTGTAATACAGACATATTCACTCGAAATATTGAACTGTGCCGAAACAGCACAAACCTTGTTGGCTCAATTCTAGACATTTTATGACCTAAATGACAGCATCCTTGCATTAATTTCCATTCTGATTACTGCTTAACAGACCAAGGACGAGGGTCATGAAACGAATTTTTCGCAACGTTTCCAGTATTATGTTGCCGTTATTTTTCTCTCTCAATGCCGCCGCTGGCGCGGATTCCAACCCACTCGCTGTTAAAGTTGATGCACCACAGACTTATGTTGTCGTGCAAGGTGACACCTTGTGGGATATTTCGGCAATGTATCTGGATAGTCCTTGGTTGTGGCCACGTTTGTGGCAAGTAAACCCAGAGATAGATAATCCGCACTTAATTTATCCCGGCGATAAATTGTCTTTGGTGTGGATTAACGGACAGCCAGTACTCAGCTTAAAACCCGTTAAGAAGCTGAGCCCAAAAGCTCGTATAACCGAAAAGAAAGCCGTCCCAACTGTGGCTGAAGGCTTAGTTATGCCTTATCTCAGCTCTGATCGACTGGTGGATGAAGAGACTTTGGAGAGCGCCTTCAAGGTTATGGGCAGTACTAAGGGCAGTAAATATCTTACCGCTGAAGATGTGCTGTATATCAGTGGTGAGCAAACGGCGACGGAGTGGGCGATTTACCGTCCTGTGGAGACTTTTTCCCGAGAAGATATATCAAAGGAAATAACCGCATTGCGCTTGATTGCAAAAGGAGAGTTGGTAGAGGCATCAGAAGAATATTCTGGCTTGAAGATCACCTCGCAGCTGCAAGAAATCCTTAGAAATGACATTGCTCTGCCAAATCAGAAGATAGAAAGCGGAGGCTTTTCCACGACATTCTATCCATTGCCTTCACCTCATGGCACCTCTGCTAGATTACTGGGTAATATTGAAGGTATCCGCTTTAGCTCCACTAATCAGGTTGTTGTGATTGATAAAGGAACGGCCGATTCCTTGAAACAAGGTAGCGTGTTTGACTTAAAAGAGAACGCTAACCCGGTATATCAAGATGGCGACGGTTTTAAGAAAGAGGTTAGCTTGTTCGATAAAGCAATCATCCTGCCACAACGTAAAGTGGGTGAGTTGCTGGTGATTCGTCCTTATGAATACTTCAGCTTAGCTTTGATCACTAACAGTACTAAACCAATCAATAATGAGATAACGGTGGTTTCGCCACTGACAGAAGTGCCATTTACTGAAGTGTTGGCGGCAGAAGAACCAGCGCCAGAAGAGTCAGTTGCGGAAGTGTCGGCGACAGAAGAATCATCGCCAGAAGAGTCATTTACGGAAGTTTCGGCAACAGAAGAACCAGTGGCAGAAGATCCGGTTACAGAAGTGCCAGTCACGGAAGTGTCAGACACAGATGAAACAACTCAGTGAGAATGACCTGATTGCCTGGTTAAAGCTAAGTTGCTTGCCAGGCATAGGCGGGGTCAGAATGAATCAGCTTCTGGCCAAAGATACCCCCAGAAATATTGTCAATTCCTCTCATGAATACTTACAACATCTTGGTTTAAGCCAGAAGCAACTTCAGGCTTGGGCTTCAGTCGATAAAGAGGTTGATGCTTGTCTCGCGTGGAGATCTCTCTCTTCAAGTCATCATATTCTGACCTTAGACGATCCGCTCTATCCTCCTTTACTCAAACAGATTGTTGCACCTCCACCATTGCTGTTTGTTCAAGGAGATCAAATCTGTTTGTCTCAGCCACAGATTGCCATAGTAGGAAGTCGTAACGCGAGTATTGACGGCTTGCAGCATGCTCGTCATTTTGCCGCAGACTTTGTTCACAATGATCTCTTCGTTACCAGTGGATTGGCTTTGGGGATTGATGGTCACGCTCATGATGGGGCTCTTACAGCGGGCGGTAAGACAATTGCTGTACTTGGCTCTGGGCTAAAGAATATTTATCCTGCCCGCCATCGCGGACTGGCACAGAGAGTCGCAGAAAATGGTGCTCTGGTCTCAGAATTTCGCCCTCATGCAAAACCCAGAGCTGAGCACTTCCCGCGCCGAAACCGAATCATCAGCGGGTTGTCGCTGGGTGTTTTGGTCGTGGAAGCTGCGGAGAAAAGCGGCTCTTTGATTACAGCGCGCTATGCCCTTGAGCAGGGACGAGAAGTCTTTGCTTTGCCAACCTCGATTAATGCGCCAAATGCCAGTGGTGGTAATCATTTGATTCGTCATGGTGCCTGCCTCGTAGAAAAAACCAAAGACGTGCTTGATGAAATACAGTCCTTGTTCGACTGGTCTGTTAATCAGAGCTTAGATTTATTTTCTATGTTAAATGATGAAGAAGAATTGCCATTTCCTCAGCTGTTAGCTAACGTAGGAAGTGAGGCTACACCGGTTGATATTCTTGCAAACAGGACCAATATACCTGTCCAGGAAGTCATGATGCAGCTCTTAGAGCTTGAGCTCTCTGGGCATATTGTTGCAGTTTCAGGTGGCTATATTCGTAAGGGGAGGGGCTAGCTATGATGATGGATATACTGATGTATCTATTCGAAACCTACATCCATAGCGATGCAGAGTTACAGGTCGAACAAGACGAGTTGGAAGATGAACTGCTTCGCGCAGGCTTCCAGCAAAAAGATATCTACAAAGCCCTTGTCTGGTTAGAAGAGCTCGCTGCGCTGCAGCAAAGTGATACATCTTCTGCTATCTCGGCTTGTATCGCGTCTTCATCGACTCGTATCTACACTGCGAAAGAGATGCAGCGTTTGGATTTAGAATGCCGAGGCTTTCTATTATTCCTCGAGCAGATCAATGTACTGACGACAGAAACTCGTGAAATGGTGATTGATCGAGTGATGGGTCTGGAAACGAACGAGTTTGAGCTTGAAGATCTCAAATGGATCATTCTGATGGTGCTGTTTAATGTACCAGGCAATGAAAATGCTTATACGCTGATGGAAGAGCTGTTATATACCAAGGAACAAGGGATTCTTCATTAAACCCAACCGAGGCAAGTTCGAGTTCTGTTCGTAGAGCAAGAACTTGTCTGTTTGGTCTCTTTCAAGTAAACGGTAAGTATGAGTAGTAAAATCGACAATAATCTCTTTTCTGCCCATGAACATGCGCTGGAATATGAGCCTTGTCCAAAGTGTGGAGGAGAGCTTACTCTTAAGCACGGTAAGCACGGTCCATTCCTCGGTTGCAGCCAGTATCCAGGGTGTGATTACATCAAAGCACTGCACAACAATGATGGCCACATCGTAAAAGAACTGGGGGTGCCGTGCCCTGAGTGCGACCATGAACTGGTGTTGCGTCAGGGACGTTACGGGATGTTTGTCGGATGCAGTCATTACCCGGCATGCCATCATATAGAGTCGATTAACCAGCCTGAACCAGAAAAGCAGTCTCAGGAGCAGCATGCTTGTCCTGAATGTGGCAAAGGTCATTTAGTTGAACGTAAGACACGCTTCGGCAAGACGTTTTATGCCTGTGATAATTATCCAAAGTGTAAGTTTGCAGTGAATTTACCGCCGATCAAAGGTCGCTGCGAAGAGTGTGGTTTTACTTTGCTGGTGGAGAAGAAATCTGCCAGTGGTGTGAAACTGCAATGCGCGAACCGCAAGTGTCAGCACACCCAGCAAGGGTAAATTAGAAAGGGTCGCATGATGCGACCCTTTTTCAATTTGTAATTTTTCGATTGGTAATTACGGAATCTTAAGCCTGTGCTTTTTGTGCAAATTCGTGCACAGCAGGGAAGGCGACCTCATCCAACACATCGGCTAACGCGCACAGTCTGCGATGCAGTTCTCCAGGGTAGTCACCACATACGTTGATGTGGCCCATTTTGCGACCTGCACGTTTCTCTTTACCATACCAGTGAATATGGCAACCATCCATTGCGAATAGCGCTTCTGGTAAGGTGTCTTCACCGAGAATATTAACCATTGAGGTTTCGCGAATCAGTTTAGTACTGCCTAGTGGCAAACCGCACACCGCACGCAGATGGTTTTCAAACTGACAAGTTTCCGCACCTTGTTGCGTCCAATGACCCGAGTTATGCACTCGTGGGGCAATTTCATTCACCAACAAAGTACCATCGACATCAAAGAACTCTAACGCCAATACGCCGACGTAATTTAGGCTGTCTGCTACCGCTGTGAACATCTGCTTGGCTTGCACTTGCAGTTCTGGCGCATCAATGGCAGTTGAAAGGCTCAGAACACCATTAGTGTGGACGTTTTCTGCCAGTGGATAAACTTCAACACTGCCATCTTTACCACGTGCACCAACTAAGGACACCTCACGGCTAAATGGTACAAACTCCTCAGCCACAATGGCTTGAGTTGGTGTTGCTGCGATGCACTCAGCCATTTCTGTCCAGATAGCATCTGCCTGAGAAGCTTCTTTTAAGCGCCATTGACCTTTACCATCGTAACCGCCTAGTGCACTTTTCAGTACCATTGGCATGCCAACATATTCAATGGCACGATCAAAATCTTCACGTGTTTCAATCACGTAGTATTTTGCGTTACGCACGCCGGCATTATCTAATAATGCTTTCTCAAGGCGGCGGTCGCCACCTGCCTTGATGGCTTCTGTACTAGGCAGGAACTTTCCGCTAACGTCACAGATGTCGAGTACATCGTGAGGGATATGCTCGAATTCCGCTGTGATCACATCCACTTGTTCAATGGCATTTTCCAGGCCATGACCAAGTACATGTTGAGTGAGAGGGTGGACGATATTACCGCTGCCTACATCGTAAGCCGAGATTTGGATATTCAGTGGTGCACCAGCCAGAGACATCATACGAGCCAGCTGACCTGCTCCAAGAACCAGTACATGCATCCGATTAATCCTCAGCTGGGTTTGGGTTAGCCAGGACGGTTTCCGTCTGTTCTTTACGGAACGCTTCCACTTTTGCCATGATGCTTTCATCATGTGTACCCAGAATTTGTGCCGCCAGAATGCCAGCGTTTGCTGCGCCTGCTTCACCAATCGCTAATGTACCGACCGCGATACCTTTTGGCATTTGTACGATAGACAGTAGAGAATCCATACCTTTTAGTGCGCGAGACTGAACCGGAACACCAAGAACTGGCAAACTTGTGAATGCTGCTGTCATACCTGGTAGGTGAGCGGCACCGCCTGCACCTGCGATGATCACTTTGATTCCGCGCTCTTTCGCGCTGCTTGCGTAATCAGCCAATAGTTGAGGAGTACGGTGAGCTGACACCACTTTTGTTTCGTAAGACACGCCAAATTGATCCAGCATGTCCGCTGCTAGTTTCATGGTTGGCCAATCTGATTTAGAACCCATGATGATACCGACTTTCATCTCAAACTCCTTCAAGCTGCAAAATTAGGTGAGCTGATAAATTTGTGCGCATTATACGGGGATTTTTATCTCAAGCAAACGTTTGCGCGCCTTTGTAAATGCTATTGATACATTTTATAAAAAAATTGCTTTAGTCTCTGAGAATGAATATTTGTACACTTAGAGAAAATAATACAGTCAGACTATCAGGAAGTAATCGGTGGATAACTTTGAACAGGTGCTCAACGCACTACAACAAGGCGAAGTGATTGCCTATCCAACAGAAGGTGTTTTTGGTGTCGGGTGCGATCCAGATAACCCGCAGGCAATCCAAAAATTGCTGGAACTGAAGCAGCGTCCGGTAGAAAAGGGGCTTATTCTTATTGCCGCCAGCTATGAACAGCTATTGCCTTACATTGACGAGTCTCAGTTGACTCAAGAGCAGTTAGATAAAGTTCATGCAACCTGGCCTGGCCCATACACCTGGATCATGCCAGCGAGCGATAAAGTGTCTAATTGGGTTTCTGGACAGTTTGATTCGATTGCAGTTCGTGTGACTGATCATCCTTTGGTGCAAAAGATGTGTAATGCTTTCGGAAAGCCGTTAACCTCTACCAGCGCGAATCTTTCTGGTTTGCCACCGTGTATGACGACGGAAGAAGTGGAGCAGCAGTTAGGTGACAAGCTGGTGGCTATTCTTCGTGGTGAAACCAGCGGTCGTGACAAGCCAAGTGAGATTCGTGACGCTAAAACCTCACAAATATTAAGACAGGGCTAACCCTGCCAGCTAGCTATCAATAAGGTACCAATAGGTAATAACGTATGTCAGCAATCGATAAGCATGCCGTAAAGCAGTTCCTGATGTCGCTTCAGGATTCCATTTGCCAGCAGTTAGAACAAGAAGATGGAAAGGCCGTCTTTGTCGAAGATGCATGGCATCGTGAACCGGGAGAGCGTCTTGGTGGTGGTGGCCGTTCACGAGTTCTCCGTGATGGTCACGTATTCGAGCAGGGTGGAGTGAACTTTTCTCACGTTGAAGGGAAAGAAATGCCAGCGTCAGCAACGGCTCATCGTCCTGAATTAGCGGGTCGCCGCTTTGAGGCGATGGGTGTCTCTTTGGTTATTCACCCTAAAAACCCTTATGTGCCGACTTCTCATGCTAATGTTCGCTTCTTTATCGCAGAAAAAGAGGGAGAAGAGCCGATTTGGTGGTTTGGTGGTGGTTTCGACCTGACTCCTTTCTATCCTTTCGAAGAAGATTGTCAGTATTGGCACGATATTGCGAAAGCAATTTGTGCCCCATTCGGTGATGAAGTCTATGCAGAGCACAAAGCGTGGTGTGATAAGTATTTCTTCCTCCCACACCGAAACGAAACACGTGGTGTTGGTGGTTTGTTCTTTGATGATTTGAACCATTGGGAGTTCGATAAGTGTTTCGATTACATCAAAGCGGTGGGAGAAGGTTTCTGTCAGGCTTATCTACCTATCGTCGCGCGTCGTAAAAACATCGAATACGGTGAGCGTGAACGCGAGTTTCAGTTGTACCGTCGTGGTCGTTATGTTGAGTTTAACTTAGTGTATGACCGTGGGACTTTGTTTGGTTTACAAAGTGGTGGGCGTACGGAGTCGATACTGATGTCAATGCCACCATTGGCACGCTGGGAGTACAGCTACGAACCTGCAGCGGGTACACCAGAGGCTGAGCTTTACGAGCGATACCTAAAACCGCGCGAGTGGTAAGTGCTGAATCTACTTTTCTATATAGATAGATAGTGATAGGGTCATCTTTAATCAGATGGCCCTGTTTTTCTCTATATTAAGGTAAGGAATAAAGGTAAGGAAATGACTCAGCAAATCGATCGCTATGCCGTGTTTGGTAATCCTATTGGGCACAGCAAGTCGCCGTTTATTCACACACTTTTTGCTCGCCAAACGAATCAATCACTGACTTATACGGCTGAATGCGCCCCTGTTGATGGATTTATAGAAACGGTAACAGTGTTTTTTGCTGAAGGCGGCAAAGGATGTAACGTTACCTTGCCTTTTAAGGAAGAGGCATATCGATTTGCCAGTCGATTAACCGAGCGTGCTCAGCTTGCCGGAGCTGTGAATACACTAAAGAAGCTGGATGATGGTGAAATCATTGGTGACAACACCGACGGTGCTGGCTTAGTGCAAGACTTGCTTCAGCATCACGTCGTTTTAGAAGGGGCTCGTATCCTGATCATAGGGGCTGGTGGAGCATCTCGTGGCGTCATCAATCCATTACTTGATCAAAAACCTGCTTCTTTAACGGTCACCAATCGTACTTTTGCCAAAGCAGAAGAGCTGGCGGAGTTGTTTGCCGCTTATGGGCCAGTGACAGCGAAAGAGATGAGTACCATTACTGAAGAGTATGATGTCATTATCAACTCGACCTCTGCTTCGTTGAGTGGTGAGCTTCCTGATATATCGCCTACTATCTTCGCGGCAAACAGCACAAGCTATGACATGATGTATGGCAAAGGTGATACCACATTTAACCAGTGGGCAAAGGCGCATGGTGCTTCTCATGCCTATGATGGTTTAGGCATGTTGGTGGGCCAAGCATCTGAGAGCTTTATGCTGTGGCGTGGTTTGCGTCCGGGAGCCAAACAGATTTTACGTGAATTAAGAAAAAACCTTGAAGGTCAGTAGTCGATGAACCAATCCATTTTATTCCCAGATATCCAGTCGTGGGATGAGACATCACAATCGGTAAACTTTCCTGCACAGCAATCTGGCGCACTTATCGAATGCTACGTAACAAAACAGAAGCTTGCAAAAATGAGCGGGTTGGCCATAGAAGACGAACAACAAGCAATAACGGCATTTATCGCCTGTCGATTTGATCTGGAAGATGTTGCTGAAGAACTTATAGAAGATGAAGCCTTCAATGAAGAAGGCCACATCATTATTGAATAATTAGCTTATCGAATCGCTAACTAATGACTTCTACTTCATTTAAGTAGTCGTTTTTGTTCTGCACGTAGTTATCAGAAGACTTTTGTAAGAAGGCTCGCTCTTTTTCTGAAAGGGGGCGGGCTTGTTTTACCGGGCTACCCACATAGAGATAACCACTTTCTAATACTTTTCCAGGTGGCACTAAGCTACCAGCGCCAATCATCACTTCAGATTGAATTACCACGCCATCGAGAACAATAGCACCCATCCCCACCAACACGAGATCGTGAATCTCGCAACCATGTAACATGACTTTGTGACCTATCGTGACGTCATTGCCAATAATCAAAGGGTAGCCGTTTGGGTTTTCCTGATTTTTGTGCGTAACGTGTAAAACGCTCCCGTCTTGGATATTTGTGCGATCACCAATGTGAATATGATTTACATCACCACGTGCTGCAACCAACGGCCAAACACTAGAATCGTCCCCAATGATGATGTCACCGACTAAAACAGATGTTGGATCGATGTAAACTCGCTCACCAAGCTGAGGCTTCATACCTTTATAACTTCTTATTGAACTCATCTTTTCTCCTTATTAAAGGCGATTAAAGGGGGTATAGGGGTAGAAGAGTAGTAAAAACTCGCCTTTTAGAATAAAAAACACTCAAACGATAAAAAAATCAAAAAAAACCTGAAAAATGGCTTGCCAATGTGATCGCAATCCCTATAATGCCACCTCGCTGACACGGCAACGCTTCGAAAGAAACGAAACTGAGTTAGCAAGCCAAATTAGCCAAGCGGAAACGCTTGAAAAAAGTTTGAAAAAAGTGATTGACACTAAACTTTAACTCGCTAAAATGGCCGTCCGATTTGAGCGAGGCTCAATAGGAACGCTCTTTAACAATATAGACCTATCAATCTGTGTGGGCACTCGTTGATGATAATCCAATTAGAAACTTCGGTTTCAAATTAGGTTTCAATGATACGAAGTGACCATTGAATCGCAAGATTCAGCACAGTCAATTCAAACATTACTTATGTAATGTTCAGTATTCATTGAGCCGACAAAATCTTAAATTGAAGAGTTTGATCATGGCTCAGATTGAACGCTGGCGGCAGGCCTAACACATGCAAGTCGAGCGGCAGCGACAACATTGAACCTTCGGGGGATTTGTTGGGCGGCGAGCGGCGGACGGGTGAGTAATGCCTAGGAAATTGCCCTGATGTGGGGGATAACCATTGGAAACGATGGCTAATACCGCATGATGCCTTCGGGCCAAAGAGGGGGACCTTCGGGCCTCTCGCGTCAGGATATGCCTAGGTGGGATTAGCTAGTTGGTGAGGTAAGGGCTCACCAAGGCGACGATCCCTAGCTGGTCTGAGAGGATGATCAGCCACACTGGAACTGAGACACGGTCCAGACTCCTACGGGAGGCAGCAGTGGGGAATATTGCACAATGGGCGCAAGCCTGATGCAGCCATGCCGCGTGTGTGAAGAAGGCCTTCGGGTTGTAAAGCACTTTCAGTCGTGAGGAAGGTAGTGTGTTTAATAGATGCATTATTTGACGTTAGCGACAGAAGAAGCACCGGCTAACTCCGTGCCAGCAGCCGCGGTAATACGGAGGGTGCGAGCGTTAATCGGAATTACTGGGCGTAAAGCGCATGCAGGTGGTTTGTTAAGTCAGATGTGAAAGCCCGGGGCTCAACCTCGGAATAGCATTTGAAACTGGCAGACTAGAGTACTGTAGAGGGGGGTAGAATTTCAGGTGTAGCGGTGAAATGCGTAGAGATCTGAAGGAATACCGGTGGCGAAGGCGGCCCCCTGGACAGATACTGACACTCAGATGCGAAAGCGTGGGGAGCAAACAGGATTAGATACCCTGGTAGTCCACGCCGTAAACGATGTCTACTTGGAGGTTGTGGCCTTGAGCCGTGGCTTTCGGAGCTAACGCGTTAAGTAGACCGCCTGGGGAGTACGGTCGCAAGATTAAAACTCAAATGAATTGACGGGGGCCCGCACAAGCGGTGGAGCATGTGGTTTAATTCGATGCAACGCGAAGAACCTTACCTACTCTTGACATCCAGAGAATCTGGCGGAGACGCTAGAGTGCCTTCGGGAACTCTGAGACAGGTGCTGCATGGCTGTCGTCAGCTCGTGTTGTGAAATGTTGGGTTAAGTCCCGCAACGAGCGCAACCCTTATCCTTGTTTGCCAGCGAGTAATGTCGGGAACTCCAGGGAGACTGCCGGTGATAAACCGGAGGAAGGTGGGGACGACGTCAAGTCATCATGGCCCTTACGAGTAGGGCTACACACGTGCTACAATGGCGCATACAGAGGGCGGCCAACTTGCGAAAGTGAGCGAATCCCAAAAAGTGCGTCGTAGTCCGGATTGGAGTCTGCAACTCGACTCCATGAAGTCGGAATCGCTAGTAATCGTGGATCAGAATGCCACGGTGAATACGTTCCCGGGCCTTGTACACACCGCCCGTCACACCATGGGAGTGGGCTGCAAAAGAAGTAGGTAGTTTAACCTTCGGGGGGACGCTTACCACTTTGTGGTTCATGACTGGGGTGAAGTCGTAACAAGGTAGCGCTAGGGGAACCTGGCGCTGGATCACCTCCTTATACGA
>NZ_JBBWFK010000016.1:0-73306 GCF_052353105.1 Vibrio sp. YIC-376
CTGTCTCTTGATCACAAGTCCTGTTCAAGAGACAGAGCGAGTTCGTAGCCTTCAAGGATGGCTTGTAGTTTTAGCCATCCTTCCCAGAGCGTTTTAACTGACGCTCTTCCATTTCTTTTACTGTCTTTCCAACCGCCAAGTCGTGCGAGATGTTCATAAGCCCATTTTGCAGTTGGTATTTCCTCTGGAAGTCGCGTCTTTATTCTTTTCACCCAAAGTAACTTCCAGGCTCTTGGGGACAAGATTTTTTCACAACTAATATCTTCAACTTGCTCATTGGCAAATTTCAACTGGAAGATCCTTACGGCTAAAAAAGCATAAATGGTCGCTAATCTATCTAAGTTATCTTTACTCTGTACTCGAAGCTCTTCAACTCCGGTCCCTTCACTTTTCCAGACCTTGTGATATTCCTCAATGAGCCAACGCTTCTCGTAGTAGGAGATGATTTTTAACGCCTCTTCCGCACTGTTTACGGGTTCATTCGTCAGAATGTGCCAGTTCAGTTTCTTGTCTTCATCTCCGGCCTCAGAGCAACCCACATAATTCAGGGAAATAGATTCACCTGTTTTATTCGAGGGGGGCGTCAATGTCACCGCCGCATATTTCACATCCAGTATGACTTCACGAGATTTACGACCACCTCTTTGAGCTATCTGGATTTGTCGTTGTTTAACACTTTTAAGTTCAGAGGCAAATTGATAAAGCTTATCTGGCCCTTCTTCTATGTGGCGACTCATCATTGACCGCACAACAAAACGTTGCTGGTTTGCCATTTTATAAATGAGATAGTCGTAGATGTCAGCTTCACGATCGCAAACCGATATCACGTTGGTCATGGCATCTCCTAAACGAGCTGCCATATTACGAGAAGCTCTTTCCCACTTATAACCTTCTTTTTCTTCATAAGGTCGCTTGAGGTGCTGGGAACGGATACCGCGAGTCTTGATGTCTCTCGTCCATCTCTGTTGTTCAATCAGACCAACAACGTCAAGAGTTTCAGGAGCAAACAACAAAATACTATGAGCAAGCAGACCACGATAACGGTTACCTTGGTTCACATGCCCTAAATCAGCTCGAATAGAGCGATGCTTGTAGCTTAAGGTGGTTGTATCTTCTATAGCGAGAAGGAGGGGGTAATGGTGAACTTGATTAGCTGTTGCATTAAAACCGGCTTCGGCAATATCGCCTGACGAAACATTATCGTTGCGAATAAATCGATAAGCTCCTTCCATGCTTGCTGGTGAGGGGGATGATTTTACTACCGATTTACCTGGATGTTGCGCTAAGTCTGAAGCCATTTTTACGAGTCTAGCCGTTCTTCTTGGGTCTCCCAGTTTAGCATGCCCAAATTGTTCTTCAGCCCAATCATTATTGCTTTTTATCATCTCAGGAATCCTCAACTAAGTCCGTTAAAGATCTGATCGTGGAGCAAGAATTTAGTTCAAAAAAAATCCCTCACATCATGTGAGGGACTTCTGTATAAAAGACAGCCGACTCAGGTGGCTTTATTTTTTGAATACTTATTCACAAACAAAAGAATATTTTAAAAAATCAAAAATATTTAAAAATGTTAATTCGCGACAGAATGTTATTAAGTGATAATTATATTGATTAATAATAAATGCCTAAAATAGGCTTCTATTGTATGGAAAGACTCGCTATCTTTATCTTTATGGCGCCATTTATATAAGAAGTTACTTAATAGTCTTGACGTAAAGTAAACGTACGGTTACTTTTCAAACACGATATATGTTTGCAACATCGTCTATTTACTCAAAACCATCATAACCATAAATAAGCCATTGCTAGCACCTTTTGTTCTAGCTCAATAAAAGAATAATATCCCAAAATGAACAGAATGAAAAAGATACTCGTTTTAAGCTTGCTGCTTTTTGCGCCATTTATTTCCGCAAATAACGTTACTTTTAGCAGCCCTACACAGGTTACGATTACCCTGAAGTTAGAAGACATTCAATCTTTGCCTGAAACAACTTACAGTGCCGACTTGCCATGGGATAAAGGTATGGCTGAATTTACTGGCGTAAAGCTCAGCACACTGCTGACTCACGTATATGGTGACGTCCCAGAGCAAATCGATATCAGTGGCTTAAACAATTACCACGCTCCAGTCACTCGCCAAGACATCCTTCGTTACCAACCGATACTGGCCTATAAAAAAGACAAACATTACATAAAAATCAGGGATAAAGGCCCATATTGGGTAATATACCCGCTGAACCTGTATCCAGAGCTGAACCGTACGCAATATCATGCTCAAATGGTATGGCAAGTTAATGAGTTTAAATTAGTTAAAGAATAATGAAGTTATCTGAAGCTAACCCGATGAAAACCAAAAAGTGGCAAAATTCCACAATAAGTAAACTACTATTGTTGGTTTTCGCGGTCTCTTTATTGCTTGCTAACGTCATGCTACTCCAACAAACCCGCACATTAGCGCAGAATTTCACGAATGAGCAGAAGCAGGCTACATGGTTTTTGTTTCAGCTTTCTAAGGAGCTCTCTGAACTGGTTAGTGAAGCACGCCGACTAGATGAAAACGTCTTAAATATTGACGGGGCTGAGCTGCAATATGAACTCGCCTGGAGTCGATTTGATCTACTTATCAATAGTGATGACGCTTACGCTTTCTTCTCTCGCAACAATATCCAGCAATATTTTGTCGAGTTATTTGAACATTTCAAAGAGTTAGAGCCTCTTCTTGTTGAAGCCAAAACGGGCAATAGTCAGGCTGCTGGCCAGTTTTATCGTTTAACCCAAACACTGTACTTAGATCTGGTTGATTTCGTGAACCAAAATTTCCGTCTCACCAGCAAAGTCTATGAAGCACAAAAAGGTGAAACACAACGACTCGTGCAAGCGCAGTACACGCTGTTTGCTACGTTTGTTCTTTCCGCGCTGTCTCTGATTTACTTCTTTTATCGTGAATCTCGTTTTCATAGAAAACTGGCGCTCAGCGATCCACTAACACGACTAGGCAACCGAAATGCGCTATTTGTGACACTAAGAAAAAACACTCTCAATAGAGTCCCTTTTTCACTGTGTATCCTCGATTTAAACGGGTTTAAAGAGATTAATGATACTCATGGACATCTGGCGGGCGACAAAGTTTTACGCACTGTAGCCGATAGACTGATGACGATGGAGATTAACTGCTTTTCTGCATATCGTATGGGCGGTGACGAATTTGCAATCGTAGTTCAAGGCAAAAACATCAGTGACGAAGATATAAAATGTCATATCAATGCTATATTCGATACGCCAGTGTTAAAAAACAATAACGCCGCCTCACTCTCCACCAGTATCGGAATAGCGCAGTATCCAACGGATAGCAACAATGTGGATTTTCTTATCAACATCGCCGATAAGCGCATGTACAAAATGAAATTTCAACGCTAAGCCGCGCTTATATAGAATAAAAAAGCAAAGCCCCGCACTTACATTGCGGGGCTTTGCTTTACATTAGAAAACAATCAAATCCGCCCTACTCGATGACTAGTCAGAAATCAGTTTCTTCAGCACGGTTAGCACGCCGGCCTCTTGATTACTTGGTGCCGAGAAACGAGCGATTTTCTTAATCTCTTCATGAGCGTTTGCGACCGCATAAGAGTGCTCACTCACCTGCAGCATTTCCAGATCATTCAGATAGTCGCCAAATGTCATGGTCTCAGCGGGTGTAAAGTTCATAATTTGTTGAAGATGCTGAATAGCCGCACCTTTTGACGCTTGTGCATTCATTATATCTAACCAAATTTTGGCGCTCACCACGACTTTATGCGATTCACCAAACTGGGTATCCATGCTCGGGAACACCAGTTCTTCCGAACCTTCAAAGTGACAGATCGCGACTTTAATGAACTCGTCCTCAACCTCAAGCAAATCGACAACGCTTTCACAGCGATGGTAGTACTTTTGAAATTCTTCCAGCGATTTTTGATCTTCCGTTTCGATGTATGCCGAGCGCTTACCACACAGAACAATATTCGCGCCGTCAATTGTACGAGCCACTTTGATGATCTCAGCGACTTCTGCTTTAGGAATCGTACAGCTATAAAGCTCTTTGTTATTGTGTATGACCAAAGTGCCGTTCTCAGCTACATACAGAATACGGTCTTGAATCGGGGCAAAAGTGTCACGCAAGCTATAATACTGGCGACCAGAAGCTGCCGAAAACAAAATGCCTTTTTCTTCTAATCGTAAAAACAGATCAAAAAATTCAGGATCTAACCGACCGTACTGATCGAGTAAAGTGCCGTCCATATCGGAGGCGATAAATTTAATGCTGGCTAGTGACATGACATGAAACTCTAACTGGTGTAGAAAAACTTGGTTACCTTTAAGGTACAGGATCTTGAGTGAATCTCAAGTCGAGTTGCTTTATGCTTTAACAAGCAGACTTTTGAACTACCAAGGGTGTCGCTTAAAGTAGTTCTCACTATGATCGATAAACGCTCTGACTGCTGGAGATAAATGTTTACGAGATGAGTACAGCGCATAAATGTTCAGTTGGCTCGGTTTCCAGTCCGGTAGCACAAGTTCAAGCTGACCTGAGTTCACATACTTTGTCGTTAAATACGTTGGCAGTAAAGCAACCCCCATCCCATGTAGAGTGCCATGCAGCAATGCAGTCGCTTCATTACACGTTAACCGACAATGAATGCTGACCGATTCAAACCGCTCTTCTTGGGATAAATGCCAAACGCGTCGCTCAAAGTTTTTATAGCCTAGACAATCATGGTCAGTTAAATCTCTTGGGTGGGATATCAGCTTGTGCTTGGTAAGATAATCTGGTGATGCCACCAGCACCGATTCACATACTGCAATAGGCTTTCCAATCAGTGAAGGATCTGGATTAGACGCAATTCTGATCGCCAGATCAACACGTTGTTCAGTAAGGTCACTGACCGTATCTTGCAAGTCCATGTCGATATGAACTTTAGGGTGCATCTGCATAAAGCTGTTTACAGCAGGAATCAACTGAGAAAATCCAAAAGATGTACTTGAAGCAAGTCGGATATTGCCCGTCAACTCACCATCAGATGCAATGTTTGACGTCATTGAGTCTGCCAGTTTCAGCCAACGTTCAATTTGCGGCACACTGCGTTCTCCGGCGCTCGTGAGGGAGACTTTACGAGTCGTGCGATGCAACAGTCGGGTCTGAAGCCAGTTTTCCATCGCTTCTACATAGCGCGTCACCATGGGTCTGGACATATCCAGACGCTCAGCCGTCGCTGTAAAACTACCGGAATACACCACATCAATAAAAACTTTAGCCGCCGTTACTTTATCCATACATTTGCTCGAAATAAGAAACAGTGATGCACATTATTGTGTATTTTTTCGATCGTATCAATTTCATAACATCGACTCTGATTCCAAACTAAACTGACTTACTTAGTGATTACATTCTTGAGGAGAAATATCATGGTAACCATTCACTACTTTTACGACCCTATGTGTGGTTGGTGCTATGGCGCATCACAACTGATCGAGCCAATGGTAGAGTCTCCACAATTTAACGTCGTGTTTCACCCTGGTGGTATGCTAAACAGACAAATGATTGGATCTGAATTTCGCCAGCATATTATTAGCAGTGATGAGCGTATCGCCGCAGAGACTGGCGCGGTATTTGGCCATGCATATATGCAACGCGTAAAGCAAGATAATGATTTTCTTCTCGATTCCTATTTGCCTACACAAGCCATCTTAATCGCCGAAAAACAGGGACGAAATCCTTGGGTGATGCTTAAAGCAATTCAGTATTCACATTACCAGTCCGGACTAAAAGTAAATGAATCGTCGACACTTAAATCCATTGCTGAAACACTCGAACTGGACGTCGTTGACTGGGATAATCAGGTGCAGCAAACGCAAGAAGCATTAACGAATGAGATACGCGTCAGCCAACAGTTAATGAACCAGCTTCGCGTTGGCGGTTTCCCAACATTAATTGCGGAAAAAAATGGGAATTACCTGCGGTTACCTCACTCGGCTTATTACGGTAAACCAGAGCAATGGCAAAACGTATTGCAACAATTGTTATAAGCCTTACGTGAAGTTATCTCTAATCTGGTACTGAAAGAGCGATGACCAAGTTCGATATCAACATGGTAATCCTGAGTCAAACATGTACAATCCTCGCTCGATTTTTTACTCGCGCGGATACACACCATGCACTCGCCTGAACCTTGTTTTACTCGTTTTACTGCTGATATTTCTGGTTATGAGTTACCAGAGCAGTTTACGTTTCCGTTCTATTACACGCCGCATCCCCTTTGCGTACTCGCTGCTGAACAATTACAACAGCACTTAATCACGCAAACTGACTTTGACCATGACTTCGGTTTTGATGGCGATCAAGCAGGACGCGGTAAAATGTTCGGAGTACTGTTGGTGCAGAATTTACAAGGCGAGCTTGGTTATCTAAGTGCTTTCTCGGGCAAAATCGCTGATCAAAACTTGCTGCCGGAGTTTGTTCCTCCAGTGTACGATATGCTGACAGACGAAGGCTTTTTTCGCGCAGAAACCGACGCCATCAATGCCGTCAATGCCGAGTACAAACAACTTGCAGAAAACCCAGAGATCTCAGCTCTAAAAGCAGAGATTCAAGCTTATCGCTCGGCGTATCAGCAAGAAGAGCAAGCACATCGCCAATTGATGATAGAAGGTCGCGCCAAACGCAAACAGCAGAGACAACAAGGCGAACAAACGCTGAGTCCCGGTGAACTAAATCGCTTATTAGACGATTTGGGTAAGCAAAGTGTGACGGAGAAAAACACACTCAAATATCTCAAGATGGCGTGGGATGATAAATTGGCTGTGAAAGAGCAACGTTTAACCGCTCTGAAGCTCCAATTGTCGGAGCTTAAAGAGCACCGTAGAACGCTATCTAATGCCCTGCAACACAAACTACACAGGCAATATCGCTTTCTCAATATTCTGGGTAAAGAGTGCGATTTAGTAGACATATTCGCCGAGACCACCAATCCTGTGCCACCAGCCGGTGCCGGGGAATGTGCGGCACCAAAACTGCTCCAATACGCATTTAAACACGGCTTTAAGCCGCTGGCTCTTGCGGAGTTCTGGTGGGGTGAATCGCCAAAGTCCGAAGTGCGCCAGCATAAAAAGTTCTACCCATCATGCAACAGCAAATGCCAGCCAATCTTGGGGCACATGCTGCAAGGTATGAACGTCGAGCCAAACCCACTTGCTGAAAACTGGGCAGAAGACAAAGAGCTGGAAATTCTATTTCAGGACGAAGCCATGGTGGTGGTCAATAAACCATCTGGTTTGCTATCCGTTCCGGGTAAAACCATCAAAGATTCGGCATACACAAGGCTTCAGGCTATATTCCCTGATGCTGAGGGACCTTTTGTTATTCATCGCTTAGACATGGCGACATCAGGTATTTTGGTCTTTGCGTTAACCAAACGCGCCAACAAGAGCTTACAGAAACAGTTCATTACACGTGGCGTACAAAAGCGCTACATGGCGCTGTTGGAAGGTGAGATTAATGGGCCTGAAGGTGAAATATCTTTGCCATTGCGTGGCGACCCCGAGGATCGTCCACGTCAATTGGTCTGCTTTGAACATGGTAAAGCTGCTGAGACATACTGGCAGTTGATTGAAGTGAAAAACGAACGTAGCAAGGTGTACATGTATCCAAAAACTGGGCGAACACACCAACTGCGTGTCCACAGTGCTCATCACCTAGGTTTGAACATGCCAATGGTCGGTGATGGCCTGTATGGCGAGAAGGCGAATCGCTTGCACCTGCATGCTGAAATGCTGGAGCTGGACCATCCTTACAGCAAAGAACGGATGAGCTTCCATGCAGACTGTGAGTTTTAAGCCAGACAATCCAGTATATAGATAACAAAAAGGCACTGATTTCAGTGCCTTTTTACATTTAGATGAACCCGAAGATTCCCGACGACGCTCTTTCGCCTCTATAGAGAATGTCTCACTGAACTAACTTACTTTAAACTTAGTCCACACTTGTGAGCGCCAGCGTCTCGCCATGATGATGCCACGAACCCATTCATCTAAAGCAATTGCCATCCAGGCACCGATTACGCCGTAGCCCATGTGAATACCAAGAACGTAAGAGAACAACACGCCTAAGCCCCACATGCTCACAATCCCCATTTGTACCGGGAACTTGATGTCACCTGCACCTTTTAAGCCAGCAATGAAGATCAGGTTAAATACACGTCCAGCTTCCAACAGGATCGAGCCCAGAACTAGTGAGCCCGCTAGAGCGAGTATTTCTGACTGGTCAGTAAACAAGCGCAGAATTTCTTCCCTATAAACGTAGATGGCGGCCGTCGCAACAGTAGAAGACACAAAGCCAACCAAGAAGTAAATCTGAATACGTTTAAGAATGCTGGTCACCCAGCCCTTACCGATGTAATACCCCGTTTGAATCTGCGCAGCTTGTCCAATCGCCAGTGCAAACGCAAAAGAGAAACGTGCAATATTCTGAGCATAAGTAAATGCCGCCAACGATGCCGTCCCCATTTGCACCACAAAATAGACGATACAGATTTGTGCAACGTTGTAAGACAACACTTCACCAGCATTCATACCGCCGATTTTTAGAATTTTTTTGTAAATCTCAGCAGGTACTTGCTTCATGGTCGACATAGGTAGCTCAATGCTACTTCGCGCCAAAATTACCACGAGCATCAAAGTGCCGATAATTTGGCTTACGACCGTAGCAACCGCCACGCCCTCGACACCATAGACAGGCAAACCGAATGGCTGATACAAAGCAATGTAGTTACCGATGATATTGAAAATGCCACTAATCAGGTTGACAAACATAGGCGAGCGCGAATAACCATGACTACGCAGGATGGTGGTTAGCACAATACCAATCGTTACGTTGAACGTCATCGCACCGCTGATCAACAGATAATTTCGCGCGTACTGTTCCACCAGCCCCTCAAGGCCATAATAAGGTAAAAAAACAATCGCTCCGATAACCGCTATCACGCTAAGTAAAACGCCAATGATTACGGACAGCACAACACTGGCAACGCCAACATAGACTGAATCTTTTTCTCGACCAGCACCGTTATATTGAGCAATTAATATACCCGTTCCGCTACTGACAAACGTTGAGACAATGATGAGAAAAAATGTCAATTGGGTGATTACCCCAACCGCAGATACGGCTTGGTCAGAGTAACCACTCAGCATGAACACGTCACTGGTTCCTAAAGCCGTCCGTAGCAAAATTTCCACAAGTATCGGCCAAGCTAATGTCACAATAGACATACGTTGGTTGATGTTTTGGTCTTTAGGCATTGGTGCACCTTCACACAATTAAAAACTGCCTCACAAAAATATGTGAGGCAGTTTAAAGAAAAATTCATTAGATCTTGAATCTAATCAAGAATTGAGGTTGTGAGCGAATTCTATGCGTTTACAGGTCACAACAGCAACAAAATTTAGTCGAACTAAAGGAAATAAATCTCAGAACAACCAAACTCATTAACAATATTTATAAATTGACGATTGAGATGGAATCCAATCAATAGGAAGAAAGGTAAATCAGACAGAGTGATGAGATGGCATTAATCATTCATATAAAAATAGAGTACCAGCGCTTGTGTATCTTGATCTCGACGACTTCAACTGCAATTACGGCCATGACGTCGGTGCTCAAGTGCTAAAGACATTTACATCTCAATTGAAAATCAATATGCGTATTTTGAATACTGTGTTCAGGCAGATAGATTTAGCGTCCAGCCACGCCCATAGTGGATATCACTCAGGCGAATTCGGAATCTGTCATTTAGGCGAACATATACATTAACCATAAACCAATAACTAACATAACCAACAACCAGAGCACTTGGCTTGTTCGGCTAAGCTTATCTTGTTGTGGTGTAACCATTGGTTTGCAATCTTGCTGCCTCAACTTTTCCAGCCGAACTTTTTCTAACGCACTTTTATAAAAGTCGCGCCTTTTTTGTGCCGCATTCGCAACCGCTGTAAAACGGTGTCTTTGCTCAGTGGTGAAATCAGCGGCCTCGTAGCGAGGAGGGAGATCGGTGTGCTTACGTTGTACTGACATCACTTCCTCCTTGGGTTGATGAGTACACGTAATGATTATATACCCTGTACGATGCTCTTATGCTGTTCTAGGTAAAATTTCGGAGTTTATCACTAGCGAAACTACGACAGGCATCGTATCTCTGAGGGGATCCAGGAACTTAGTTTGAAATGGACAAACTCTTAGCTGACTACATAAATAAAAACCACCCGAAGGTGGCTTTCATTCACTGTTCATATTCGTGCTTATAGATATTCACACAAGTAAGCAGTCGCGTCTTTCACTTGTAACTCAAACGAGGAATTACCTTCTACGTCAAACGACTCACCACTGCTGAACGTTGTCCAGTCAGCTTCGCCCACACGTTTCACTAGAAGAGCACCTTTCACAACGGTCATACGCTCTGGAGCTTGAGTGCCAAACGTGTATTCTCCAGGAAGCATCACACCGACACTTAATTCCTGTTCGTTTTGACTAAAACCTAGTGACTTTACGCCGC
This sequence comes from Vibrio sp. YIC-376, assembly GCF_052353105.1. NCBI lineage: Bacteria > Pseudomonadati > Pseudomonadota > Gammaproteobacteria > Vibrionales > Vibrionaceae > Vibrio > Vibrio sp. YIC-376. The sequence goes on from NZ_JBBWFK010000016.1 coordinate 10,581, forward strand.
CTGCAAAATAGCTGTTTTCCTTGATACTCATTATCAGTTCCCTCATTAAAAATCTGCTCTGTTTTACCCTGTTTTTCTTCACGACTCAAGCCTATAAATCGCTAAGAATAAACATTGTTGATAAATAGATTCGTAGCCCGGCATCTCAACGGACACGGGATGTCGCAGAATTTGATTATTTACTGCGCATAAACCGCCTATCTGTTTCTCGGGCTATCATCTGTCTCCACAATTGCGCACAGCAGTATTGAGTGAACATTTCAATCGTGGCTAAGGTGAGTCACCTGACTTCACTAACAACACTCATCCATACTAATTTATTAATAAACACATAATTAGATTCTCGTCGCATTTAAACGCCTCAACGACTGCGTAAACAATAAAATTCAATCCTGCAGAATATTTCTATATTATTGACTCAATGTGGCATTTCACGTGCAACAAGGTGCGCATTTTATTTAACTTCTCTCAAGTGACTCGAAAACCGTTTTAATTTTTTTTGACGAAAAAAAACTCTCTGAAATGCTAAATGGGATGCTTTTGCACATGGCCCCAATCCTTGATGCGAGAGCAGATTATGTTTGTGATAGAACATGAATCCAAGGATTGAGAGAGAAGTTATGATTCGATTTAACCTATGTGCAGCTGGGGTTGCCTTAGCACTATCAGGAGCGACTGTCGCGGCTCCGACAACACCAAGTATTGATCTATATGGTTCCAATAACCTTCAGTTTTCTAAAATTGAACTGGCTATGGAAACCACATCCGGTTACCACAGCATGGTTAAGTACCATGACCAAGCGAAAATTACCTTAAAGTTCAACCAATGGAGTGGTTCGACTGGCAACACTTACAACATCTATTTTGACGGTATCAAAGTAGCAACAGGCTCGATTACAGGTAGCCAAACTACTGCCCAATTCGATTACGCTCAGGGCGGTTTGTATCAAATGGAAATTGAAGCGTGTGACGAAACTGGCTGTGCGAAAAGTGCTCCAGCAGAAATTACCATTGCTGATACCGATGGCTCTCACTTAAAACCGCTTACGATGAATGTTGATCCAAACAACAAATCTTACAGTACCGATCCAAGCGTGGTCATGGGTAGTTACTTTGTTGAATGGGGTATTTACGGTCGTAACTACACGGTCGATAACATTCCAGCTGACAACTTGACCCACATCCTTTACGGCTTTATCCCAATTTGTGGTCCGAATGAATCAGTAAAATCTGTCGGTGGGAACAGCTTCAATGCGCTGCAAACAGCCTGTAATGGCGTACCTGATTATGAAGTGGTTATTCATGACCCTTGGGCGGCATACCAAAAGAGTTTCCCTCAGGCAGGTCATGAATACAGCACGCCTATCAAGGGTAACTACGCAATGCTGATGGCATTGAAACAGCGTAACCCAGATCTAAAAATCATCCCTTCGATCGGTGGCTGGACCCTATCTGACCCATTTTTCGATTTCGTCGACAAAGCAAATCGCGATACTTTCGTTGCTTCCGTTAAGAACTTCCTGAAAACATGGAAATTCTATGATGGTGTCGACATAGACTGGGAATTCCCTGGTGGCGGCGGTGCTGCTGCAGATAGAGGCGACCCAGTGAACGATGGTCCTACTTACGTTGCTCTAATGCGCGAACTGCGTGCAATGCTGGATGAGTTAGAAGCGGAAACCGGCCGTACTTACGAACTGACTTCAGCCATCGGTGTAGGTTACGACAAGATCGAAGATGTTAATTACGCAGATGCCGTTCAGTACATGAACTACATTTTCGCGATGACCTATGACTTCTACGGCGGCTGGAACAACGTACCTGGTCACCAAACTGCACTTTACTGTGGTTCGTTCATGCGCCCTGGCCAATGTGACGGAAGCGGCGTAGACGAAAACGGTGAACAATTCAAAGGCCCAGCATACACGGCAGACAACGGTATCCAACTTCTTCTTGCACAAGGTGTGCCTGCGAATAAGCTCGTGGTTGGTACTGCCATGTACGGCCGAGGTTGGGAAGGTGTGACACCAGCCACCCTTACCGATCCAAATGACCCGATGACGGGTACTGCGACAGGCAAACTAAAAGGCAGTACAGCGCAAGGCGTTTGGGAAGCGGGCGTGATTGATTACAAAGGCATCAAATCATTCATGCTAGGTGCTAATGGCACTGGTATCAACGGCTTTGAATACGGCTACGATGATCTGGCAGAGGCACCGTGGGTGTGGAACCGTTCAACGGGTGAACTGATCACTTTTGACGACCACCGCTCTGTATTAGCAAAAGGTAACTATGCTAAGACACTTGGGCTTGCAGGTCTGTTCTCTTGGGAAATTGACGCTGATAATGGCGATATCTTAAATGCAATGCACGAAGGTATGTCTGGTGCTGTTATTGAACAGCCAAACCGCACTCCAACAGCAGTTGCTGGCACAGACCAATCTGTAACAGGGCCTGCAACCGTAGCACTGGATGGCAGTCAATCAACCGACTCTGACGGTACGATCGCAAGCTACGTTTGGGAACAAGTCTCTGGTACCGCGGTAACCCTTAGCGGAGCAAACAGCGTGAATGCAAGCTTCGATGTTGCTGAAGTAGCCAAAGAAGAACAATTGACGTTCAAACTCACGGTAACGGATAACGAAGGTGCGACAGCTACTGATCTTGTTGTCGTCACCGTAAAACCAGCTGGCGTTATCGAACCGGAGAATACTGCACCAGTAGTTCAGGTCACCGCTCCCGCTACAGCAAACGCAGGTGACGTTGTCGTTATCGATGCATCAGCGTCAAACGATGCAGACAACGATACACTAACCTTCAACTGGAACTTACCTCAAGGTCTCAATGCGACTGTAAGCGGCGCGAAAGTGACCTTTACTGCAGCTGAGTACTCTCAAGATACAAGCTTAAGCTTCTCTGTCAGTGTCAGTGATGGTCAGGCAACTTCTACAGCAAGTGTGACGGTCGTTGTTGCTCAGCACACGACAGATATTCCGGGAACTTGCGACAACGCTTGGGATGCCAGTGCAGTCTACACAGGTGGCAACCAAGTCACTCACGCTGGTAGCACTTGGGAAGCCAAATGGTGGACGCAAGGCGATGATCCAACTAAATCGGGTCAATGGGGCGTTTGGAAAGAAGTAGGTACCGCGAACTGTAACTAAACATCCCACCTATCAACTCACGCACCTCATCTGCTTGAGGTTAAGAAGGACAGCTTCGTCTGTCCTTCTTTTTTCTTTAACTCTGGAAAATAGGCTATTCGCTGAGTGAAATTAAACGATCAAAGCTTTGGAACACTTGCTCACATTTCATTACTCGACCGTGACCTTGTCCCTGAGTTGTGACCAATTCAACTCGGTCGATATCGTCAGCCGCTTGCGCAGAAATACTGTGTTTGGTGAACTTGTCTTGTTCATCATGAACAATAATCGTCACCGACTCCCGCTCAGAAAGACGTTTTAACGGATCAATGGACTGCAACGGGTAGCCAAACTGAGCTTCCACCTCTGATACCACCGCCTTGAACAGTTTCATGGAATAGCCCGAGCGAGCAATACTGCTGAACAAATTTTCGACATAGTTAAGTACGGGAGCGATAAGCAACAACGGCTTGTTCTCCAGTTTGCTGTGTCGGCATTCAAGCGCTGAAGCTGTTCCCATGCTGTGTCCTATCACGCCAGCAATCTCGTCAACTGAATCCAACACATCTTCCAGACCGCGAATAAAACCCGGAATGTGTCCATACTGCCCTTCGCTTTCGCCGTGTGCAGGATGATCATAAGCCAGTGCTGTAAAACCTTTTGCTGCAATGTGCTCCATTAAAGGAAAAAACTGGCTCGCCGTACCTGACCAACCGTGAGTCAGAATCCAGATAGGCCCCGTGCCTAACGAATAAGTTTTAATGACTCCGGCAAAGCCGTGGATTTCCCTTTTTACTAGACCTGTTGGCTCGGCGTTTTTAGGCTTAGTTCGCACTGGGGTAAGAAGCAGCTGTCTTGCCGTTTTTTTGGCATGTGATGGTGCCAGTGTGTGGTGCAGACGGGTACTGATATTGACCAGACTACGTTTAACGCTAAAACGCTGCGAGGTGTTAAAGTAAATTTTATCGCTCATGATCTTTTCCTTTTTTATCAGCATTCACAAAAATAGAACGGTCGTGCTTTTTATGCTGATAATAAAGAGCGAACACAGTCGCTCTTTATTAATATTTTAATGTTCTCAGCTACTCAAATAAGAATAACTAACTCTTCCACCGAGCAAACAAGTTATCGATACCTTGCCAGAACAATCGCTGGCTCTCGGACTCACCTTTTATCGAGTAAAACACATGTGCGCTTAGGTATTGTCCATATAAATCAAACGTCGCTTGATTCGTGTCTAACTCGTTTGAAAACTCCCGGTTTTGTTTACCTTTTGCAATTTGTATTTCTAAATAGTTCAGCCAGGAGTTAATCGACTTTCTCAATCCAGCTTGCAGCGGGCAATCATCCGCCGCAGTATCGTTCCACGCGTCAAGAAACATGCAACTTCCCTGAAAAGAGTGATTCCAAGTCATCCAGGAATCTAATAACCCGCGAATTTTACGTTCGATGTTATCGTCTCCCAACTCGCGTACAGGAGAAATCACCCGCGATGTGAACACCTGATTCGCGAACTCCAGTACTGACAACTGCAAGTTCAACTTGGAGTTAAAATGGGCAAACAGACCACTTTTTGACATTCCACACTGCTTCGCCAGCTCACCAATGGTAAGGCTATCTAACCCGTCTTCACTGGCAATCTCAAACGCTCTCTGCAGAATAAACTCTTTAGTTACTTTTCCTTTTTTCATAGCAATATTTTTAGCACGATCGTTCTTTTATGCAAGATTTAGTGTTCTGGTCTAACCAATTATCGACAAAAGCAAGTATCTGGCGAGTTGAATTGAACTGAGTAATGAATAGCGCAATAAGAAGTTTGAACTGGCTCCTAATTTGAGAAATTACTTATTACCAACCAACCAGGACTTGATTTCTTTACGCATAAAGTCAATCACCAACTGCTACTTTCACATACCCAGATACTTTCAAGAAGGTTGACTTGAAAGAAGGTCTTGGCTTGCAGTAAAGACAACCCGTTGAATTCATATCTTGAAGTCCTTTGGGTACAGATAGGAATAACCGTTTAATTTTTTAGGTAAGCAACTTATGGCGACAGACAATAGAATAGCCAGTTTAGAATTTGCCCGAGTTATCGCTATGCTTGCGATCGTGGGTCTTCACTGCCAAATGGCTCTCACTTATTGGCAATGGGATGACGTGCCTTGGGTAGGTTATATAATCAATCAACTGGCGCGATTTGCCGTCCCTCTATTTTTCCTCATATCAGGTTATTTGATTCAACCAAAACTGAGCACTAGTCCAACCAAAACACTTACAAATTATGCCAAACCCTTATTGAGGATCTGGGTCATATGGAGTGTGATTTGCTTAGTGGTACCATTTCAATGGCAAATGGTCTCAGAAGCAGGTTACTTAGCCGAGCGACAAGGCTATTGGGATTACCTGATGTTATCCCCTGTAAACTCTCTGCTAGAGGGAGGACTGGTACATTTATGGTTCCTTCCTGCACTCGTTATAGCCGTGGCACTGATCGCTTTTTTGGTAAGGCTCAGAATGTCTCAACTACTACTACCCATCGCATTATTACTTTACGCGTATGGCGTTTTAGCGGGAAGCTATGCCACATTAACTGACCTCCCATCTCCCTTTTTCACTCGCAACGGCCCTTTCTTCAGCACATTATTGGTGTTGCTGGGCTATCTAATCAGGGAGAAAGCATGGCGTTGCTCTCGTAATAACACCATGTTACTGATGATACTCGGTATGGGACTGCATTTTGGCGAGGCGTATTGGTTGATGCAGCACAACGTTGCGTTTAACAGTCATGATTTCTTGTTTGGTACCGTAATCTGGTCACTAGCGATTTTCATGTGGCTATTGGTTCATCCAAATTTCGGCAACATACCTTGGCTGTTCAAATGCTCATCAAGCATCTTAGGCATCTATGTCGCGCATCTGCTTGTCATGATCATGGTTATGAATGTGGCTGGTTATTTTGAGCTGCAGAACTTAGTCAAAGATATCTTTATCTATTCAACTACGCTCATCGCTACCTTGCTGTTAGTGAAAGGGATTGAAGCATCTCCACTGAGGAAACTATTACTCCGCTAAATCGGTTAAGCTCCAATCATAGCTTGCTCTAACACTTTAAGGTGAGAGCAAGCTAATCAAAAGTGAGAGAGAACTCTCACTGACCAAAATTTGGCACTCTAATCCCCTGGAATTTGCCATTACTCACAAAAAACATCGTTCATTTAATTTAGATTGGCCTGACATTACACATTGCTCATTAACGGAGGCTGTATGTGGGCACCTCAAGGACTTACTCCTTTTTTAGAAATAAGCCATTGGTTAACTTACGGTTTGTATGCAGCTGCAATTATATGTGGCGTGGCGGGGATTGTGTCACTAAAGAAATAGTGGCACAGCTTATACGTCAGCACCTATCGTTAATTCGAGCTTTCTCACAACTAACCCCTTAATTTATGGCTAATATTTCTCCAACAAGACAAGGGAGAAATGTCTATGCCAACCTATCTAATCGTGGCTTTCTGCTGTTTGTTATTCCCCGGCTACAGCTTTGCTGCAGCAACCAGTGATCTCAATCTCGTCAATACGGCCGTCGGCTATAGCGCGCTCATTCTTTTTACCATCGCTTATGCTCTGGTTATGCTGGAAGAGTATTTGAAGATGAGAAAATCGAAGCCAGTGTTGCTCGCCGCTGGTTTAATTTGGATTCTGATTGGATACACGTTTTCTCAGCACAATCAACCTGATGTTGCTAAGGCAGCTCTGGAGCACAACCTGCTGGAATATGCGGAGTTGTTGCTGTTTCTGTTAGTTGCGATGACCTATATTAACGCGATGGAAGAACGCAGGCTCTTTGATGCTCTGCAAGCGTGGATGGTGGGAAAAGGTTTCTGTTTTAAAAAGTTATTTTGGCTGACTGGCTTTCTCGCATTCATCATTTCTCCCGTAGCAGACAACTTAACTACCGCGCTATTGATGTGCGCTGTCGTGATGAAAGTTTCTGGTGATAATCCAAAATTCGTTAATCTTGCCTGTATCAATATCGTTATAGCGGCCAACGCAGGCGGAGCATTCAGCCCTTTTGGTGATATCACGACGCTAATGGTTTGGCAGGCAGGACATGTCCGATTCTCAGAGTTCATACCACTATTTGTTCCATCTTTGATTAACTATTTGGTTCCAGCGTTCTTTATGTCGCGTTTTGTACCAAGTACCAAACCCAATACTTTGCACGAAGAGGTAGAACTCAAACGCGGGGCAAAACGTATTGTACTGTTATTTATTCTGACCATTGCCACTGCGGTCTCTTTCCATGCGGTACTGCACTTCCCGCCTGTGGTGGGGATGATGATGGGCTTAGCCTACTTACAATTTTTTGGCTACTTCTTACGCCAAACACTCAAACAGTCTTTAGCTAAGAAAACAGCTATCGCGATTGCCAATGGAGATGAACAAGCGTTAAAGCGTATTGGCTCTGTGGTCCCATTTGACGTATTCAACCGTATATCCAGAGCGGAATGGGATACCTTGCTTTTCTTCTACGGCGTAGTGATGTGTGTCGGAGGCTTAAGCTTGCTCGGATATTTGGATCTGGCTTCTAACGCGATGTACACAGAATGGAATCCACTTTGGGCCAACGTGGTGGTCGGGCTACTTTCCGCGATAGTGGATAACATTCCGGTAATGTTTGCGGTATTAACGATGGAACCTAGTATGTCTGTCGGTAACTGGCTATTAGTCTCTCTTACCGCTGGTGTTGGTGGTAGCTTACTCTCGATTGGCTCAGCTGCGGGCGTCGCACTGATGGGCGCAGCACGTGGTCAATACACTTTCTTTGGCCACTTGAAGTGGACACCTGTGATTGCCCTTGGTTATGCCTCCAGCATCGCTGCGCACGTATGGATAAATAGTAGCTTGTTTAACTAGGGTTATACCAATCACAGTAAGTAAGTGATCAGAAATAGCGTAGGAAAAATGCATGAGAACAAGGCAGAATTTTTCGGTAAGTAGTTATTCTACAAAAAAATTGTAACGCAGTTATCGAGTATTTTAACAAGCTAGAATGACCAGTTATTTACTACGATTGGTATTATCTATCTGATGGATGGTTTACACCATCCATCACTTCAATATCACCCAATTCATAGGGGTTAACACCTTCCAGACACCCCACGTTATACCCGTACTCATTCGGGTTTGAACGACGTTGATGATGGGTATAGATACCACATTCACTGCAGAAATAGTGCTTAGCTGTATGTGTGTTAAATTGATAAAGCTTGAGTTTTTCTTCTCCTTTAACAATTCGAACACCATTTAGAGCTACTGAGGCTGCGATCGCACCACGACGACGGCACATCGAGCAGTCACATCGCCTTGGTTTTTCGATACCGTTTGGCAGCGTAAGTTCTATTACCACTCCTCCACAATGGCAGGACAGTGTGTGCACTGATTTGATTTCAGTATCTCCAACTCGTTTGATCATCACATTTCCTTTTGACGTTTTTGCTCAACTTTACAACGTGTACATTATGTTAAACACATTAACACAAGCTTAATCTTTGTTGAAAACTCGACATTGGTCACTTTTAAAGACATTTTATGCGCAAATAACCCCGGCACGCTGGGTTCAACGTGAATGACTTGGAAATCACTCGCAAATCAAAGGCGCAGTTTTCCTTAACCAATAGTCAGTGGCAACGCTCTGAATCCTGCCCAAAATGCCGTCAGGTTATATTAAACGATTTTTGGACCACCATTTTGGTGACCGTTTCCCCTAGTCCAGATAACCCATTGTCTGGGAGGGTTTAAACCAAGGAAAAAATTTTATGGATAAAGATCATAGCTTTAGAGAGAACCTCTTGGCTCTGACGCTAGGTAGTGCGTTGGTGTCGCTGGGGGTGATTGTTTTCAGCAAAGTTGGGCTACTGACAGGCGGTACTGCTGGTCTGGCTATTTTCCTCACCAAGGTGAGTGATTATAGTTTTGGTCAAATCTTTTTTGTTCTCAATCTTCCATTTTATATCCTGTCTATCACTCGCATGGGTTGGCGTTTTTCAATTAACACCTTTATTGCAGTCACCATTGTCTCTTTCGCGGTAGACCATCTGCACCATGTGATTGAGATTTCCAGAATAGATCCAATGTACGCATCCCTGTTGGGAGGTGGTTTGATTGGTATGGGAATGCTGGTCATTTTCCGCCACAAAATGAGCTTAGGGGGCTTCAATATTCTGGCACTGTTTTTACAGGAACGTTTTGGAATCCGCGCAGGTAAAGTTCAAATGGCGTTGGATTGTTCTATCGTTGCAATGTCATTATTTGTTGTTGATATCTACCTTATTGCTCTTTCAGTGTTGGGAGCGATTACCATCAACCTGATTCTGGCAATGAACCACAAGCCTGGTCGTTACCAACCTAAACCACAGGAAGCGTAAAACCGTTTTTTGAATCAGCACATCAATTACATCAAGCCCCGAGACAATGTCCCGGGGCTTTTTTATAACTCATTCAATTCCCTTGAATGTCATTGGGTAATTAGGAGGTTAGTTCACTAAAGTGGTTTGCCTTGTTCTAAAGCCAATAAACGTTGCTTGCGCTCTATTCCACCGGCATAACCTGTCAGTTTACCGCTTTTACCAATAACGCGATGACAGGGTACAACGATAGAAATGGGATTTTTTCCATTAGCCATACCGACTGCTCGAGCAGCTTTAGGGCTACCTATCGCATCAGCAAGATCCTGATAGCTCCATGTTTCCCCATACGGAATGGTTGTTAGAGCATTCCAAACCTGATTTTGAAACTCTGTTCCTGTCGCCGCTAACGGCAGCTCAAATTCATTTCTTATTCCAGAGAAATACTCTCCAAGCTGTATCTCCGTCTGGGTCAAAATTGGATGATGATCGTCGCGCACTCCAAGATCATCCGGTTTCGTTGTACAGGTTTCAAACCAGATCCCCAAAAGTCCATCAGAGTTTGCTTGAATAGTCACCATGCCTAGAGGGCTTGGCATTTCGGTGTAGATCGTTTTCATGATTGATTCCATAAATGAAAAGTCGCATAACTTCCCCATGGTGAAGCCGTATGACTATTAAGTGATGGGTAACGCTGCACGGCTTTTTTTACCACTAAATCGTTATGCAGAAAGCAGTCGGGTTGCGACTCTCCGCGAAGATGAGCATAGCTTACCGTCCAAGGGCCAATGCCTTTTATCTTGAGCCACTGATGCGGTTCTGCCGCCGGATTTTGCACCATAAATTGCGCAAAAGTAACCAGTGTATCTTTTCGACTTTGAGGCATTCGCAAAAAGCTCACATCCGTATTCGCTATGTCACTTGGTTCTGGAAAGTAACGAGTCTCTCCCTCTCCAGTGAGTTTATCGACTAACAAATTGAGCTGTCCAATCGCCGCTTTAACTGAAACTTGCTGTCCTAATATCGCTCGCACTCCCGCTTCCCATGTGCTCCATACTCCCGGAATACGAATCCCTTTCTGGTTAACAATCCCAGGAGCAACATAGTTTAAGTGACGTTCGACCGTGCAGATATCAGCATCAAGATCGAACATACGGCGAACACCAGTGACAAGATTCTGGAGTTTAGATACATCTTCAATTTCAAATTCGAGTTCTAAGTTATTTTCACCTTTGGTCGCTTTAAACCACGCACTACTCCCGTTAATACAAACTGCACGTGAGTAACTTTTTTCCGTTACGATTTCCAAACCCTCTATCGCTCTCAAACGATAAAAATCCAGCATATGTCGCCAGTTTAAATCGCCACGATAAGGCAGCGAAATGTGGTTAGTTTCGGATTTATCAAATTCTCTTCGTCTTACTTGAGATGGTGTCAACTTGAGTACCTTTTGAAAAGCATCATTAAAACGACGTGTACTGTTAAAACCAGCAGCAAAGCCTACCTCCGTTACGGACATAGAACTCGAGTGCAGCAACTGTTTAGCAAACATCAACTGCTGATATTGAGCGTATCGTTTTGGAGACATACCCAAATACTGTTCGAACAGCATTCTCAAATATCGATCTGAAATCCCGATGCGCTCAGCGAGTTCGCAAACTGAATGATGATGCAGTTCCCCTTTATCAATCATTGTAATAGCACGCTGAAATGTGGTTTCCACACCTTTCCACGCCCAAGAGCCTGGTGCGCTATCTGGCCGGCAACGTAAACAAGGACGATAACCTGCCTTTATCGCCTGAGTCTTATCAGTAAAGTACTCAACATTTTCTTCTTTAGGCAAAGTGGCCGGACAAATTGGTCGACAGAAAATTCCCGTTGTTTTCACAGCGATATAGAACCGACCATCAAAACGACTATCACGAGACATACGCGCCTTCTGGCACTGTTCAAACGTCAATGAAGTATAAGGATGTATTAACATGATGCAGTCCTTGCTTGCACAGTCTTACTGAGCAGTAGTATGCTCAGTTCGCTATATCTTCATTATAGAAAGCGGCTTAAAAGAAGATTAGCCATTTTCGGAACTCAATATTGAGATTTGTTGGCATTAGTGTATTTCTCCACTAAAGTTAACTCCAGAACATCACAACAACGTCGGCTAGAAGGGAATTGGCATGGACTTACATACTTGCGTAATTGTGCTTAGAAACCAAAAGGTTATTACGAGTAAATCCGTTGATCACTCGATAGGATTAATTGAGCGAGATTCAAATAACGAGATTTCAGAAATTCAAATCAACACGACAGACGGAGTAAACATCCGAACCTATCACTACAATAATGTAGAGGAGTCGCTGGAGAGTTTGATGAATCTTTAACTCTTGTTTCCGAACAAGCCTTCCTCCCTGATTTTTTGAGATCAATAGAGCACCGACCCCTGTGCTCTATTTTTTTGTGTAAGTTACTATCACCTAACCCCACGACTCCTGCCCTTCTTTTTTGTCTCCGGAAGATTCGAAAAAAGTGACCTAGTTAGGTTAAATAATCCATTTTCATACACGTTTAAACTTAAATTAAAATAATCAATACTTTGATTTAAAATAATAAAATCACATCATTCGAATTTATTGAACTAGAACATCAAGTATCCCCGATTTCTTACCTCGTTTACTGAGCTTAAACTGTTATTAACAGCAAGGGGATAAACAATACCCTACTCATTAAAACATCGTATGGGACAGAATTATGAAAGCACTACTACAAAAAATCACCACATCAAAAGCAGGCTACAGCACGCTAGCACTACGCATTCCTTTCGGCATTATTTTCATGGCTCATGGCTCGCAAAAACTATTTGGCTGGTTCGGCGGTTATGGCTTGGAAGGTACTGGTCAATGGATGGCATCAATTGGACTTGAACCTGGCGTATTGATGGCGTTTCTAGCGGGTAGCGGAGAGTTCTTCGGCGGTTTATTTATTCTGCTTGGTCTACTGACTCGACCAGCGGCTACGGTCCTGTCTTTCGCAATGCTTGTCGCCATTTTCTCAGTTCACTTTGAAAACGGCTTGTTCTTGGCGAATAACGGATACGAATTCGGATTGGCGTTGTTGGCAGCAAGTGCCTCACTGATTTTGTCTGGTTCTGGCAAAATTGCTCTCGATAACTTATTGAACAAAAAGCTTTCTTAATCTAACAAGCTGAGGATACGTTGATGATCACTGTAAGACACGCTCAGGACAGAGGCCGAGCGAACTTTGGTTGGCTAGACAGCAAACACACCTTTTCTTTTGGCAGTTATTACGATCCAAAACATATGGGTTTCTCTGAGCTGCGTGTGATCAATGATGACATCGTTTCACCTGACGCTGGCTTTGATACTCACGGCCACCGTGATATGGAGATCATCAGCTACGTACTAGAAGGCGTGATCGCTCATAAAGACAGTGAGGGCAACGTGAAAACATTGCCAGCTGGAGAGTTTCAGCTCATGTCTGCAGGTAAAGGCATTTACCACAGCGAGTATAACGCTTCAGCCACGGATTCACTGCGCTTTTTGCAGATTTGGATTCAGCCAAACACGTTTGGTAATCAACCGGGCTATCAGCAAAAAGATTTTGGCCGTAATCCCGGGTTAACAGCAATCGCAACGCCCAACGGTGAACATGGCACGCTGCAAATCAAGCAGGATATGCGTTTATATCAGCTAGTTTTGGAGCCCAATAGCGAACTGGTTTTCGATGTGAGTCCAGACAGAAACGTTTATGTCCATCAGGTAAAAGGCGAGCTGCATGCCGACAGTTCTGTACTCGTTGAAGGAGATGGGGCGAAAATAGAGAAGCAAACTATGGTGACTTTTTGCAACAGCACGAATGAACTAGCGGTAGCCTTGATATTCGATTTGCCATAACTATCTATTTACCATAAATACGAAAATGCCCTGACAATTTAAATTGTCAGGGCATTTTGCGCTGGAGTGAATAACACCAATCGTGAGTTACTCTTCAGACTTTCCAGACCCAATTTGCTGCAGGCTATAAGCAGTGAGGGGGTCGACGCCCTTTACAATCTCTTCAACCTGTTTAATGGCATCTACAGACGAACTGGCTTTACGATAACTCAAATAAATAGGACGGTACCAGTCTTCCACGCCAGATACCTTGTAGAGCTGTCCACTCGCAATAAATGGCTCTACTAGAGAAACGGGTAAGTAGGCAGCCCCACCTTTCTCTAAAATGAAATCCAAAGCAATACGGGCAGTGGAAGTTCGTAAGTATGGTGCCGAGATCTTAGGGTGCCGCTCTGTGTGCTCCGAGGCAAAACGGGTTCCCCAATCCACATAAACGTATTTATTATCAAATACCGTATCTAGCGAATCTGGCTCGGTTGATACCAGCACCAGAACAACATCGGCAACTTTTTTGCAGTTAAGCTCATCGGCTTTAATCTGATCGAAAGCAAATGCCATGTCCAGTGTACGTTCCAACAGACTACGGCTGAGCATTTCGCGCCCCATGACTTCGGCCATAAAGCCGTAGCCACCAAAAGAGTCTGTTACAACGCTTAAACAATTCTGTAGATAAGCATCCCAAATATTAGGGGTACCACCTAGAGTAAGCTGCAGTCCTTTCCCATCTTCAAGCGACAATTCCAGCTTCGCTTGTTGTAATGTGGTAACCATCACCTCGGCATAACTAATCAAACGCTCACCAGCCGAAGTCAACTTAATGTTATTTCGATCACGAATAAACAATTGAGTATCGAAATAACTTTCCAGTTGCTTGATGCGAGCACTTACTGCGGCTTGGGTAATATACAAATTCTCTGCTGCACGTCCGAAGTGACGAACCCTTGCCAGCTCTAAAAATGTTCGAAAGACCTTTACATCCATAAACCATCTCCTGGTTGATTTCAAACCAGATTAACAACTAATTAAAATCATGACGATAAAAAAAATTTGTTTTTCTTTTGTTAGCTTTGCGCCTAATTTTCGCCTTAGTTCACTACATTAATCAATAACGGTTACAGAGGCTGTTGACATGTCTGACACTGAATTCCGTCATGGCAAAAAACGATTTTACGACAACGTAAAATTCCCACGCGGATTTGCAAAGTCTGGTGATTTTACTCTTGCAGAAGAGGAAATCCTAACAATTTATGGGGATACAATGCTTGGCCTAGAGTCAGGAGAGTTGACACCAGAAAACAGCGAAGAGAAACACTTCGTTAAGGTGTTAGAACACCCAGGCAAAGCAAAATCAAAAATCGAGCGTACTTGGTTAAAGTACACCCAACTTGCTCGTGGTCGCAAGCGCTTCCATACGCTAAACGGACGCAACAAGCCTGAAGCATCGGAAGACTTCGCGGAAGAAAGTTTGGTTGAAGACGATTAATTAACAAATAACTAAGCGTCAAATCTCGAACAGGCGTTTATTTGGCGATGTCAGATAGACGTTTAAGAAGATTTCTTCTCCTAAAGCCCAAGGGTGGCGTTCTCCCGAGGGCTTTTTTAATACCTCAAAATGTGCTGATTTATTTAGCAAGCATCGCAATCTTCTTCAAGAAACTCTCTTTCAAGTGCTCCTGGTCGTATTCAAGATGATAGGTGTTATGAAAACCGACCTTTAACTCAACGCCATTGCCTCTCAAAAATACGTTATAACCGTCATAATCAGAAAACGCTTCTACCCCTTCGTAGATCTTACCAAACTCGGTTGGCGTGCCGTTATTCATTACATTCTCATATGCCGATAACACTTTGCTTGCATCCAATTCATTTTTCATAGCGAATTCCTCTCCACTACACACGCCTTAATTATGGATAAGGAATATGCAGCGTGCCATATCCAAGGTTATCTGAAATCAAAATATCGCCACGTCTTAAAAATTATCTTGCTAAAGACGAGCAACATAAGTTGATAGGAAGTGATTCAAAACTTAATTTCAGATATGAAATTTACATATAGAGCGTCTAATATATGAAGACCAATAGAGCTCTAAAAGAGATTTCAAAGACTCAAAACGCACCAAAATCGTTGCTTAAAGCAACATTGGCTAAAGAAAAAGCAAATTTTTGACCTAAAACAATAGCAGTTCCAGATAACTTATTTTATAATGCGAATTAATGTTTCAGAACATCTTACATTCCAATTACTAGGGGCAAAAAATGAGACTTATCCCGTTAACTCAAGCAGCACAAGTAGGTAAGTGGGCAGCAGCTCACATCGCTAAGCGTATCAACGATTTTAAGCCTACCGCTGAGCGTCCATTCGTTCTGGGTCTACCTACTGGTGGCACTCCTCTAGCTACTTACAACGCATTGATAGAGCTTTACCAAGCTGAAAAAGTGAGCTTCAAACATGTTGTGACTTTCAACATGGATGAATACATCGGTATCCCAGCAAATCACCCTGAGTCATACCGTTCATTCATGTACAACAACTTCTTCAATCACATTGATATCCAAGAAGAAAACATTAACTTGCTGAACGGCAATACTGACGATCATGATGCTGAATGCAAACGCTACGAAGATAAGATCAAGTCTTATGGCAAGATTAACCTGTTCATGGGCGGCGTAGGTAACGATGGCCACATCGCCTTCAACGAGCCAGCGTCTTCTCTGTCTTCTCGTACTCGCATCAAGACTCTGACAGAAGACACCCGTATCGCGAACTCTCGCTTCTTTGATGGCGACATCAACCAAGTTCCTAAATACGCGCTGACTATCGGTGTTGGAACGCTTCTGGATGCAGAAGAAATCATGATTCTGGTAACAGGTCATAACAAAGCACTTGCTCTTGAAGCTGCAGTAGAAGGTTGCGTCAATCACTTATGGACAGTCTCTGCACTTCAGTTGCACCCTAAAGCAGTGATTGTGTGTGACGAACCTTCTCAACAAGAGCTAAAAGTGAAAACAGTGAAGTACTTCTCTGAGCTAGAAGCGGAAAATATCAAAGGTTTCTAATACCCAGATAGCAAACTTAGCTGAACGTTCCAAAAATAAAACCCGTGTGTCATCACGGGTTTTTCGTTTCTCATTGATGCACACTTAATAGGCTTTAATACCAAACTGACGTAATCGCTGTGGTAGCACCTCGTCCAGCTTGTCGAGCTCACTTGAGTCAACTTCAATAAAATTGAAATGATGTTGCGTATAGACTGCTCGAATCGCCTCTCGATCTGTCTGGCTGATTTCTCCGTGATCACTTCCCCAGAATTGCAAATACACCTTACCTGTAGGCAAATAAAAATCGCTGGTAACATCTTGCTCAATGGGTAGTTGGCGCTCATACGCATGAATAATTCCGGCTAAATATAGCCAGTTATCAATCAACAATTCAACTTTGGAGCGAACAAAGTGCCCATCTAATGTACGGTGTTTGGCTTCAAATTTTTGACGAAAACTCGAATAAGACCTATCCGTTGAATGGGACTCCGCATCCTGACCTAAAAACTCTACAACTGACTGCTTTAATCGCTTGTTCCTGAGTACTACTTGATGCCAGACAACAAAAGTATGCTGTGATTCTTTATCTGTCCTTTGCTGGCCACCAGCACGAATCCCAGCTTCAGTAACGTCCCAGCCATTATCCGACTTATTGATCCAGCCTAGTTCACTCAGCAGTTGATTGATTCGCTTAGGGTTCAAATTGAGTTTCTCACCCAGCTGCGTCGCACTTAATGTCGTACCAGAATTCGAGCTAAGCTCAATGTGAAGAGTAGTAGGCCAAACAATAAATTGACCATATTTAGCATGCTCCACGTACTCTCCACCAAATTTGGTGCCCTCTTCGGTGAGAATCCATTTATCGTCCTGTCGTGATATATAACCCGCTCGCTTAAGATCAGCAAACAACTGCTTGGCTTCAATGTTGCGCATTTTTGCTAATGCCGACGTCGATATTTTTTCAGACATACTTCTAGCCTCCGGCTGCGGTGATGGAATAATGCTGAGTGATACTCAGATTCAAGTGATCATGTTCAGAATCTTACATCTCGAAGTCACTTTAACGTCTACATATTAACATATTGATTTTACTGACTTAAGTTCCATGACATATAGCCACTCGAGCCAACAAAAAACGTCTCATCGATGTTGTCTCATATCCAAGCCTTTCTATCCTAACAGTGAGCTGTTATACCTATATATAACACCAATTCAGCCGAAAGGGCTTTATCATGACTGATTGGCATGATCGCCAGCCGATTTTTCGTCAGCTGGCTGAGCTGCTCACCCAACAAATACTACAAGGGATATGGAAAGAAGGCGATGCGTTACCCTCTGTGCGCAGTGTGGCTGCGGACATGAAAATCAATCACATCACCGTCATGAAGGGCTACCAGGTTTTGGTAGATCAAGGCTTCGTGGAAAAGAGGCTCGGTCAAGGTATGTTCGTCACACCAGGAGCAAAACAGCAAATATTAGAAACTGAAAAAGTACGTTTTCGTGAAGAACAAATTCCTCAGATCGCCGACACGTTAAAACGACTGGATATACCGCTCGAAGAACTTATCCAGCATCTCACACTTCATATCAAAGGTGACCAATGAACGCAGTAGTCAGTGTAAAACATGTCTCCAAACAATACAGTAAACAAGGAGAGACACTACACGATATCAGCTTTGACTTACATCCAGGACAGGTTCTCGGTCTGCTCGGCCACAATGGTGCGGGTAAGTCTACGCTTCTTAACGCTATGCTCGGTGCGCACAATTATCACGGAACGATTCGTATCAACGGTTACGAACCGATAATGCAGCGTCATAAGATCATGCAGAACTTGTCATACATTTCGGATGTTAACGTATTGCCAGACTGGATGACGGTGGAACAACTACTGACCTATACCGAAGGTGTTCATTCAGGCTTTAACCGTCAGAGAGCCGATGCCATCCTTCGTCAAACTGATATTCAATCACGCTCTCGTATCAAAGCCCTATCAAAAGGAATGAAAGTCCAATTGCATTTGGCGATAGTGATCGCGACCAATACACAAATACTAATTCTGGATGAACCAACACTGGGGCTGGATTTAGTCTATCGAGATACTTTCTATCGTCATCTGCTGGAGTGGTTCCATGATGGCGAACGCATTCTCATCATCGCCAGCCATGAAGTCTCCGAGATAGAGCACTTATTGACGGATGTACTTATTCTTAAACATGGTCATTCGGTACTGCAGGCATCCATCGATACGATCCATGACAATTACTTCATACTTGATGCCAGTGATGACCATCGTCTGAAAATTGAAGCCATGCACCCTCTCTCATCGCAAAAAGGGCTTGGCACCACCAGATGGTTGCTCTCTTCACGATATGCATCGCAAGTCGAAGGGATGGGTGACATTCACGGCGTAACGCTTGCCGACCTATTTCTCGCGCTGCAAAAGGGGGCTGCGTAATGCGTTCTGTATTTACGATGTTACAAAGAGAGTGGTGGGAAAACCCACTGGTATCACGCGTGCCATTTTTTATGTTTGTATGCGGAACATTATTGTTTATCAGCATCATGACCAATTCGAATCTTTCACACAATTTCTTTGTCCAAATGAACTTGGGTAAAGATGCAAGTAACATCCACAAAGAGATCGGAGATGAGTTAAGTACATTGATTGCTGGCGGTGCAGGTCTGCTGTCGATTTTGTTAGGAACCCAATATTTTCCAAGAACACTGCGTAAAGAGCGTTCAGAAGGCAGTATTATGTTTTGGCGCAGTATGCCTGTCAGTGACATTCAAACTCACTTAGTGAAATTAGCCTTTGGTTTGTTAGTGATACCCTTGGTGTGCTCTGTATTAGTCGTTATCGCGGATCTGATGTTGTGGCTGCTGAACATTTACACCGACCACCAACTGGGCTTTTTGTATCACCATACTTCTTTGGGATACGTACTATTACATTGGGGAGAGTTTTTGTTGCGAATGGGCTTGGCTGCATTTTTATTGTTACCACTGGCTCTGACTATTATGGCCATTTCGCAAAAAGTAACCTCACCTCTGGTAATCCTCTTTCTTGCAATTTATGCACTGCGCTGGATGCCGATCGTGATGTTTGGTTTTTACGGAGTGGATCAGTTTTTCTCTGACATATTCTACTTACCGTTCCACGCAATCATTGCACCTAATCCATTAGAGGCGATGCAAGATGCTGGCTGGTCGAATATTGTCATCTATACCGCTATCGGGGTCTTGGCATGGATAACCAACCTGCAGTTCAGCCGTACGATTCAGTAAACGTTTAAAGTCGCATCAGAGTTAAAAAATGGTCACAACGCGCGTTGTGACCATTTTTGTTTTTAACCATTAATCATTTTTCTACCTAGCCAAGGAAAGAGATATAACCTTGCAGGATGAGTAAGTTAACAATATCAATAAAGAAAGCACCGACAATCGGCACGACCATAAATGCCTGAGGTGAAGGTCCGTAGCGGTTAACAATAGAGCCCATGTTCATTACTGCTGTTGGGGTTGCACCTAAACCAAAGCCGCAGTGACCACCAGCAATAACCGCCGCATCATAATTGCTGCCCATTATCTTGAACGTTACATAATAAGTAAAAATGGCGAGTACGACCGACTGCACCGCAAGAATGACCAAGAATGGAATCGCTAAGTCGAAAATATTCCATAATTTAAGGCTCATTAGTGCCATCGCCAGAAATAGTGATAAAGAAACTGTACCTAACATATCGACGGTTTCTGCATCCAACTTACGAATCTTAGTCACTTCCAGGAAGTTGGTAACAATCACACCAATAAACAACGCATAAACAAAATCGGGAATCATCAACCATGAGATTTCGAATGTACTCACCCATTGTTCTAAGTACTTTGCGCCGGTCACACAAATAAGCAGGAAGAATAGCTTCTCCACAACTTTTTTCGCAGTAACTTTGTCTTCTTCGTATTCGTTATAGGTCACTAATTCTGGGAACTTTTCATGCGTCTTCGCACTTCGACCATATTCAGATTCAATACCATGTTTGTCCACCAGACGCTCAGCCATCGGACTACCGATAATACCACCGATGATCAAGCCAAAAGTGGCCGACGCCATCGCGATTTCCAATACGTTATTGAGCCCGTACACATCCTGGAAGGTTTGTGACCAAGCCGCACCCGTGCCATGACCACCAGACAGCGTAATCGAGCCAGCGATAAGTCCCATTAATGGCTCTAAACCCAATGCTGCTGCCAGAGAGACGCCCACACCGTTTTGAATGATAATGTAGAACGAAGCGACGGCCAGGAAGACAAAAACCTTAGCGCCGCCCTTCATTAACTGAGTGTAATTGGCCGCTAAACCAACCGTTGAGAAAAACATCAGCATGAAGGTGTTTTGTAAAGGAAGATCGAACTCTAAGTCGATGCCGTTAAAATGAAGAGTGGTAATGACGCAGGCGACGATCAAACCACCTACAATCGGTTCGGGTATATTGAACTTCTTTAAAACTGGAAGTCTCGCATTAACAAAATGCCCTAGGAAAAGTACGCTGATCGCAACCATGAAGGACTCCAAGGCCCCTACAGATATTATATGATTCATATCGTCTCTTATTTGTTGTTCTCTTCATCCTCCATAATGATTGAGAGTTAATTTAACCCTGGTTCTACAGCCAATTTTCTCACTGCATTTTCCGCAATAATCCAAGCGATCAAGCCAAATACGCCCGTAACACAATTGAAGACTTTCATTACACTGAGTAACCGCTTCGCATAGAGCCAGATCCAAAACGGAAAAATAGCCAGTAACGCTCATTCATAAGCGTTTACATTAGCTAAGTAGTCATCAATCGCTGGGTGTCGGGTTGTGAGAAATTTACAAACGGAGCATTCTGAGCCACTGTGGGCTCCCAAAATTAAGCAGAATATTCCAATCTCTATTGAACCAAGTAACTTGTCGCTGTAGCCGATAAAGTGCTGAGATCGCAGTTAAACAACTGGGGGTTGCTTGTCCCTATCGTAGTATATTCACTCTGACTCAAGATGATTTAAACGAGCCGAATCCAAGGGAACTCTCAAGCAAATGCCAAAAAGTATTCGCTGCAGCGAGGCCGTAGTATAGCATATCGCCAACATTTTTCTTAATTTCAATGGCATTCATCGTATCTATGATTTTTACGCTAATAATTAATTACTAGCTATCGTTCTACCACTGCAAATAAATACGTAAATTTGGATAAAATCAAAGTCATTAAAACAACGTATAAAACACTGAGCTAAAACTAGTCTTGCTGAAGAAAGTAAGGAGCAGCCATGACAAAACTCACCATATTTTTTGATGGTACTTGTCCGCTTTGCGCCAAAGAGATGAGGGCATTAAAGCAGCAAGATACACATCAACATATCCGTACTGTCGATATCTATAGTGACGACTTTTTGCATTATCCACAAATCGATGCAGCACATGCCAACACCATACTTCATGCGATAGACGACAATGGAACATTGCTCCTTGGCTTAGACGTCACTTATCGCGCCTGGCAACTTGTAGGTCGAGGATGGCTCTATGCGCCATTGCGCTGGTCTCTAATTAAACCTGTTGCCGACTGGTTATATCTAAGATTTGCTAACAACAGATATCGTATATCTTACTGGCTGACAGGTAGATCTCGTTGTAGTACCGATCAGTGCTCACGCTGATACGCATCTTAGAATCACTTGGGATATAATTCCTGACGAACAGAATCCATTTGAGAAAGCCTCATGATTATTATGACCACTAATTTCGGTGATATTAAAATAGAACTGAATACCGAAAGAGCACCAGTAAGCTCAAGAAACTTTAAGAAATACTGTGAAGACGGTTTTTATGCCGAAACGATTTTCCATCGTGTCATTGACGGTTTTATGATTCAAGGTGGCGGTCACACTGAGGATATGACCGAGAAACCAACTCGTGCTCCAATTGCGAATGAAGCAAATCGCGGTTTAAAAAACACCATCGGTACAATCGCTATGGCTCGTACGGATGCACCACATTCCGCAACGGCACAATTCTTCATCAACTTGGAAGATAACGACTTTCTCGACCACACAGCTACCACAAACCTAGGCTGGGGCTACGCTGTATTTGGCAAAGTTACGGCAGGTATGGATGTAGTGAATCGTATCGCCAAAGTGAAGACTACCTCTAAACTCGGCCATGATGACGTACCTTGTGAACCCATCATTATCGAAAAAGTAACGGTAAGTGAATAAGCCTGTCAGACACCAAGATGCGCCGTAATCTCACAAAGCGTATTTAGGTATATGTTTGATGAAATAACGACCGGGTTTACAGTGTAAATAATAATCAGTGTCTAACTAATTATACCCAAGCGACTTCAAAGTGCAGGCTTCAGAGCGTTGTTTGGGTATAAAGGTTACATTCCTTTAAATAAACTTTGGGAGGCACGGCTTACCGCCAGTTTCTTATCGCCGATATGGACAAACATTCGTCCTGCAAAGTCTTTATTTACCTTATTAATTTTGCAAACCTGAACCAATGTTGAGCGATGGACTTGCCAAAACTGTTCGGGATTAAGCTGCTGAACCAACTCTTTTAACGATGTGCGGATCAAATATTCATGAACCGCTCCTTGCCCTTGCTGCACATAGACGGAAACGTATTTCTCTTCCGACTTGAAATAGAGCACATCAGAAGTGGCAATCAGATGAATATCTTCTCCCTGAGTCGCTTTAATCCAATGCAGGTATTGTGGCGTTTGGGGGGCTGACAATTGCTGAAGCTGCTCTAACAAACTGTTCATATGCATATTGCGGTTATCTTGTCCTCGCTTGGCAATGCGAGTTTTAACTCGCTCACAAGTGGTTTGCAAACGAGCATCAGAGATAGGTTTGAGTAAGTAATCTGCCGCGTTTTGTTCAAACGCTTTAATAGCGTAATCATCGTATGCGGTAACAAAGACAATCAAAGGTGGATTCACCATACGATTGATTTTTTTCGCCAGAGTCACCCCGTCTAAAATGGGCATACGAATGTCAAGAAAGGCAATATCAGGCTGTGTTTCTTGTATGGCGTTCCAAGCCTGCTCACCATCGGCAACTTTAGCGATCACTTCCAGTTCCGGCCACACTTCGGCAAGACTTTTATCCAAATGACGTCTTAACAACGGCTCATCGTCGGCAATAATAGCGGTAGTTCCCGTCTTCATTTCCTACTTCCTTGATTGTAATTACAACTCTATTGGCCAACTTAAACGGACACTAACACCACCCTCAACAGGCTCACTGATCAACACCAGACCTTTTCCTGAATAGAGAGCATCAACCCGCTGCTTTAAGTTGCTCAACCCTATACCCGATCCACAATGTTGACTTACATGATTCAGACCAACCCCCGAGTCTCTGACTTCAACCTGAAGCAACTGATGTTCGCATTTGATCCGCAGATTCACTTCTCCCCCTTCTCGCTTCGGTTCGATACCGTGAATAATGGCGTTCTCCACCAACGGTTGCAGCATCATTGGGGGCAGTTCTATTTGCCCTAATCCCTCTTCCACCTCAATGGAGTAACTCAAGCGATCACCTAAGCGAATTTGTTGAATCGCGAGATACGCATCAATCAACGCAATTTCATTTTCAATGGTGGTGCGTTCTTCACGTGAATTTTTCAGTGTTGCTCTCAATAACGCGGTTAACTGCTCCAGCATCTGTTTGGCTTTATCAACATCTTGTGACATGAGTGCGCTGATGTTCGCCAACGTATTAAACAAGAAATGCGGCTCAATCTGGCTTTGCATCTGTTTCAGTTGGCTAAGTACTAACGCGCGTTCTTGTTCAGCTTTCTCGCGCTTGATCGTTTCTAATTCACGCTGGGCGATAGCCTGTTTCTCTCGAGAGTGAAAATAGAAATAGCACATTGCACTGAACAATAATCCCATCAAACCGACAGACAGCATGCCTGATATACCGAAATAGTCGCCTAGCCAAAACTGCGCATTCGTCACACCAAACAACAAGCATGCACTGAGAGATAGGGAAATTTCCATCATACGCGGGATGGTCGGGAAGAGTTTGTCGATCAGCCACGAGAAGAAAATGGCCGAATAGCCAAAGCCAAAGCTAACCAGCAAATGAATGTATAACGGGCCGCCCCATACAAAAAGCGTCATTACGGCAATAAAGAAGCAGAATAGAGAGGTCTCCACCAAACTTCGTAGCCACCCACCTTTATCCATTAACTTCGCTGAAAACATTTAGAACCTCCCTTTGACGTTAAATACAATCATATACTTATCGTTGATTTGAGCGTAAGCAGATTGGTCGTCTCCGGATAAAAAGCGTGCAGCGACTTCCAGTTCTACGCTTTGATCGCCACTATCAATCCATTGATAATTGACCCATTGCGTCACAATGACACCGCCATCTTGAGGTGAGAGCATCACATCGAGCGTTGGCATCACATCGCTTAACCATCCCATGCTTACCTCTCCGCGCCACACCGACCAGGCTTCAATATCCCAGCGCCAATGCAACATCAGGTTATGTTGAACGATATTGGCGTGTTGAAAACCTTGCGCGTAACTGCTTGCTATTGGCCTGGTAGCAGGCGATTGCAAGAGTACTTCGCCACGGCTTATCGCTTTGCTCCATTCACTTTTAGACCACGCACGGCTGTCATACCAGTATTCGGCGATCACATTGTGTCCACCTTGGTTGGCCCAGTTCAGTCCAACCAGAGCTTGAAATGCACTGCCTTGCTTCTCAACAGAAACAGGTTGATCAAGCTGATCACGAATTTGATAACCGACACTCTGCTTTTGCCACAGCAGCGAACTGTGCATGGCAATGGACTCGTCCCAAACGGTAATCGCACTGGCTCCGAGTAAGCCACGTCTCACATCGTCGTAATAACCAATCCACTGGTATTCCGTATCGTCCACCAGCGCATATCTACGCACGCCAAAGCCTTGCTGTTCTGCCGCTTTATCTAACGCGCTTCGGTCTTGTTGCCCCCAACCAGAGTCCGTGGCGATCAACGTCCATTCACCGGCTATGTCGTAGTGCGAAATAGAAAACACACCCGCTCCTTCTTCTGCAACCAAGCCAACTGGATTTTGTCGGTAGGGTTTGAACAAATCCAAAAGACGATAGCCGTACCCTACTCCCCAATCGACACGCAATTTACCCAAGCTAACATCGAGAGTAGTATCGCTGACTTGCCATTCGCCCTGCCAAGCCAGTTCTCGGACTAAGAGTTGATTGTTGGCCTCACTCCCCCACTCGCTATTGCCTTTCTCATTCAAATACAGACCTTGACTATAGAGCGTGAACAATCCGCTGATATTTTGGTAGTTCATTTGTACGTCGAGCAGTGCATCGAGCGAAGCGTGAGAGTCAACTTGCGCAACAATAAAATTGGTATCGCGTTGCTTAGCTGTCTCGTAGCTTAGTGCCCAATCCCATTCAAAACTCAGTTCGTTGTTCGCAGAAACGGGAGAAACGAAAGCCCAGGCGAAAAGGCTCGCAATGTAAGCCGTGTGGCATCTCATATTGGTTCCTTGCAACGACCTACAATTGTGAGGTATTCGCTTTTGGTAAATAGCTGGGACTGTAGAACTTGTCATCCAGCTGCCATGACAAGATCTCTTGATACTCAATCACGGTTTTTTTGCTTGGTTGAATACTATCTAGCAAGGTCATCTCGCTGACATAATCTCTTCCATTTTTCTTCGCTCGGCTGTATCGAGCTTGCTTAGCGAGTTTGCCTGAACGTAAATAAAGATCAGCTTGGATTGGAAACGCATCGTGCTTTGCTAACCATAAATCAATTTTCTGATAACTCGCGCCTGCCGTTTTTGCGTTCAGGACGACATGGTAAGCTGGAATGCTCTTACCGTTCACAGAGAGGGTTTCGGTCGATTTCCACTCACCTTGATAATCCTGGCTCCAGGTGAGCGTTGAGATATCCCCAATTGAAGCTTCACCCAGTAACTTTTGCATTGGTGTAATACGGATCGGGCGGCGACTTTTGGGCATTTGCAGCCAGTAGTTATCGCCCATCATCAACATTTTTTGCCCCGCTTCGACGGCCGATTTAAACACCACCAGAGACTCTCGGTTTGGACGAGTGTAAACGTGGTATAGGCGGGTCTTATCCAACGCTTGATCTTGGTACAAGCGAACCAAAGAGACCACTTTGGAAGATTGATCCTGCAAGCGGTAACCGTCAGCTTTTTCTATTAATTGTTCCACTTGCTGTCTATCCAACGCTTGACCATTCGCCATGGCGGCACCGCTCATGACCAAAAGAGCCAGTAGCAATATCTGTTTGAAGTTAAACATAAATCAGTGCCTCCGTAATAGGCTTGTTCACCCCTTTGCGTGCTGAGAAAAGCGCCGCAACCAGACAAATAATCAGTACTACGCCCCCTGCAACTACAACCAGCTCCCAAGAAAAGTAAATCGTGAGCGGATATCCGTCCGTACGTCCGGGCGGTGGCGGCATCTGCACGTCAACCACCATGAGCAAAACCGTAACCAAGGCGGTAAATAACGCACCAATTACACTTCCAATCACAGCAAGCAGCCCCGCCTCTCTTAAAAAACTGGCAATGATTTCATGCGGGTAACTACCTAACGCAGATAAAGTGCCTATTTCACGCGTGCGCTCAGTGACGGACATAGTCATGGTGTTAAACAGCGCGACAAAGACCACTAGAGCCATTACCGCCCCCATGATGCCGAAGATACGGTCATACAAGCCCTTCACTTTGAGATAAAAGAATGCGCGTTCCTGCCATGGCGTGATTTCAACGTTTTGGTTACCGAAGTGCTGCTTTTGATTTGCAAGGATCATCGCCACTTGCATCTCTACTTTGGCTGTCAAATTGGTATCGAACAGAAAGACCGATAACGTGCTGACTTTGTCTGATCCAAGCAAAGACTGCGCACTATCGATGTTCACATACAGTTGGCGTTTATCTAACTCTGGAACACCCGTTGAGTAGATGCCGCGAACCTTAAAGTCATAAGCGTTTAGCGCCCCGTCTGTCGTCGTCGCCAGTAAGGTGATCCAGTCGCCCACAGTTAGGTTCAGGTTATTGGCAAGATCCAGACCCAGCATCACTTCAGGCTCCATAGGGTCATACCGCGCAGAATGGATATTTGACAATGTCTGCCCTTCCCGTACATCCAGGAACGGCCCTTTCATATCGAACTCGCGTTCATTCACTCCGATACCGATAAAAATGGCTGACTTGGTGCCATTGGAAATCAATCCACTGAACTCCACACGCGGTTGCACACCTCTGACTTCATTTAGCCCGATCAATTGTTTAGTAATATCGTCAGAGTGACTCAGACCGTTACTGAGGGGCATCTCTTCCTCTTTAGTAAAATAACCTGGCGTTGTAAGAGTTAAATGCCCGGTATCGCGCGCTGTGGACTCTTTCAAGCTGTCATAAGTGTAGAGACCAAAGCCGCCCGCACTGGTAAGCGCAAATACAGCAATCGCGATAATCAGCATCGAAAGCAGGCTGCGGCGGCGGTTACGTTGAAGGTTCAGCCACGCAAGACGAACCGAAGCTGGGATTAACTTGCCCATGAAACCTCCTCAGCACCAAGATGCGCGTGAGTAATTTTTCCGTCCACCAACTCAATGGTACGATCGCAGCGTGATGCCATTCGCGGGTCGTGAGTCGCGATAATGAAAGTGGTGCCCATTTCGTGCCCTAGTCCTTTCATAATGTCGATCACCTTATTGGCAGTTTGGCTATCCAGACTGGCGGTTGGTTCATCAGCAATCACCAATGACGGTTTGTGAACCAAAGCACGCGCGATAGCAACACGTTGCTGCTGACCACCCGACAAGTTATCTGGCATATGGTGAATGAACTCGCCCAGACCAACGTGTTCAAGCATTTCGCTGGCAAGTTTGGTTTGTTCAGCTTTGGAATAACCGTTGAGATGCAGCGGATAGGCAACGTTTTCCAACGCTGTCATCACTGGCACTAAATTGAACTTCTGGAATACAAAACCGAGCTTTTCACGGCGCATTTTAGCGGCCTGCATTTGTCCGGTAGGATAAGCGTTTCCCTCAAATGTCACTTCCCCACCGTACAAGGTATCAAGCATGCCAAGAATATTCAGCAGCGTGCTTTTACCCGAACCAGAAGGACCACACAACGCCACCATCTCTCCGGCAAATACTTTCCCAGACACCTCTCTCAGCGCATGAACTGTCTGGTTGCCTAAGAGATAATCACGGCTGAGTTGATTGAAAATAATCATAGCGGCTCCTTAATGCTTCGCCAGCAAGGCTTTTGCCGTTTGCGTTTCTAGGTTGTTGTCGCCAAGCTGCTCCATCTGCATGAACCATTTTTTGGCTTGTTCAACATCTTCTGCACGCAGCGCTGCTTCAATCGCATAACGATAAACCCATGCGGTTGCTGCGAACGGTTGTTGGCTAAAGCTCGGCTCATCCAGAAGAAAAAGGTACATCTCATAGCCACGCTCGAAGTGGTTAAACATATCTGGCAGTGCGGTGTAAGTTGTCGCCGCCATCGCGGTCGCTAAGTGATATTCTGGCAGGCCTTGTAATCGCTGTTGCTCGTGAACAGGTATTGGCTGGTTGGTCATTAAATCCAACCCTTTTTGAATAGTCGTCAGGCCGTGCTCTGTGAACTTCATCTTATTCCACGGCATAAACGCTTCACGACCTTGCAGCGTTTCGGTGACACCGAGGTATACCAGAGTCAGTGGCGTAGCCCCTTGTTCCTCAAGAAGTTCAGATAGCTCGTCATGAACGCTATCTACCAAACCTGAATTGCCTTGCTCTGCTTGGTTAAATCGATTCAGTAATGATTCCGTTGGGTTGGCAAATGCTAAACTACTACTCAGTGCGAAAGCGGAAAATAAGGTAAAGACTAATTTGAAGCCTGTCGCTAAGTGCGAGTTGAAAACCATCATGGTAGCTGTCCTTATTAAAACGTGATTAGATGGTTTCAGGTTAAGCAAAGGCCCCCTCCCCTGCTAAGATATGCGACCAATGGTCTTTTTGCGGAATGAATGGG
Source organism: Vibrio sp. YIC-376 (assembly GCF_052353105.1). NCBI lineage: Bacteria > Pseudomonadati > Pseudomonadota > Gammaproteobacteria > Vibrionales > Vibrionaceae > Vibrio > Vibrio sp. YIC-376. The sequence continues at coordinate 40,154 of NZ_JBBWFK010000016.1, forward strand.
ATTTAACGCGGATAAATGGCTCTAATCGATTCAGCCCAGAAACTCAATGCTTGGTTGGCTGATAGGACACACATCAGTGGATAATTTTAGGTAGTTAAGTCATTCCATGTGAGTTACTGACTCATTAGTTTCTCAATCAGTGACACTGAAAAATCACCACGATCAAAAAAGGCTTCCTGAGGGAAGCCTTTCATACAACTGCGAATGCTATAAATTATAGCTCTGCGTTGTGGTAAACCTGTTGAACGTCGTCACAGTCATCTAGAAGGTCTAAGAACTTCTGGAATTTCTCAGCATCTTCACCCGTTACTGGTGTTGGAGTTTGAGGAACGAAAGTGATTTCTTCCACATCAACAGTAAGATCCGGGAATGCGTTGTTCAGAGCGGTTTTAGTTTTGAAGAACTCTGTATGAGGAGCGAATACAGTGATCACACCATCTTCTAGCTCAACGTCAGTCACGTCGACATCGTCCATCATCAGCGTTTCCAGAATGACTTCATCATCATCGCCTTTGAACTGGAATACCGCTTGGTGATCAAACATGTGAGAAACAGAACCTTCAACACCAATTTTCGCACCTACTTTAACAAAGCATTGGCGTACATCTTGGAAAGTACGGTTGCCGTTATCTGTCAGACAGTCAACGATAACGCTTGTACCACCAGGACCAAAGCCTTCGTAACGTGCTGGTTGGTAATCTTCACCGCCGCCGCCACTCGCTTTGTCTAGTGCTTTTTCGATAACGTGCGCAGGCACCTGATCTTTTTTCGCTTTCGCGATTAGGTGGCGAAGAGACAAGTTCATGTCTGGGTCGGTACCACCATTTTTCGCGCACATGTAAATTTCTTTACCGTATTTGGAATAAACTTTAATTTTTGCGCCTGCAGTTTTCGCCATAGAGGCTTTGCGCACTTCAAAACTTCTTCCCATCGGGATGTCTCTCTAAATTCAAATTTAATGCGAAGGATTTTAGCAAAAAGCGAAACCTTTTCAATTTTCGCTTTGCCGAGGAATGGGGAAGTTACTTCATTCGCCGCTATGATTTACACCAGAGCCACGATTCGCGTTACGCGACACCCATTACTCGCTTGTACTTTTCAACCGATTGCTGGAAAAATGCTTTTTCATCAGCATCGTTAATCTTAGACAGTTGCTCTTCTATTGCTTCAGGACCAGACTTGGCCTCCCTGAGTTTCCAAACCAAAAACGATGCTTGCTTATCCAGCTCGATTTTGTTTTTTTCGTCAGGCGGCAATAGGGATAGATTAAACGACATTCACAGCCTCAAGGTACTTTTAATACTAGCCGCGCACTATAGCATACCGACTTGAAATTGCAGAATAGAAACGCACTTAACTTGATCAATTTCAAGTTACTGATTTCGGGCTAACATCAATTTTCAACGCTTTTGGCAGGTATTGTTCAAATATTTGTTTCAATCGTTCCTGAGTTACCGGCTTAGAAACAAAACTATCCATCCCAGCATCGAAACAATGTTGCTGGTCTTCTTCCATCACATTTGCACTCAACGCCACGATTGGAACACTTCCCCCCCACTCGGTCATCTGACGGATTAGCTGAGTTGCAATGAAACCATCCATTACCGGCATTTGGCAGTCCATAAAGATTAAGTCAAAACTCTGCTCATGACACAGTCTAACCGCCTCTTCTCCATTGCTCGCCACACTCACTCGTACATCCAGTTTTTCCAACATGATTCGCAGGACTTTCTGGTTCACCTTCGTGTCTTCAACAACAAGGACTCGTGGGATATCTTCTGATGTTGCTTCCGCGTCAATGCCTTCCAGTTGTGGAAAATCAAAAACATTTTGAGGTTTAGCGGATACCGATTCTTTTACCACCCGAAGAGGAATGGTGAATTCAAAACGACTCCCCAAGCCAAGCTCACTGGTTAAGCTGACTTCGCCACCCATTATAGTGACTAACTGCGCTACTATCGCGAGCCCTAACCCCGTTCCACCATATTTTCGTGTAGTACTGCCATCCGCTTGTTGAAAGCGCTCAAACACCGTTTTGTGGTTTTCTTTAGCGATGCCAATGCCAGTATCCACGACCGAGAAATAAGCGTACGCCAGATCATTTTCCTGATACGCGAGTGAAACCTGTAACTTGATGTAGCCATGCTCAGTGAACTTCGTAGCATTGCTTAGCAAATTATTCAGTACTTGCTTTAAACGTCCAGCATCCCCTTTCACTTCTATTGGTAATTGAGGGTCTATTTCGCTCAATAACCGAAGATGTTTTTGCTGTGCTTTCATCGAATGCATGCAGAGCACATTATCCAGCAGGTGACGTAAATTGAAGGGGGTCGATTCAAGTTCAATTTTTCCCGCTTCAATTTTGGAGAAGTCGAGTATGTCGTCAATGATCGTCATAAGCGAGTGGGATGAACTATCGATGATCTCTACAAACTCATTTTGCGACTTATCCAGACTGGTGTCTCTCAACAACGATGTGGCTCCGACTATACCATTCATTGGCGTTCGTATTTCATGGCTCATCGTGGCAAGAAATTCACTTTTCTTACGATTGGCAACTTCCGCTTTATCACGCTCGGTTTCGAGTTCGACTTGGTGATCACGTATTCTTTTTACGCTTCGATTGTATTTCTCTGCTAAGACACTGATTTCATCAAAACACCAACGTTTAGGTAAGCTCACTAGGCTTGGGGCATTACCACCACGAAAATCACTTACCGCTCCCGATAAAAGTTGCAATGGACTAACCAACAAACGAAACGCAACCAACAATACCCCTATAATTAACACTAAGATCTTGATCGCTTCTGTTGTAACGAGGAAAAAAAACTCTTGCCATAAATTCTGATAGATAACTCTCATGTCAGCCTGTACAACAAGCTCAGCGAGATCATAGGTCTTCCCTCCGACTTGATATTGCATTGGCCAACTGCGTTCGACAACTCTCTCTGAAAGCTTTTTTCCGAGTTCGACAATGACTTCGTCCTTTGTCGCGATGCGCAGATAATCAACCGAAGGTAATCTCATTGCACCATGAGCCTGAGTGAGTAATAACTCTCTGTCTTCCACCCATAAGCTGGCGGAAAAGCTAGAAAGGTAACTCGATTCAACCTGCATCAGGTCAGTGTCCAGATGCGCCAGATCTTCGTTGAATCCACGATATAAGCTTATGGAGGAGATAATCATCGTAAAGATTAAACTCAGCATTAGTACGGCCAACATAAGCTGTTTTCCGATACTGAACCGACGTTGAGTCTTCTCTTCTGTCTCCATCTGGATTCGCTCCAATAAACTTGCGCTACTCTAAATATAGTCACGAGCAAACATTAATCGAGGGTAAAATGAACGTACTGTTGCGTGGATTGGTTTTTAGTTTCATGGCGTTAAGCGCATTTTCGTCCGCTGAAGAGGTGAATTACTACGTCATCGCAGACCAAGCCAGGCCATTTCAAATAGAGCAAAATGGACAAAAGCACTCAGGCATTGTCACGGATATTGTCAGCACTATTTTTGCCAGCTCAGATTACATCGTGAACTACCATACCTACCCATTTAAGCGCATGATTTCTGTGTTAGAAGCAGGCGGAGCTCCAAACTGGATCACTTATGGCAGCCCTAATTGGGGAAGAGTCCAATCAGAAAATTTATCTAATGAACCCATTTACACTGTAAAACATGTATTGGTATCCAGTAACAAAGCACCTTTTATGTTCAGTAACATCCAGGACATTCGCGGTCGTTCGATCGTACTGTTACTCGGTTTTGATTACCCTGATTTAATACCGTATTTTGAAAATGGCACGGTGAACGAGATGCGCGTTAAAGATTACGGTGCGGCTTACCGAGTCGTGCAAAGAACACCTAAAGATACCGCATTTGTTGAAATGGAATCGCGCGTTATGTACAACTTGAAGCGCCTGGACTTGCCATTAGAGGAATACCAAATCCAGTCTTTCAACACAGTCATTCCGGACTACCCCATCTACCTCGCTTTCTCGTCTAAGATGAACCCGGATGTGCAAGCCTTTATCAATAAACGACTCTCAGATCTAAAAACATCAGGAGAAATTGATAAAATCATCAAAAAATATCTCTAGTACTATTTATCCACTTAAATCTGGCCTGCAAACTCTTTGACGATGGCAGTGCCTGGGATCTTTATCGAGAACTAAAGATTATCAGGCTCATTAATCTTTAGCTCTTCACGTACCTGCATCAAGATGGCCCCCAGATGATTCTGACCTTTTCCGTCTCCCCCATCGCCCCAGAATTCATCTTTGTGGGAATGTTCCGTAAGGCTTGCATCACCAGTTTTGATTAACTGGTTTGCCAACTTGGGATTTTGTAGGAATTTTTCCCGCACGACAAAAGCCATGACGGATAGCTTTATTTCATCCCAATCGTTGCGGACCAAATGCGCATATTTACGGCTGAGTAAGAACGCTTCATCCGGAGTCGTAGCGCGCTGAATTTGACGCTGTATCGCAATATCAGAGAATTTCTGTGCTTGATAATAATGCTCGCTGGTGGCCCAAGCTTGATCAAATACAGTTATCGGTGCCCAGCAGAAGTTAGATAAAAATCCATGGGGTTCATCCGGTTCGTAAAAAAGAATCTGCTCAACCATACATGCGCTCCTGTTCCGTGGAATCCATAATCAACAAAAAGCATATCGTTATTGATATATCTTTTAGTAACGCAAGATGAGGTTGTCAAAGGATTGATGTAGATGAATAGCGAATTTGAGAAGCTCTTGAGCACTTCTACTAGAAGTTAGAAGGAAACGAAACCGACACTAAGCAATAATGAAAAGGGTAGCCTTTTGACTACCCTATTGGTTCATTGCGATACCTAAAGCAACAAATCAGTGAATCAAACCCAGTTCTTTAGCTTCTTCAATCGTCAAACCGCTTTCACGGATTTCACGTAGTGCTTCAATGCGTCTTCTGGCTTCAGCTGATTTCATTGTTTTCTCTGGCTGCACAACGGTTTCTTCTTCAGGTAATTCCCATTTGTGAGCGATGTTACTCATCTCTTCATGGTCGATAGAATTAATGGACATATTTCCTCCGAACACACCATGTTTTCGATGAGTAATCTATAGCAAACCCCAAGGGGCGTGGTAAGAAAAACTATAGGGAAATGTGACCCTTCCCGACCTTTCGTTAACTCATTAATAGATTCATCACTTAAACTTTGCCAAAGGCATAATTTAAGATTAAATTTGAATGATTACCCCTAAGAAAAGTACGCTGATCCAGCTCTCATTTTTGCTTCTTTACAGAAAATTTTAATCCCCCTCAAATCCCTATTTTCTTCCAACAATCGAAGCTTATCGTATAGCTTAGCGCTGTTATTCTTCCCTAAGTTGTGACCTGCTATTCAAATTTTCGCGATGTTTTAAATAAGTCAAAAATGAACCAGACTCTTTCTAAGCATGGAAGTAATGCGCGAACGGATCTGCATTTTTAAGTTTAAGCAGAGGAAAGGTCACTTTATTATCGGTGGTATGAGGTCAACTAGTGAAATTGAGTAACTGGCAAGATCAAATGTCGATTTGGTATGAGAACGGAAAGCATGATCAAGTAGAGCAATTAGAAACGATCTTGTATCTGGCACCCGATGAGATATTTGGTCCCAAGCTAACGGATCAACAAAGCAAGGCTATTGCATGCTGGCTTGATGGTTGCCTTAGGGTGTTTCAGTCCACAAGGAATACAAACCGGCAAAGAGCCTTTCACACCCTACTCTACGCAAGCGAAAAACTCGAAAAAGCGGCTACCAGTTCAGAGACCGATTTACTCATCAGAGATTGGTGCTTGAAGCGACTTCAACATCTAACCGTACTGGCTTTAGAATTCTGCAATCAGCAACGCGATCAAAACGAATGGCAGCAACAGGCAACGAGCTTGATCGAGTCTCACATTGCTTTAATGCATGTACTTCATTGGAATGAATATAGGAAAGATGATCAAGGGACTCTTCATTGAAACGGAAAGATGATCAAGGTAGGTAGAGTGGTGCTGAAATTTGGACAAAAAAAAGCGAGTTTCCTTAGGAGAAACTCGCGAAGTCTATTCAGAATGAATGTAACAATATATGAGCCTATCTATTAATCATCAGAAAGGACAAAAGGTTGTCTATTCGAGATAGAGCTTAGTCTTCACATCAGCACCTAATGTCATCACTTTGTAAGAGTTAAGTCTGTTTTCTATCATTGAAATAAATTATTACATTTGAAATCAATGAGTCACATGGTTCTGGTCTAGCTCGTCCTGCTGAGCGCTATTAAATCGCCATCTCGTCAAGCGCTCGGTATACCATCTCGTCCATATGCCCATCAAAGATTTGTCTGCAGACTTTACGGCGAACCGCCAGGCCAGCAATCAGACGTTCAATGGTGAGATGCTTAATATCATTTTGAGTATTAAACAGCTCAACAGTTTTACTCAGCGTCTCGTAAGGCACAGGATCATCCTCTACTCTCAGCCAATCAAGCTTGTCAATGTACTCAGAGCATTCTTCCTTAATGGAAGCATAAGAATGGCCAGTCATTGCGGATAGCGCGGCTATGCTGCGTTCCAGAGCCTCTGGAGACGTGTACTTGGATAGAGTAATGGTGATTTCATCCGCGTTGATCTCGACCAGATGCTTCCTCTGCTTCACCCGACGCCCCAAATTACCACGAGGCGACGGTGCTTTACGCTGAATAGGCTCAAATTCGCCGTCAATGATGCCTGAGAGCTCTTCTAGCTGTTGTTTTGATACCATCTCATTACGAAGTGGGTTTGGCAGCGTAGGAGCCATATTACGCTTTCCTGCGTTTGTTGTACGTGCTCTTGAGTATCGTAAGACTTCTTCAACATCGCACTTGATGTCTATCTGGTAATCTGTGGCTTTATCATTCTCGATCATTGTTTCGATCGTCAGATGATAACCCCACAAGTTAACCACAAAAAGATCGTCCGTTCCTTTACCATCAGATAATCGTCTCAATTCACGGATGAGATCCATAGAGAAACGGCGCCATTCTATATTGCGTGCTAACTTTTGGTTCAATTCGCTCAACAACATGCAATCGGTATGACGACGTACCATCCGGCTACGGAAGAACGAATACAGCTGGAATACCAAAGTATGTTGTTTAAGAATCTCAGGCGGGAACAAGAAGAAATAGTCCCGCGTGAGTAACTCTTCGTAAAATGATGGTTCCCAAACCAAAATATACAAATTGGGCTTGATACGAATTTCGCCATCAATGCCTTCTACAGGCGCTTCTTCCGAAGCAGTTATCGTTCTCGCCAGGAAGCGGAATCGATCACTTTTAAAACCTTCAGGCATGTTTTCGCTTAACCAGCGACCAGTGAGTTCGTGCAACTGGAAATCCGTGAATTCGATTCGGTCAATGCTGTCACGAATTGAATCACGAGCCGGACCACTGTCCTTTTTGCCACGCAACGATAGGATATCGGTAATGTACAGCGGGGTTTTGTTTGGTACATGTGCAGCATCGAGTTGGTACTGATCTTTATGATGATCGTGGTATTGCACGGTTAAAGTAAACAGTGCAAACAAGGTCATCAGATCATCCACAGTCATAATATTTTTAGACGATCGAGTTTCAATGACTGCTTTGGTGCCAGAGATCGAAACCATAGATTTCTGATAACTTTTTCGCGTACGAGGTGGAGCAAGCGCTTGGTCAATGATCCCTGCCCAGTTCGTCGGAGATACGACAAACTGATCAGCTTCATCTTTCATTGTCGGTGGCGTATTTAAGCCATGTTCATTTAACAACCGCTTATTAACCTGAGTTTGCGCTAATGCTTTTGAACGCTTTTGCTTTTCATTTTGGCGAACTTTTTCAGTGACTAAGCTGGTCGCACCCAAAACAGAAATGAGCTTATTTGGGTTTACGAACTTGTGTAACATGGTTTTACCAGCCAGTCCTTCTTCAAAGCGAACTGGGGTTTGAGTAAATAATCCGATGTTTACTGCTGCTCGCAAGCGTTGCTGAAGCGCGGCACGGGTCAATTGACCATCTGTCGCTTCAACAATTTCAGTTGTGGATACGAGTCCATCTTTGCTGCTGAAACCTCTTAATGAGATCAGATTAAGCAACTCTAAGATGCTTTTGGTCACCCCTTTGAAATGCTGGTACTGCTCTACCCAATCTGCAGAAGATTCATGTACCTCAAAAAGATGGCCATCCTTATGGCTTCTTGGTGCTTTAATCAGAATTTTTTCATCAGCCGTCATTTTAGATCCAGATCACACTAGCCGTAGTTGTGCTATTGTTCCGCAGAATAAAGAAAAACAGATCATAAATAAAGAAAAAATCTTGTTTTTTAAATAACTGATCTTTTTGATTATTCTGATCTTAATTGATTATATGATCTAATGATCTGGACACTAGGTGTGACATAAGTTCATGTTATTAAAGATGTTTTTTTTAGTGCCTTTGGAACTATGATCATGTGGTTAACGAAACTATGATCAACATATTAGTGAAAGCATGATCATATTCTTTCGCAAGCATGATCATTAAGTTCCTGAAAAGATGATCAAAATGATATTGAAACGATGATCATGACGTTTATACAGGTTATCCACAGAAGTCAGAGGCTGGTGTGTAAATTATCGTGTTAGCTGATCAAACTTTACCTTGTCATTTCCCTTCGGATCAATGATCAAGATAAATAGAAATGTATGTTACAAGCTAAATTCTGGTGGCAAATCATTCATGTGGTTAAAATGGCACCAAATTCCGTTTATCAATGGGTAAATATAGCTTAAGAAGAAAATTGTGGAAGCATGATCATGATGGTATAAGCCACCGATGCTATCGTATCAAATTTATCGTTCCGACGTTTTGTCGCTCTTTCTTTCCCGGATGTCCCAGTCTATCTGCATTCAACCGTAAAGTAGCAGTAATTTTACATGCTTCCGAGCAACTGCATTGCTTGATCATATTTCCGAAAGATTGATCTACTGCCATTACACTTTGTTTCTCATGCCCTATCCCTTTTATTCCTTGATCATGCTTTCATATCTCAGTTTTGTCATGGAAGAATGATCAAGATATCTCCTTGATCATTCTTCCAGCTGGTTTATTCGATATCCGTATTAATTTACTCGGATACATGATCAAGGTGCTGTGAAAGATAAAATTTTTTACCGCATCCTTTAGTTGATAATTGATTTTACATAATCCGTAATTTAGTCCGCTAATATAATCGTTCCGTATAAATTTCAATTTACAATGTAAATAAGTGACCATGTAACATTTCAAATGTGATGGAGTTGAAACACCTTTCTCTAAGTATATTTGATTAAAATTTGATATGTTTTTTTACCATTAATCATGAAACTGTCGATTTTAATGTTTTTTTATGTGATTGTTATTCAAAATGTTTGTGCACCTTTTTGTTGTTTTTGGTATCTACTGCTGTACAATTGCAATCAGATATCCTTCCAACGGAATTTGGCATGAAAAGAGAAAAAACGATTGAAAACCTTCAAGAGTTAGCGGAGCTGACACAGCAGGTTCAAGCTGACCGTATTGAGATTGTTTTAGAAGAGAGAAGTGATAACTACTTCCCTCCAATGTCTAAGGCAATGATGGAGACCCGCTCGGGGCTGACGCGCCGTAAACTCGATGATGCTATTGGTAAAATGGAAACCGCTGGCCATCAGTTCACTAAGAATAATGCCAATCATTATTCCATTACGTTAGAAGAAGCGCATATGCTTATGGACGCGGCAGAGGTGCCTAAATTCCATGAGCGTAAAAAAAATACAGGCAATAAGCCTTGGATTATTAACGTACAAAACCAGAAGGGCGGCACAGGTAAATCGATGACGGCCGTTCATTTGGCGGCATGTTTAGCGCTTAACTTAGATAAACGCTATCGTATCTGTTTGATTGACTTGGACCCACAAGGCTCACTACGCCTGTTCCTAAATCCACAAATCAGCGTTGCTGAACATGACAACATCTATTCTGCTGTCGATATTATGTTAGGCAACGTACCTGATGGGGTAGAGATTGACCGCCAATTTTTGCACAAGAATGTGTTACTGCCGACTCAATATCCTAATTTGAAATCGATTTCTGCGTTCCCAGAAGACGCGATGTTTAACGCTGAAGCATGGCAAACATTATCTGAAGACCCATCTTTAGACATCGTTCGTCTGTTGAAAGAGCAGCTTATCGACAAAATCGCTAACGACTTTGATGTCATCATGATTGATACTGGTCCACACGTTGACCCGTTGGTTTGGAACGCAATGTATGCCTCTAATGCATTGTTGATCCCATGTGCGGCAAAACGTCTTGACTGGGCTTCAACAGTAAACTTCTTCCAGCATTTGCCGACGGTATACGAAATGTTCCCCGAAGATTGGAATGGTCTGGAATTTGTTCGCTTGATGCCTACCATGTTTGAAGATGACAACAAGAAGCAAGTGTCTGTATTAACTGAAATGAACTATCTTCTTGGTGACCAAGTTATGATGGCAACAATTCCGCGCAGTCGAGCATTTGAGACCTGTGCGGATACCTATAGTACGGTGTTCGACCTAACTGTTAGTGACTTTGAGGGGGGCAAGAAAACACTCGCAACCGCTCAAGATGCAGTTCATAAGAGTGCACTGGAACTAGAGCGCGTATTGCACTCTAATTGGCCGTCATTGAATCAGGGGTAATAAGTAAATGGCTTTGAAAACATCTGAATTAAACGCAAAATTATTTGGTAAAACGAATAAGCGCCGTGTCGCTACCCCTCAGGAAGCGCAAACGGCTGCAAAAGAAAAAGCACAGACCATTGAGTTAGCGGTAGCAGGTGAGAGCACGGTTCAATTTGAATTAGTTCGTATACCAGCCGATAAGGTTGAATCTGAGACGACCGTTTTTGCTGATAACGCTCGTGAACAATCTTTCCTGAATGAGCATGCGCTATCGGATGTTTTGGTCACGTTAAAGGAGCGTGGTCAACAATACCCGGCAGTGGGTCGTCGCACGCAAGATGGCAAGATTGAGGTATTAGATGGTAGCCGTCGCCGTAAGTCTTGTATCCTAGCAGAAAAAGATTTCTTGGTTTATGTGGGCGACGACATCAATTCTAACCATGCGAAGTTTTTGTCTGACGTAGCAAATGCCCACAAACCGCTATCACTTTACGAGAAAGGTAAAGAGATGCAGGCAAAGTTAGACAATGGTGAAGTAGAAGATCAGAAAGCGCTGGCTAAAATGTTCCAGTGCAGTGAAGCTCTAGTGAGTGGCGCGCTAAAAGCGGCTGCGTTACCACTCGAATTGCTACAAGCTTATCCAAATGTTGGGGATTTGGGTCGTCCGACGATTGTGAAATTGCATAAGCAGTTCTCCAACTTAACGCCAGATCAACAGCAAGGTTTGCTAGATAAATGCCGTACGAGTGAAGGCTATTTGTGGCAGCGCAGCACTGCGCAGGGTGTTGCTCGTCTTACAAAAGAAGTAACTGAAAGTCTGGAACACTGGATTACTGAGTTGGTTCCGGTAAAACCGGCCCAGAAAACTGAAAAAATCGACTTAATAAAAGGTCGTGTGAGTTACAGCCGTAAAGGCAGTAATTTGGCACTTAACCTGAAAAAGGTCGATGATATCTTGATTGATGAAATTCTGTCTTTCGTACAAAGCAAATTGCAGTAACGAAAATTGAATTAAGAACCGCCTCCGGGCGGTTTTTTTATACCTATGTTTTCGTATCTGAAGAGTACTCAAAACAAGTTGTGATAACATGGTGCGAGTTTAACCTTGGGTCTACAGCATGCACACGCAATCAGAGTATCTTTCTCTACTTCAACATAAAGCGCATCAATCTTTTCAGCGTATCGGCGTTGTTATACAAGGCGACTCCGTTTGGCAAGATGCGCTTATTGCCGAGTATTATCAAACTCAGAAAGACCTGCGTTGGTTTTGTGTTGGTGAATGGTCATTAGAAAATGCCTATTGTGTTTCTGCGAAGCAAGGAAATATGCTGCTTGGCCGAGAATGTGATGTCCTTCTTTTTGATGCGCGTAAAAGCTTCGATGCCAATAGCTTTACCGCTGCACTGGGTGCATTAGTTGGTGGCGGCATTCTTATTGTCGTTGTAGGAGAGAAAGAGTCTGCAAACTATGCCGAACAGTGGATGAGGTCTCAGTGGAAAAAGTTGCTTGTTATCCAGCAGAATTGCGCATTACCGGAGCTACCCAAACTAAATCCCGCCATAAAAACTTTCCGGTATACTCAGCAAGAGCAGGCTGTTGCTGCCGTTGAAAAAGTGGTGACAGGCCATCGTAAGCGACCTTTAGTTTTAACTGCAGACCGAGGCCGAGGGAAAAGTAGTGCACTTGGCATTGCATGCGCAAATTTATTAGCCCAAAAAGCGCTTCGAGTATTAGTTACTGCACCTTCACTAAAAGCTGTAGAGCCTGTTTTTCAGCACGCGCAGCGCGTATTGAACAGTGGTACAAGGACAAGTAAGGACAGATTTGAAGCAGGACAGGGCAGCATCCAATTTATTGCAACGGATGAACTTCTGGCATCAACTCCGGAGTGTGACTTACTGTTAATCGATGAGGCGGCGGCAATTCCGGTTCCAATGTTGAAGCAGATAACCGAGCATTATCACCGCCTTGTGTTTTCCAGCACGATTCACGGTTATGAAGGCTGTGGAAGAGGGTTTACGCTTAAGTTCGTTGACTGGCTACAAGAGCAAAGACCCGGAATGAAAACCTGTCATTTACGGCAACCAATACGCTGGAGTGAGAGTGATTTGCTGGAGTCATGGCTGTATGACGCCTTTTTGTTAGACGCTGAACTTGATAATCCACCTACTGTTTCGGTTGAGAGTGTTCAATTAAACCATGTCGACAAGCAAGCACTGTTGTCTAATCCTGGCTTGCTACGCGAGTGTTTTGCGTTATTAGTTAATGCCCATTATCAAACATCACCGAATGACTTGTTGCACCTGTTAAAAGACGAAAGCAGTTCTATCCATGTCGCAACGTCAAACAATCACCTCGTCGGAGTATTGCTTACCGTCGCAGAGGGATGTTTGGACGAGAACATGATCTCCGATATCCAACTTGGTAAACGTCGTCCGCCTGGCCATTTGGTACCCGTCACTATCATTAACCAATTGGGAATGTCCGGTGTAGGTAAGCTTGCTACACTTCGAATAATGCGTATAGCTGTTCATCCAGAGTTACAACGTAAAGGCGTAGGTCAGAAAATGCTGAATCAACTTGAGCAGTCGATACCAGCCCACGTTTCTTATCTATCCACCAGCTTTGGTTTGACTGAGGAGCTTTTCCATTTTTGGCAAAGTTTAGGTTATCAGCCGATTCGTCTCGGAACAAAGCGCGACGCGGCAAGCGGATGTTACTCCTTGTTGATGGCTAGGCAGTTAGCAGATAAACCGCAATCATGGATTGAGGACGCGGAAATTCTTTGCCGAGAATTTCTTCTTTTGAGTGCTTCTCAGATTTACTCGAAACTTGAGCCAGCGTTATATAGGTGTGTTATGGCAGCTCACGTATCGAGTACGCCGCTTCACTCGAGCCAATCCACTCTAATTCAAAATTATGCATTGGGAGGAGGGAGCTATGAATCGGTTTTTGTTTGTCTACAGCAGTGGCTTCTGAATAACGGGTTAGCATCGGTTTCAGACTTGATCATCTGCAAACTGTTTCTAAATCAAGACTGGGAGTTCTGCGCCAAACAGTTTGGTCTGACAGGACGTAAACAAGTAGAACAAGAAATTCGGAAGGAAGTACAACGGCTTTGGAATCAATTTACACTGTAAACGCAGTTAGGGATAAATTTACACTGTAAATAATCAAGATATGAAAGAGGGAGTTTACACTGTAAATTCCCTTTTTACTTTCCTTTACGAAATTGAGATAGCATTTCAAACCAAGACAGAAATGACGGTATGGTAATTCGCAATCGAAGTGATTGTTTATACATGAGTATGTCTGCACTCTCGCCGATAGTGACATGCCGCTGATTCTCAAAATCACGCGGTTTGTTGAGGAATCGTTTTTCGCTAGACTGACTGAGTTGATAGACAGCAAAGTGGTATGGATATGTGTAAGCTGTGTCTTGAATGGTCTGAAGACAACACAAGAGTAATTGCCCGTCTGTTGGGAAATATGGACCTTGTTGGTGAGCCTACTAAAAGTGCGTTGTTAGAACAGCTTACTTTGATGAATGCTGACTCATTGTATGTTGATGAAGATCAGGTCAGCCGGTTTATTGACAGCGTAAAAGTCCGTACCGAAGAAGCATTTGAAGGCATGGCGATTGCTTATAGAAAAAATGCAAGCCTAGAGGTCGAGCTGTCTAACAACGACATGCTTGTCAGTTTAATTATCACAGGCGCTTACGGTGGAAGGGGATTGCTAGGAGAGGAAATCGTCCGAGCGCTCACCGATGCCAGAGTTACAAAAGGTATTAACAAACTCGCATTAAAAAAAGCGCTGCTAGTGAGTCGTCAGCTTAAGTCAGGTGAGATGTTCAAACAACCAGTAGCGGTTGGCAAACTACCTATAAAAGGGCATGACGCTGTCTTTGCTCCTCTCGTTAAAGATATTACTAAGCGTATTCTCAAACCGAAGCAGGGACAGTCGAACGCTGACAAAATAGATTTGAGAAACCTCGGTGAAACGATATCAGTGAATGTTGGTGACGAAGTCATGCGTCGTACGCCGGCCACAAAAGGAACGCCGGGCTTCACCGTTCAAGGACGTATGATTCCAGCTCAAGCAGGGAAAGACATACCTATCAAACCAGGCAAAGGTACCCAAATAAGTCAGAATGACCCTAATCTTTTGATTGCATCTACTTCCGGTACTCCACTCATCAAGAACCGAACGATCGAAGTCGATAATGCTCTTTATCTTAAAAACGTTGGCGTGAACACTGGGCACGTTAGGTTCAAAGGGAATGTGATTATTGGCGGGAACATTGAATCTGGAATGATTGTACAGGCTACCGGCTCAATTATTGTTGGTGGTTTTATTGAATCCGCTCATGTTCAAGCTCAAGACGATATTCAAGTTGGAAAGGGCATTATTGGCCATACAGTAAGTGATGGACAACCAAGAAGCTGTCAGGTTAAAACCAAAGGCTCTATAAGAGCGAGTTATGCGCAGTATTGTAATTTGTTTGCGGCAGAAGATATTGAACTGGCCGTGCATAGCATGAACAACGAGATTGTTTGTGGAAGAAATCTTACTGTACTTGATGCTACCGAAAAGAACGGCACGCTAAGTGGTGGTAATGCTAACGTAGCGAAAAAGATCTTGTGCTTACAACTCGGTGTAGAGGGAGATACGTTAACAAAGGTCGCAGCTTTTACCAGTTACGCATCGTTTAAGGAACGTATCTCTCTACTAAAAGAGCAATATAAGCGTGCACAAGACGAAACGATGAACGTGATTCGCAAAGAGCTTGAATTTAAAAAACGACCAAAAGCAGAGCGCAGTGAAACGGCTTTGATAGAAATTGAAAACCTCAAAAAGGAAAACAATTTATTACTTGAAAAAGTAAAAGCGAAACTTGAGTTAGCTGAGAGTTCGTTTGAAGTTGCGTTAGAGGAGAACATTGTCGAAGCGAAAGGACGCGTTTATTCGCGAGTTATGGTTCAATTTAATAATGAACAGGTGACAACTAAACGTACTCACGGTGCTTGCTCATTCCGATTCAACCAATATGAAATCAAAGTATCTGCGAATCTTGAAGAAGAATGTGTAACAGCTAACGATAGCGTTTAACGGCACTCGTTCTCCGGCTATGTGATAGATACTCAAAGTCATCGAGACTGCGTTTCTGCTATCTTTAACCTCTCAAGTAGAAACACAGTAATGAATTCAATTGGCTAACTAGGCCAACAATTCTCACTTTACAGTGTAAACTGGCCGACTCCTTTCTACTAAGTAGCGCTACTCTGAATAAACAACGCGACTCCCGATGCCGCTTATAAAAATTAAAATACAGGTTCGTGCTGTAACAAGGCAATGATAGCGGGAAGGTACTGCTCTATTGTCAAATCAGAAGATACGGCAGGCAGTTCGAGAGTAATACAAGGTAGTTCTTGTTCGCTGCACCATGTGCCAAAGGAACCTGGGGTTTCGTAATCCACATCCTCGACCAAAGGTAAATCGAATTGTTTACCTAGCCACTTTGCCAGCTCAGAATGGTGGGGGTCATCAACAAAGGCGAGTGGTTCGTGGAAAGAGACGACAAACTTAGGTCGTCGCTCTTCGATAAGATTTATCAGTGCTGCCACTTCTGGTTCAAGTTGTTCTGCTTTGCCCGTTTTCACTTTGACATCTCGTACTGGCGTATGAGAGCTCCAACGATACACGGTGCCGTGCTCAGTCCAGTTATGGGTCGGGAAGGCGCGGTTGAGATCGACTTGGTTGGCGTTTGCTCTTGTGCCAAGTTGGTTGCCATCAGGATTCATTGATAATACTACATCATGACGTAAACTGTTTAAGGGCAGTGTCCTTAGAGCGCATGACAAACCAATAATCGAAGCCGTTTCATCTCCGTGTGTACCTGCTAATATTAAGCCGCGAGATTCGTTTTCTACCTGAGCTGGGAAGTAAAGCAAAGGTGCGCCAAGAACCGATATTCCGTAGGTTTGTGGCGTAATTAAAAATGCAGCTCTTTCCGTTCTTGGAATTAGACTCACCATAATCTCCTGATAGATGGAGTAATATTATTTTAATTACTTAGATAAACCGAACTGTTTCACTTCGTCAACGGTTGTATTGTTAATTGTGGCATTTGCTTCAAAAGACATGTTAGGAGAACTCAAACGATATGGATTTAAAAAAACATTCGACGACATTACTCATTTCTTCTCTTTTCACTCCATTTTTGTCTGCTACTGTGCTTGCAGATTCACTACCAGACGGCATTCAACTTGCTGCTGAGCAATATTTGGTTCGAGCCAATGATGCTGAAGCTGCGACCTTAGATCCGGCTAAAGCGGAAGGCATGCCAGAAATGCACATACTTCGGGATTTATTTGAAGGTCTGGTGATTCAGGATAGAGACGGCAACATCATTCCTGGCGTAGCGGAATCGTGGGAAACAGAAGATAACCAAACCTTTATTTTCCACCTTCGCAACAATGCTAAATGGTCCAACGGCGATCCGGTGACGGCGGATGATTTCGTTTATGCCTTGAGACGTGCAGTCAATCCACAATTGGCTTCGCCTAATGCCTGGTATCTCAAGATGACAAGCATCAAAAATATTGGTGATATTTCTGAAGGGAAAAAGCCAGTTGAAGATTTAGGTGTCACCGCTCTAGACAAATATACGCTGCGTTTTGAATTGGATAGCAAAGTCCCTTATTTTGTGGCTATGACGGGGCATACCTCAATGATGCCAGTACACAGAGAGACGGTGGAAAAGAGTGCTAAGCCTTGGAGCGACCCGAAACAGTTTGTTGGTAATGGTGCATTTGTTCTGGATGAGTGGGTCGTGAATGAGCGAATTGAGTTGGTGAAGAACCCCAATTACTGGGACGCTGCCAATACGCATCTCACTAAGGTGACATACATTCCTTTTGAAAACCAAAACGCCTCAATTAACCGTTATGTGGTTGGTGAAGTGGATATTACGTCTGATGTACCCACTCATATGGCGCAAAAGCTTGAGCAAGATTATCAGGAAGCGTACACGGTTGTGCCACTCTTATGCACTTATTACTATGCATTCAACACGACTCGTCCTCCATTCGATGATGCAAGAGTTCGTCGTGCAGTATCTTATTCGATAATGCGAGATGTCATTACTGACGGTGTAACTCACGTCGGCAATTTACCTGCTTACACATTTGCTCATCAATATACGGCGGGCTTTGCAGCAACACAACCAGAGTACAGTCACTGGACACAGCAACAACGTGACGAAAAAGCTCGTCAGTTATTAGAGGAGGCGGGGTATGGTAAAGATAAGCCGCTGGACTTCAAACTACTGTACAACACCAGTGAATCCAACAAAGAGATTGCTGTAGCGATTGCATCGATGCTGAGTGAGAATCTCAATGCCAAAGTAGAGTTAGAAAATCAGGAATGGAAATCTTACCTGGTGTCGCGCAAGCAAGGTAATTTTGACGTGATGCGTGCTTCTTGGTGTGGTGATTATAACGAAGCGTCGACGTTCTTAAGCCTGCTGCGTTCTGATTCATCAGGAAACTTTGCGCGCTACAACAGCAAGGAATACGATCAGGCCATGGATAAGGCTCTTACAACAACAGACGAGAAAAAGCGTCAGGATTACTATGATAAAGCAGAGCAATTAATCGCTGCTGATGTACCCATCGCACCGATCTACTATTACATGCAGGCACGACTGGTACGCCCTAACGTAGGTGGATTTGCTAAAAATAACGTAGAAGGTCGAATTTACTCAAAGGACCTCTACATCAAGAAGTAACTCAAAATAAACAGAACGCGCCTAAACGATACCTAGAGAGGTGTTTGACCACCTAAAACTAAGTTGAGTTCAATGGACAGTTCCGCTATTTAGGTTAGGAAAAGCCGATGTAAAAACATCGGCTTAATATTGAGGTTATTTTTTTCTTCGGGTGTAAATTCGAGAAGTCGATTTACTCGGGAGTGGTTTGGCTTTTGCCAGTTTTAGTACCGCTTTCTGTAATATTTGATTGTTCGGGTAAGTAATCAAGTTTCCGTTATCGTGTTTAATCAATACATGAAACATACTGATTTCTTGAATCTCCCCGCAGATGTCTTCATCTTTATCTACGACTTTTATTCGGTCGCCTACACGATAAGGAAAGACAAAAAATATCAGAAAGCTGGCGGTGATATTGCTCAGGATCGACCATTGAGCGATAAACGCGACACCTAATACAGCGAAAATGGACGACAAAAACAGCGAGACATCGCCATAACCAATGCCAGTGACTATTGCAAAAACGGATGCGGTCAGAAATAGCAGAGCGACATTAAAACAGCGCTGAATAAAGCTTAGACGGGCCTTCTTAACGCCTTTTGACGACGCCAGATTAATGATGGCACGGTTGGCAATTCTTTTCACGATCCGGTAAGCGATCAGGACCATAACGCCCATCAACACTTTATACCCGAGAGATCCCTCGTTGAAATACTGGCTCACTTGCTCTAATTGGATCCAATCATTCATTTCTTCAACTCGATGATTTTACGAAACGGCTGTTATAGCTGATTTTTCTCGGTAAGTAATCACAAATTTTTTATCTTATGTTGGTTTCAGTTGCGTGTATCAAAGGGCGCTGGATGATACTTGAGCTGTCTCTCATATATGAAATTACACCAAGTGAAACGCATCTTGGCTCGTATAGCTTGGTTTTTATCCTGCTAATCTAATAGTGATGACTGCAAAGCTTTTAAGTCTAAAGAGGCACGATATTGCCAACATCAACAAGGTGAGGCTAGGAATAAAATGGGTAGGATGGAAGAAGATGAAAAAGCGATCATGATGCTGGTTGTGATCGTTGGTTTAGTACTCGTCTGGGTATTCTTAGAAAAGGTCAACTATTTAGGTTTCAGATGAAATAAACCCCGCTTTCACGGGGCTTGATTGATGTGCTTTGCGTTCGTTAGCTGACTGCGCGCACTTTACCTTGTTTCAGGTCGTTCAACACTTGTGCTTTTGGCCCATCGGCGATGATACTGCCTTTTTCCATGACGATGATGCGGTCGACAATATCAAGCATGGCCGTTTTGTGGGTGATAAAAATTAATGTTTCACTCGGTTTGAGTTGCGACAACTGATGCTTGATGTGCATTTCAGAGCGATTATCCATCGCACTAGTCGGCTCATCCATAAGCAGTACAGGCGGTCTGCCTAAGAATGCTCGGGCGATAGTAACCGCTTGACGCTGGCCTCCCGAAAGCATTGCTCCCCCTTCACCAACCTGACGCTCTAAGCCTGCCGGATCAGACTGCGTAAATGCTGTCACACCTGCACGGTTGGCGGCATCCATGACATCACGATCATCCGTCAAAGGGCGTCCCATAGTGATATTATCGCGGATCGATCCAAAAAACAGGTTCGGATCCTGCGGTACACAGCCGATATTACGACGAATATCGACGTGATGAAGCTGTGCGATATCAGTGTCATCAATGCGAACGTGTCCCTCAGTTGGTTGGTATAACCCCATGATAAGACGCTCTAACGTCGTTTTACCAGATCCTATACGGCCGATAATGGCGACTTTCTCTCCCGGATTGATGGTCAAGCTTAAATCTCGAATCGATGCGATGGGAGAGTTCGGGTAGTAGAAAGTCACGCGTTCGAGCTCAATTTTGCCCTGAACAATAGGGCGATGAATGTAACGCTTTCCTTCTTTCTGCTCATCTGGCATTTCCATTACCTGATTGATAATGGTCATCGCCGATTTGGCTTGATTATAGCGTGCTGATAGCAAAGATAGCTGAACCATAGGGCTTATCGCGCGTCCACTCAACATCGTCGCGGCGATTAATCCACCCATGGTGAGCTCGCCTTCTGCAATCAAATACACACCGAGAATCACCATTCCGACATTACTACTTTGTTGCACAAAACCCGCTGAATTTTGGATGCTGTCTGTAATGCGGCGGCTTTTGATGTTCCAGTTTGCCATGTGCGCAACCGCTTCTTCCCAACGATATTGGAACTGGCTCTGTGCACTGAGCATTTTTACGGTTTCTAGCCCCGCGAGGCTTTCGATTAAATTGGCATATTTCTGTGAAGCAAGTCGAGACCCTTCTTCTATAGAGCGTTTCAACGGTTTTTGAATCAACAGTGAGTGGATAATCAAAATGATCACACCAACCACAGGTACGAAGACGAGATTACCCGTCATGAGCCAAATAATAACTAAGAACAGTATGGCAAAAGGTAAGTCGATCAGGGCACTTATCGTTGCAGAAGTAAAAAATTCACGAATGGATTCAAACTCTTGTAGATGACGCGCAAACGCACCAACGGAAGGAGGCTTGGACTCCATTCTGATCCCCATTACTTTGCTAAATAGTTTAGAGGAGATAAGAATGTCTGACTTTTTACCCGCAACATCAATGAAATAGTTTCTTAGTGTTTTGAGAATGAAGTCAAACAGGAAGACGACAAACACACCACTTGCCAATACCCATAACGTTTCAAACGCAAGGTTTGGCACCACCTTGTCATAAACCAGGCGGGTAAACATGGGGGCGGCGATGGCAAAAACATTGATGAGCAGTGATGCGATAAATACATCTCGGTAAATACGTTTTGACTGCCATATGGTCGACCAGAACCAGTGACCTTCTTTGGTTTTGAGCACTTCGGGTGAGCGCTCATCGAAACGAAATTGCTTTTTAACTAAGAAGTAGCGACCAGCGTATTGTTCGAGTAAGTCTGGCAATGCGATGGAAATCGGTACCATACCGCTCTCTAACGTGGTGACTTCGGCTTCTTGTGTTTCGACATTGAAGCTATTAAGAACGCAGGAGTCTCCGCCTTTGAGTACTAATATTGCCGGAAGAATGAGGCTGGATATGTTCTCCAGCTCTCCTCGGTTTTCTTTGGCAACTAATCCAGCCCTTTCCGCCGCTCTGGGAAGCAGGAACGGGGTTAACTTGCCGTCAGACAACGGAAGTCCGTTAACGAGTGCTTCCGGTGAGTTAGCTAACCCATAGTAACGGCTAACGTAGATGAGCGAATTCAGCAAAGGGTCTTTCATCGTAGTTAAACCTTTCTATTCTTTGTCGACAATGAATCCTTGGAATACCTCTACGAAATGTTCTGCGAGGAAATCCAACTGGATTTGAGTTTCTATACGCGATGCAATGGTCGTAATCCCCAAGTTATGTGCGGTGCGAGATATCGACGTGAGCGTAAATTTCTGTTTTTCGTCGTGCAGATTGTGAGTAAACAAGTAATCGAGTTTCACGTAGTTTGGACGGAACTCTTGAATATATTCTAAAGATTGGAAGTTACGTCCGTAGTTATCAACTCCAAATATCGCGCCAGCTTGGCGGATGGCATTACACAGCAGAGCCGTGTGGTGAGGATGCTCAATAAAGCATTCTTCCGGAATCTCAAAGTGTAGCTTAGATGCGACCTTAGCGTGTTTTTCCAGCATACTCGTCGTCCAACGAATGAAAGAAGGCTGGGACAAGCTGCTCTGAGCAATGTTGATCGCGACGGGATCTGTCAGCTCTTCGCGCTCTAGCATGTTGATCAACGACTCGATTACGTATTGATCAAAAATATTGGTTGCTTCTAACTGCTCCAGGGCAAACAAGTATTGGTTCGCGCGGTATGTCTCACCATCTTTTTCAATACTAGAAAAGACCTCACTATGGAAAACTTTGCCCCAAGCGTTTTTGGCTGCCTGAAATCGGAAATGAATCCAGTCACTGTGAATGGCTTCTTCGACCAATGCTTTCCATTGCTGTTTACCCATCAGGTTGGACGGTGTATCGCTGCCAATAAAACCATAAGGCTTATCTGGTTGAGCTTTCGCTTTGGATAGAGCGTTATCCACCATAGAGAGGATTTCAGAATGAGTTTTCTGGTCTTTACTGTGAGCAACACCTAGTGCTGCTTTCGGTTTCGCAAGACCCGTAGGATCGGTGTTTAACCCGTTCACACAGTTAACAATGCTGTCAGCAAGAATTCGTAATTCGCTCTCATCCATATGCGGGAAAAGCAGGCCGAATTCATCGCTGGAAAGACGAGCAATGGTAGCTCCCGGCACATCAATGGTATTTTTCAGGCGCAGAGAGAGCTCTTTCACGTGGGCATCAGCACGTTGATAATCTTTGGTCTCGTAAATGTCACCAATGTATTCTGCATGGAGTAGCGCGATACCCCCTTGCGTTTCCTCAGCCAGCCATTGATCAACCTGATTCATGTAGAACGTGCGATTACCTAATTTGGAGATAGGATCGAGATAAGCCTGAGCTCTTAAACGCTGTGCTTCTTTGGCCTGTTCTTTAAATGACAGCTCAATTTGAGCAGACATCGTATTGATGCCATCGACCACAGCAATCAGGTCTTTGGTTTTAGGACGAGTGAGTGGCTCACCAAACTGATTATTCGCTATGTCTTGCATCTTCTTCACTATTGCCGCCAAAGGTCTCAACGAGCGTCGCAAAATGTATGAGATGGCAATGAGTCCCGCTAAAAAGAGAAGGCTGAACGCGGACAGTAATCCAATGAAACCCTTCCAGAGCTGTTCGTAGGCCGCACCAGGGTGACTGATGATTTCCACTTCGGCGAGTTGCATCCATCCGCTGGTGACCACTCGTTTATCATGAATAGCTTTAAAAAGGTTCAAGTTTATAAACCATTGCGGCACACTGCTTGGTTTGATTGGGTAAGAGCGTACTATCTGGTAATCAGAATCGAGCGACGTCAGACGTACAACCGAGTAGGTACTGCCGTCAAACAATGCATTAATGACCGATTCAACGGCCACCTTATCTTTATCTTTTAGATAAGGAGCTAACGCCAAACCCACGGTGTTAATAGTGTTGTTGACCTCTGAACGCTGCTGTTGCTCCAGGCTGGTTCGAGTAGTATTGAATTCGATTACGAATACTGATGCCATCAAGAGTATAAAGACCGTAACCATTCCCACTACTAGCTTCTTATATAGGGTCATGTTTTTCACTCGTCATAGTTAATTTTAGGTTTCTTTAAGTGCAACTTACGTTCGCGCGAGCGCAAGTCATTCCAAAGGCTCAAACGTGAAGATTTGCCCGCCAGTTCTCCATTTCCAGCCGCAGATTTAATCAACCACAGGTTTGTACCATTAAAACTGTAAATCGGTAGCAAGTCGTTGCGCTTGGAGGCTTGGACAATTTCAGGATTGAGATTGTCGAGTATAAGCGGCTCTGAACTTGCGGTTGGATAGTAGGCTAACACCATGTGAAACTGATTGAGTTCAATGGCTTTAACGTATACCAAACGCATCTTAGAGTCAGGTACTCCCAGTTCGAGTAACGAGAAATACTTCGCAATGGTAAAATCTTCACAATCTCCGCCATTGCTGCCTAAGAATTCGAGTGGTGTAGCCCAATAGTCCGTTTGCCCCCACAGTTTACTATCGTCAACGAAATACAATTGATTGAAAAAGCTGTTAACGCCCGTGAGCTTTTCACGGGTATCCATATTGCTTAAATGAGTCAGAGTATTTCGCCATGTGCTCACACGCATGCCCGCGCGTTGCCCATACACTGCCGTGACCTTATCGACCCATTGCTGCTCTTGTTTGTCTAACGCACCAATCTGGAGCGAAATACAACTCAAGCTGAGTAGTAGTGTAACTTTACGTATAAAATTGGGGCGCATATTAGATTTACGTCACAAGTGTACCTTTACAATGAGCTCGTCTGTGAGAAATAAATACTTTTTATTTAACAACTTACAAACTCTGCTGTTACGAATTTAGCAGCGAATTTTGAGTACCTGTGTCATCTACTCCTTTAAGGCGTTGGTCTTGGCTTTTAAAATAGGTTCAAGCAGGTACTCCAAAACCGTTCTTTTCCCTGTGATGATATCTACGGATGCTGTCATCCCCGGAATGATGGGTAAATCCGCATCCTGGCCAAAGTTTGTTTTTGCTGTGCGTACTCGCACGATATAAAAACTATTGCCTTCATCATCTTGCGTAGTATCCGCACTGATGTGCTCCAATTCTCCCTCTAAACCGCCGTATTTAGTAAAGTCGTAAGCGCTAAACTTCACGATGGCATGTAAGTTAGGGCGCAGAAAGGCGATGTCTTTCGGGGCTATTTTGGCTTCAACAAGTAAGGTATCTTCTGTTGGAACAATCTCGACGATATCCATTCCCGGTTGAATAACACCACCAACGGTATTGACGTAAAGCGTTTTTATTTTGCCAGTCACGGGCGAGTTGACTACTGTGCGATTAACTCTGTCTTCCAAGCCAACGGCGGACTCCACTAACTCTGAAAGTTGGTCTTGAGCATTATTAAGTTTCTCTTGCTGCTCGGAGCGAAATGTTAAAGCGGCGTCGATTCGTTTTAGCATTGCCTCTCGTAACGCTGATTTGAGCACGGGAATTTTCAGCTCACTGGAGGTCATTTCACGACGCGTATCATTGACCTGACGTTGTAGCTTTAAAAGTTCAATGCGAGGTACAACCCCTTCGTCAGCCAAAGGTTGGGTAATCTCAAGTTCTTTCCTGACGTACTGATAGCTTTGACGCAGGTTACGTACTCGCGCCTCTATCTCGACGAGATCTTGCTGCTTCTGCTGGACTTGCTGGTCAATAACGGAAAGCTGGTTACGCAAATTGTCTAAGTCTTCACGGTATTGTGCTTTTTGACGTTGAGTCAGTTGCGGTTGGTTTTCTTCTAATGTCGGTGGAAACGTGAGTTTGCCGTAATCCAGAACAACGCTCTGCCGCCAGTTTTCAGTATCAAAATCGCGATTGACCTCAACGCTGTTGATTGAAGCGGAAAGTTGCAGCACAGAGGCGGTTAAGTTCGCGACTTGTTGCTCGCGTTCGCGAAAGTCAGAGCGAAATCGGGTGTCATCAATTAACAGTAGCTGCTGGCCTTTTTCGACCTGTTGGCCTTCTCTCACCAAAATTTCTTTGACTAAACCACCTTCCAGGTTTTGTACCACCTGAATTTGTGAGGAGGGAATAACTTTGCCTTGACCAACGGTTACTTTATCGATTTTTGCCCAAGATGCCCAACCAATAGCGGAGACAAAAAACAACACCATCACCCACAGCATAAAACGTGCACTATTGGGGGTGTTAAGAAGCAAAGCGGCGGTTTTATCGTCGACGAAATCCAATTCCTCAGCGCTGAGTTTGCTGTAATTATCTCGGCTCATCACATTCCCTGATCATAATGGCTGCTATATTTTAATCTTTTTGTGGTAGTCCGTTTATTATTACTTGTATGTCAATAAACGGAGATGAAGAGGGAATGTTCCCCCTGTTATCACCTAACTTTATAACGTTGTTCCTTGTGGCTCTGGAGGCGACGTACCCCTTTACAGTGCCTTGAACTTAGATTTGTCCAACTGATGTTTTTTTAGTTTGTCGTACAAGGTCTTGCGTGATACCTGTAATTCTAGTTGAACCTCTTTAAGTCTGCCTCTGTGCCGTTGTAAAGCATCAAATAATAGACAATATTCAAAGTGTTCTGTGCGTTGCGTCATACTCTGAATTTCGATGCTTTTTTCACTATTCCAATCTTCCATGCGAAAGGTATCGGATCTGAGTGCCCGTAGTTCAGCAAATTGACGCAGTTGGGTAATGTTTTCTGGCCATGATAATTCCGAGATACGTTTTACTTCATCAAGACTGATATGTGGTGGTTGAAGTTGGTAACGACTAGCCGCATGTCGCACGAAGTGCTTGTATAGTGGACCAATATCTTCTTTACGCTCATCCAGGGGAGGTAAGTGAATCAGCGTGGCGATGGATTTTACGTCTTTGTTTACTTTGGTGACAGCCCCAAAGATGCGTTCTAGTTTGGGGTGAGCAAACAGACTTTGCCATTGTTCCACAGAGATGTTCTCGGCACTATGTAAATACAAGCTACAGTGGCTTTTCCCATCCGTTAAATGATGAATGGTTTTGTCCAACGCTTCTAAAGAGAGCTCGTACAAATCTTCTCCAGACGCAGCGATCAATTCGCTATCGGCTGTTGCATGTATATCATGAGCAAATTGTGTTGCCAGTCTGCGGCCGGTGCCATCCTGACCAACGAATATCAATGGCTGGCTGGTGGGTACGCTGATGAGTAAGCGGCGTATATTGACCATGGCTTTACTATGGCCAATCATTTTAGGGCCAACATGAGTTTGCATGTCGAGCTCTTTCTTCAGCCAAATATTCTCCTGCAAAAGATTCAGCTTGTCGCCAGCGTTATTGAGCGATTTCATCAGTTGCTCCGTTGAAAACGGCTTTTCGAGGAAATCGTACGCACCGCTCTTCATTGCTTCAACGGCCGTTTTAACATCTCCGTGCCCTGTCAACACAATAAATTGAAAGTGGTTATTCTTGTTTCGCAATGTACGCATAAACTCCAGACCATCCATGACGGGCATATGGATATCCGTGATGACAATAGCAGGGGAGTTGGGGTCGATCACGCGTAAAGCTTCCACTGCATTGGGAAAGCAAGTGACTTCTATACCTTCGATTAGCAGAGCCTGAGAAACCGCATCACGAATATGGGGTTCATCATCGACGAAGAAGACTGTGTTACGCATGATCGTTTTCCATTGTTTGATTGGTTTTGTGCTGATTTGCCATAGGTATAGTCACCACGAAGGTAATCCCTCCGGTCTTTTCGGACTTGTTGCTGTGATGATTGAATGCACTTAGCGACCCTTGATAGCTTTCTAAAATACGTTTAGAGATGGTCAAACCTAGCCCCAATCCTTCTGGTTTGGTAGTAAAAAATGGGTCAAAAATTTTGGCTAGTGCCTCATCGGACATGCCTGGACCATTATCGGATATAAGAATGTCACAGTTCGTGTCATCACATTGAACGGCGATGGATATTTGCGGATCTATACAGTAACCGTCCATTGCCTGTGCCGCGTTGTGAAAGATATTAATCAATACTTGCTCTAACTCGACACTGTGAATGGCCAATCTCAAACTGCAATCAATATCGGGCACTTTCAAAGTGACGCCCTGTTTGATCAATTTGCTGCTCAATATGCTGGTGGCATTGTGCACGGCGTCATGCAGTATCGAAACTTCACTGTGAGTGTTGTGCTCGGTTTTGCGAGTAAAGACTTTCAGCCGCGCAATCACTTCCGCAATGGTGTCATTTAATAAGAGCATCTTGCCTAAATTGTCCGCGACCATTGGGTAGCGTTCCATTGCCAGTAAACGCTGTGAATTCTCGGTGTAAGTTCTCAATGCCGCGAGAGGTTGGTTTATCTCGTGATTTATGCTGGCAGAAAGCTCTCCTAATAGTGCCAGTTTTGCCGCTTGTGTCAGTTCTTGCTGTGTTTGCTTAAGCTGTTGTTGACTTTGCTCATACTGGTGAATGGTTTGTTGAAGCTTGAGGTTGGCCTCGCTCAACACAACCGTTCTCTGCACGACTTTTTCTTCCAAACTGACATTGAGGTTGGCCAGACTGGCTTTGTTAACCAGCATTTGAAACCAGGCGAGCGCTATCAAAGCGATAAGTGCGTACAAAATCAGGTAAACGACGTCAGCCTGTATTACTGCTGCCAGCACCGTATTTTGAGGGATTAGCGCGATGACACGAAAACCTTTGTCCAGCAATTGGGTGGCATAGGCAAGGTAATTTGGAGATAACAGCAGTTGATTATCAGAAAAATCCGACGCACTACTTTGTGCAGTAATCTCACCGTTATATTCCGGAAGGGCATCGCCATATTGTCTGGTTTGCGTGAGCTGATTGATGGCTGCAGCAGACAAAGGGAACAGGGCTTTATAGCGCCATTCTGGCAAGTTACTCATGAACACAACGTTATGTTTATCCGCGATCAATACGTCTGCGCCGTTTTGACCAAGTCGCTTTTCTAGCTGTTCCAGGTTTACTTTGACAGTAATAACGCCCACGACCTTTTCATCTACCCAAAGCGGTGAAGAGAAAAAGTAACCGCGTTTATTTGATCGCACGCCCAAACCGACATATTGCGCCGTTTCGCCGCGTTTCGCGTTTTGAAAATAGGGACGGAAACTGAAGCTGGAACCGACAAAAGAATCGGATTGCTGATAGTTGCTCGATGCAATCACTAGTCCAGTGCTGTCGTGAACATAAATTGTGTCCGCTAAGCTTTGTTTTAGCCAGTTCGCCAGCAACTGATTGAGGTCATCAGAAGTCGTTCCTCGTTCCACTGCCTTTAATAAGCGCGGATCATGGCTTAAAAGGTTGGGAATTTGCTCAAACTTAGCCAGTTCGTAGTCGACTTCTTGTGATACCAGCGATGCTTGGTTTTCGAGTTTTCGTTGCCATTGATCATGTTGATACTCTGTCGCGTAATGATGAGTAAGAATTAGTCCTGTAATGCCGATAGCAAACAGTAGCAATAAAAAGTGGCGTAGTGCTTTGGGATTGAGTAAGTTCACGTTTGGCTCACCTGATGTAACGCTTTCCCTAACGGGGTAGCGAGAGTGATTTTGGTTTTCAGACGCGGCAATGATGGTTAAACCTTAATAACTACGTAACCTTAGGCTTAATCGCAGAGGTAAGGTTATGAATTACGCATCCAGTCGTCACTTGGGGTATATATTATCAGAAGGTATCTGACGATGCTGTGAGGCGCAGCGATTACGAGACATAACCATTGATGTCCTTGTATTTCCTTATTATCGAGAGCACAATCGACAAAAAATAGTGAAGGAGTAAAGATGGAACTTGCTGATATTCGTCGTGAATACACCAAAGGTGGTCTGCGTCGTAAAGATTTAAAAGCTGATCCTATTGATCAATTTAACCTGTGGTTGAAGCAAGCTGTTGAAGCTGGTCTAACTGATCCTACGGCAATGACGGTTGCAACTGTGGATGAAAATGGCATGCCGTTTCAACGTATTGTTCTGCTAAAAAATGTCGATCACAACGGCTTTGTATTTTATACCAATCTAGGCAGTCGTAAGGCACAACAGCTTGAGCACAATAGCAACATCAGCTTGCATTTTCCTTGGCACCCACTAGAACGACAAGTTCACATCACAGGTGTAGCTGAAAAGCTTACTGCAATAGAGAACATGAAGTACTTCACGTCTCGCCCGAAAGAGAGCCAATTGGCTGCGATTGCCAGTAAGCAAAGTAGCCGAATTTCGGCTCGTGGCGTATTGGAAGGAAAGTTCCTCGAGCTGAAACAGAAGTTTGCGAAAGGTGAAATTCCAGTGCCATCATTCTGGGGTGGCTTCAGAGTTAAACCTCAAAGCATTGAGTTTTGGCAAGGTGGTGAGCATCGCTTACATGACCGCTTTTTGTTTTCGCAACATGACGGTAAGTGGGACATCGACCGTTTGGCGCCGTAACTTGGGTTAGCTATTAAGCACGAACTACAATTCGCCAAAAAAGCATAAAGGGCATTTGTTCTTTTAGGCTCAAGTCACCTACTTCGTTGGCGGTAGGTGACTGTAGTTTATCGATTCATCTTTGAGTTTGATAAATGGAGTTTGAACTAAGATGTCTCTGTTCCCTTAAATGTATGAAAGTTGTACTCAACTGTTATTAATTCCTCATAAAAATTAATTATAAATTAATGGTTTTTCATTCATTACTATTAATTTGTTTAAATAGACACTGAAAACTACCCATGCTGATGGCTAAAAACGGATAATATTTAAGTTTACTGTTTTTATATGTCTAATGTTGTACCTAATTAACTATGCTCTATTTAAATATTAATAACAATATTGTTGTAATTCTTAATTTTGTCAATTTCATCATATTTTAGTTATTAGTCTAAAAGCTAACTTAGCTTGTGAAAAAATTACAATTACAACCTTATAATCTTATGGTAATTAAATTAACTTAAAATAATGAAAGTTAATTGCTTAATTTTTGTTTTTATATGTGCGAGTTTTAGTGACATGTTTGATTTTATAAAACCTTATAGATATATGGTTAGTCCTAAAATATCTGGAATAGTTTTTAAACAGGGCGAGCCAGTAAAGGATATAGAAATATCACTATTAGCTGGTTTTTCACAATATTATGAAAGAAACACCAAAACAGACGGTGAAGGGCGATTTTATTTTGATGAGATTTACCACCATCAATGGGTTAAAACGTTTTCACTAAATACGAATCTTACCGCGATACGCTTAGTAGCCAACTTTAATCAAAAAGAAGTGCTACTTTGGTCATCTCATAGTGGTCTACAACTTCATGACTACATTACCGATAACCTAGCTGCGCTTGAATGTGACTTGAATGATTTGGATTCGGAATTTCAATTTAAAAATCGAGTCAACCCAAATGGAAGGCCCCATATTGTTTTTGGCGTTTGTCGTTTACGAGGGTTTGAACACAAAGAGCTTAGGAATATAGACTAATGGCAACTCTCTCCCCAAAGCTAGCTTCTGAAATAGCATATTTACCATATCAGTTGATAACTCATAGAGATAAAGAAAATATTGAGATATCAAATGAAATAAGAAAGTCATTTTGTTTCAATAAAGAAAAGCAGAGTTTTCATGGTAAAACTGGTGGTATATTTGGGTTCGGTCGAAAAAGCGAAGGCTTCGCACTAGTCGGTCTTGGAACAGGAAAGCATAAAGACGAGTTAGTTATTACGATCAGGGGAACAAAAAAGCTTAATGATTGGATAACGAATTTAAACCTCGGACTTAAAGGCTCTCCAAATGGCTCACATGCTCACGCGGGTTTCGTTAATACATTCCATACGATAAGGCCTCAGATTAGAAGTTTTATTTTGTCACAACCTAAAATGCCTAAGCTCGTGCACTGTGTAGGGCATAGTCTTGGCGGAGCGCTTGCTTCTTTATTTTCAGATTGGTTAAAAGACGAGTTTTCAATGAGGGTTAATTTATATACTTTTGGAACTCCTCGAGTGGGTCATGAAGCTTATGCTCGTAAGTCCGATCACATAAACATTAAAATATTTCGCTGTACACACGGTGCAGATCCTGTTCCTTTAATACCTTTGTGGCCATTTCAACACGCTCCTTATTCAGGCATGGAATATAGACTGGATGATAGTAACGGTATTTACTCTCAGACTCATGGGATGGGCCCCCACGACAATCCTGGTTATATCAACACGGCTAATAGTTTAAGTTGGGACAGCTTAAAGGTGAGTTCAGATCAGTTTTTGAATAAGCCGATAAGGTTAAAGTTCGAAAGTAGAAGCCAAGCTGCTTATAACTCGTATTGGGCTAAATGTAGTGGTTTAATGATCCCGGACACCAAATTAGGTGGTAAAGTCTCCACCATAAATGAGGTGTTCCATGACAAAACGACAACGACGTACATTTTCTGCTGAATTCAAAATGGATGCTGCAAGCTTGGTGCTTGACCAAGGATATTCGGTACCTGAAGCAGCACGCTCCATGGATGTTGGTGAAACAGCTTTACGACGTTGGGTCGACCAACTCAAGATTGAGCGTGGTGGTACAACTCCGGCGGCCAAGGCCCTTACGCCTGAACAACAAAAAATCCAGGAATTAGAAGCCAGAATTAGTCGATTAGAAAGAGAGAAAGCCATACTAAAAAAGGCCACCGCTCTCTTAATGTCGGACGAACTCGAACGTTCTCGTTAATTGATCAGTTAAGGGAGCATGAGTCGGTCAAGATGCTTTGCGAACTGTTCAATGTGGCTTCTTCCTGTTACTACGAGTTTAAACAGAGAAAGCCGGACGCTAATCGCATTCGGCTAGCAAGCCGAATTAAAGAGCTCTTCAACATGAGCCGAGGTGCTGCTGGCAGTCGTGCCCTTGTATCCATGTTACGTTCAGAAAACATCGACATCGGGCGATTTAAGGTGCGGAAGATAATGCAAGAAGCCGGTCTGATGAGCAAACAGCCAGGCTCGCATCGATATAAGCAGGCCAAATCAGAGCGGTTGGATATCCCGAATCTGCTGAAGCGTGAATTCTCTGTGGTTGCTCCAAATCGAGTGTGGTGCGGTGACATTACTTATATCTGGTCAGGTTCTAAGTGGAGTTATCTCGCCGTGGTACTTGACCTCTTTAGCCGGCGCGTCGTGGGTTGGTCTCTATCGGATAAGCCTGATGCTAAATTAGCTTCTAAAGCCCTAGATATGGCCTGGGAGCAAAGGGGGCGGCCTCAGAACGTGATGTTCCATTCAGACCAGGGATGCCAGTACAGCAGTCGTAAGTTTCGTCAAAGACTTTGGCGATATCGCATAACCCAAAGCATGAGTCGTCGAGGTAACTGTTGGGACAACGCTCCAATGGAGAGGCTATTTAGAAGCCTAAAAACTGAATGGGTACCAGCAACGGGTTACTTGACCCAAACTCAAGCGAAGAAAGATATCAGCTACTATTTGATGGACTACTATAATCGGCAACGGCCTCATCAAGCCAATGATGGGCTGTCGCCAGTCAATGCCGAAAATCGGCTTAAATCTGTGTCCGGAATTTGTTGACCACTACA
>NZ_JBBWFK010000017.1:0-72080 GCF_052353105.1 Vibrio sp. YIC-376
TTGGCGACCATAGCATTTTGGACCCACCTGACTTCCATTCCGAACTCAGAAGTGAAACGAAATAGCGCCGATGGTAGTGTGGGGTTTCCCCATGTGAGAGTAGGACATCGCCAGGCTTATTTTATGTTTTCAGATTTTGTCTTTTTTATAAAAAGTCTGAAGGTTGGCGACCATAGCATTTTGGACCCACCTGACTTCCATTCCGAACTCAGAAGTGAAACGAAATAGCGCCGATGGTAGTGTGGGGTTTCCCCATGTGAGAGTAGGACATCGCCAGGCTTACTTTAGGTTTTCATCTTTTAGAAAAAGATGAAAACCAAAACTAAAAATTAGCATCATTAGTGTAAGACTAAATTTTAGTAACAATTTGTGGAGAGATGGCTGAGTGGTTGAAAGCACCGGTCTTGAAAACCGGCATACGTTAATAGCGTATCTAGGGTTCAAATCCCTATCTCTCCGCCACTATTAAGAAAGCCCGTTGAGAAATCAACGGGCTTTCGTCGTTTTAGCGCATGAGAAAATTTATACCAATCTGGAAAATTAACTGGTCAGGTCTATCCATCTTCTCGAACACATCTTGGTGACTCTGATGGAACATTCCAAAAAACTATTCCAAGCCCTACACACTTTGGAGACAATGTCTTCGTAATCCGAAAAAGACTGATTGGCGAGATAGTGTTGTCTTAACCAACCCCATACTTGTTCTATGGGGTTTAGCTCTGGAGAATAGGGTGGAAGTTTGATGACACTGAGGTTAGGAAAGTCATTGGCAATATCTTCTGTATGCCATCCTGCGCCATCCATAATGATGATGGCATGACGTCCTTTTTCAGTGACCGCCGATATTTGCTTTAAATGCTCGATCATGATGTCTTTATTGACCCACGGGACAACGATAGCGTCACCCATGCCTTTTTGGGGACAGACAGAACCAAACAGATACGCATATTCGAATTGTTGTTGCTTCACGGCTCTGGGACGCGTTCCTCTTTCAGCCCATAACCGTGTCGTTGTGTTTTGTTGCCCAAATCGAGCTTCATCCTGAAACCAGATATCAACATGCTCTAAAGCCAAATGACCTGGGATCTTAAGGATCGTTTCGAATTTGAATTTTTTTAAAATCTTCCTGTACTGCTTGAGATTGTTGTGGGTGTCTTGAACGGGAAGTTATCC
Organism: Vibrio sp. YIC-376; assembly: GCF_052353105.1. Classification (NCBI taxonomy): domain Bacteria; kingdom Pseudomonadati; phylum Pseudomonadota; class Gammaproteobacteria; order Vibrionales; family Vibrionaceae; genus Vibrio; species Vibrio sp. YIC-376. The sequence goes on from NZ_JBBWFK010000017.1 coordinate 1,174, forward strand.
ATGCGAAACCCATATGGTCGAGTAGGTAATAGATAGAATCAGGATGATAATGCGTGCCAAATTCTTTCACGATATAGGCATGGGTATCGGCACCGGTAAGTCGTCCACCTTGAGTATCATGAGCTTTATCTTTGATGTATTGGCTCAATTGCTCTCTTTGTTCAGAAGTTAATAATGGTGGTCTTCCCGTTCTTGGCTTTTCCTTCAGCCCTTCTAATCCTTCTTCAAGAAAAGTCTGAACCCACTTATTAACACTGGTTCGGCTCACCTTAAGAAACTTGGCGATTTGGGTGCGAGAGTGTCCATCTTTGAAATGAGCAAGGGCCAGCAGTCTCATTTTCATCTGAATAGATTTCTGCTGGCTTGCGAGCTTTTTAAAGTCGATATTATTGAGGCTATCCATAGCGAATACGTTCTATCGTTGAATGGCCTCAATTAGATCATATTTTTTCTTAGATTGGTATAAGATGCACTTCAACTCACGACTATATTTGGACATGAAAGACCCCCAATAATTGGTGTCCAACTATTGGGGGTCAGTTCAATCTACTTGGGCTTGGAATAAAAATTGTGCCTTGAAGCTGATCAAAACTCTTTAGGGGCGAAGCCTGTCATCACATCTAAACGAAGCTCTTTACCCATTTTTGTCATTGGGTGAACGATCACCAGCCCACGCACACGTTTCTTTAGTTTACCGATGTCTGCTTGCTCTTCTTTGGTGATTTCGCGAGAAAATGGCATATCAAGCAAGCTTTTACGCTCTTTATTAAGCTCGTACGTCTGTTTGTGTTTTAGCTGATTAAGCTTTTTAGTTAATTGCTCAACTTCATCTGTAAACTTAGAAATCATTTCGTGATCACCACGAGAACGTGCTGCATCAAGTTTACGTTGGCAGGTATCTACGCGGTTGTGCAGCTTTTGAATATCAGTTTTTATGCTCATGGTAATTAGACTCTAATTTTAAATGGTCGAGGAGTATAGCATAGCTGAAATCCGGCTCTCTACTATTACTAAAGAACTCGCTCATTACTTCAGCTAATCAATTCGTTACCGGAAGTTTGACCGGAGAAAAACGCTTCAATGTTGCTTAGTGTGACTGTCGCAATATTATTTAGCGCTTCATGGGTAAGGAAAGCCTGATGTCCAGTGAACAAAACGTTATGACACGCGGACAAGCGGCGGAATACGTCGTCTACGATGACATCATTGGACTTATCTTGGAAAAATAGTTCTTTTTCGTTGTCATACACGTCCAGGCCAAGTGCACCAATTTTGCCTTGTTTGAGTGCTTCGATCGCCGCAAGTGAGTCTAACAACTCTCCACGACTTGTATTGATGATCATCACTCCATCTTTCATTTGGGCGAATGAATTGGCGTTCAGTAGATGGTAGTTCTCTTTACTCATAGGGCAATGCAAAGTAATGATATCTGAGTTGGCATAAATATCTTCAAGTGAACAGTAACGAGCGCCTATTTCGATAGCCAGTGGGTTTTCGTAGGGATCATAACAAAGGATCTCCATGCCCAACCCTTTGAATATTCTCATAGCGGCAATACCAATTTTACCAGTACCAATGACACCTACTGTTTTACCGTAAAAATTAAAGCCAACTAAGCCTTCCAATGAGAAGTTCGCATCTCTGGTTCGCTGATACGCTTTGTGTAAACGTCGATTCAAACACATCATCAAGCCGACCGTATGCTCGGCAACGGCTTCTGGAGAATAGGCAGGTACACGAACGACTTGTAAACCTAACTCTTTAGCGGCGTTTTGGTCGACTTTATCAAAACCAGCGCAGCGCATCGCAATCAGTTTTGTACCACCTAGAGCCAGTTCTCTCAGGACCGGCTCAGATAGGTCATCATTAACAAAAGCACACACGACTTCACAATCGTGTGCCATTTTGGCTGTCTTTGCGGTCAACCTGAAGTCGTGATAGTGAAATTTAAAGTCTCGGTTATTTTTTATTTTATTAAAAGAGGCCTCGTCGTAGGATTTTGCACTAAAAAAAGCAATGTCAATCATAATTCACTCTCTAACTCTGTGAGCTTTATCAATAAATCTACATATAAAGTAATTCAACTTAGGTACGATGAATAGATAAATCTGCAACAAATCTTTTGTCATACCAAGATGGCACTACAGAACTATTTTTTGCGTCTTGGCGTTATAATCAGATTGCTTTGTCTCCATCAACTGACTAGCATAACTTCTCTTCGTTTTTCCTTGTTGGCTTCTTTATTAGGCGTTCTGGCGATGTCAGTAAAATGGTGTTCTCTACTTTTGTGTTGTGCGTTTGTGTCTGGTGCGCACGCTTCTGTCGATCTTGTTAAAGTAGATAAATCCAAGCGGCGGATGTACCTGATGGCAGAAGAAGCTGTAGTAAAGGAATATCGAATTGCTCTGGGCGCTAACCCCAAAGGTCACAAGCAAGAAGAAGGAGACCATCGCACTCCAGAAGGTAACTATACTCTGGATTACATTATCAATGACTCCGCATTCTATCGCTCAGTACATATCAGTTACCCTGACCCTATTGATAATCTTGAGGCTCGTCGCCGAGGCGTTTACCCCGGCGGGAATATCAAAATCCACGGTTTAAAAAATGGCGAAACTCTGGAGTCGAGTTTCATCCAAAGCTTTGATTGGACGAATGGCTGTATCGCCATCACAAATGAGGAAATGGATGAATTCATTCAAATGGTTCCGATGGGAACTCCTATTACTATTGAATGGTAACTTTAAACGTTAGTATTCCTCATTCATAAAAACGCTTTTATTCGATAAAGCGGGTTGGGTGATCACTGAAAATACCATCCAATTTTGGAAGGTGTTTCAGTTTATTGGGGTTGTTGACGGTGTAACACATCACTTTATAGCCACGTTGTTGTAGCTGTATGATTTGGCGTGCCCGAATCCAGTTGATGTTGAGGTTACAGCTATATGCCTGAACTTCTTCCAGTAGTAAACGATCTTTTTTGGTTAGAAATTCGCTTAGTACACCTAAACGATAGCCCTTACAGTGTTTGAATAGCGCTCGTATCACGTCATGGCTAAAACTGGAAAGTAAAATATTTTCTTTAGAGAGGGGGCTGTCAGCGAGAACCTTTGCTAATAACTGAGCCACTTGTTCTGCTGGATGGCGATCGACTTTCACTTCAATATTTAAATTGAGACGGTTATCGGCAGCCATTTCAAGCAGCTCGTCCAGTGTCATGATGGTTTCACCCGAAAAAGCCTCGTTAAACCAGCCACCAAAGTCTAAATTTTTCAGCTCGGTTAACGTAAGTTCATCGACTCTGCCTTGCCCATTGCTACAGCGATTAACCGTGTGATCATGACAAACAACCAAAATATTATCTTTGGTTGGCTGAACATCAACTTCTACCCACTTCAAGTCAAGGTTTATTGCTGCCTGAACACTTATCTTGGTATTTTCTGGGTGCGTACCTGCAACACCGCGGTGGCCTATTAACAGTGTATCCATGTGATTGTTCTTCTCGTGTTGGGTTGAACCAGATTGTAATCGATTTTTGAGTCGTTTGGATTGGTGAACATAGCGTCATGTTGATGAAAAACATTCATTTACTAAGGCATTCTCAGAAATAGAAATATGTTGGACTTTTACTCTATCGCAGCTCATTTTTAAAGTAACGACTAATCTAGCGATGGAAGATCAATACCCAGAAACCGCGAGAAGCTGAGTTTGAGTATGATAGTTTACACGTGCGGTAATGATTTGATAAATGGATGGATTTGAATTGTGCATCTTGCAGTGATTTGAGTAGAAATATCAGGGAGAGAAAAATGAAGATCGGGGTCATTGGCGCTGGTGCCGTTGGCGTTGGAGTTTGTCATTACTTACTGACGCTGGGTAGTTTTAGCGAATTAGTTCTTTTAGACCAGAATCTGGAGCGAGCTGAAGGGGAAGTGTTCGATTTTCGACATACAGCGGCGTTAACCTTTTCTAAAAATACACGTATTATTCCTTCTAATGACTATCTGGACTTATTGGAGGCTGACATCGTTGTAATTACCGCTGGCGCCCAAATTCAACAAGACCAGAATCGTCTGGATATCGCAGAAATTAACGCCAAAATTGGAGTTGATATAGCGCGTAATATCGAGCGTGTGGCGCCAAAAGCGATACTTATCGTTGTGACTAACCCATGCGATATTGTCACTCACTTTATCGTCACTAACACTGGGTTTACAGCAAGCAAAGTGATCAGTAGCGGGTGTGTTATCGATACTGCGCGTTTAATGAGTATTGTCGCTAATCGTGTTGACCTCGACCCTAAGAATATCTTCGGGTATGTGTTAGGAGAACACGGTAGCCATTGCTTTACTCCGAAAAGCTTGATCTCTATTGCGGGGCAATCCGCTGATTATTACTGTGATACGCATAACCTCAAGCGAATCGATGCGGATGATTTACTAGAAGCGGTCAAACAAGCGGGATATGAAATCTTTCGCCGTAAACACAATACCGTACATGGTATTGCCGCGAGTGTGTTCCGAATTATTCAGGCTGTCATTATAAATGAGCGTTCAGTACTACCTGTTGGAACCATGATGTCTGGGCAATATGGCTTGAGCGGTGTGGTATTAAGTTTGCCAACGGTTGTGGGTAAAAAGGGGGCTGAATCTGTCCTTACTCATCCTTTTAGTGGTGAAGAGCTGAAAACGCTGCGAGCAATTAGTGAGAATTTGCGAACTGTAGTTGAGAACGTAGCAAAATCGACCAATTTAAAATATTAACCTTGAGCAATAAGAACTCAATAGCATTTCTATGAGCCTACTGCGAAGTAGGCTTTTTTGTCGCTTAATAAAAGAAAGAGTATGACTAGTTTTCAGACGAGAATTGCTCGTTTCCTACATCTGGGTGAACAGTGTGGAACTCTGCTACCTTGAAGATGTTAGGATAATTTTGTGATATAAGTCACGTTATTGTTGTTTGTCGTCAGAGAGTACTTTACAAAACATCGCGAATGCCAAGAATGTTCATTAATGCAAATGGTAATGGTTATCAGTAATATTCGTTCGTAAAATGATCGAGAGGAATCACATAGATATTGGTGTGCGATCTTAAAATAGTCTGAGTGATAGAGCCTGTTTACCAAGCACTAACGAATATTAGTACTCGATGCGAAAACAGAGAGTGTATCGAAGAAATATGGGTATGCACGTATTGATATGGGCGTGTTATACAAACATAAGTATGATGAAACCTTGGATATCTTGTTTGGCTGAATGTTGAAAGTCTGTTGGGTACCAATTAGCACGCGGAGTGCGTTAACACGACGAGTCAATAGATAGGCTAATCAGTTTAGTTGCGGACAACTTAAAAAATGCTGGTCAGCAATCCAGTTCAAATACTGATAACAACCTGATTTACAAAGGGGGGAGGACATTCTTCCCCTTTAGTCATTTTTAGGAAATAACATTTTAACTCGTATGAATCTAATCAAATCAAGTATCACTCTGCTGATCTCATCAGTTTTGATTCCCGTACACGCGGAAAACCTGAATGATGCTCAAGCAGTGCAGAGTAAAACTAACCAAGCATCGGCGGTTAGCCAAAAGCGTATTGATGCTAGCGCAGAAAAGGCGTTGACCTTGGAAGCCGAAATCGCACAGCTACAAGAAGAAGTCGCCAACTTGAAGATTTATCGCGATCATCTTACTAGCCTGGTTGATAGTCAGAACCAAGAGGTAGACAGCTTGAATGAGCAAATCGAGCAGATTGCTCAGACTCGTCAGGGTGTTGTGCCGTTGATGTACCATATGCTAGATGGGTTAAAAACGATTGTGGCTAACGATAAACCTATTCGCAAAGCTCAGCGTGAAGAACGTATCGCCAAGCTAGATGCGATGATGACACGTGCGGATGTAGCAGATGCAGAGAAGTTTCGTCGCATTTTAGAAGCGTATCAAATCGAGATGGATTACGGTTCCCGACTGGGCGTTTATCAAGGCAAGATTAACTTAACGGCTAATGAACAAATAGAAGCGGATGTTCTCTATCTGGGTCGCGTATCACTGATTGCGCGTAGTTTATCTGGAGAGGCATTCTGGAGCTGGTCACAGCAGCAAAACTCGTGGCAGCCACTTGGTTCTGATCAAAAAACGGAATTGGACAAAGCGTTTGCGATGGCAAACAAGCAAATCGCACCGAGCATGTTAACCCTGCCAGTGTCACTTACCGTCGCGGAGGGCAAATAAATGATCAATAAATGGTTATCGGTTGCTCTAATCTCAAGCGCAGCGTTGATGTCACACACCACATTTGCCAGTGACACTCTATTGCAAAAAGCGCAGCAAGAAAATCGTCAGCAACAAGCACACAATGTGACACGAGAAGCGGGTTTTAAACAAACAGAGACAGAGATCCAAGCGCTCAAAAATCAATTAGCCGCTGAGCGTGCTGCTCTGCAAGCTGAAGCGGACGCACTGAGTGCGACTTTCAGTAAAAATGAAGCCGAGTTGTCACAACTTGAAGAGAAACTTCGTTTAGAAACAGGTAGTCTTGGCGAACTTTTTGGTGTGGTTCGTCAGAATGCCAAAGAACTGGAATCCGAACTCAAAAACTCTGTTACCGGTGTGGACGGTAACTCTTACCAAAATGAAATTGATGCAATTGTCGCTGCGAAGTCGCTGCCGACTCTGCCTCAACTGCGCGCGATGTGGCGCAGCATGGAAGAGCAAATCAAAGTCAGTGGTGAGTTAGCTAAAGTGTCATTCACATTACTGGATGGTGAAGGTCGTGAGCAAACTGTCAATGGTGTTCGACTAGGTGCAATGGCCTTGTTGGACGACAGTGGATACGTGAAGTGGAATGGTCAACGTGGAGATGCGGTGAACTATCTGCGCCAGCCTGAAAATGGTCCAACAGCGGGCTCACTAACCTCGGGCGATATTGAAAATGTCGTAATTGATCCATCACGTGGCATTCTTTTAGAGCAACTTGCGAACTCTCCATCGCTACAAGATCGCCTTAATGCTGGTGGCGTGGTTGGCAAAATCATCCTTGGCTTACTTGCAATCGGTTTGATTATCGCACTGGTCCGTGGTGTTTCACTGATGATTGCTCGTCAGAAGATCGCACAACAATTGAAGAGTCCGGCTCAGCCAGGTGACAACCCGTTGGGTCGTGTTTTGGCTGTATACCAGAAAGATAAACACCGCAGCGTAGAAGCATTAGAATTACGCCTTCTTGAAGCCGTTGTCGACGAACAGACGCATCTGGAAAAAGGTTTGTCGATGCTAAAACTTTTGGCGGCACTCGCTCCTATGTTAGGTCTGCTCGGAACGGTAACTGGCATGATCGAAACCTTCCAGGTGATCACACAGTTTGGTAACGGCGATCCAAAAGTAATGGCAGGTGGTATTTCAATGGCGCTAGTGACGACGGTCCTTGGTCTTGTGGCCGCGATGCCTTTATTACTGGCTCATAATGTATTGAGCTCTCAGGCTGAGAACATTCGAAACATACTTGAGAAACAAGGCATCGGCCTAGTTGCAGAGCAAGTTGAGCGCGATATGCCTAAAGGTAAACATAGCGCGAATATCATTGCGGAGAATGCAGCGTAATGGAGCAGATCCTACTCAACACATTGGGTTTGATCAGTGAAGATTGGGCCACGACCTTGCTGAGCTTTATGCAGCAGGGTGGCCAGATCCTGTGGTGGCTGGCTGCTGTTGTTGCAGTGTGCTGGCTACTGGTGATGGAGCGGGTTATTTACCTGACGACGGTTTTTCCAAAGGTAAAGAGTCAGCTTTATGAACAGTGGCAAGCCAGAACAGAGCACCACTCTTGGTACGCACATCAAATTCGAGAAGGGTGGATTGCAAAGGCACAAATTGAGCTACGTCAGAACCTGTCCACTATCAAGCTGCTTGTCGCTATTTGCCCGATGCTTGGCTTGCTTGGTACTGTGACTGGCATGATTACGGTTTTTGATGTCATGGCTTCACAGGGCAGCAGCAATCCCAAATTGATGGCTTCGGGCATCTCTCTGGCCACCTTGCCTACCATGGCAGGAATGGTGGCTGCTTTGGCGGGGATGTTTATTCATGCGCGTTTAAGCAAAGTGTGTGAGCGCAAAGCTATCCAGTTAGAACAATCTTTAAGGAGTCAGAAGTGAGACTCGGACGCAGACCTAATCAACAGGACGAAGCACAAGTCGATTTAACATCCATGCTTGATATTGTCTTTATCATGTTGATTTTCTTTATTGTTACTAGCTCATTTGTACGTGAGTCAGGGGTGGAAGTAAATCGACCTCAAGCTTCAAATGTGGTGAGCCAAAAAGACGCGGGTATTTTCATTGCTGTGACTGCAGCAAACGATGTGTATATCGATAAACGTTTGGTAGATATTGAGCGTGTAGAAGCGTCGATAGAACATTTGCTGCTGGAACAGCCAGATGCATCGTTAGTGATTCAGGCAGACGAACATGCGTATAACGGTACAGTTGTAAAAGTCATGGATGCCGCTAAAGGTGCAGGTGTCAAGAACATCGCATTGGCTGCGGAGAAACCTTAATGGGCAGGCTGTTACTTGCGCTACCCGCATCGCTATTGATTTCTGTCAGCTTGTTTAGCTTTATGGCGTGGATGGTCGACAATGGCAATCAACGTGCTCCAAAGCCCTCTGAAGCAGTACGTTTTGATATGGTGATGGTGGAAAATGATGCGGATCTCCAGCGTCGTCAACGATCGGTTCCACAGCAGCCTGAGCCACCAAAAACGCCACAGCCAATGGATCTGTCTCACGCAAATACCCAAGTAGAACCAATGAGTCAGGTTACCCCAACCAGTGCTTTGGGATTAAATACAGCGCTAGATGGCATTGCAATTAGCGCGCCTAATCTTCAAGGCACCATGGGTAATCAACAAGCGCTACCTCTTTATCGTGTGGAACCTCGTTATCCGAGCAAGGCTCAGAAACGTAAGATCGAAGGTCACGTGGTGTTGCGCTTTACTATTGACGCGACTGGCCGTCCAAAAGACATTGAAGTGCTCGAAGCCGAACCAAGCCGGATGTTTGAGCGTGAAGCGATACGTGCTCTTAGAAATTGGAAATATCAGCCAAAAGTTGAGAATGGTGTGTCAATCGAGCAGTTTGGACAGACCGTAAGACTGGAGTTCAAGTTAACGAAATGATGAAGAAATTCCTAATCGGTGCCGTCCTGAGCTTAAGTGCTTTTACGACCATCGCCAGCGAGTTAAGTCAGTATACGGCTTCTCGTGTCCAGCGGGCGCATAACATGGCGCAGGAGGACAAGCTCAAAGAGGCCATTTCGACACTAGAGACATTGGATCTTTCTCGTGGTTACGATCAGGCTTTTGTCGCGCGTATGTTGGGCATTCTCTATTGGCAAAACCAGCAAATTAAGCCAGCCATCAAACAGCTGGAACTTGCGGTTAACAGTGGCTTATTACAGGATGAGCAAGCCTGGCAAACTCGTAAGATGCTGGCCGATATGTTGCTTAACGATCAGCAGTTTTCCAAAGCATTGCCTCACTACTACACATTGAGCAAATCAATACCCAAGAACCAGAAGGCCCATGATGTCTGGTTGCGTATCGCACAGTCGCATTATCAGCTAAGTGAATGGCAAAAAGTGATTTCAGCGATGGGACACTACGAACAGTTCGGCCAGCCAGACAAAACTGGCCCACTTTCGATAAAACTGTCTGCTGAACTTGAACTGAAAAAGTGGAAGCCAGCGATTGGAACCATAAAACGTTTGATTGCTATCGAGCCTGAACGTGTAGAGTGGTGGCGTCAATTGGTCTCACTACATTTGCGTGTTGATGATAATAAGCATGCACTGGATTCTCTGGCGCTTGCTAAACTAAGGGGTGTGAAACTTAGCCAAGATGATCTGAAACTGCTGGCACAACTCTATGCTAACCGGGGGATTCCAGAACGAGCGGCGTTGGTATTGAGCGAATTGGATGAGATTAACTCCAACAGTAAGCTAAAAGCGCAACAGGCAATGTATTGGCAAATGGCCAAAGAGTGGGACAAGTCGATTGATAGCTGGCGTGTGGCTGCACATCTTGATCCTCAGTACAACTGGAACTTTTCTCAGCTATTGGTGCAAGAAGGACATTACCAACAGGCGCTGGTGGTATTGGATAAAGTTTCTGGCCGAAAAGCGGATGTCGCACTTGTCAAAGCTCGTGCTTACTATAAATTGAAACGCATCGACGATGCGCTAGCGAACGCGAAACGATCTTATGAAATGAAACCGTCAGATCAAGCAAAAAGCTGGGTTATATATCTGTCTCAACTACAAAAAGTGGAAACCAGTTTAAATTCGTAAGCAATCCAAAGTACTTGTTAAAGACCCGAGGTAACACTCGGGTCTTTTTGTTTTCTCGGGACGAATATAAATCGCTGTATAGGTTATTACTTTTTACGTTCGTATTGGAGCCTGTAATGGCAGAGGATCTAACTTCAAAAAGGCAAGATTAATAGCACAAATAACTGTTATTTTTATCACTTAAACGCGTGTAAAAATCTTCCTTTCTCCATTTAACGGGATGGGATGCTGCAAAATATAATTATTGACCGGCAGGGCAGTAAAGGAAATAAAACTGATAACTCTTCTCACGCTGGGAGATGTAACACGCAAAAAAATACAAAATCTGTGCATATAAATGAAAAGTTCACTATTTTTTTGTGATTTTGTTCAAAATTTAATCACTAAGTGAACTAGTTGCATAAAAAAGTGTTTGTTTCATTTAGATTTCATTACTACTTTGTTATCTATTCGTTGCAAATGATTCAGGGTAACTCTGTTTCTTGGCGAATCGGCACAAACAACTATATGGATGTTAACAATGAAAATGAAAGCTCTAGCCGTAGCAGTGGCGGCACTAGCATGTGGTACACAGGCATTCGCAGCAGAAGTTTACAACAGCGATGGTACATCTTTATCAATCGGCGGTCACGTATCTGTGGGCGTGGGTGAGTACTACGACGAAGACGTTAAAGTTCACCAAGTTTCTCCTCGTATCAACGTTGCGGGCAAAAAAGACATCGGTAATGGTGTGACTGTTGATGCAAAAGGTGAATGGTCGCTTAACTACCTAAACGGTGGTGATCAGTCTTTCTCAACTCGTCTTGGTTACATCGGTGCAACTCATGAACAACTTGGTCGTCTAGTTGTGGGTACACAATGGTCACCTTATGCTGATGTTGCTCTTGTAGCAGATAAACCAATTGCATTTGCCAATGATTTCGCTTACCCATCCAATATGTATGAAGTTGGCTCAGCCCGTGCGGAAAAAATGTTGAGCTACCGTAAAGGCTTCGATTTCGGTGAAGGTATTGCTTTCAACCTAGGTCTAGCTTGGCAAGGTCAAAACGGTGATTACGATGACCGTGGTCAAATTGCTCTTAGTACAGAACTAGCTGGGTTTGGTCTTGGCTACGCATACAGTGGCGGTGACGTAGATATGGGTAGTTCAACAGAAACTGCAGAGTCACATATTTTCTCGGTTAACTACGGCTCTTATGGTTCAGGCCTATACGCTGCATTTGTGTACGGCATGAACGAATACTTCTATGAAGATTACGAAGATACAACTCAACTAGAAGGTATTGTAGCGTACGGCGTTAACGACTGGACATTCAGTGTAAACTACGAGTCAGTTGAAGATGACGATCTAGACACGCTATACAGCCAAATGGCGCTCCAAGCTGAATACGCTGTAACTCCATCATTCTACACATTTGCTGGTTACCAAATCGATCTAGGTAACGACATTGATGAAGATGAGAACGACTACTGGACTATCGGTGCTCGTTACTACTTCTAATTAATAGGACAGTTTCTACTGCCTAAACACATTTATTGTGTTAACGCCTACTCAATGTGAGTAGGCGTTTTTATTTCTTTCTGCTCGAGTCAAACCATTATTTTTCGTCTAAAAGGTCAAGGAAGAAGGCATACTCCAATGCATCTTCTTTCAATCTCTTGAAGCGGCCTGAAGCCCCGCCATGACCCGCTTCCATATCGGTTTTAAAGATAAGCACGTTACTATCCGTTTTCATTTCACGCAGTTTGGCCACCCATTTCATAGGCTCAAAATACTGAACTTGGGAGTCATGCAAGCCAGTGGTGATGAGCATGTTAGGGTAATTTTTCGCGGTTACATTATCGTAAGGCGAGTAACTTAACATGTAGTCATAGTAGGTTTTATCGTTCGGGTTGCCCCACTCATCGTATTCATTTGTCGTTAATGGGATAGATTCATCCAGCATGGTGGTGACGACATCGACAAACGGAACATGGGCACCAATACCACGATACAGCTCTGGCGCTTGGTTTATTACTGCGCCCATTAACAAGCCGCCCGCAGAGCCTCCAACAGCGAATACTTTGTCTTTTGCGCCATATTCTTGCTCTACCAGGCCTTTAGTGACGTCAATAAAGTCATTAAAGGTATTCTGCTTAGTGAGCTTCTTACCGTCCTCATACCACGGACGCCCCAGCATTTCAGAGCCGCGAATATGGGCGATCGCGAAAACGAAACCACGATCTAACAAGCTTAAGCGTGTGGAGCTAAATGTTGGTTCAATGGTTGCGCCGTAAGAGCCATAACCATATTGGTAAATTGGGTTGGTACCATCTTTCTTAAACAGATCTTTGCGATAAACCAGCGAGACAGGCACGGATTTTCCGTCACGAGCGGTAACCATAATACGTTCAGACTGGTAGTTATCTGCGTCGAAATCACCAAGAATCGGTGTTTGCTTCATGACTTCAGATTCACCCGTATTCAGATTGAAATCGTAATAGGTGCCAGGCGTAGTTAAGCTGCTGTAGTAGATGCGAACTTTACCGTTGTCTAACTCATGATTACCCGTCAGATAAGCAGCAAATGCGCTGTCGTGAAACTTGAGAGGGAACTCTTCACCTGTTGACAACTGACGCACGGTGACCGTCGATAAGCCATTTGCTCGTTGTTCATAAACTAAATGGTCATCGAATAATTCGAAATCCACGAGCTGTGTATCTTGGTCTGCAGGAATGACATCTTGCCATTTTGAACGATCGTGCATGTTGTCTTTATGCACTTTCATTAGGCGAAAGTTGATCGCTTGGTAATTGGTATAGATATAGTACCAGTCCCCGAGTTTTTCGATGCTGTATTCGATGCCAGATTCACGAGGGAAAAATGGCTCAGCTTTCGCGTTCGGCTCGTTGGCGTCCAGAACGGAAACACCGCTGGTTTCTGTACTAGAGTGCCAAATATAAACCTCTTCCCCGTCTTTACTACTGCTGATATAGGTGAAGAACTCACTATCTGTTTCTTCGTAGATAAGCTCGTCCGTGCTTTGCGGTGTTCCCAGCACATGTCGATATACTTGGTAACCTAACAGAGTTTTTGGATCTTTCTTTATGTAGTAGAACGCTTGGTTATCGTTTTGCCATGCGATAGCACTGGACGCTCCCTCGATTTCGTCCTTCAGGTATTGATCCGTCGAGAGGTCTTTAATCTTAATGGTATAAATACGTCGGCTTAAGGTGTCTTCCCCATAGGCCAATAGCTTCTCATTAGGACTGATGTGTAATCCACTGACACTAAAGAAATCATGATCCTTTGCCAGCTCGTTTACATCTAAGATCACCGATTTATCGGTGCCTGCGAAGTCTTTAGCTCGCAAGTGAACTTCGTATTCGTTATCACCAGAAACTTCGCTTGAATAAAAGTAGTTACCTTTACGAACCGGAACGGAGTTATCGTCTTTGGCGATGCGTCCCTTGATTTCTTCAAACAGTTGCTGCTGAAGCTCTTCGGTATGCTCTAACACAGTTTCAGTATATTGATTCTCTTGTTCTAGGTGCTGCAAGACGTCAGGATCTTTTCGCTCGTCGTCACGCATCCAGTAATAATTGTCGATACGAGTATTGCCATGAATCGTCATCGCGTGCGGGACTTTTTTAGCTACTGGCGCTGGTGTCTGTTGCGCGATGAGCTGCGATTGAGAGTGGTGGTTCATTGGTGAAGTTCCTTGATTGCTGCATCCGGCCAAAAGTGCGAGCGATACGGCCAAAGTCGTAAGAGTGAAACGCATCTGTTTATCCTTGTATTTTATACCTAAGCAAACATGTTGATTGTCATCTATATCTGCATGGTTTGTATGTGCTTTCTGGTGTGACACGGATTCTATTAATCTTCCTATGATCAATATGAAACTTAATTGTGTAAGCAGTTGTTATACAAAGCAAACAGTCTTTTTGAATATGAGACAGAAGTAGGATGCGCTTTGTGGATGCAATGAATAAATAAAAAAGGGACATACTTTAAAGTATGTCCCTACTAACTGTTTAACTGTTTAACTGTTTAACTGTTTAACTGTTTAACTGTTTAACTGTTGTGATGAGCGGATTATACGACCTGCGGCACTTGGTTGGAATGATCGGGCGTGCGATTAATCCAGCGTAAGCCGAGCATCGCAATGACCGACATCGCCAGCATTAAAATACCTAAAGGCATTTGGTTATGAGCTGGAAATAGCGATGCAAGTAAGGTAGCAATACCAGCGCCTAAATTTTGCATACCACCCAGCGAAGCTCCAGCGGTACCAGCATGGTTTGGGAATGGAGCAATTGCGCCTGTTGTGGCTGCGGGAAATAATATGCCAGCCCCCAGGAAGTAAATGGTTGCACCACCGATGAGAGTCAATGCGGTTGTTAGGCCAAATAGCCCCGGAATTAATACCATTGCAGAGCCGATAAAAATCGATACCAGACCGACATTAAGGGCTCGGCGCATTGAGCGACGCTGCGCTATATAGCTGGATAATCCTGCGCCGACTAAGTATCCCGGAATTGGAATAATAAACAGCAGACTTACAGTGGTGGCTGGTAAGCCTAACACACCACCTAACAGTACGCCCGCAGCTGCCTCAAATACCCCGACGCCTGCGAAAGTCGCCACAAGGCAAATTAAATATCCTTGGAAGCGTTTGTCGGATAAAACGTATTTATAGCTTTTGGTAACAGACTCATATTTTCTTTTTTCTGTCGGTAGTGTTTCCACCATGCTCGTCATCATCGTAATAACAACGGCAATACCGAATAGTGCAAGGAACAGGTAGCTAGAGCGCCAGCCTAAGGCTTCTGTCAAGAAACCACCTAACAACGGAGCCATCAATGGTGAGAACAGTATACACATGCTGATCAAGCTGTTTGCACGATGTAATTCTGCCCCATCAAAGCAATCGCGAGTTAATGTGCGAGCCATCGCCCCACCACAGCCGATCCCTAAGCCCTGAATAAAGCTGCCCACCAAGAACCACTCAAACTGGTGCGCAAACAGAGCCACCAAAGTACCTACAATGTATATGAGCAGGCCAGAGATGATAATAGGTTTACGACCCAGACGATCTGACAGTGGGCCATATACGAATTGCGATAAGCCATAAGGAATCAGGTAGCATGCCATGACAGCTTGAAGTGAAGAAGCAGAAACCAAAAAATCACTCGCCATATGACCAATTGAAGGCACGTACATTGTTTGGGTCATTTGACCTACGGCTGTCAATATTGCGATTAGAAAGGTAAGTTTCGCTAATGAAAACGAAGCCGACATTTGCGTAAATCTCCAAAAATTTAAGGTGCACAAAGCCTTAGCGCTCAATGTAGAGTGCTAACATACTTGTTGTATATAGGGGTTTATGAGGCGAGATATTAGTGTGCGAGTGTATGATTGGCAATCTAAAACTGTGACGTAAAGCAAGATTAAATTCTATGATTTGGATTAGAAAAACTAATCCATTTTATAGGGGGGAATAGGAAGAATAAAAAAGGGAGCCTGAGCTCCCTTTACAAGGTAGTGATTACTCGCGCCCAGAGGCGTAGGCGTAGAGCAATTCAAGAGCGATGGTAGCACCTGCTAGCGCAGTGACATCACTTTGGTCATAAGGTGGAGAAACCTCAACCACGTCCATGCCGACGATATTCATACCTGCCAATCCGCGAATGATCTTAAGTACTTTGTCGGTGTTAAGACCGCCACAAACTGGGGTACCCGTGCCCGGTGCGAACGCTGGATCAAGACAGTCAATGTCAAACGTAACGTATACTGGTTTATCTGCCACGGTGCGGCGGATTTCATCCAGAATCTCGTTTACAGACATGTCATTAGCCTGCATAGCATTAATCACGTTAAAGCCATGATCTTGCTTTTTGTATTCAGTACGAATACCAATTTGCACTGAGTTTTTCGCTGAGATCAAACCTTCTTTAGGCGCATGATAGAACATTGTACCGTGGTCGTATGAACTACCATTCGCGTAAGTGTCTGTATGAGCATCGAAGTGAATCAGAGCCATTTGACCATAGTGTTTCGCGTATGCACGAAGGATAGGTAAGGTGATAAAGTGATCACCACCTAAACCGAGCATCATTTTCTCGCTTTTTAGGATCTCACTTGTCGCCGCTTCCAAACGGTAAGTAAAATCTTCCGCATCTCCGCAATCGAAAACCAAATCGCCGGCGTCGATGACTTTCAACTTATCAAATACGTTGAAGTCCCAAGGGAATTTCTTACCTTCCCAAGCCAAGTTTACAGAGGCACGACGGATTGCGTCAGGCCCCATACGTGCGCCTGAGCGACCAGACGTTGCCATGTCAAGAGGAACGCCCAGTACTACGACGTCTGCCTCTGCTGTTACCGGATTTCTGATATACGGCAGACGCAGAAACGACATTGAGTTGGAGTAAAGCGAATAATCAGTTTTAGTAAACAAATCATTCATGTTAGAAGTCCTCTAAATAGGTGTATCCCACTAAACCTTGTTCCAGTTCAGCAAGGATTTGTGTTTGTTCACTGGCTTCAACACGCTCTGAAACCAGTTGTTTGTAATTCTCACGAATAGCATCAACGTCAATGTGAACGTAACGCATCATGTCTTCTACGCTATCACCTTCGTTGATGTAGCTGATTTCAAACTCACCATTTTCTTCCACATTGACGACTACGCTATGGGTGTCGCCAAATAAATTGTGCATGTCACCAAGAATTTCTTGATATGCACCAACTAAGAAGAAACCAAGTAGGTATGGCTTGTCTTTGCTCCATGCAGGAACAGGTAGCGTACTTTCTATACCTTGACCATCAACGTAAAGATCAATTGCACCATCTGAGTCACAAGTGATGTCCAACATCACTGCACGACGTTCTTCGGCATCTCCCAGACCAGAAAGAGGCAGAACAGGGAACACCTGATCAATCCCCCACGCATCTGGCAAAGATTGGAAGAGTGAGAAGTTCACAAAGAATTTGTCCGCAAGGCGTTCGCTTAACTCATCCAGAATTGGACGGTGGAAGCGGTTCTTCGTGCTCATCTTACGACTTAATTCGAAGTAGATGCGCAATGAAAGTTGTTCTGCCCATGCACGCTGCTCAAGGTTAATTACGCCAGCCGCAAAGTTTGAGTGCGCTTCTGCCAAATCGCTTTGGGTATCGTTGTAAATCTCAATCAGTGCTCGTGCATCGGTACCGTTTTGCAAGTTTTCCCAATTTCGCCACATGTTTTGTAGCAGCAGGGGTGCTTCTTCAGCCGGTTCGAATACTTCTTCAGGTTGATATGCTTCTGTACCAATTACATTAGATACCAACACGGCGTGGTGAGCTGTTAAAGAACGACCAGACTCAGAAATAATGACTGGCATTGGCTGTTCATATTGTTGGCACACGTCGCCTACGGTGTTCACGATATTTCGCGCGTATTCCGCCAGGCCATAGTTCATTGAGTTTGAAGATTGACTACGAGTCCCGTCATAATCCACGGCTAAACCGCCACCCACATCGAAATATTCGATGTTTGCGCCCATTGCACGTAACTCACAATAGAAACGTGCCGACTCATTTACGCCGTTACGCACGTCGCGGATGTTCGCCATTTGTGAGCCAAGGTGGAAGTGCACTAATTGTAACGCTTCTAGGTTGCCGTTGCTCTTAAGGCGATTAATCACGCTCAATACTTGTGATGCAGATAGACCAAATTTAGATTTATCACCACCACTTGACTGCCATTTGCCTGCGCCTTGGGATGCAAGGCGGATACGTAAGCCTAGGCGAGGTTTTACCCCAAGGCTTTTGGCTTCTTCAAGTACCAGATCAAGCTCAGATAGCTTTTCTAGTACGATGAAAACTTTATGACCCAGTTTTTCGCCAATCAGGGCAAGACGCACATACTCGCGGTCTTTATAGCCATTACATACGATCACGGAGCTAGCTTGCTGAGCCAGAGCCAGTACCGCCAACAGTTCTGGTTTACTACCTGCTTCAAGACCCAGTTGCTTAGTTTCAAGCTCTGCTTGGCTGGCGAGTATTTCATCAACCACTTCACGTTGCTGGTTTACCTTAATCGGGTACACCAACAAGTATTTGTTTGGATACTGATAATCGTCAATAGCTTGGTTGAAAGCGTCACAAAGCCCATGCACACGTTGATGCACGATCTGTGGGAAGCGAACGAGTACAGGCAAGTTCAGCTGTTTCGCTTCTAGCTCATTGACAATGGCACTGAAAGGGATTTGATGTGCACGATCACTACGAGGAGATACGTATACCTCGCCTTGGTCATCAATACCGTAGAAGCCTTGGCTCCAGTAGTGAACGTTGTAGTCCGCGCGAATGCGGTCTAGTTTAGTTGCTTTTTCCAACTCAATTCTCACAAAAATGTACTTAAACCTTTAATTAATTAGAAGGAAAAGTACCAAAAAGCAATTCATGAGGCATTAATACCAATCACAGTGAATAAGTGATCAGAAATAGCGCAGGAAAAATGCTTGAGAACAAGGCACAATTTTTTGATAAGTAGTTACTCTACAGTCAAAAATTGTAACGCAGTTGTCGAACATTTTAACCAGCTAGAATGACCAATTATTTGCTACGATTGGTATCACCTCATACCCTGACACGAACTCCGTGTGCGCGCATTAACGGACAAAAGTTGCCTAGAGTCTAATGATTAAAATCTATCTTTTCGATTATGCTTTGTTGTCGAACTGCGGTGTAAAAAATTTTACCCAAATGTCTTAAAAACTCAGTATTCAGGACGCTGTGAGTGGTGTTAGCTCAGGGATAATCATGCCGAAAAGGGCGGATTATTTTCGAAATAATTGACACTCAAATCGAATTGATGACCCGTTCACGAAGGCAGAACTTTTAGGGCTCCTAAACTTCAATTAACGGTTTCAATCAAACACTATTAGAATATCAAATCAAGTTACAAATATTTAACAATCATTCTATTCTGCTGTTATAGTCGATCTGACCTGCAAAGATGCGGTCACTCCAACATAAGGATATGTTTTGCAACTTCACAGAATTCAGGGATATATACAAACGATGTATCTCGCTGAGTATAACGATAAGCTCATGTTGCTTGATGGTGCGAGTCGGGCTGATATTCCTCATCTTAAGGACTTTATTGAGCATCAGCTCCAGCGGTCATTTACCGATCTGAAGTTGGTGGTGGTAACGCACATGCATCCTGATCATGCAGGAGCGGCGCATAAACTCAGAACTATCACGGGATGCAAAGTGCTAGCGGCCAGACGTGATGTTCAATGGTATGGTGGTGTCGATGGTTGGTTGATGCATTTAACCGATCTGGTACTGGCACGATGGATGGCAAACCGCATGCGCAAACCAAAACGTAATCTGTGGTACTCACGTAAATTACGGCCAGACATTGAGCTGGTGGATGGTGAAAGTATTCCCGGGTTTGAAGATTGGAAAGTACTGGAAACGTTAGGTCATACCGACAGAGATTTATCGGTGTATCACTCTGAGCAAAGTGTGCTGTATGTCGCTGATCTGATAGTAAAGGTGAAAAAACATCTCATTGCACCGTTTCCTATATTTCATCCGAATCAATACCGCCGTTCCGTCAAACGGGTTTTTGAACTGCAGCCGAAATGCCTGTTGCTAGCGCATGGAGGGGAAGTGATACTGGATGAAAAAGCTTATCAGCACATTCTTGATACGGCACCAACTAAGCCGCATACACATTGGCGAGTGACCAAAATAAAAGCGAAGGGAATATTTAAAACGCTATTGAGGAAAAAGCAGAAAACAGGCGAGTGACAAAAAATGGAAGTCACTCGTCTGAAATTGTGGGATTTATGGGGCCAATAAGTGAGATTGGCTTGGATCTACCAAGACTTTATCTTTCATCGCCTGACGACCTAGCAACATCATGTAAGTCATACTCTCACGATTTGTTAACGTAATATCGATTGGCCATTGCTTATCACCTAAGCGTAGCATCGTTGTGATTACACAGCGATGTTCGAACGTACCATTCGATGATTTTACTTTACGGTTCGCTTTTAGCCGTGCAGTACAACGAACCACTTGTTCCAAGTGATAAACATCAGGGTGTAGATCAAACTCTACATATGAGCGTCCATCTTTCTCAAAACACTCGAGATTATCTACATGTATAGAAGACGTTTGTGCGCCTGTATCAATGCGCGCTTCAAGGTGAGCTATCCCTAACTCTGGCAAGCAAATAGCTTCGGCATTCCCAATGATCATTTTCTGATTCATAGTGTCATCCTAGCGACGAGTAGCACAGAGAGACACATTGCTCCCTGGTGCTTGTTTGGACAGAGTAATTAACCTCTACCTCGAGTACGGTTCGAATTTGGTTTTGCGTTCTTCTCAATAAAGTCGAAGATCATACCTGCAATGTTTTTATGTGTTGCAAGTTCGATACCTTCAAGGCCTGGAGATGAGTTAACTTCCATCACAACAGGACCGTTTTTAGATTGAAGAATATCCACACCACATAGGTTTAACCCCATCACTTTTGCTGCATTGATTGCGGTTGCGCGTTCTTCTTTGCTCAATCTTACTAGTTGTGCCGAGCCACCACGGTGAAGGTTAGAGCGGAACTCGCCTTCTTTCGCCTGACGTTTCATTGCTGCGATGACTTTGTTGCCCACAACAAAGCATCGAATATCGGCACCTTTCGCTTCTTCAATGAACTCTTGAACCATGATGTTCGCTTTTAAGCCCATGAACGCTTCAATTACACTTTCTGCCGCTTTGTTTGTTTCAGCAAGTACAACACCAATACCTTGTGTGCCTTCTAAAAGCTTGATCACCAAAGGAGCACCGCCGACGTTCTTGATTACGTCCTGGATATTGTCAGGATGGTGTGCAAAGCCAGTACGAGGCAAGCCAATACCTTTACGTGATAAAAGCTGCAATGAACGCAACTTGTCACGAGAACGGCTGATCGCTACAGATTCGTTGACACAAAATGTACCCATCATTTCAAACTGGCGCACAACGGCGGTACCGTAGAAAGTGATTGATGCACCGATACGTGGAATAACCGCGTCGTACTGTGGCAATTCTTTCCCCATGTAACGGATCTTGGGGTTGTTACTCGTAATATCCATGTAGCAGTGCAGAGTGTCGATAACATCGATTTGATGTCCACGCTCTTCACCAGCTTGCTTTAGGCGCATGGTTGAATATAAATTCTCATTACGAGAGAGAATAGCAATACGCATGGCTGTTCCTTTGTAAGTCAGTACCAAAATAAAATATAAGTATAGAGTATAGAATGTAGCAGGTTGATGTTATTGATATGACATAAGCTACATACTTCAACGAGTTAGAATTGTGGTTGGACAACCACGTCGTCAAGGGTGTGCACCTTAGGTTTTTTCGCCATCAGATTAAAACGAAAAAAACTCATCGTAACGATAAAATTTATTTATCGAACTATGACTCTTTACAAAGTGTGACCGTTAAATAATTAAAGAACATCAATCAGAGAAAATGCACTTAATTTGAGCTTACTCGTAAAGATATCCAGTGGAATCTGCACCAATTGAAGAATGAGTATAAGCGACGATGAATAACGGTAAGTCGGAGATAAAATAAAACCCCGCCTGGATCTCCAGACGGGGCTTATTCTCTTTCGCAGCAATCCAGCTACTAATAGGTGCTCCCTGCATCTATCCTTGATTGTGGTTAAGTCCTTTAACCGAGTTCCCTGTTCATCGCCTTCCTAGCGGTGTCCATTCTTGCCTATCGTCCTGACGGGCGAACTCTATCCTAGAGTCTTAACTACATCCTTGCTGACAACTCATCCTAAGCCATCAAATCTTCATCCTGAAGATACCTAATCCATTAGGCTTTTTCCTGTTCCTGCCAACATCCTGTCGACACACTCAGTATTGATGTTTTGCGGATCTGACTCAATTAGCTATTTGAATTTTTTTTTGAAATCGATTGCAGTGTTTATTTGATTATCATTTAAATACAACATGTTATGTTATTTTAAGGCTTTGGTCTCAGAGTTGAATTGTCTATAGGCTTACATGCTGTGTGAGAGATCTCGCACAAAGAGGCGGGCTTATATCCTAACTTTGCTCGTTTTAATGAAGTTTTCAGGTTTGCTCCAGATCACAATTCAGCCTATATAACAATGTGTTTGGTATTTATAGTTACGCTTGGAGCCTCGTTGAGCGACTAACTGAAAAAGTGATTAAAGTAGGACAACTGAATATTCATGAGGTGATGTGATTATCAAGGACTAGACTTTTGTGTCGATGATGTGGTAATTGATTAATAACCACCTCGTGAAGTCTTGTTAAGATCTAAGTTTTATTAAGATTTGGTGACAGATAGAAAACGGAACTTGTTTGCCATTTTTTTGTCATATCAGGTGAGTAATTTGATCGTGTGAGAAGAAAAATCACGTTCAATTTAGTAAGTGGCTAACAGCTGCAACGCAACAATATTTTTCATTATATTGTGAAATTTGTCACGGTTAAGTGCCTTATTCCCATATAAATTCAAGGGATTAACGCACCTTAGACATTAAGCTCATGAAGAGCGTTATTTATATAAATGAGGGAGATTGCTATGAAAAAAATGAGAAGAGCTCAGTTACATCGTGTTCGTATTCAATATTGGAAAGACACAAAAGAAGCGACAGCTAAAAGAGCATAGTTAAGTACATTCGACGTCATTGGGCTGGCAGAGGGAAATAGAATTCCTTTCAATTGCCAGTTCCATAATAACCTACCGTAAATTTTTCCTATCTATACGCCATAAAAAAGCCAGTCCGAAGACTAGCTTTAAATGTTTGCGCTCAATTCAGTTTTACTATGTCTTTACAGGTAATTTGCGTCGACTAATTCGCCCGTTTGAGCACGCTTTACTTCTGAGCGAGCTTCTAACCAAGCTAAAACTTGTACTTTTTGCTCTTCAGTAGCGTTACCGTAACGTTCAGTCGCGCATAGGAAGCCTTCAAACAGCTCAAGGCCACCACCACCAAAGCACAGACCTAAACCATCAATGTAGTCGACAAAGTCATCAACGAATGCATCATAGCGGTCGAAGTCGTTGATGTCTGTTTCGCAGCTAATTTCGAAACCTAGGATAGCGAACTCTCCCAGAAACAGTTTCTTACGGATACGACGGCTTTTGTTATCGATTTTATCTAATTTCATAACTATCTCTCGCAGATGATCTTATTACGCACGCTTTATACCTTTAATGAGGTTATATCCCAAGTAAAATTCTAATAAATTGGCGTATTTGTAGGTTTCCTGACCAAACAGTGCTTAGTGCTTTTTTCATTCATATTAGGTTAAACCGGCTGTTTATTGATTTAGCTGGGTAATAATTAAGAAATATAACCTTCATGTTTCTTAATTATTTCTGTCATGTTTTTTCTCCAAACTTCCTCACGCTCAACTACTTATAGAATTCCAATTTAAAATCAAATCTGACATCGGGAAAGTGAAACCATGAGTAAGGAAACCTTCGACGCAACGCGTTATAACCGCAGCAATAACAAACCATTTGAAGAAGTACTAGAAGCGAGTTTATCTCGCCGCAGTATTCTCAAAGGCGGCCTGGGCATCAGTGCTATGACTGCGTTTGGTGCTTTTGGATTGGCTGGGTGTAACTCGTCTAGCTCAGGTAATTCGGTCAGCAGCGCGTCTGGTGTATCAAAAGCAGTGCTGAATTTTGAATCGATCCCTGGTTCGTTAACTGATGCTGTCTCTATTCCATCAGGTTACACTGCTCAAGTGTTGGTTCCTTGGGGTACTCCGTTAAATGCACAAGGCAACGCTTGGGAAAGTGACGGCTCAAACACCAGTACAGACCAGCTTAATGCTCTGGGTATGCACCATGACGGCATGCACTTCTTCCCTCTGAATGACAACACAACAGATGGCCTGCTATGTATCAACCATGAATACATTGATGAAAATGCTCTGCATCCAAATGGTCCAACAGTTGAAAATAATGTTCGCACTATCGTTGACGAAGTGCGTAAAGAGATCAACGCGCACGGCGTATCTGTTGTTCGCATCCAGCTAGAAGACAACGTGTGGAAACTGGTTGATACCGATCCATTAAACCGTCGTTACACTGGTGCGACAGTGATGGATTTATCTGGCCCGCTTGCACATACAGAACTAGCGGTGACACGTTTCTCGCCGGACGGCAGTCAGGCACGCGGTACACTGAATAACTGTGGTAATGGCTATACTCCTTGGGGCACTTACTTAACGTGCGAAGAAAACTGGCCGGGTTATTTTGTGAATGCAGGCGAGCGTACAGAAGATCAAGATCGTATTGGTATTGAATCTGCAAGCACTCGCTACCTATGGGAAACACTGGCAGGTGATTCACAAGAGCGTTTAGATGAATTTGCTCGATTTAACTTAGCTCCAACAGGCGCTAGCTCAGCTGATGATTACCGTAACGAAGCGAATGGCCACGGCTACATTGTTGAAATTGACCCATACACGCAAAACTCGCGTGCTAAAAAGCGTACGGCGCTAGGTCGTTTCCGTCATGAAGGATGTACATTCGCTAATCTAGAAGAAGGTAAGCCAGTTGTATTTTACTCTGGTCACGATTCTCGCTTTGAATATCTTTACAAGTTTGAATCAGCAGCGGCTTGGGAACCAGCTGATGCAAACCCTGCTAATCGCCTTGCTACGGGTGATAAGTACATGGATGAAGGCACACTTTATGTTGCTCTTTTCAATGAAGACAGCACTGGTACGTGGCTACCATTAACGCTAGATAGCACGACTACCTCTGGTGGTACATTGGCAGATCATTTTGATTCTCTTGCTGAAATTATTTTGAACACTGCAGGTGCAGCTGACCTTGTTGGTGCGACGCCAATGGATCGCCCTGAATGGTGTACAGTCGATCCATTTACGGGTTCTGTTTATTTGACACTAACCAACAACACTCGACGTGATGAAGCAAACGCAGCAAACCCACGTTTAAATAATAAGTTTGGTCACGTGATCCGTTGGGATGAAGGTGAATCAGCCACAGAATTTACTTGGGACATCTTTGTGTTTGGTTCACCAGCAAATGGTGATGCGGACACAAACCGTTCAAGCCTAACGGAATTGAACCAGTTTGCGAGCCCAGACGGCTTGTCATTCGATGGTCGTGGTATCCTTTGGATTCAAACTGATAACGGTGCGGATGAAGTAACTTCATACACTAATGACCAAATGCTGGCGGTTGTACCATCAAAACTGACTGATGAAAATGGCGATCAAGTGACAATTGGGGCAGATAACCAAGCAGAGCTTAAACGTTTCTTTGTTGGTCCAAACGGTTGTGAAGTAACTGGCTTTACTATCAGCCCGGACTACAAGTCCCTGTTTGTAAATATCCAGCACCCAGGTAACTGGCCTTATAGCGATGATGCAGCAGAAGAAACCCCTGCAGGTATAACGGTTCGTCCTCGTGCTTCGACGGTAGTGATTCGCCGTGAAGACGGTGGTGAAATTGCTGTGTAATCTCAGTCGATTATCAAAGTAGAAAACAAGCCCTGCAGATTGCAGGGCTTTTTGTAATTAGTTGATATGTATTAAGAAAAAGAAGACTTGTTTGTAAACGAGGTATATTGAGATCAGGGCACGATAATTGGCTTGCGGCAATGTTATCGTCCAAAAGCACATTAGCAGGGAATTTAATCGTCTGTTGCTTTGTACTTTAATAAACTCAAGGGGCAGGATATGCGTCTCGAAGCTGCTCGTGAAGATTGCCTGATACGGAGTTATCTTGGCTAAAAAGTGTTACTTGGTTACGTCCAGTATGTTTCGAGTGGTATAGCGCTATATCTGCTTGAGTCAAGGCAGTTTCCAACGATGCTCCTTTTTCTAACTCACTGATCCCAAGACTCATTGTAAGAGTGGCGTCAAATAATTGAAGCGAACTTTCGTTCTCGACGGAAGTTCTAATATTCTCTGCAAAACTTTTGGCGTGGCCTACTTTCTCTAAAAGAATCATCATAAACTCATCACCACCCACTCGTACAGCACACGCCGATTCAGGCAAGTGCTCTTTAATTATCTTGGCGACCTTCTCCATAACCTGATCTCCCGCGGTATGCCCGTAGTGGTCATTAATCGCTTTAAATCGGTCTATATCGGCCATAATAATACTGACGGGGTTGCCTTGCTTAATGGCGTTGCAAATCAGTCTCGGAATGATCTCTTCCAAAGCTCGACGATTATAGAGTCCTGTCAACGCATCTCTTTGGGACAGATTGTTAATAGACAAGACCAAACGAGCGTTAATCAGCCATAACATGCTAAAGCTCAAGGCAACGATAAGACAGATACCAAACAAAAATGCCAGTTGATGAACTAATCCTGCATGCATAAAACTGGTTGTTTCAGGTGCAGCCATCGTCCAAATTGTTCTTCCCACCATAAAAGCGCTGTAGCAGGCGAAAGAAAACGCCATGATATTTACTGGTAGGTTTAGATCCTCATTTTTACCTCGCAACATCGCTATTGCAGAACACAAAGTGACGACAGAGAGATAAGTTCCGTGGCAGATAATACGAGTTTTTATGGAAGGTTCGTACACGCTGTAGTAATACAAGAGGCCGCTGACAAGGGGAATGAAGCACGCCATGATGTGGGCGAGTTTTAAGGGAAAGCCTCTGAAAATACTGACGCTATATAACGAAAGTAAGAAGCCGACTAAAATAAACGTATTTGAAACTACGATTGTGAGCCAATCAGGACCGATACCTCGTAATCCAAGAAAGAACGGTCCTAAGCCAAGAAACAAAAGAGAAATTGAGAAGGTATTTAAACCTTTTATTTTACTCTGAGAGTATTGGTAGCAAAGGAGACAGACAGAGTAGATACAAGAAAATAAAATAATAATAAAGTTAAGCGTTCTTATATCTAAATATTGATCGTCCATACGTGCACCGCAGTGAGCTAAAGTACAGGCAATTCCTTTGCCTTGTACAATAAATAAACGCTTATATATTAACGTAATAATAAATAGTTGTCTTATTTTAAACCGCTATTCTTTTACCAACTTCAAGCTTTCTACTTGTTCAGCTTTGTTAGAGAAGACTAGCCCCAGAATGGCCATGGTTACACTAGGAACAATCCAGCTTGCGAACTCACTGTAAAGTGGCATGTTACTGCTCATCCATTGATCAACAAGCTCCGGCATGTTTCCTAAAATATGCAGCGCATCGAGACAACCAAATATCAGCGCAGTGAATGTGGTAACAACGATCATGGTTTGAGACATTTTATTACGTACGGGGGCCATCAGCATTAATGCAATCGCAACAGGATGAAGTGCGACTACTGCAGGTAATGTGATAGCTAATAACTGCTCAAGTCCTACGTTGGCGACTAAACCGGCCAATACCATTGTGGTAGCAACACAACCTTTGTAATTTACTTTGCTAAAGGTGTTGTCGTAGAACTCGCTTCCCGCCGTGGTTACACCAATCGCTGTGGTTAGACATGCCAGTACCATTACAGCACCCAACAAAAGCGATCCAAATGCACCAAAGTGATTGAAGGTAAATGCTGTCAGGATGTCACCACCGTTAGTGAAGTCAGAACCTAGGTAAGTGCTTGTCGAGCCAATATACGCCAACGAAATGTAAACAAACGCCATCGCCACTGCATACATCAAAGCCGCAATTAAGGTGTATTTTGCCGTTGCCTTCGGGCAATCCACGCCCATACTGCGAATCGCGCGGAAGATGATCCAGCCAAATCCGATCGATCCTAACGCGTCCATCGTCATGTATCCCTGAATTAAACCTTCTGCAAAAGCACCACCTACGTATGCTCCACTTGCTTGAGTTATTTCACCTGCAGGATATAGCAGGGCTGTCACTGACATGATTACTAAAATCGCCATCAAAGCGGGAGTCAGTATTTTCCCCAAGTTATCAATCAACTTGCCAGGGTAAAGCGCAAACAAAATGGTGATAGCGCAGAACACAAGGGTAAAGGGGATCAAAGCCGCATCGCCAAAGATGGGAGCGAAGCTGAATTGGTAAGCCACCGTAATCGCACGTGGAATCACGAATGCAGGACCGATGACGATAAAGACCATTACCCAAAAGCTCGTTGCAAGTGGCTTTGGCAGGGCGGTGGTTAATTTGTCTGAGCCATTTACAATTGCGACTATCACTAACGCCATTGCTGGTAATCCAACCCCTGTTAAGAGGAAGCCTGACATTCCGCTCAGAAAGTTTTCACCTGCCTGGTAACCCAAAAATGGAGGGAAGATAAGATTACCTGCGCCCAAATACATGGCGAAAGTCATGAAGCCTAAAGCAGCGATATTGCGTGCGCTTAACATTGTTATTCCTCTTATGTTTCGCTTGGAAGAAACTGAAAGGAATGGGGAAGTATTGATTGACCCGTCAGCTTCTTCTCAAGCTGACAGAAAGTGTGGTATCGCCTGTCAGCTCTAAATAAGTTTCAGAGAGAGCAGGAGGATCGGAGCAGCAACGTCTGATTGGCGTTTTAAAGCAAATGATTGCATAGTCGCTGACATGATAGATCCTTAAAAGTGAAAAAAGCCAAGGAAAACGTTTACCTTGGCGTGCCGGTACATTAACGAATATGGGGGGATGGATACAACCCCGAAGTGGAAAATAAGTTGATATGGTTAATCTTTGTTTTCAACTTGGTTTATTGAACTGGATTTTTGATTTGTTTTTGGAATATATCGCTGACCAAATAATTAACATACACCCAATTGATGGTTTATTATTCAATGTTTAGTGTTTTCATCTACTAGTACATGTGTAAATTCTCAATTGAACTGGGCCGTTCTGTGATTGCTTAGATGCATATGCGAAAGAAACATCATATGAAACACCGCCTAAATGGAATCCACTTAATGATCAGGATGAGACTTTTGTTTGCTCTCAGAGTCGGATTCTGCGCTTTTCGAGATATACCAATGTTGTTTCGTGTGGCAGGCTGCGCGGTATTCTCTGTCAACTTTGTTTACAGTAGTCGCAATTTTAAATGGCAACAATCTCAAGTCACGGTTTTATAAGAGGTAGTATGAAATCAGTCTATGACTACATAGTCGTTGGCGGCGGTATCGTTGGAGTATCTACAGCTTGGCAATTACAGAAACGTCATCCTGATAGTTCTGTATTGCTGGTGGAGAAGGAGTCTGGTTTTGCCAAACATCAGACCGGACACAACAGTGGCGTGATTCACGCTGGTGTCTACTATGCTCCGGGCAGTTTGAAAGCCGATTTTTGTAAACGAGGTGTTGAGAGCACCATCGAATTCTGCTCTGAGCACGATATCCCTGTCGAGAACTGCGGCAAACTATTGGTGGCAACGGATGAGCAAGAAGTAGAGCGAATGAATGCCCTCTACGAGCGTTGCCTCATCAATGGAATAGAAGCAGAACTGCTCGATCAGGCACAGCTAAAGCTGGCGGAACCTAACGTGAAGGGATTGGGGGCGATTTATGTCAAAGCTACCAGTATTGTGGACTATCGATTAGTCACTGAGCAAATGGCTAAAGAGTTCCAAAAGCTCGGTGGGCAAGTCAGTCTGCGTACTCAGGTGGTTGCAATCGAAGAAAAGGACGAAGAGGTGCAGCTTACCGGCATATCTGATGGTCAGTCGATGCAGCTTAACTGCAAAATGCTGATGACCTGCAGTGGCTTGATGGCTGACCGCATGACCAAGATGATGGGTATTAAAACCGATTTTCAGATCATCCCTTATCGCGGCGAATATTATCGTTTAGATAGCAAACACAATAACGTGGTCAATCACCTGATATACCCAATTCCTGATCCGGATTTACCCTTTTTGGGTGTCCACCTCACTCGTATGATTGATGGCTCGGTGACGGTAGGGCCGAATGCAGTGCAAGGGTGGAAGCGAGAAGGCTATGGCAAGGTGAATTTTAGCTACCGGGATACATGGCGAATGCTGCGCTTTCCGGGTTTTTGGAAAGTCACACGAAAGCATTTGAAGACCGGATTAGACGAGTTCATCAATTCCTGGTGGAAACCAGGCTATTTAAAGCTGGTCAATAAATATTGTCCAATTATCCGAGTTGAAGATCTTAAACCCCACCCAGCCGGTATTCGCGCACAGGCTGTATTATCTGATGGCACGTTAGTGCATGATTTCCTGTTTGCTGAAACAGCCCGAAGCCTGCATGTGTGCAATGCTCCATCACCAGCAGCAACATCAGCGATGCCAATCGGAGAGTACATTTGCGATAAGGTCGATGCGAAAGTGATGGCTAAAGTGGATATAGGCCAAATGTCTTCAAGAAGGTGAGAAATGAGTGGTCAGATTTCGAATTACGCTAGCTCAAGCGTAATTCGTACAAACTGGTCATCTTGATACTGCACTTCGTAATTAAACGTGTTGTTGGCGTAAATACTGCCTAAAAACAGTGAACGCTGGCTCATAGGGCCGCGGAACAGCATCGATATAGGGGCAATTAAGGCGTTATTATCGTCGAAATGCTGGTTTAAGTTGTCGGATAACACGCACAATAAGCAGCCATGCTGATCATGAGAAAGATCGACATCTTCTGGACGAGAGAGTAGCACGGTGGTGCCTAGTTTCTTTTCGATTTCGTTTATAAGTAGCAGGTAACTGTCCAGATGAGGCTGAGGGTTACCTGGCTTATTTGCGTTAACACAACGTTCGAGTAAGACTTCAAGGTTGCCATCTTCCCCTTTCGCCTGTTGAGTCAAAGACTTTAACGGCTTTTTAATCAGCTTGTAGCGATTGCTTTTCAGTTTGGGCTTGAGCCACTTTTGGAGCAGATCGTTGCGCTCTTTTAAAGGGAGAGGGTGTGAAGATGCCTGAATTTTGAAGTGCAGATGCAGTAAAGCATGCACAGCAAGTTCGCTCAGAAGTTGGTTAGCATCTGCGGATTGTCTTGCCTGCTTAGAACTTTGCATTACACTCAAACGAAATTTAATAAGAAGGATAATGGTGCCGAGAGAGGGACTCGAACCCTCACACCTAAGGCACTAGCACCTCATGCTAGCGTGTCTACCAATTTCACCATCTCGGCATCATGATGCTCTGTATTACAGAGGCTTCGGAAAGAAGCGAACCAAATTGTATAACCAAATTCCATCTGTTGGCGAGAGCAAAGTTACTGATTTTTAGTCTTTCGAGTTTGATTGCACATTTATTAGCCGCTTTTTAACGTTTATCGAAGTTATTTACTCCAATGCCCTTAAATTTACTAGTGGTATGAGTGAAAAATGGCTGGTTTGAATGAATTATGACCGCTTGAACGTTTGCGTTTATAAATGTGATGAATATCTCTTTTTAGTGGCTATACTGTCGTCCCGTTTAAGCGGGCTTTAGGGTTTAGTTGTTCAGGACCCTTACCCATACAAGCCGTCACATGGAGCAGGCAGAGGTAACCACGCCAGCAGTGAATGACCCCACGGACCGGACCAGCTAAGTTCAATTGCTTGTATAAGGTAAAAATGAGATGTCGAACTATTCGCTCTGTCTATGTTCAGAATCGGTGAGTGTGTCACCACTTGATACGTTATTCCAATCTGCAGCCAAGTTCTTTGGCTCTTCTCTTCTTATTAACGTTCAGTAGGCCGAGCCATGAGTATTCTATTTAGTTTATTTGGTATCGCTGCGCTGCTGGGTTGTGCTGTTTTTCTTTCTGAGAGTCGCTCGTCAATAAACTGGAAAACGGTGTCACGCGCACTGCTTTTGCAAGTGGGGTTTGCGGCATTAGTACTCTATTTCCCCATGGGGCAGGCAGCATTAGCGAGTCTGAGTAACGGTGTTGCGGGGCTGCTTAGTTTCGCCGATGAGGGAATCCGATTCCTGTTTGGTGACCTTGCTTCTACTGGCTTTATTTTCGCTATTCGCGTCCTTCCTATTATCATCTTTTTTAGTGCTCTTATCTCTGCCCTCTACTATTTGGGCATTATGCAGAAAGTAATTCAATTTATTGGCGGCGCTATTCAGAAGTTTTTGGGTACCAGCAAAGCTGAATCTCTTGTTGCGACGGGAAATATCTTTTTGTCTCAAGGTGAATCGCCATTATTGATCCGCCCATTCTTATCCAAAATGACACGTTCAGAGTTGTTTGCAGTTATGGCTGGTGGCATGGCGTCCGTCGCAGGTAGCGTTTTAGGGGGTTATGCTGGTTTAGGTGTCGAACTAAAATATTTGATTGCGGCTAGTTTTATGGCGGCTCCGGGTAGTCTGATGATGGCTAAAATCATCGTTCCAGAGCGTCAGGACCTGAGTGACTATAACAGCATTGAATTAGACAAAGCCGAAGAGAGTAACGTCATCGACGCGCTGGCAAGCGGCGCAATGGGTGGTATGAAAGTGGCCGTAGCAGTCGGTACCATGTTAATTGCTTTTGTCAGCGTGATTGCAATGGTCAATACCGGCCTTGAGAACTTAGGTGAAGTTTTTGGCTTCTCTGGCATCACGTTACAAGCTATTTTTGGTTACATGTTCTCGCCGTTAGCCTGGCTGATTGGTGTTCCAAGCCATGAAATTCTAGCGGCTGGTTCTTATATAGGTCAGAAAGTCGTCATGAATG
This sequence comes from Vibrio sp. YIC-376, assembly GCF_052353105.1. Classification (NCBI taxonomy): domain Bacteria; kingdom Pseudomonadati; phylum Pseudomonadota; class Gammaproteobacteria; order Vibrionales; family Vibrionaceae; genus Vibrio; species Vibrio sp. YIC-376. The sequence continues at coordinate 34,107 of NZ_JBBWFK010000017.1, forward strand.
AATTTGTTGCCTTCATTGACTTTGTGCAGCACAAAGCGATGCTGTCTGAGCATACTCAAGTCATTATTACGTTCGCATTGTGTGGTTTTGCTAACATTGGCTCGATCGCGATTCAACTTGGCTCGATCGGTGTTATGGCACCTGAACGCCGTAAAGATGTTGCTAGCATGGGTCTGAAAGCCGTCGCTGCCGGTACATTGGCCAACCTGATGAGCGCTTGTTTAGCTGGTATCTTTATTTCTTTGTAACGTTCTCGTTAGATCGAAGAAAGTGAAAACCCGCCAAATATGGCGGGTTTTATTATTCTTGGGATTTGGGTACCAGACCGTAAGGTATGGATTGAAAAGCTTTAGGATGCTCTTTATAGGTTGGCCCTCGATTTATACCTTGCCAATCTAACAGCATGATGGCTAACACATTACGATGCTCTCCAAGCTTAAGATCAAAGTTTCCATCAACAGATGGGATCATACCTTGCTCCGCGTTTATGGCGGTACGTATCGCATTACGGGTCTTTTCAACGACAGGATCATGCTCCAGTCCGGCTAAAAGGAAAGAAATGCCGACTTCAGCTATCACGTCCTCTTTACATCGCAGCAAAATGGTATCGATGTTGTTGCGAAAGTAGTCGTAAATCCACTGATGCTCGGCTTCGCTGATCTGCTTCTGATAGTACTGTGAATCGGCAAAGATAATGTGTGTGATGCCATAAATCTTGTTCCAGTATTGCTGAGCAGAAAGCTTGCTGTCTTTATCATCAGGATAGGTTGATTTAAACGCTTTAATAAACTCGTTAACGACATCTTGCTCGCCAAGTTGTCGCAGCCAATAGACTTGATTCGCCAGTTGTGCAGCCCAAGCTTCGATCATCTCAGGGTCAGTGGCATAGCGAGTAAAATCATAACGTCGAACAATCTCTCTCAGAACGGCATCGTTTTTGTGTTTCAAGCCGTATTCGTCAGCCCTTGCCATAGCCCCCAGTAAATCGACGCCAAGATACAGGTACTCAGGATGATCTTTCGTCACCGTATAACGGAGTTGACCACGTTCATCATCCTTGTTTTGGTACTTAGCCAATTGTTGCGACGAGTACAGAGCGATCTCTTCCGGTTTGACAACCTCATTGGCAAATCGATTTAATCGACTGGCAACTTGTGCCATATCCGTCCAAATCGTAGGAAAATACTTTTGGTCTAAGGTTTGGCGATACATTCGAAGACCAAAATGGCCTTCTTTAAATGGGGGAAGAGTGAAGAGTTCGCGTTCATAAGTGTCACGGACCAATTGCGCAGATTGTGAATAGCTCAAAGGTGGGGATTCAACCTGCGACGCTTGAGCATTGAAAATGAGTGAGTAAGAAAGTAAAACCGCTAAACTAAGAGGCTTGATACGCATAAATTCATTCCATGAAAAACATCTGCATAAAACTATCACCAATGTTTACTAAAAAGTGTGAAACCTTGGTCAATAGTTCAAAATTTGTCTAAAAGTCAGGTTAATACGCTCGCCTCTGGGCTTTGAAGTCTTTGGTACGCAGTGTCGCCAATGATGTTGAAGTGCACCTGCCATGATCAACAAAGCACCATGAGAAAGTTCGTATTCGATCTGGGTTTTACAATGTAAATTTCTCAGAATAAATCGGCGACTTTCTCCTAAATTCAGAGAAGCAATCACAGGATTTGTGCCCAACTCAGGCTCATTATCTTGATGCCACCCCATAGAGTCCTGTCCATCTCTATATAAGTTTGCCAATACCGAATTGAACGGAACCTCTGCGACAGCTTCACAGCGCTCTTTCAGTGACAAGAGCTCCGGCGTCCAAGGATGAGGGGACATTGTCAGGCCAGAGTAGGTATATACAGCATCGCCGTGCCAGGCTTGCAACCTAGGTTGGGGGACTGATTTGCCGAAAATGTTAATGTGTTCTTGATGCCATGGTAGCGTCATTCTGAGCTTAGCAAAAAAATCATCTGCTTCGTTGGCGAGGAGAAAGTGCGGGTTATAGTAAAGTTTTCCCTGCTTAACTTCTTGCCAAAACGGACTTTCAAACAAGTCACCTTGCTGTTGCATATCTAGTTACTCTATTAATAAAAATTCCAGATAATGGTTATCTTTATGATAGCTATTGGGTATCCTTTTAATAAGAACTCTAACAATATATGAGCAAGTCTCACTGTAGTACACGAGAAAGCGGATAGCACATGCGCCAGTTTCATAAAAAGCAATATTATTTTGTCCTATTATTCCTTACTTTCTTTATGCTCTGTGTGGGTATTATTGAGCTGCTACATCGCAATCAGCAAGAACTTAACCAAGAACAGTTGCAAGTTGAAACCAAAGAACAACTTTCTATCCTCCGCTCCAATCTCGAGGCGGAACTTATGGCCGACATTTATAAAGCGAGCACACTTGGGACACTCGTTACCTTATTGCCCGAAAGTGATGAACGTAAGTTGGGCTTTGCCGCTAATCGTATTCTGGAGAAAAGTAAAAACATAACCTCTATTGGCGTCGCTGAAAACGACGTCGTAAGTCATGTATTTCCTCTCAGTGGGAATGAAAGCGTAATCGGGCTGGATTATCGGATGATACCTGAGCAATGGGCTCAGGTACAAAAAGCCAGAGAGATTCAAGAAATATTCATTGCTGGTCCCGTTTCTTTAGTACAAGGTGGACAAGGACTAATTGTGCGAGTCCCTGTGTTTCGTGACCCCCCATTTAATCAAGATTACTGGGGTGTTATCAGTGCTATTATCAATTTTGATAGTTTGCTTAAAGCAACAGGTGTCATCGATTTTTCTCAACGTTATCCGTTGACGATACGTGGATATGACAGTGGTGGTGAGTTTGCCGATATCTTTTTCGGAGTGCCGAACTTATCAAAGACAAGATACGCCAAAGAAACCGTCCATTTTCCTTATGGTAGCTGGGTCTTGGCGGTGTTCTCGGGTGATACATTGGAACACCAGATCCCTTGGTACGTAGCCAATTTGGTGAGATTGATTGGCTATCCAATACTGTTTGCATTAAGCATCGCGCTCATCGCTATCTATCGTTTGTATATCATCGCGGATACGCGGGCATTGCATGATGAACTCACTCACCTGCCAAATCGTCGATACTTTATGCAATCCTATAAACAGCAATTTGAGCTTGCTAAGCGTTATGGCAAGCGTTACGGCTTTGCTTTGATCAATATCGATCTCGACCGGTTTAAATACATTAATGACACTCTTGGTCATGATGCAGGTGATAAAGTTTTGTGTGCGACTGCACTGCGTATCAAAAACAGCCTGCGTCGCTCAGATATGGTTGCGCGTATGGGCGGGGATGAATTCTTAGTCATGGTTTATAGCCCAAAATCGGAAGAGAGTTTACTGGCGCTAATTCAAAAGGTGAGATCGGCACTATGCTCTTCACCAGTAATCTATGATCAAAAGCCCATCATCTTAAACGTCAGTGTGGGGTACTCAATGTTCGAACGGAGCTTCGAATCACCTGAGCAAATGATGAAAATAGCAGACAAAAGAATGTACGATCAGAAACATGGCTACAGAAACGCAAATCAAATGAGTTGCGGCTAGATTTTGTTTTTTACCTATGAATCTGTTTCATCAATCAGGATTATTGGGTTAAGAAAAGCCATATTATCGGTTCGAAAATAGAGAATGCATGGCCATTCTCTTTTTGAGAAAGTCATTAGTAGCAATGCGGTTGATAGCATATTTGCATGCTATTGCAATTTGCAATTGCAAAATGCGAGTAGTTAGGTTAATAAAGCAACGATATGCATCTGGATCGGCTATAAAATGGGTTTTTAAAAGTTGGCACACATCGTGCTTAATAACATTTGACCCTTATTAAGCCGAGGGTCACCTAGCCAACTGACGTTGTTAGTGAATACATATTGTTCACAAGTTTATATCGCCAATCACAGATATTGTGATTGGCGTTTTTTCTTTCTAGAGGCTAAGAATGTTTACGTCCTTACAAGTCTCATCCGCCTCCTCGCACTTGCTGTAGCAACTTGGTTGTCTTGGACACACCGCACCTCTGGAACAAATGAGTCTCGCCTGAGTCTGAATACCTCGTTCTATCCAGTTAATATTTAGTATCTTAGCGATGGTCGTTAAGTCCTTTTTAATATGAGCTGGAATCATGCTGCTGCCACCGGAAGCGACACATAAAGACTTTAGCTCTTCTGCGATGGAAACTGCGTCACCACCTTGTGCAGAAATCGCCGGATTTAAATCTATGCCAGCACACAACACTCGATTATTACCCGCAGGGTCAAAGACATTAACCGATTCACAGCAGTAAATACGTGGCTCATCACCGACATTCAAAATTGAAATTTGCGCGGAACTGGTATCCAGAGGCTGTGCTAAACGACGAAATACTGCCCAGTGCTGACAAGGATCGTTGACTGTACGCATGTTGCCCCAAGGAAGTGGAATACCATTTCCTCGATAAACCGCTTTGAGTTTTCCTGGGCCATAGGCATCAAAATAGTGCCAATGCGGATAAGGCGATACCACCGTCATTCGACGCATAGCAACAGACGGGGAGACCCCCGCTTTTTTGTGCACATCGATTTCGTAGCCAGAGCGATCGAGCAACTGACGAAATGGAACCTTAGGGCATAACAGCGCACCTGCAAAGAAGCTGGATTCGAAATCACGCCATGCTTGTAAAATATCTTGAGAGTTTAGTTCTGAGCTGGAAACTGGACTGTCCATTTGCTCCCAGTTGTTCTGATGACCGATGGAGAGCACATTGTTCATCGCGTCATTGCTGTGCAGTACTCTATGGCCTATATAGACTGCCAAGTCGTACTTCAGTCTTGTCGGATAATCGCGCATCCGCTTGTTAAGATAAATGGTTCCTGGCGCTTCCATAAAAGAAGTGATTAGCTGTTTCGCACTAACACCCAGTTCATCAATGACATCTTGAGGAGCACGGTCTACCCATCTGATTTCCAGTCCCATACTTTTCGCAATATCGATCAAGTCTTCTACCGAAAGATTCAAACGTTTCAGCCCGACTTCTTCAGCGGCACGCTCTAAATCCGGGAAGTGGTTCTGATGGTTCTCTTGGTGTGCACGAATCAAGAGGTGAGCAAATTGTCGTCCTGTAATTCCTGTCTGGGAGAGCATTTCAGGAATTGCAATTTGAAGAATATCGTTGGAAAACAAGAAACTTGGCTCCAGTGCCATACCATTAATGCCACCTCGATTCCCTTTATTCGGTGTAATGGCTTCCAATTCAGGTTCATCATCTAAAAACCAAGCTGGATCTTTCTGAAAAACTTCAGCGATAACCTCAAGCATATCGATGCTTGGAACGCGTTTTCCTCGTTCAATCATTGAAAGATAAGAAACAGACGGAGCGTACTCAGGATTAATTCTTATACAGCGGGCAGACAAATCTTCCATGGTTAAATGGTTGTTTTTTCTCAGGTTACGTATTTTTGTACCGAGAAAATGAGACTGACGAATTAAGCTTTTTGACACAGACATTTTTGTAAAATTCACATTGTAAAATTTTTGTTGTGAAATTGTAGTAAATATTTCGCTAATCTACATAGTGTCCAGGCAAGGAAATTAATCATCAACTTCACAGAATTGCCTGAAACTTAAACAACAGAATTAAGTTAATACTCTAGGAAGAGTTTTAAAGTACGAGGATACGACGATGAATATGCTGAACTTCGATAAAAAAGAGATGCAACAACAACAACGCCCATTTATCGCTGAAGCTGTATTTGCCGTCGAAGCGGTAAGTGCAGAGCAACAGAGCGAGAAACAAGTTAAAGCTAAGCAACTGCTAGACCGCATGTTCCCTTTGGAAAGTGGCTCGCACCAAGACGTATCAAGTTATGTAATCGACTATCGCCACGTATTGGCGTACTTTAAAGACGGTTCTCATAGCGGTCTGCAAATTCCAAAACACTTCGTGGCATACACAGGCGAAAAAGAAGATCCTAAATCAATCCTGTTCAAGGATGAGTCTGGAAACCACGTGGAAGTGCTCTTCGGTTGTCACAAAGGCACAGGCAGTGTTGAGTTGATGGATATCGATGATATTCAATTAGAAACTCGCATAACATTTAGCCCGGAACTGACAGGTAACGCACCTACTGCGATGCGTCACTGGATCAGTCTAGTGAAAGGCGACAAGAACGGTAAGCCGATGGCATGCAGTGAAGATAAAGAATACACCGCTAAAAATGGTGAAGACTACTTCTTGAGCTACTGTTACAAAGTGGATTAATTCCAAAAACCGCACCCAATAGACAAAACCCTGCCAGTACGCAGGGTTTGCTATTTTTAGTGCCAGCCAGAGATAAAACGCTAATCAAAGCAGGTAGCCGTCAGGGCTCCAGACGCTAAAGAGGCATAACTCGGTTGCGACCTAACTGTTTCGCTTCATAGAGCTGCTTATCGGCTTTACAGACGAGAGAGTCCGCTGTATCTCCAACTTCAAATTCTGCCACGCCGAAAGATGCGGTTATGCTGTGAACCTGATTTCCGGTTCGTTTGTCTTTGACACGTAATTTTTCAAACATGCGGCGTAGTGAATCAGCATATTGGCGAGCAATGCGCAGTGACTTATTCGGCAAGATCAACGCGAACTCCTCTCCACCAAATCGGTAAGCACAGGCTCCATCACGACAGCTCTGCTGTAGCCGACGAGCGATAGATTTCAGGACATTGTCACCAAAAAGGTGGCCGTAGTTGTCGTTAAACTCTTTGAAGTGGTCAATATCAAGCATGACAAGACTCATAGCTTGGTTTGCTTCGACCAATGAGGCCAGATCAGCATCAAAAGCGCGACGATTGTAAAGGTTGGATAGTCCGTCAAATAAAGCGTCTTTTTGTACTTCTGCCAACTGATTTTTCAGACGGGAGATTTCTTCGCTCGCGTTCGTCAGTTGATGATTTAGAAACTTAGTTGAGTGGCGTATTTCGTGAGAGTCATCAACGAGCTGGCGGACAACATTCATCACTTCTTCGATACTCAAGTTACTGTCTTGGACCTTTTCTAATTTATTGAAGCTCTTATCGACCATATCTGAAAATGAGGATGTATCGGACAATGTATCATTCATCGAGCTGGCCACTTCATTGAGTAACACTTCTAGGTTGGATCTGAGCTCTTCTAGACTGGTTTCTGCTTTATTGGCAACGTAGCGTTTATACAGTTGCGTTGTGGTAGCAGGAGGGCAGATACCGTAACTTTCTAACACTGTATCCATCTCCAGATTAAGATCCGGAATCGTTTTATCAACGTAGGTATACCACAGTGCATAGTTGGCAGGTGTCGCGGCTACATAATTTTTGATCATTAGCGGCACCGCTTTTTTTAAGTTAGCGGTTGATTTCTTAAACTCGTCAGTCATTTCTGCGATAGAAGTAGCAAAATAGAATTGGGTTTAGAGTAACGGAAATTGACATGTATCGCTTTAAATTTTTGATCAGTTTATACAAAAAATGTGGAGTCAGAAGAGAATTCGATCGTTTCATATAAACATATTTAAAATTAAAGAGTTGAAGCACGGGTTGTCTGTATAAGGAGTCATTAATGCGTTATGAGACGGTGAGATTAATACTTGGTGATCAGCTCAATAGTGAGCATTCATGGTTCGAAAAAGTTGATGAAAAAATACTGTATCTAATAGCAGAACTCAAACAAGAAAACACCTACGTTACTCATCACATTCAAAAGGTGTGCGCCTTTTTCTCTGCGATGGCGCAATTCGCCACAGAGAAGCAAAGTGAGGGACATCATGTACTGCATTTGACCTTGGATGACACGCAATCTTTTGAGAATCTCGAGCAAGTATTGAAACACTATGTCAGTGCAGTTGACGCGATCAAATTTGAATACCAGAGGCCGGACGAATATCGGTTACTTGCGCAGTTAGCCAAACTAAAGTTTGAAGGGGTAGTAACGCGTTGCGTTGATTCGGAGCACTTTTTACTACCTTTTGATGAAATCGAGCAGAACTTCCCGCAGGGAAAACACATCACCATGGAGCACTTTTATCGCCGCATGCGTAAGCGTTTCAACATACTGATGCAAGAAGGCAAACCATTCGGCGGAAAGTGGAATTATGATGCTAATAACCGAAATAAACTAAAAGCAAAAGACATCGATCAACTCCCCAAGCCTTTGAAGTTCAGCCTCAATGTTAATGAGACCATCGAGCGACTAAAACGACACAACATCCAGACTATTGGTAAACTTAGCGGCGATCTGCTGTGGCCCGTAAATCGAACACAAAGCTTGTCTCTGCTGGCGCATTTTTGCCAAGTCTGTTTACCTCATTTCGGCCGATTTCAAGACGCGATGACGGCAGAGCATGAGGCGAAGTGGAGTCTGTATCATAGCCGATTGTCTTTCTCGATGAACTGCAAGCTGCTGCATCCTAAAGAAGTGATTGATGCTGCGCTTCGTGCCTTTCATTCGAATCCAGACATTGATATTTCTCAGGTTGAAGGCTTTATCCGCCAGATCTTAGGTTGGCGTGAGTACATACGCGGTGTTTACTGGGCTAACATGCCTCAGTATCCGCAGAGAAATGAGCTTGGAGCGATGCGACCTTTGCCAGGTTACTTCTGGAATGGCCAAACGAAGATGGCGTGTATGCATAATGCGATTGGGCAGTCGCTGGATTACGCCTACGCACACCACATTCAGCGGTTAATGGTAACAGGCAATTTTTGCCTACTAACAGAAATTGATCCCGACCAAGTTGATGAATGGTACCTCGGCATTTATGTCGATGCGATTGAATGGGTGGAAATGCCCAATACGCGTGGCATGGCACTGTTCGCCGATGGCGGTATTGTCGGCACTAAACCTTATGCAGCCAGCGGATCCTACATCAACAAAATGAGTGATTATTGTAAAAGCTGTCAATACGATAACAAAGCGCGGAGCGGGGAAGGCTCGTGTCCATTTAATAGTCTCTATTGGCGTTTTATGTACAAGCATGAGAAGCGCTTGGTGAGTAATCCACGTATCGGGATGATTTTTCGCTCCTGGGACAATATGGAAGAATCACAGCGGCAAGCCATTTTGGATACTGCGGAGCGATACATCGCTGATTTGGAGAACTTGTAATGAATATTTTGGTTGCAGGCGAAAACGGTGGGGTAGGCTGGGCGTGTTTTCCTTGGCACTGCCTTTACTGCATCTGAGCTAGTGAAGACTTCCTGCGGCGACAACGCTCAGAGCAGTAAACGGCATCTGTCCAATTTCGAGCCCATTTCTTTCGCCAGGGAAATGGGCGGTTACACACAGGGCAAATTTTCGTCGGTAAGTGCGATTTAAAACCCTTCATGTTTTTCTAATTATTTGAAAAGGTACAAGTAATCACCATACCCCAGCTGAGCCATTTTATTTACGGGAATAAACTTCATCGCCGCTGAATTCATGCAGTAGCGTAATCCTGTTGGCTTGGGCCCATCTTCAAACACGTGGCCAAGGTGTGAGTCACCGAACTTACTGCGTACCTCTGTCCTTGGGTACAACAACTTATAATCAGTTTTTTCCACGATGTATCCCGGATTGATTGGTTTGGTAAAGCTTGGCCAGCCGGTACCGGATTTGTATTTGTCAGTCGAGGAGAAGAGTGGCTCACCAGTAACAATATCGACGTAAATACCAGCTTCTTTATTGTCCCAATACTCGTTTTCAAACGGTTTTTCCGTCCCTTCTTCTTGTGTGACGTAATACTGCATCTCGGTTAAGGTAGACTTAATCTTGGTCGGGGACGGTTTGCTGTATGTTTTTACTTTCGATAGCAACTTTTTCTCTTCAATGAGTTGGCGAAGGGTTTTCGGGCGATCTTTACGGTCATCACCAAAAACTTCATCCAAATATTTGTCGCGACCTGATGCGTAACGATAGTATTTGTATTTCAGACTGCTCTTTTTGTAAAAGTCTTGATGGTACGCTTCTGCAGGATAGAATTTTTCAAATTTTATCAGCTCCGTTTTGAGTGGTTTTGGATAGATCTTCGCTTTGTCGATTTCCATCATAAATTGCTCTGCAATCTGTTTTTGTTGCGTGTTGTGATAAAAAATCGCCGGGCGATATTGAGGTCCGCGATCAACGAATGATCCTTTATCATCCGTCGGGTCGATATGTCTGAAAAAGTAATCCAGCACCTGCTCGTAACTCACCATATTTGGATCGTACTTCACCTCGATTGATTCAATATGGCCGCTCTTACCAGAAGACACTTGTTTATAGGTTGGGTTTTCAACGTGACCGCCTGAATAACCAGAAACCACGTCTAATACACCGGGTAGTTGTTCTAAATCTGATTCCGTACACCAAAAGCAGCCGCCAGCAAGCGTGGCAATTTCCACTTTCTCTGACGCAGTAGTTTTACTCATTGTATCAGCACTACCAGCTTTACTTAGCAACAGGAACAAAACTGGAAGCGCGAAAGATAATCCTATCAATAGCTTAGATAAATTCTTCATAGCATCCTCAAACATTATTTTTTCAATTGTTACGTAAGTAGAAAGGCAACAGAGCTAAAAAATTGCACTATTTTTGAAAATTTCTTTGCCCTTTTTTCTAACAAAGATAGAGTATCCGCATGAAACACACCGCTCGTTTTATAAAAGAGTGGGCGAAGAAATATGAGGAAAACCATGCAAGCAGAAGTTAAATGGGTCGAAGACTTTAAGTTCCTTGGCCAGTCTCAATCTGGTCACTCCGTCGTGATGGACGGCAATGGCGGCGCGACGGCACCAAGTCCAATGGAGATGGTATTGATGGCCGCTGGTGGTTGTAGCTCTGTGGATGTGGTAGATGGTTTAAAATCGGCAGATCAAAAGGTACGTTCAGTTAACGCTAAATTAACCACAGAACGCCGTGAAACGGCACCACGCATTTTTACTCAAGTGAATATCCATTTTGAAGTCTCTGGTGAAGACCTTGACCCGGAGATTGTGGCTAAAGTAGCGTCTGATTCACTCGAAAAATACTGTTCTGTGTGTCTGATGCTAGGCCAGGGTGTTGAGATGACTCACAGCTGGGAAATTGTATAAGCCACTCAAAATTTAAAAATTCAGAAAATGGGAAAGAGAAAAGCGTTGGCTTTTCTCTTTTTTTAATCATCAAATCACGTACTGTGTGCGGTGTTTAAAGTAGTAGGAGTTCCCAATGACAGAATTAGAAAAAATGATGTCTGGCCAAGTGTTTAATGGTATGGACGAATCAATTGATGCCATCAGAACTCACGCCACACATGCACTGCGCGCACTCAACAGCAATACGGATGAAAGCAAACGTGATGCGCTGCAAAAGCAGTTGTTTGGTAAGGCGGGTTTGTGCGTTGTTCAAGCTCCCTTTCATTGCGAATTCGGCAAAACAATTGAAATTGGTGAAGAGACCTTTATCAATATGAACGTGGTGATGCTCGACGGTGCGAAAATCACCATTGGAAACCACGTGTTGATTGGACCAAGCGCACAGTTTTACACCGCATCTCATTCTCTGGACTATCGTAGTCGCCGCCGCTGGGAGACGTTTTGCAAACCGATCACTATCGAAGACGATGTATGGATTGGTGGTAATGCTGTCATTAATCAAGGTGTAACTATTGGTGCTCGTTCAATCATCGCCGCAAACTCAGTGGTAAACAGTGACGTGCCGCCAGATTGTCTATACGGTGGTACACCTGCAAAATTGATTCGTCGTTTGGACGAAGACGCTTAAGTTTATATTTATCTCTAAGCAGAAAAGTCGCAGGTTGGTTTAGCACTCATCTGGCCTGCGTTCCACAATCCACTTTTCAATCTTTATGGTTTCGCGTCAATCTTTTCCATAAACCATCTATGTCACGACTTACCGCTCTTGAGCTTATAATTAATGGATGTCATTTTCTGGGTCGCCTGTCTGATAAGAGGCAGATACTCGTTCTCGATTTAATCTGAATGAATAGGAGCCAATAATGGGACGCAAATTGATCATCATATTGGCTTTTACGCTTACCGTATTTCTGCCTTTAAGTGTGACTGGCGCTATCACATCCTATTTAACTTTTTCTCCTAACAGTGGCTGGCGGGAGGGATTTGCGCTCATTGCTGCGATATATGCCGGAGGACTTGCAATATTATCCGGTGTGGTGTTTGCCGTTAGCTGTCTGTTTTTTTGTCCTCAGCTACAAATAAAATCGGCAATGACCCAAGGTGCTATAGCGGTCATATTCAGTGCTGTACTGAGCATTTTTGTTTATCAGGTTGGTTTGCCTTGGAGCACTTCCATTGGGTTATTTTGTATTTCGCTTGTTATCTCTTCGTTTTGTGCTCCGCTAGTATCAGTAAAATAAATAGCGAAACCAAAAATAAACAGGCTATTGTTCAACACGAAAAGCATAGCTTTTGGCTACCGCACTTAATCTACTATGTTCGACTGGATACAGAAGCTCGCATTTCTAGTTCGGTATGCAAACTGCAATAGTGAAAATTACAAAAGTATGGGCAGGTTTATGCAGTACCAGTCTTCTTTTTAATTTAACTTCGCAAAATTGGAACGTTCAAAGTGTAAATAAATTGTGAACAACTTCTAAGGGTTGCATTATAGACGTGCAAAAGTGATGGAGTGAGGCGTACAGAGATGTGGTGGATTGTAATCAAATACCTAACAACGGCGGGTATTGTTGTTCTTGTCTCTGAAGTTGCGAAACGAAGCGATAAATTAGGCGCTTTGGTTGCAGCACTGCCCACCGTCACCATTATGGCTCTTATCTGGATGTACGTTGAAGGGCAAGGAGATGAAAAGCTCTCAAATCATGCGTTTTATACCTTCTGGTATGTTTTGCCAACATTGCCCATGTTTTTGCTATTTCCATATTTACTGACCAAATACTCTTTTTGGATCACCCTGCTGATAAGTTGTTTGATATCCATTACCTGTTTTGGAATAGCACACTTTGTCGGCAAGCACTTTGGAATCAATTTATTATAAGGTGAGAAGTGGATATCTACCCTGAGATTGAATTGTCACAACAGCAACATGCTGAGATAGAGGCCCTGCGTAATCAGTCGTTTCCAGATCACCAAGTTCCTCGCTCCTATTTTAAGCAACTTCCTCACATGAGAGCCTTGAAATATCAAGGTAACCAACTTGTTGGCTATATGGGGTTAGATTATCGGGTTGTGAGTGTGGGGGATACTGTTTACAAAGTGTTAGGTATCATCGATTTTTGTATCGATGATGTTCATCAAGGGGAAGGGATGGGAACTGCAATGTTGTCTCACCTTTCTTATTACGCCTCTACCAAAGAGGTGGATTTCATCATCTTAATCTCTGACTTACATGACTTTTATACTGCGAATGGCTATCAGCGAGTGGATTCTATCAATTCGTGGCTACGATTATATGAGCATAAAAATTATGGTGTCGCGGTAGAACAGGTCGATGATTTATATGTAAAACCAGTTAGCGGTAAAAACTGGTCTGCTGGTCATCTGGATTGGCTGGGTTACATGTATTAGTTACCTCTGATTTGACTAACGTACTATACAAAAAAGGATATTAATGAAGCCTGATTTATATGGTGAGCGCGTATTTCTAAGGACGATTCGAGTTGATGACGCTGAGGATCTGTTTGAGATTTATGGCCATGTACAAACAATGCAGTTCGCTTCAGACCCAACATTTACCTCTTTAGCGATGATTCATCAGATGATGGAGAGCGTGACTCGATTAGAAACGCTTAATGAGTCTCTGGAATGGGCGATCGTTGAACAAACGTCGAATAAAGTCATTGGCACTTGTGGCTTACACACGTTCAGTCATTGTCGATCATGTTGTGAAATAGGGTGTCTTCTTAATGCCAGGTACTGGAATCAGGGCTATATGTCTGAAGCACTGGGCCTGTTGTTCTCGCATGCTAAATCACAAGGGATATATCAATTGGTCGCAGATATTGATGAAGACAACTTTCGTTCTCGCGCTTTGTTCGAAAAGTTGGGTTTTGAATTAAAAGGAGCACTCTTTCATTACTCTTTGTGAGTCTTTGCCAGCCTACTCTCCAAACCTCAGATGCTTCACTACAACTTCGTTTAACACTTCACGATATCAAACCTGCCGACTAGGTGAATATCTGGCAGGTATTTGATTCTTATCGCAGCGTGGAGTGGTAACTATCTGTGAGGTATTAAATGACTGATTCAATTGATATTTAGTCTTGCTCGTGAATTGAATCGCATTTTTTTGATTTTATAAAAAAATATCTAAATGAATAAAATTTCAAATATATGCAGACCAAGTGTGCTATTAAATGGATTCGGAGTTCATAATTATTCGTTTCGTGAATGTTTTGTTGGCTTTTAATTTGCTGTGGATTTGATTTTCTATTCAAAAAGATGAAATGCCAAATCGATATATTAGAAAATTCGAATTTGATCTTATTTATATGTTTTGTATTAAATGCGAAATTAATTATTAACAACGGACAGCATCAGTGATTTCTCCTATGAATATCACGCCAATCTTAGGAATAGATAATTGACCTGTCTTAATTTAATAACAGAAATTATTAAATTAACTCATGTTCTTATAAGCAGGTTGTATGCTTTGGTTATAATATATCTTCTATTTGTTCCTTAATGTTGCCTATTTTCAACTTGTTGATACTTATTGGTATTTGTCTTTAATTTTATGGATTTGGATTTGTTCTCTCTATTTTTAATATGATGGTGATACATCGAACATATAAAATATAAAAGAAACTCATGCTTATACAATAAGTGATACCTAATAAACTAAATAAATAGTATTAAAAAATAAAATAAGGATTTAACCATAAGATAAATCTTGTGGTTGATAGGCTTGTTGGGTTTGATTGGCCATTTTTATGGAAATTCATCCCGATAATCTGTTTGTCTTTAAGTTTATTCTAATAAACTTAATTTTCATGGAAGTTTTAAAAAATGCAGCACACAACAAAGTGGATGATGACGCCGCTTGCAATGTTGTTGGGTACGCTATTTTCAATGCCGTCATTCGCAGAGGAAACGAGTGTATTCGATAGCAGCGGGCCAGAATCTACACACAATGAAGGAGACACGTCCTGTATTGTTTGCAAGTTAAGTGGGGCCGTTTACCTATCTTACGATACAAACATTTACGATAAAGACGATTACCGAGCCGTCCGCAATTTTTCTTGGGGAGGCGATCTCAGTTATTCCCTTTCTAACGATATAAAAGCTTACTTTTCTGCTGGTGGTTATCGGGCCCTAGAGGACGAAGTCGGGACTTACGCAACGGACTCGGTATTAGGTTTGCAATACTCAAACCTTTATCGCTTCGGCGATACGGGAAAAATCGGTATTGCTGGTCAGTTCACAATTCCTACCTCAGAAGCCTCACGTAAAGATGAACTGCAAACAGCATTTCGTTTGGCAGTGCCTATTTCCTTTTCTGTCTGGAGTATCGATTTCTCCATTTCCCCAAGAGTCAGAAAAAATTTTCACGAATACAAAACCATGGGTGGACGCTCTCTGACGGAGTGGAGTTACTCGGTGTTCACTTTAGCGGAAAAGTCGTGGGAATCGTTTTCTATGGGGATGACTGCCCTAGGTGGAAACACCATCAGTTATCAAGGCACTCGTAGAAGCAGCTGGAAGTACGAAGGTGCTTTGTACGGTTCTTATAAGTTTGATGACGACTGGTCTTTGTTACTCGCAGTGTCATCGACAGGTTTCTATCACGATGCTGAGCGAGGCACATTGGGCAACATTGATTTGTTAGACCAAGAAAAAACCTCGTACATCGCCGAAGTAACTTACTCCTTCTAGGAAAATAAAAGAAAATTAAGGATATCCAAACAATGTTTAAAAAATTGACACTGGTGTCAGCAATTACAGCCGTGCTCGTTGGTTGTGGAGCAGACGATCAGGCTTATGACTATGTTGAAAGAGATGCAAAAGAGGTTGCGGTTAAGGATCTAAAAAACGGTCGCTGGTTCTATGTACCGACGACAGGCGCAGCTCCACGATTCGCGTTAAACCAATTTCCTTTCTTGCAAGGCTCCCCTCGCTACGTTGAATTGTGTTTTACGAAAGAGGGTCTGGAAGTTCGTAGCTACGATAAAAACTACCCTGATGCAAAGCTAACCAAAGACGTAAATAACTACTGTGGTGAAGAGAAGTTTGTCGCAGATGACGACGATGTAAACTTTGCGCAAGTGCTTTCCATCCCTGGTGATTTTGCTGCATATCGCTGTGAGGAAGACTCGTACGGCGACTGTACCAACCAAGAAGAAGTTAATGACGATGATAGCTTGGTCTACAAGCAGAAAACACACTTTACACCTAATCCAGAAGAGCTCGAGGTTGCTGAGTTCAATAAGGAAGATCTGTACGGCGTCAATGACGGTATCTCTGAACAAGGCACGCCACGACTCATCTCCTGGGACTTTGAGCCTGAGAAAGGCATACTGAACTTCGAATTAGAGCGTACGTTCCGTGTTGATTTAGATAAGTTGTCTGATTACATCAACTTTGCCACTAAAGCGAGCCTGGAAGAAGCGCTTGTTGACGGCGCATTCAAATCTCGTTTCTATTACTCTTTGGTTCATGAAAGTGAAATCGCAACAGAAGGCTACCAACCAATTCTGTACCCAGTTGGCGATGAGAACGACATTGGCTTTTTCACCACTTCGACCAAAAAACTGAATCCGATAACAAATAAGTACGACCGAGATGTGGTTTACCTGAACCGCTTCAACCCAGATCAAGACTCAATTGAATATTACTTGAGCGACAATTTCTTTGAAGAGAAGAACAAACTATTTCTTGATGCGACACTTCAGTCGATCGATAAAATGAATCAAACGCTTAGAGTATTTGGTGCAGATTCTGGGAAACCAGAAATTGAGATAGTGAACAAAACCTCAGCGGCTGGCATACATCCTGGTGACTTGCGTTACAACGTGATTAACCTGATTGATGAACCACTAGCCAATGGTTTGTTGGGGTACGGTCCTTCAGTTTCTAACCCGATGACGGGCGAAATTATCAAAGCACACGTTAACCAATATGCTGGTGTAGCAAGAACTGGTGTGCCTTTCTACTGGGATAACTTGGCTCGATTCTATAATCGTAATCAGTTGGATTTGGATGGATTGGAGCCATTGCAAACCCGCGCTACTAAGGTGAAAACAGACGTTTCGGAAAGAATTGAAGCACTGTCGACTCTGGCAGCAATGGAGAAGCTGAACGTTGATGAGAATGTTCATGCGCCACTAATCGCGAAAGAAGAAATGATTTCTGGCGAAGCGGTGACTAAGAGCCCGACGCAACTGCTTTCAAACTTCAATGATGATATGGCGTTCGAAGACGTTGTTGCGGCAGAAGAAAACCGTTTGTCTTTCTGGGCGGAAAACAACGTTTATCCAATTGAAGCATCGTGGGTTTCATCAACCAACAAAGCAATGCTAGATAACTTGCAACTCGATGATGACCGTTATTTTGAGATCAAACTTGATGATGCTGGTAATGAAACGTCTCGTCATCTGAAGCGATGGAAATACCTACCAAAAGATTTGCAAGTAGAAGCCGCCAATGCGATTACGGTGGCGACGTACAGCAATACATTAGTACACGAACTTGGTCATAACATGGGCCTGCGTCATAACTTCAAGGCTTCTAATGATAAAGAGAACTACTATACCCTGGAGCAAGCACATCAACTTGGCTTGAATAACATTCCTGCTTACAGCTCGACGATGGACTACGCACCAAGCATGTTGGATGAAACGCCAACTTGGGGTCTGTATGACATTGCGGCATTCAAGTTTGCCTATGGCCGTAAAGTAGAAACTATCCAAAACGCTTCAGGTTCGGCTCCTGCACCAGTCGAAAAACCAGCAGACAGTGCGAGTGATGAAGAAAAAGCGGCATACGAACGCTATCTAACTGAGCTGCAGGCATACCAACAGAGCTTTGCGTACAAGTTTGGTGACAATTCAGAGAATGATTCTCTAATGGTGTGCTCGGAGGTTAAGACGTTATCGGGCGATGATGAAGGTAAGTCTCTGTACAACTGTGACTTTAGCCGATTTGATGCGGCTGCGTTGTCTGATGATGTAGAGCTGGATGCGAAGACTCGTTACGGTGTTCTCTACTACTTAGATAAGGTGAACGAGATTGAACGCAAGCCTTACGACTTCTGTACTGATGGCAACGTGTCACTAAACAGTGATTGTAACCGTTTTGATGAAGGCACAAACTTAGAAGAGATCGTGTCGTACGAATGGCAAAGCTATCTTGATAGTTATGATCGTCGCAACTTAGTGATGTACGGTACAAACGGTCTGTACTCATCTGATTACCCAAGCTATCTGGTTCGTCGCTTTAGGGAAATGAGCTCTATCCGCGATAAGATGGAAGATTTAGAGCGCATTGACAACGTGTATACGAATCTGGGTTTAACATCGAGTACAGACAAGCCAGGGGATTTCTTGCTACGTCTTGTATCAAACCCTGAATACTGTAATGAGGGTAATGCAGACAATAGGTGGTTCTGTGATTATGCATATGGTGCGAAAAAATCTGCGGCATTCTTCCTTGATGTGTTGCGCACGCCTGAGCACCAATGTGTGATTGAAAATGCAGCAGAAAGTCAAAAAGTCATTTCGTTTGGTCAATTGCTGGATAATAACGCTTACCAAATCCCTGCCGACTACGACCTTCAAACTGCGAACTGTTTTGATGACTTAGTGGCTGGCTTTATTGAAGATGCAGAAAGTGGTTATACGGCAGTGGCTGAAACCGCAAATGGTCGCTTCCTAAACTCAATTGGCAGCTTTGATCCGGATTACCCTTGGTCAAATGCCATCTCTGTTTTGGGTTACTGGCCAGACAAAGCATTGGCAAGCTACTTCTTAGCACGCCGATTCTCAACCCGTTATACCGATGAAGTGAGCTTTGCGTCGTTGCTTGATATTACAGGTGTGCAGTCAGAGTACGAAGACATCATGAATAACATTTTGGTGAATGATGCCCTGAATACGCCAGTCGCATTGGTTGATAAAGACGGTAAGGAATACCAGAATCTAAAAGGTGTGAGCGTGAATCTGCATAGCACTGAGCAGATGGAATCTTTGCCACCAATGCCTCGTGGTATTGCCAACTTCTTAGATATTGATAGCCGAAGCCGCGAGCGTATCGGTGATGTTCTTCTAAGAATGGGTGTGCGCCAAATGCAGTCTGACGACTACAAAGTAAAGTCACGCGGTAAAGCTCAGTTTGATGTTTTCACCAAGCAGCAAGATCGCTATGACATTATCGCGGGTGATAAGGTGGAGTTCGTTATCGACGGTAAGAAGTTCGTAGCAACAAAAGCAAACAAACTTGCCTATGACTACGCGAACCAACTGGTAACGTCGGAAGGCTACGACCTGAAAACTTACTTGGATAGCTATAATCCAGAAGAATTAAGTGTGATTGCCGCTAACATTGAGAGCGCATGGGGCCCATTCCGTACTTCAATTCTTCCTGCATATCATGATGCGGTACTTCTATTAGATGCCCCGATGGTCAATGCAATGAAGACAACGATTGATGCCGATATCGAAGCAGGTGTTCTGAAGTTTAGCCAATCATTCATCAATTTTGTGAATGCAAACATTGCTTCAGGAGACATCCTATTTGACGCTAACGCGAGAACATTGAGTTACCAAGGTGGTGAAGCGCACAGTGACCTAAAAGCGTTCGAAGCCTACTCAGATGCGATGCTTTTGATCTTCAACGGATACACCCAACAAATGATGTTTGCTGTCGACAATGTGTACGCAGGCTACATGGCGTCCTCAGATGAGGATAAAGAGTTGTGGCTAAAAGATCTGAACATGATTCAAGCGTATCTTCGTGGTGATATTGGTGCTGTCGCTGGAGATTACTATAAGATGCTTGATCGTCTACCAGACGCAAGTGACTTTGAATAAGTGATACTCAAAAACTAAAGCTAAGGCCTGCATTGCCGCAGGCCTTTTTATTGCTTAACGCCTTAGTTTGACTGATGCATAACTTACGTTAGCCTATTACGGTGGATGAATACTCGGGCAAAATGAAAATCTCGCTGAGTTCTTTCCAATAGGATTATTTATCTGGACTGCTGTATCGATCCCAGTAGGGCAAATCAGTACCGAGTTTCTCACTAATGTAGTCGATAAATACTCTTACTTTTAGCGGCATATGTTTTCTTTCTGGGAATACGGCATAAATGGCGTGCTCTGGCAGAGCGTAGTCTTCCATTACCACTTTTAGGTTGTCAGCAGAAATATCTCGTGATGCGATAAAAGTGGGTAACTGTGCAATTCCGGAGCCTCTAAGAAGGAGCTGACGAATGGCTTCACTATTGTTTACCACAAAGTTGCCTTTAGGTAGCACGCGGTACTCACTGCCATTATTCAGAAAAACCCATTCCACGCCACCCCGAAAATAAGAATAAAGCAGGCAGTTATGTGCAACTAAATCACTGGGTTTTTGTGGAGTACCATGTTGAGCGAGATAATCAGGAGATGCGCAGAGAATACTTTTGCAAGGAGCGAGACGTTTGGCAACTAAGTTAGAGGAAGCCAGTTCACCAATTCGAATACCCAAATCGAAGCCATCTTTTATTAAGTCGACCATTTTATCTTCGAGGTGTAAATCCACTTCTATCTTGGGATAGCGGATAAGGAATTCACTGATTAAAGGGGCAATATGCAGCACGCCAAACGACATCGGCACCGTGATTTTGAGTCGACCTTGCGGAGAACCTTGCAGCTCAGAAACCGCATCGACACCTTGTTGGGCCAGATTGACGGCTTGAGATGCGTATTCAAAGTATCGTCGTCCCGCTTCGGTAAGGCTTAATTTACGCGTGGTGCGATTAAGCAGGCGGATACCAAGATCATCTTCTAGTTGATTGATGCGTTTGCTGACAGCAGATTTGGTCAGATTAAGTTGTTTAGCCGCCAACGAAAAGCTGCCGCACTCAACCACAGCCACAAATATGGGAAGAGAAGCTATCGCAGTCACATCAATCTCCTTATATGGAATGGATTTAATTGTTGATTTTAGAGATACAATTAATTTCCAATTATAGTGATTATCTTCCAGATGAAAACAATCTAGACTATGCACCCATAAGATTATCGACGACCTTTAAATTTGGGATGAAAAAATGAAGTACGATTGGATCCTGTTTGATGCTGACGAAACCTTGTTCCACTTTGATGCCTTCAAAGGTTTACAGCTGATGTTTTCTCGCAAAGGCGTAGATTTTACTGAGCAAGACTATGCTCACTATCAAACCGTAAACAAACCTTTATGGGTAGAGTACCAAGACGGTAAAGTAACGGCAGATGAGCTAAAGCATAAACGTTTTACTCAGTGGGCGGAAAAGCTCAATACCACCACCGCAGAATTAAATAGCGCATTTTTAGAAGCCATGGCTGATATCTGTAGCTTGTTGCCGGGCGCTAAAGAGCTGATGGAAGCGCTACAAGGTAAAGCTAAAATGGGTATCATCACCAATGGTTTTACTGAACTACAGGCTATTCGCCTTGAACGTACGGGAATGTCCGCATACTTTGATCAAGTCGTGATTTCCGAGCAAGTCGGTGTCGCAAAACCAGATTTAGGCATATTTGAATACGCGATGCTTCAAATGGGCAATCCATGTAAGACCCGAGTATTGATGGTGGGTGACAACCTTCACTCAGATATCCTGGGCGGTAATAACTTTGGTATCGAAACGTGTTGGCTGAACACCAATGGCGCAAGTGTGGATGAGAGAATTGCTCCAAGCTATACCGTCGAGTCTCTGAGTGAGCTACAGAATATTTTGTTGGCTTAGTTGGTTCGCAGTACAGTAGGTGACTACACCAAAGAAAACAAAGGATTAATGATGTCGGATATCAAACAGCTAGACAGCAAAGTGGTTTATCAAAACAAGTGGATGACAGTTCGTGAAGATAAAATTTTACGTCCAAGCGGGGCTGAAGGCATCTATGGTGTCGTCGATAAACCAGACTGTGCTGCGATTCTTGCTGTCGATAATGGGGTGATTCATTTGGTTCAGCAGTATCGCTATACCGTGGGGCAACGCTGTTGGGAGATTCCGCAAGGTGCCTGGGAATCAAGCCCTGATGTTGATCCTTTGGAACTGGCAAAAGGTGAATTGCGTGAAGAAACTGGCATGCTGGCTGGAACTATGGAGTATGTTGGCGCACAGTTTATTGCTTACGGTTTTCTGAATCAGACTTGCCATGTTTATTTTGCAAGCGATCTTACTGAAGTTGGTAATCAGCTTGATAGCGAAGAAGAGGATCTTATTACTCAGGATTTTGCTGTAGAAGAGTTCGAGCAAATGATGATTGATGGCACCATCAAAGACAGTGTTACCATTGCAGCGTATGGTTTGGCTAAGCTTAAGAAGTTGATTTAATTTAACTAGTCATCTTTGTTTTTACGATATACAGCGGCATGGTGCCGC
This sequence comes from Vibrio sp. YIC-376, assembly GCF_052353105.1. Lineage (NCBI taxonomy): Bacteria > Pseudomonadati > Pseudomonadota > Gammaproteobacteria > Vibrionales > Vibrionaceae > Vibrio > Vibrio sp. YIC-376. Next base: position 56,625 of record NZ_JBBWFK010000017.1, read on the forward strand.
TGTATATAGACAGCGTCAACGCTTACTTGTCGTCGACTTTTTTACCTAAGATCTCCACATGCGCTTTTTTGGCCACACCTGCCACTTGAAGCGCAGTGCTACCAACCGATTCATAGTTCAACTCGATCTTATCTAATTTCGCTTCATCTTTGGTCGGTAGGCTCAGGCCGCGTGATGACATGCCATTGGTAAGTACACCTAAACTGTCGAATGTCTTTTCCTGACCATCTTTCATAACCACTTTAATGCTTTTTAGATTCACCGTACCTTGCGTACATTTGATCTTTATGTGGCTAAAGCGAGCATTAGCAAATGGTGAAAGTGGATTTACCGTGTCTGTTTCGGATTTAAAGCTTACGGTTTTTTCAGCTATTTTATCCCAGTCGCTATCGCTGGCGACTGATTGAAAAGAGGTAAAAGCAACCAATAGAGAGAGTGTGATAGCTTTGAACAATTTCATGTATTTTCCTCGCGATTAACCTAGACGTTTTTTAAATCAAGTTGATGAACATTGTGATGTCTTTTTAAGTAAAAGCTTGCTTTGTCTTACAAATGGAACTCGGCCATTTTGGTATTGAACGGTTGTGCCAGAGTCTTCTTACTTGTAAATCCTGAGCTAAGTTTAGTTCAGAATATGCATCTAACTGTTTAATTTAGGTAGGATATTTTGACTTCGAAATACTCAATCTTGACGATACTTTACTTTTCTTTACGGCAAGCTGCCTATACGTAAACATCAAATCGCAGTATAAAATAATAACGATTACTTACTTCACATCTTTTATGAAACTCAAGAAAAAATGGCTTGCATTGTGTGGCCTTCTTCTCGCTGGTGCGGCTGGCGCGTACTTTTTACAGCCTCCAGAAGAGCTTTCCTCATATGCCACGGAAACAGTACGTAAAGGAAACATTGAAAAAGCTGTTTTGGCTAACGGTATGTTGCAGGCATCTAAGCTGGTCAATGTCGGTGCTCAGGTGTCTGGTCAAATACAAAGTCTGGCAGTCAGTCTCGGTGACGAGATAAAACAAGGCGATCTTATCGTCCAAATCGATAGCCTGACCCAACAAAATAGCCTCAAAGAGGCTCAAGCCTCATTGAATAGCCTCAACGCTCAATACAAAGCGAAACAGGCCGAAATCAAGCAGGCAAACTACGAATATGTTCGTCAGAAAGGCATGTTAGCCGCGAAAGCCAGTTCAAGAGCTGACTACGAAAGTGCCGAAGCGTCATTGGCAATTTACAAAGCAGAATTAGCCCAGCTCGACGCTGAAATCGAAAAAGCTAAGATCAGTGTTGATAGTGCCAAAGTCGACCTTGGCTACACGACGATCAACGCTCCGATGGATGGCACCGTGGTTTACACGTCTGTCGAAGAAGGACAAACCGTCAACGCTAACCAGACCACGCCAACCATCATCGAACTTGCTAAGCTGGATACAATGACGGTAAAAGCCGAAATCTCTGAAGCGGATGTTATTTTCGTTCATCCCGGTCAAACTGCCGTTTTCACGATCCTTGGTCAGCCTAATCAGCAGTATGAGGGTACACTACGTGCCATCGAGCCTGGTCCAACGATCATGGATGGTGATGACAGTGATTTAACGATCTCTGATAGTGATGCCATTTACTACAACGCCGTTTTTGACGTTGATAACCCTAAAGGCACTTTACGTATTGGTATGACGGCTCAGGTCTCCATTGTTCTGGAAGAATCTCAAGATACACTCATTATCCCGGCACAAGTACTGCAAAAGGCGGGTGGCAAAAACGCTTATACGGTTCCGGTTTTGGAAAACGGTCAAGTTGTTCAAAAGCCAGTTGAAGTCGGTATCAACAATAAAGTAAATGTTGAAATTCTTTCTGGACTGCAAGAAGGCGATCAAGTGGTATTGGGCACAGCAATGGCAGGTGGTTCGTCAAGTAGCAGACGTCCTGGACCTCCAATGGGGTTATAAGATGAGCCAAGTTCTATTAAAAGTAGAGGACTTAACCCGAAGTTTTGTGTCCGGTGATGAGTCACTTACCGTACTTAATCACATCAATTTAGAGATTAAGCGCGGCGAGATGGTGGCGATCGTTGGTGCCTCTGGTTCTGGTAAGTCAACACTCATGAACGTACTGGGTTGTCTGGATCAACCCACAAGCGGCCGCTATTTCATTAACGGTCAAGACGTTTCTACGCTGGAGTCTGACGAACTGGCACAGCTAAGACGTGAATACTTTGGTTTTATCTTTCAACGATACCATTTGCTGAGTGATCTAACGGCTGTGGGTAACGTTGAAGTTCCTGCTGTGTACGTTGGTATTTCTCATCGTCAACGTGAAGAGCGCGCTAAAGCATTACTAACACGATTGGGTCTGGAAGAGCGCCTGACTCACAAGCCAAGCCAATTAAGTGGAGGTCAACAGCAGCGTGTGAGTGTTGCGCGTGCGCTAATGAATGGCGGAGAGGTCATTCTGGCGGATGAACCTACTGGCGCACTGGACAGCCACAGTGGCGAAGAGATGATGGCTCTGCTCAAAGAGCTACACCAGCTTGGGCACACTATCATTCTCGTCACTCATGATATGAATGTGGCGAATTTTGCTGACCGAATTATCGAAATCAAAGATGGGGAGATCATCTCCGATAAACAAAACGTCAGTGAAGCCAAAAATGTTCAGGCAGAAGTGAAGAAACAATCGCAGCAGGATGCCAGTAAATGGTGGAAGTGGGATAGTTTCGTTGATGCATTAAAAATGGCGTTGCTAGCGATGTCCAGCCATCGAATGCGCACGTTTTTGACCATGCTAGGGATCATCATTGGAATTGCATCCGTCGTATCGGTGGTCGCTCTCGGTAACGGTACTCAGCAACAGATTTTGTCGAATATTGCCTCCATGGGTACTAACACTATTGATATCAGACCCGGTACCGGTTTTGGTGACAGACGCTCAGGAAGAATTCGGACTCTGACCGCGGATGATGCCGAATCTCTAAAGAGTCTGCCATTCGTTGATAGCGTGACGCCTACAATATCGAATAGTTTAACGGTCCGTTACGCCAATCAGGATGCGTCGGCAACCATTGAAGGTGTGGGTGAAGACTATTTCCGTGTTCGTGGCTATGAGATCGCACAGGGGCAGTTTTGGGATGAAGACAGCGTCAGTTCACTTGCGCAAGAGGCCGTGATTGATGACAACACCAGAAAAGAGATATTCGCTGATCGAAGCCCGATTGGTGAAGTGATATTCCTGGGCTCATTACCCGTTCGAATTGTTGGCGTTACTCAAGAGAAAGACGATGCATTTGGTAACAGTGAAGCACTGAAAATCTGGGTGCCGTACACCACCATGTCTGGTCGCATGATGGGGCAACGGTATCTCAATGGTATTACCGTCAGAATTGACGAAAATGCCTCTAGCAGCGCCGCCGAGCAAAGTATTATCAGCCTACTAAAAATGCGTCATGGGACAGAAGATTTCTTTACCATTAACACGGATACGATTCGTCAGAATATCGAGAAGACGACGGCAACCATGACATTACTCATCTCTGCGATTGCAGTCATCTCTCTAATCGTTGGTGGTATCGGTGTGATGAATATTATGCTGGTCTCGGTAACCGAGCGAACCAAAGAGATTGGTGTGCGGATGGCTGTTGGTGCTAGGCAGGCTGACATTCTCCGACAATTCTTGATTGAAGCTGTATTGGTTTGTTTGTGCGGTGGCGTCACGGGGATTGGTTTAGCATTTTTGATTGGATTTGCTTTTAGCTCGTCAGGTAGCAGCTTCCAAATGATCTACTCAATGAACTCGATCATCTCTGCTTTCATATGTTCGACACTGATTGGTATTGCGTTTGGCTTCTTACCAGCACGTAACGCAGCAAAACTTGATCCAATTGAAGCATTAGCGAGAGACTAACATGACAAAGACAACGAAATTTAAAACTCGCTTTCTTGCCGTAGCATTAGGTGTAGCCTTGCTCTCTGGCTGTGGATCCATGATGCGAACTGATTATCAGGCTCCTGAGGTTCAGGTGCCGACTAACTGGCAGCAGGTACATGTTGCTGGTGATGTCAGTATTGACCCGTGGTGGATGGCGTTTAATGACCCAAGCCTGAACAGTTACATCAATAAGGTACTTCAGGAAAATAACGATCTGGAAGTCGCAACGCTGACACTTAAAAAGGCACGTTTGCAGTTAGGATTAGCGAAAGATAATTTGTTTCCAACGTTCAGCTCATCGACTTCTGCTCAGGTTGAGAAGTGGCTAGACAGTGGCGAATCGGGTGACAGCTACAGCACAAACTTATCCGTCGGTTACGAGTTGGATTTGTGGGGTAAGGTTTCTGCTGATATCGATGAAGCAAAATGGGCGGCAATGGCGAGTAAAGAAGACCGAGAAGCTACAGCTCAAAGTTTGGTGGCAACAACCGCTTCACTATACTGGCAAATAGGTTATCTGAAGCAGCGATTGCAACTTGGCCAAAACAACATTGATGATGCACAGCAAACCCTGAATCTTATTCAAAAGCAGTATCAACTGGGTGCGGTTGATCAGCTTGATGTGTTGGAAGCGACGAGTTCACTGGCAAGCCTACAAGCGCAGCAAAGTGAATTCGAACAGAGTTTATTAGAAGCCAACAATGCGTTTGCAATCCTGTTCAATCAGCCACCTAAGAATATGAGTGACAACATTCGCATGTTACCGGAGGGAAGCATTCCATCGTTAAGTGTTGGTGTGCCTGCCGATCTGCTGATTCGTCGTCCTGATGTAAAAGCAGCGATTTACGACGTGAAATCTGCACTGGCCAACAAAGATGCCGCTGATTTAGATTACTTGCCTGAGCTGACTCTTACGGGAGCTTTAGGTGGTTCTTCTGAGGCATTAAAAGATTTGCTATCTAACCCTGTTGGCACGTTAGGCGCAGATATCACGCTGCCATTTTTGCAGTGGAACGAAATGGAGAACAACAAGGCTATTGCGGATGTCGAGTACAAAACGGCGATCGTTAACTACCGCCAAGTGTTGTACACCGCATTCCAGGATGTTGAAAACGCATTGTCAGCACGCGAAAAGCTGATGTACCAGTCTGATCGTTTGCAAGAACAATATGACGCAGCAAGTGCTGCTGAGAAGATTTATGCCGCGCGATACCAGTATGGTTCAACATCGATAATGGATTACTTAGATGCTCAGGAAAATACAAGAAACGCAGAAGCGTCTTTGCTTGAGAATCGATACAATCAATTCATCACTCAGGTAACTCTATATCAATCGTTAGGTGGTACGGACATAGCGCCGTTGTAAATCACCGCGTAAAAGTAGAAACATAAAATGGCCACGTTTTAGCGTGGCCATTTTGATCAAAGCTTAGAAATGGTGTTGCTCTAAGTTGTTGCTACTCTCTAGCATTTTCTCAGCCACATAGCGATGTGTTGCGGTTGTTGGGTGAGTGACGTCCCAGAAGACGAACTTCTCAGAACCAGAACGCGCACACTCGGAGCGTAAAGCATGTGAGTAGAGGTAATCCATCGAAGAGGAACGGTTGATGTCCAAACAAGACTCCGTTGCATTAACAAAACCATGGTCTTCTGGCGCTGAAGTGAGAGCCTCAAACAGCGCATGTGTATCAAACAGTGTGATGTTGTAGCCCTGAGCTGTGTAAACTCTCTCCTGCTCTTTGATGAACTCGTTCATCTCTAACACTTTTGCGCGAATATTTTCGATTTCTTCCTGCGTAGAGTATTTGAACTGTGGCGCTTTAGTGGCATCCGGCAGCGTCATTAATAAAAAGTTTTTCGCCCCTGCATCCGTCAGACGAATCAATGCTTCTGCGTAGTCCGACTTTACTTCTGGTACGCTGCGTTCGTAGTTCATGAAATCATTCAACCCAAACTCGAGGGTGAATAAGGTATTGGCAGGGTTGTAGTTTTTGGCCAGTTTTGCATAAGTTAAATAAGAAGATACTTGCTCGCCAACACCGGTTAGTGCGATGTACTGATTTTCACCCGCAGCTCCACCGACGGCCCAGTTGTAAAGGGGTAGTTTTTTTGCTTTGGCGATATATTCAGTCCATACAAAGCCATTTGAAAAGTGGCCTAGAAACCAGCTGTTGGGGTTAGGAAAACGCCATTGTGAAGCATTAAAGATGTTACCCGTGTCAGATAAGCTATCCCCCAGAGCAACCACCTTATTAATTTGATCCGGCTGCATCGCTGCGTCGTTACTCCAGATGGTATGGTTGTACGAGAAGCGATTATCAGCGGCAAAGAACGTGATATCTGCGTTTTCGTTAGCTAAATCCAGCGTAGATTCACATCGTTGACGGATAACATTTTGAGCCGTGTTGGTATAAAACATGTTTTTAAATGAAACCGCACTCCACCAGTAGCCATCGATGGTAAAATAACTGCCATCTTCATTTCTTGCCCATTCCCAATCAGTTGCGACATCATCTTTAGAATAGCTGGTGCGATACCAACAGCGGACGTAGGTGTAGGTTTGGTTTTCTTGCACGCTGACCACTTCGGACGCTGAAACCATTTCTGGTGATAACGCTGGCTCTTCTGCAACTGCAGAAGCAAGCGGCAGCAACGCGGTTAACAGTGTGATTGTTCTTTTCATCTTTCACTCTTCTAGTATTGGTTATTGTTCCAAGCACTTTGCAAAATACCTGGTTATAAAAGTAATCAAATGAGAATTTCTCTCACTACAACATATAACCTTGAGTAAAAACTCTATGCAGTCAACATCTAAATATTCAATATTTTCCTTTTGGTACCATGGTCAAAAAAATCATTCAGTATGAAAATGATAAATGTGATTAAAATATAGAATAATTACTCAGCAACATTAATTTAACATTCACTTTTTGTTTATATAAATCTTTGCTTTATAAGTATTTGTTTATGGTTTTAATGCTAACTGAAAATGTTTATTGAATGATCTTTTGTACAAAAAATTACATTCATGAAACGAATTATTTGGCATTTTCAGGTGATGGGCTATAGCTGAGTCTCTCATGTGAACACCGAGTTGGTGATTTTTCATGAGGATATAGTGAATAAAAAATCAGCTCATATAAGGAATAGAGCAAATGCATTACACAACAACTAAAAAACAGGGCTTATTTTCATTGTCTGCCTTGGCCGTTGCGTTAACGACTTCTATGTCGGCGCTCGCGGCGCCACCGATGGGATTTGATGAATCCAAGTTACCAAAGAAATATATCGTCAAGTTCACTGAGGATGAGACGGGTGGTTCTTCCATGCAAGGCAATTCATTGTGGGGGCCGCGGATAGCGCAAGAGTCTGTTTTAGAGCAGGTTAAAGCACGCAAAGTAGAAAAACTGGGAAACCGTGCTATCTACAGTGTAGAAATCGATGGCGATGATCTGGCGCTTCTTCGCAACCGCAGTGATGTGGAATATGTGGAAGTCGATCCTCCACGTTACTTGCTAAGTGAAACGACCCCATGGGGCTACAACGCAGTGAATGCTCAGCAGTTGGATGACTCGAACGCTGGCAACCGCACCGTGTGTATCATTGACTCTGGATACGACCTTTCACATAACGATCTTAGCGGTAACCGTGTAGCGGGCACAAACGACAGCGGCACGGGTTCATGGAGCGACCCGGGTAATAACAATGCTCACGGTACTCATGTTGCGGGTACGATTGCGGCGATTGCTAATACCGAGGGTGTGAAGGGGGTAATGCCAAACCAAAACGTCAATCTACACATTGTGAAAGTGTTTAATGAAGCGGGCTGGGGTTACTCTTCCGGTTTAGTGAAAGCGATTCAAACGTGCGCGGATAACGGCGCAAACGTGGTGAATATGAGTCTCGGTGGCAGCCAATCTAGCCGAACAGAGCAAAATGCACTGCAAGATATATATGATCAAGGTGTTCTGCTAATTGCAGCAGCGGGCAATGATGGTAATACGGCACACAGCTACCCGGCATCTTACGACTCGGTAATGTCGATTGCGGCCGTTGATAATCAAAATGACCATGCGGCGTTTTCACAAGCGACGGATCAGGTTGAAGTCGCAGCACCGGGTGTTGCTATCCTTTCTACCGTCACAGTCGGTGAGGGTAAACTTTCGGATATCACACTTAATGGTGTCAGTCAGTTTGACCGCGGTATCGTACCTCACAATCGTTTGATCAATAACGGCACGTCTTATGTACCAGACCCAATTGCAGGCTCTGTAACGGCTACCTTAGAGAGCTGTGATGTTTCTGGCGGTAATTTCAGCTGTGGCGACATGTCTGGCAAAATTTGTTTGACTGAGCGTATTGGTAACCAATCTTCAGGAAGCTATCCAGAAGTGGATGCTGTTCAAGCTTGTTACAACGCCGGCGCTAGTGCAGCAATTGTGTACAGCAATACCGACTTACCAGGCTTGCAAAATCCGTTCTTAGTTGACCAAAACAATGCGTATCGCATGGTATCAGTGACCGTTGATCGAGCATTTGGTCAAGAGCTGCTTGGTTATGTAGGTCAGGAGGTCACCGTATCAACAACGACAGGTGAAGATTACGAGTACTACAATGGTACATCGATGGCGACACCACACGTAACAGGCGTGGCTGGTTTAGTGTGGAGTTACCACCCAACGTGTACTGCGGCGCAAGTACGTAATGCTCTCGTTCAAACCGCGACAGACATTGATGTGGCAGGTCGAGACAATCGCACTGGTCACGGCTTAGTCAATGCAGAAGCGGCGAAGCAGTTCCTGGATGCAGGTTGTGACGGTTCTGATGGCGGCGGTGCTGGTGACAATGTTCTAGAAAACGGTGTGGCGAAAGGCCCATTGTCTGGTGGCAGCAAATCGAGCTCAGTATTTGTGTTTGATGTCCCGGGAGATGCGACGCAGGCAACTTTTGATCTAAGTGGTGGTACGGGTGATGCAGATCTTTACGTACGCTTTAACGGTACACCAACAACCAGTAATTATGATTGTCGATCGTGGAAAAGTGGTAACGGCGAAAGCTGTTCGCTAACTGTGTCTCAAGCAGGTACGTATGAAGTATTGGTTTTCGGCTATAACGCATACTCTGGCGCATCGTTAGTTGCAACACACGATGGTTCGATCGATTCATCCAGTGGTGGAACGACGCAGTCTAGCTATACTAATTCAAACTCGGTAGCTATTCCGGATAATGACTCAGCAGGTGTGGTTAGTGCTCTAGAAGTTGAGCGCTCTGGTGATTCCGGGACGGTCAATATAGATCTAGATATCAGCCATACTTATGTAGGTGATTTGTACGTGAAGTTGACATCACCATCAGGCCATCAGGTTGTGCTTCACAACAACGAAGGTGGCAGTGCGAACGATATCAAGACCAGCTTTGATGCGGATTTTTCTGGTTTTGACTCTAATGGTACTTGGGAACTAAAAGCCGTCGATAATGCCAACCGTGACACTGGTACTATCAACAGCTGGACTCTGACATTTCAATAAGGAGTGACAATGAAGAAGTTGATCTTGCTGTCTATGTCTGGATTAGGTATGACCGCTTTATTTGTAATCGGTTTTAGCTCAGTCACCTTGGCTGATAATCAAGGGTTTCCGATGGTGGATACACGTCCTGAACAAGTTGAGCAACAACCAGTGCGCTACTTTGTAAAATATCACAAAGGGAAAGAGAGTGAAGTAAGAGCGCTTCTTCGTCAAAGTAAACTTGAAGTGGTAGATGCTTTAGTGAAACAACAAGTACTGGTGGTGATCGGCTCGCCAGAAGATGTCGACAAGCTCTCTACCAGCGATGCGGTTGAATACACCGAGCAAGAACCAACGAGAACGTTGTTGTCTCAATAAGAAAATGCCCCTCTCAAAGGAGGGGCGTTTATTTTGTGTCTTTGGCGAGTGTTACGGACGTTCTGCAGCCTCCAAACGACGTTCAATGTCTGCAATCACCTCAGGAAGGTCTGCAATCGTATCGATGAGGTATTGTGGTGAGCCCTTGATAAGTTTCGTACGTGCTTTCCGTGAGCTGTGTCGGTAATTTCCCTCAGTACAAGTGATTCTTTAAATTAACGTTACCTATGTGTATGCCCGCAATTTTGGACATTGCGACTGACCTGTTTGTTAATGCATTGACCACCACTTGTGCGGTAGTATTCCTATACTCAAGTGATACCATTCCTGCTTCGGTATTAATTTTGAAAATTGGATAACGCTGGTCAAACGAGCGCTGCTGCGAGGTTATGTTCATGATGTCAGCCGCAATTGCCAAGATCGTTCAGATGACGTTGGGTAAATTGTTAGAAAATCGCACACAGGCTTGGCGTAAAAGATAAGGACACCTCGTGCAGTACGTAAAAATTAAAGATTCTATTGTTGAACAGATTGAGGCGGGTATGCTTTCGCCTCGTCAAAAACTGCCTGCGGAACGCAAGTTGGCAGAGTCGTTCGACACAACACGAGTTACGTTACGCGAAGCGTTGTCATTATTGGAGGCGGAAGGGCGAATTTATCGTGAAGACCGTAGAGGTTGGTTTATTTCTCCTGAACCGCTGCGATACGATCCAACACAAACGCTAAACTTTCTAAACATGGCAAAAGCGCAGAATCGCGTGCCGAAAACTGAACTGATTGCGGCAAAAGGCACAATGGCGAACAAGCAGTCTGCGCGCTTGTTACAACTCCAGCCGTTTTCAGATGTCTATCGAGTAGACCGCGTACGTTACCTGGAAGACAGACCTGTAGTGTATGTGACGAACTATATTCGTCCGGAGATATTCCCCAATTTATTGAGTTTCGAACTCACCAATTCGCTAACGGATATTTATCGTGAGCACTTCGGTGTGGAGTATCATAAAACGCATTACCGAATTTCAACCAGCACACTTCTTGGTGAAGTAGCGCAAGCATTACGTGCGACATCGGGAGCACCAGCTATGGTTGTTGAGCGTGTGAACTATAACCAACAAGGCGAGTTAATTAGCTGTGATATTGAATACTGGCGACACGATGCCATCAGCATTGAGTCGGTGGCAGAGCTTAGTCACTAACGTTCTTTTTACTCATTGCCAAAGCCTTTTACGAACGTATTTCAACAAACTCTTCCCGCTTTTAAAGGGGGAGTGAGTTTGATCATTCTTGGATCGGTGGATCTGATCGCTCCACAACCGGATTTCCATATTTTGGTCAGTTGGATAATCAAGCAAAACTCTTTTATGGATATGGTGATTCTGGCAAGGGTGTTGCCATAAACTCGTATGGGATAAATGGCTAACAAATCGCGCCGCGCCAGCAGGCAAAGCCGATAAGCTCGCCTAAACTGATGGCTTCAGCCATAAACAATAAAGTTTGAAGTGAAAGTAATAGGGGACACTTTAGCCTTGTGTTAGCCTCTTTCTTTCAAGCTCAGATTCAAAAGGTGAGTAATTTATGAAAATATTCAGCAACTTCGACAGCGGCAGCATCCACGTAGTTAAAGCGGATGATAAAGACGATATCCAACTAAAAATTCCTAACGACAACATGTCGGAATTCTATCAATGGTTCCATTTTCGTTTAGAGACCGAGGCTGACCAGTCACACACCATTAAGCTGTTAGATTTGGCCAAATCAGCTTACCCAGAGGGTTGGCAAGGTTATGATGTGGTCGCGTCGTATGATCGTGAGGAGTGGTTCCGTATACCTGCTGAATTTGACGGTGATACATTAACGTTCACTGTTATTCCAGAGCGTAGCTCTATCTACTTCGCTTACTTTGCGCCATATACGTATGACCGTCATCTTGACCTACTACACATGGCACAAAGTGCGCATCATTGTCAGCTAGAAACACTGGGTCATACGTTGGATGGGAATGACATGAGCCTGCTGACTTTTGGTGAGCCAGAAGAGGGTAAAAAGAAAATCTGGATGATTGCGCGTCAACACCCAGGTGAGACCATGGCTGAGTGGTTCATGGAGGGCATGATTCAGCGCTTGTTGGATGAAAACGATACGACAGCACGTGCGCTTTTAGAAAAGGCTGTTCTATACGTTGTTCCTAACATGAACCCTGACGGCGGTATTCGTGGCCATTTGCGCACCAATGCAGTGGGTGTGAACTTGAACCGTGAGTGGCAAACTCCTTCAATGGAAAAAAGCCCGGAAGTTTACCTGGTGCGTCAACGTATGCTGGAAACCGGTGTAGATATGTTCTTGGATGTTCATGGCGACGAAGCAATTCCATACAATTTCGTCGCTGGTTCAGAAGGGATCCCATCTTATGACGAAGAGTTGGCAGCGCTAGAAATTGCTTTTAAGCAAGCGTTACTAACCATTACGCCAGAGTTCCAAGATACCATGGGATACGACAAAGACGAGCCGGGAAAAGCAAACTTAAAGGTTGGCTCTAACTGGGTTGCGGAACAATTTAAGTGTTTGTCTTACACCGTCGAAATGCCATTCAAAGATAATAATAATCATCCAGATCCGTTGTATGGATGGTCTCCTGAACGTAGTGTGCTTTTCGGTCAAGATATGTTGGCTGCAACATTAGCCGTTGTGGACAATATTTAATTGTTTTAGTTCCACACTATTAAGCAAGTTTTATAAGCAGTTCATCATTGATGGGCTGCTTTTTTATTGCTTAAAGCCTGTCAATCTATAAATTGTTCTTTTCAATCAACATCTTAAAAATACATTCTTAGTTGTGAGAAAATTTGAAAATAATGTGAATTTTGTCACACATTAACAGAAAAGATATGGTATTCTCCGCACTGAGTTGATTATGGCTATATCAATGTAGATGCATTAGTTTTCCTCATGCGTGTATTCAGAGCCCGAGCTTGAATACTAATGATGATGTGCATTTGACATTGTTGTTGAACACCACGTTTACTTCCTTTCGGTGTTACTTAGCTGAGTTGTCTCAAATAATAAAGATAAAGTTGCAGCTTCATGTTGTTAACGCGCTTTTTTGCGTTAGGTGTGTGGCTTGGTATACAACAAATAGGAAAAAATAATGAAGAAAATCGCTTTTGCAGTGGTTGCTGTACTTGCTGGTGGTGTGATCTCTAACGTAGCAGTTGCTGATACTTACATCGGCGGTAAGCTAGGTTACAACTCTCTAAACGATGCATGTCATCTAGACAGTCCTTGTGACGATGATAGCTTTGCTGCATCAATGCACCTTGGCTACAGCTTCAACAAATACATTGCAGCTGAATACGGCGTGGATTACTTAGGTGATTTCACTGCTACCTTCGATAAAGCAGGCAAAAACACCGTTGATGGCGATCTTTGGGCGTTGACTCTAGCTCCTAAATTCAACCTTCCACTGACTGATTCTTGGAATCTGTTTGCGAAAGTAGGTGCAGCATACATGATGGCTGGTGACGAGAAAGATTTCGTTCCAACTGGCTCTCTAGGTGCAGAGTACCAAGTCAACTACAACTTGAGCCTACGTGCTGAGTACCAACGTTACCAAGACATGTCTGATGACATCATCGAAGATATGGATGCAGACTACTTTGGTATTGGTGTTAACTACAAGTTCGGTTCAGAGCCAGCGGCTCAAGAAGAAGTAGTAGAAACACGCCCAGCAACAAATATTATTGAGCATGTATACCCAGCTCAAACTACAACAGTACAATTCGGTCTGGAAAGTGCAGAAGTGAAAGATGCTTCACCACTATCTGAGACAATAAATGTAATGAACACTTACCCACAAGCTCAAGTAGAGATCACGGGTTACAGTGACACAACGGGTTCAGCTGACTACAACCAGCAGCTAACAGAAAAACGTGCGAAAGCGGTTGCTGAGGAGTTCCAAGCTCAAGGTGTTGCTGCAGATCGTATGACTGTTAAAGGCATGGGTGAAGCAAATCCTGTGGCTAGCAACGAAACACGTCAAGGTCGTGAAATGAACCGTCGTGTAGAAGTGGTTGTTCCTGAGTTCAAATACGAAACGACTGAACAAGCAGAATAATTCGTTGTTCTAGCAAATTATACGAAAGCCAGCGAGTCGCCTGTCTTTTATACAGAAGTCCCTCACATGATGTGAGGGATTTTTTTGAACTAAATTCTTACTTCACGATCAGATCTTTAACGGACTTAGTTGAGGATTCCTGAGATGATAAAAAGCAATAATGATTGGGCTGAAGAACAATTTGGGCATGCTAAACTGGGAGACCCAAGAAGAACGGCTAGACTCGTAAAAATGGCTTCAGACTTAGCGCAACATCCAGGTAAATCGGTAGTAAAATCATCCCCCTCACCAGCAAGCATGGAAGGAGCTTATCGATTTATTCGCAACGATAATGTTTCGTCAGGCGATATTGCCGAAGCCGGTTTTAATGCAACAGCTAATCAAGTTCACCATTACCCCCTCCTTCTCGCTATAGAAGATACAACCACCTTAAGCTACAAGCATCGCTCTATTCGAGCTGATTTAGGGCATGTGAACCAAGGTAACCGTTATCGTGGTCTGCTTGCTCATAGTATTTTGTTGTTTGCTCCTGAAACTCTTGACGTTGTTGGTCTGATTGAACAACAGAGATGGACGAGAGACATCAAGACTCGCGGTATCCGTTCCCAGCACCTCAAGCGACCTTATGAAGAAAAAGAAGGTTATAAGTGGGAAAGAGCTTCTCGTAATATGGCAGCTCGTTTAGGAGATGCCATGACCAACGTGATATCGGTTTGCGATCGTGAAGCTGACATCTACGACTATCTCATTTATAAAATGGCAAACCAGCAACGTTTTGTTGTGCGGTCAATGATGAGTCGCCACATAGAAGAAGGGCCAGATAAGCTTTATCAATTTGCCTCTGAACTTAAAAGTGTTAAACAACGACAAATCCAGATAGCTCAAAGAGGTGGTCGTAAATCTCGTGAAGTCATACTGGATGTGAAATATGCGGCGGTGACATTGACGCCCCCCTCGAATAAAACAGGTGAATCTATTTCCCTGAATTATGTGGGTTGCTCTGAGGCCGGAGATGAAGACAAGAAACTGAACTGGCACATTCTGACGAATGAACCCGTAAACAGTGCGGAAGAGGCGTTAAAAATCATCTCCTACTACGAGAAGCGTTGGCTCATTGAGGAATATCACAAGGTCTGGAAAAGTGAAGGGACCGGAGTTGAAGAGCTTCGAGTACAGAGTAAAGATAACTTAGATAGATTAGCGACCATTTATGCTTTTTTAGCCGTAAGGATCTTCCAGTTGAAATTTGCCAATGAGCAAGTTGAAGATATTAGTTGTGAAAAAATCTTGTCCCCAAGAGCCTGGAAGTTACTTTGGGTGAAAAGAATAAAGACGCGACTTCCAGAGGAAATACCAACTGCAAAATGGGCTTATGAACATCTCGCACGACTTGGCGGTTGGAAAGACAGTAAAAGAAATGGAAGAGCGTCAGTTAAAACGCTCTGGGAAGGATGGCTAAAACTACAAGCCATCCTTGAAGGCTACGAACTCGCTCTGTCTCTTGAACAGGACTTGTGATCAAGAGACAG